>NZ_VWVS01000027.1:0-68414 GCF_008638355.1 Nocardiopsis deserti | reverse complement strand
GGGGCCCGCCGCGGCGGGGTCCTGGGTCCTAGTCGTCCTGGTCGTGCAACTCGATCGTCTCCACGCGCACGACCGGGTAGAGGCGCTCTAGGATCTCCTCCTCCTCGACGCTGACGGCCATTCCGGCCAGGGCCTCACGCAGGGCCCCGGGCAACTGCTTGCGGTCCATGCGCAGGCCGCCGTAGATGGCCACCAGGCGCAGGCGCACGGTAGCGGTGACACTGTCGGTCTCCCCGTCCTCCTCGGCGAGGTTGGCGGCGACCTGGCGCATGACCTCGTCGGGTCGGATGCGGGCGCCGTCGCGTCCGGCGAGCAGTAGCTCGCTGATCAGGTCGGCCAGCTGCGCGCTGTCGGCCTGGGCCAGCTGCTCGGCGAACGCCAGCAGCGGCGTGCGAACCTGGCTGTGGAACTCCTGCATGGTTTCTCCCTGTGTCGGTGGTGTTCCTGTGCGGGCCAGTGCGGGGGGTGGGGTTCCTCCGCGTTGGCCGGTGTGGGCCCCGTGCGGGGCTCTGGGGCGGGCCGCCCTCGGGGCTCCCCCGGGGGCGGCCGCCTCGGCTTCTAGTACTGGACTTCGGCGTACCGCTCGGGGACTCCCGTGCAGTACTGGTCGCGGTCGCCGTCGCCGTCTTCGTCGGTGATCATGTCGATTGCGATCTCTTCGGCCTCCTCGGCGTTTTCGGCCTCGACCCTCACCGTGTACTCGACTTCCTCGGTCACCTTGACCTCGTACGTGCGCATGGGCGCTCCTGTCTGTCCTCGTGGTGTTCGGGTGGCTGGGCGGGCCGCCCCGGATCATCCGGGGCGGCCCTGGCGGTCCGGCTAGTCCCAGTTCTGGGGGGCCGGGTGGCGGGCCTCCAGCCGCTCGAACTCGGCGACCTCCTCGCCGGTCGCCTGCCGGTACCCGGTGAGCTGCTCGGCCAGCGTGCGGCACGCGGTGGCCTCGTAGTCGCGCGAGATCCCGTCCCAGCTGGTCAGCACCACGCGGGTGCCGCCGACGGCGTACACGATCGCCCGGGAGACGATCGCGCCGTCTCGGGTGTCGCGGGCGATGAACCCGGTGTCCTCGATGGTGGACAGGATGCGGTCCAACTCGGTCATGTCGACCTGCTCTCTCTGTGGATTTGTCAATCAACCGCGCTGGTGGGGCGCCAACCCCTTCCAACACCTCTATTAAAGCACACTTGTCCATCACTATGCAACACAGCGGGGCGACGAAATCCCTGAAAAAAGACCTGATCAGAACCGGTCTCGTGTTGCTCAATAGTGGTTATGTGTGCTTTAATAGAGATGTCACCGGGGGTTGGCGCTCTTGGCGGCGAGTTGGTTGATAAATCCACAGAGAACAGGGAGACCACATTGGTCACTCGTGCACACACCCGCGCGACGGTCACGTGGGGGGAAGGCTTCACCTCCCCCGACCCTGAGGTCTGGCGGGAAACCATCCTCGTGATGGTGCCTCACCTGATCCTCACCGTGACCGGGGCGGACGCTCTGCTCGTCTGGATGCGGTCCTGGTCGGTGGCGCTGCGCTACGCAGAGCAGGTCTGGCCGGAGGGTCCGACGGGGCGCGAGGTTCCCCCGCCTCCGGCGGACGCCGCCAACCGGTTGACGCTGGGGCTGCGGCTTACCGCTGAGGTGGGCGGGCCCGAGATCGGCGCTCGGACGGCTGAGAGCGACCCTGACGGTCGGGGGAACCTGGTGATGACGCTGGATCCGGTCCGGTTCGTCATCCTCCACGGGGCCGCCTGGGAAAGCGCCTGGGCCACCTGGACGGCTACCTACACGGTGGGCGGCCAGCTGTGGGATCTGCCGCCGCTGGATGAGGTGACGGGCTCGGCGATGCGCTGGCAGCGTCACCAGATGGCCAGCAAGCGTCTGGGCCTCCTGTAGCGCGGTAGCGCGTGGGCCCTCCGGCATCCGGCCGGGGGGCCTTCTCTGTGGTTGGGCGGGGCTGCTCGCGCTGGGGCGTTCGTCGTCGGGGGCCTGGCGGGGATGTCCTGTCCGCGCGGGCTCGGGCGGCGGTGGTCTCGGTGCTGGTCGGCGGTGTTTTCTCCCCGCCAGCGTGTTGTACAACGATGGCTTGATGTGCTTTAATAGAGGTGTTGGGCGGGGTTGGCGCTCCGCCTAACGGGTTGGTTGATAAATCCACAGAGAGAGTTGGTCACGATGGCTATCACCTGCGTGCACGCCTGCCGCAACTGCTCCGGCAAGGGCTGGGTCTCGGTAGAGTCCCGCGACGACATGGAGCGCCTGGTGGTCACCGACTACCGGTGCGCATGCCGGGGCGTGATGTGCATGGCCTGCCAGTTCGGGGCCGCCTGCTGGGTGACCGGTGAGATGTACACCGGACCGGCGGAGTCGGCGACGTTCTGGGACGAGAACGGCGCGGAGGACTTCGAACGACTCGGCGACTGATGACCGGCGGCGCCTCGTCCCTGCGGGGGCGGGGCGCCTCTCTCTGTACAGAAAAAGGGCGACGGGCTGGGCCTTGGAACCGAGTGGTTCCGCAGCTCCTCAATGGCGACCCGCCGCCCCGGTGTTGATTGACTCCCACAAAGAAAGTGAGCGACACGACCATGGTAGAAGACAGCGGGCGGCCGGGCATCACCGTGGCCGAGATCGCCAAGAAGTACGGTCGTTCCCGGTCGCTGGTGGCCAACACCTGGACGCGGCGGCCTGAGTGGCAAGAGCGCGTGCGCGTGGTCGGCACCCGTGGCCGCGCCCTGGAGTACGACCCCGGGGACGTGGACGCCCTGGTGCGCGAGTGGATGTGGCTGCCGCCAACGAACCCGGGGATACCGGCCTCACGGCGCCTGACCATGCGCGAGATCGCGGAGTACTCGGGACTCACGTACGGGCGCATCCGTTCTGAGGCTTCCCGCGGGCGTCTGGCCGGCCACGACCAGGCGGACGCCGCCGGCACCCGGATGTGGACGCGCGCGCAGGTGGATGAGTTGCTCACCGGCTTCAAGTTTCGCGACCGCGACCGCGACCGCGGCTGACACGTGGCCGGCAGGGGCGGCCGGCGGGCCGGTCGGGGTTCCGGCGCCTGCCTCGGGGGCTCGCGCGCGTCCTGTCGGCGCCGGGTTCTCGACCGGAACAGGGGGTCCCGGGGGCGTGAGCCCCTGGGTACCACCAGACCTGTGCCGGGGCGCGCTGGTGCGCTGCCTGCCTGGTGGCATATGGCAAGAGGCCGCCGTCCCTGGCTGGGGCGGCGGCCTCTTCGCGTGGGCCCTGCTCGAACCAGGTGAGAGCAGGGCCGTGCTGGCTACTAATCGTACTTGTGGGGCCGCTGGGTGGCGTCCCGCTCCATGGCGTACAGCTCCACGGCGGCCGTGAGGTAAAGGTCTCCACGGCCGGACCTGACGATGGGGGTCGGCGCACTCGGGTCGCGACGGGGGGAGTCCTCGCCGAACAACTGGGAGACGCGCCCGGCGCTCCTGCCGAGGATGTTCCCGGCCTCGGCGGCTCCGACCACGGCCAGCGGGTCGGGGCGCATGATGCGGCGCCGGGTCTCGGCGTCGCTGGCCACGTCCAGGGCCTGAACGCGCGCGGTGGTGACTCCGGCCTCGGCCAGCGCCTGGAATGCGCGGGCGCGCGCCTGGGCGGCGGCCTCGATCGGGTCGGCCGTCTCGGGGCGGCTCTGGGCGATGAGTACGCCCTCGGTGCTGCGGTAGGTAACGACGGATCCGGCGTCCCTGAGCGCCTCGGCGCGGTTGTGTTCGGCCTCGCTGTCGGCTGGCCGTTCAATTCCTGATATGCGGATGGTGATATTCCACATGGTCAATCCTTTTGTTTGTAGCGTTATTTTGTTTGCAAGGTGATTGATCGCCGTGTGGGGCCGCCCCTGGCTGGGGCGGCCCCGGGCCTGGTTACTCCTCGGGGAAGACCAAGCCGTTACCACGCAGGGTGTTGAGCATGGTCAGCAGCTCCATGGCCGTGGCCGGGGTCTCATCGAAGAAGATGGCAACCCCGTCGCGGCGGAAGCTCCACCGGCCATTCTTGTCCTGGCAGACCTGGTACCCCTGCCGGACAGCGGCGGCGATGAGCTGATCCATGCGGCGATCAATCTCGTTCGTCAATGTCTTTTCACCCCCTTTCCGTTTGGTGTATCACCATGATAGCACAGATGGTAAAGCAACTGTACCATATGGAGGCCATTTTTTATGGCGCGTGTCACATCTGGGGATGGGCGCGCGCCATTACCTGGGAAAACGTCGTCGCTCGTGGTGCTGCCGCGGGGCTTTTAGAACAGGGGGAGCGGCTCGGGCGGTCTGCCCTGCTCGCTGGCGCGGCGTAGGACGGCCTCGACGTCGGCGGCGGCCTGGAGGTCGTCGGGGACGGCCTCGCCGCGTTCGCGCAGGGCTTGGGCGCGCTCGTGGGCGGCCTGGGCCTGGCGGATGGCGTCGCGCAACGCCTCGGCGCGTGCGCTCTTGCGGCCGGTGCGGGTGCGGGTGTCGTTGAGCGGAAACGTGTGTTTCCGCTGGTGGTACGCGCGGATGTTGTCGCCTCGGTCGATCAGCTCCCAGTGGCCGGGGTTCTGGCACGACGGCTCGTCGCATCGGTGGGCCACGACCGGGTCCGGGACGGCCAGGGTCGGCGTGATCAGCCGCCGGTGGTGGAGCTGGTAGCCGTAGACGTGCGCGGTGACCGTGCGTCCGGCGGCCGCGCCTCCTCCGGCTCGACCGGCCTTCAACTTGCCGTGCCCTGAGTCGCTGAGCGCCTGGCACCACGGCCAACACTGGTCCTCGCCGCGCCGGTAGATGGCGGCCCTGTAGGCGGTGGCGGTCTCCTCGCACGTCAGCAACGCCGTCCAGACATCGGCGTCCAGACGGGCGGCGGGGCCGCGGCGGCGCCGCGCGGGCGCTGCTTCCTCGGAGGGGTGCGGGGGCTGGGGGATGAGGTCGCCGAACAGGTCGACGTGCTCAGACATGGGTCGACTCCGTTCCGGCGGCGAGTCGGCCGTAGGCCAGGTATCCGCCACGGCGCCCGGGGCGGGGGGCGTCCAGGTGCTCGACGTGGGCGCGGCCTTCGGCCAGGGCCTGGGCGACGGCGTCGATGGCGTCGCGGTCTCCCTCCAGGCGCATGCGCACGCTGCGCGTCGGGGTGTGGGTGCGCGGGGGCGGCACGGGGGCGGGTTCGGCGCTCTGGGCCATCGCGGCGAGTACGCGCGCTACGGCTCGGCAGTCGCCGGCGGCGGTGTGGTCGCCTGCGCCCACGACGGCGAGCCGGTGCCACTTCCACGCGCCGCGCTCGCTGTTCCACTGGCCGGTCCATGCGGCGTGCTGGCGCATGGCGCATTCCCAATTGGCGCGGGTGGCCCATGCCTGGCCGGCCTCGACGCTGCCGAGTAGGCGGGCGTACTCCCCGGCCAGGATCCGCCGATCGAACGGGGTGTTCCACGCGATGACCGTGCGTCCGGCGGTGGCCAGGGTCAGGGCGTCGGCGACGGCGGCGAACGGGGGCGCGTCGGCGAGCTGGGCGGCGGTCAGGCCGTGGACGGCGGCGGCCTCGGGGTCGATGACCACGCCGGGGCCTGGGTTGATGCGGGTGTGCAGCAGTTCGCACCCGGCGGTGTCGGTCACGACCAGGTCGACCACGCGGCCGCGCTCGGCGCGGCTGGTGGTCTCGGTGTCGAGTATGACGGCGTTGGGGTCGCCGATCAGGGCGGCGGCCCAACGGGCGGCCGCGGCGCGCTCGGCGGCGGCCTGCTCGGGGGAGGGGGCGCCCCCGGCCGGGCGCGTGGCGGGTGCGGCGCCTCGTCGGGGGCGGGCCGTACGGGTGCGGCTCGGGGGTGCCATCGGGGGTCTCCTCCGTGTCAGGTGAGCGTGATGGTTACGACGGTGGCCACGGCCAGCAGCACACCGGCCAGGGCCAACCCTGCGGCTGCCGCTCGCTGGTGATGGTGCTTGCGCACGGCGATCGCCGCTTTGGCTCTGGCGCGCTCGGCGTGCCAGCGGGCGGGGTCGGCGGCGGCCTGGGCGAGTTCGGCGGTCAGGTCGGCCGGGGTGAGGCGCGCGTAGTGCGGGACTCCTCCGCTGCCTCCGTGGCGGGGCCACATGGCGGCCGCGAGGATGACCAGGACGACGGCCAGGACAGCGGCGGCCGCGCCCATGGCGACCTGCGCCACGGCGGGGAATCCTCCGTCGGCGCTGGTCAGACCGGCTCCGGCGACCAGGATGGTCAGCAGCACACCGGACAGACCGGCCAGGGCCGCGTTCGCGGTGTCGGTGCGGGCGAGATCGGCGGTGGCCTCGACGGCGGCGGCCTCGGCCAGGGCGGTCGGGTCCTCCTGCACAGGGCGGCGGGGCTCGGGGGTGGCGGCCGCGGGCGCCTGCTCGGTGTCGGGGCGCGCGGGGGCGGGGACCTGGTCGGCCTGCTCCTGGTCCTGCTCGGCGGTGTCGGTGGTGGTGGTGTCCGTGGGGGGCGTGCTCATCGGCCGGTCTCCTCCGGGCGGTGTGGGGGCCTGCGGGCTCACTCGTAGACGGCGGTGATCGGGGGCGGGCCGTAGTGCCAGGCCACGGGGTGGCCGGTCTCCTCGGAGCGGATCGACCACTCCAGCACCATCCCGGCGACGCTGTCGCCGGTGGCCTCGACCTGCTCGCGCGTGCGGGTGAGCAGGGTCCGCATGTGCTCCTGGGCCTGCTCGACGGTGACGTGGCCGGTGCTGAGGCGGTCCTCGGTCTGGTCGTCGTAGATCGCGTACACGGCGGTTCCTCTCGGTCGGGGTGGTTTCTCCACCCTGGGCAGCGGCCGGCGCGGCGCGCTACCGCGGATCGGTGGCCTGTGGATAACTCCGCGGTCAGGTGGTGGTGGTCTGGTCGCGGTCGGCCAGCTGGGCGCGCAGCTGCTCGACCTGCTCGCGCAGCTGCTTGGCCTGGTCGGCGTAGCCGCGACGGTCCGTGCGCTCCTCGCCGAGGTCGCGCTCGGCGGTGGCCACGCGCTTGGTGAGTTCTTCTATCCGGGTCTTGTACTCGCTCAGGCGCTCGTTCGTGGTGGCGCGCTCGCGGTCGGCCGCCTGGGTGAGGGCTTCGAGTTCGGCTTGGGCGCGCGCGGCGCGGCTCTCGGCTTGGCCCTGGGCGTTCTGGGCGGCGGTGACCTTGGCTTCGGCGTCGGTGCGCGCCTGCTCGACGTCGGCCGCGGCCTGCTCGGTCACACGCTTCTGCTCCTGCTGGGCGGCGGTGACCTTGGCTTCGGCGTCGGTGCGCGCCTTCTCGGCGGCATCCTGCGCCTTGGCGACCTTCGCGTCCCGGTCGGCCTCGGCCGCCTCGACCTTCCGGGCGGCGTCGGCGTGGGCGCGCTCGATGTCGGCCGCGGCGGTGGCGGCGATGGCCTGCATGCGCCCGTTGGCCTCCACGGTCAGGGCTTCGGCGCGCTGCTGGGCCTGCTCCATCGCCTCGATGGCCTCGCGGGTGACCTCTGCGGCCGCCTGAGCGCTCTCCTCGGCCTTGTCCCGCGCCTTCTCGGCGGTGCTGGCACGCTTTTCGGCCTCGACCTGGGCGAGCTTGGCCGCGCTGACCTGCTGTGCGGCACGGGCCTGGGCGGCGTCGATCTCGGCGGCCGCGGCTTCGGGATCGCCGGCCGTCTGGATCTTGTCGACCACCTCGTTCAGGACGGCGACCAGGCCGTCAATCTGCCCGGTCAGGCTCTGCCCGAGCTGGGCGGCGCGCTGGGTGCTCGTGGTGACTGGCCGGTCTCTCTCCTCCTGGGCCTGGCCGCTTTGGGCGGGGTTTTGTCCGCGGGCGATGCGGTCGCGCTCCTGCCACGCGCTCACGGCGCTGTGGACGGGGTTGCTCGGCAGGTGCGGGCCGTCGGGGTCGGTGCGCTGACCGCAGTATTTGGGCGGGCGGCCCTTGCCGGAGTAGTCCAGCAGTCGGCCGCAGCCGGGAAACCTGCACGTGTGCTCGTCGGTGGTGGGCTCGGTGGTGGTGTTCATGCTGCGGTGGCCTCGTAGGTCGTCGTGGTGGGCAGGGTCGATGACCTGATGATTTCAGCCAGCCGGGCGCGTTGGTGGCCGATCCCGCGCGTTCCGGCCAGCGGGGTGAGCGCGTGGGGCCACACCGCGCGCGCGGCCTGGGCGTAGGCGCGTCCGGCCAGGATCACGACCTGGTCGGCGTCGGCGGCGCCGAGTCGGGCGGCCTGGGCGCGCAGCTGCTCGGCGGTGACGGTACCGAGCTGGCCCATCCGGTGTTCGTAGGGCTCCAGTACCTGGGCGGGCTCGATGAGGCCGTGGCGGGCGGACAGGATGAGCACGCGCCCGCCTCGGGCGGTGAGCGCCTCGGCGGCGGCCGCGCACATGCGGTGGTAGCTGCCGGTGTACAGCTCCCGCGCGGGGGCCGGGCGGGTGGCTTTGCTGGCGCTGCACGGGATCACGACCAGGGGACCGGCGGTCTCCTCCGGCGTCCGGCCCGGCGTGGAGGGCTCGGCGGCGAACAGGGGCGGCTGCTCGGCGACCGCGGGCCGCGCCGGGCACGGCACGAGGGCGGGGCGGCGGCCGCGCTGGGCGTGCTCCAGGTGGTCGGCCACGGTCCAGGTGCCGAACACCTCCGCCAGGTCCAGGGCGCGTTCCACATCGCGGGTGCGCAGCTCGTCCAGGGTCACGGCGACCGGGCCCCGTGCCGTGCTCACCGTCAGCTCGGTGTTGGGCACGCTGTAGATGCGTCCTCGGGCGTGGATGCGCGACGCGCGGGGGCCGATGCTCACCAGCACACCGCCGAGCATGCTGGAGCGGGCGCGGGTGCGCCACGGGTGCCCGGGGACCAGGTCCGCGTACATGCCCGGGGCGACCACGCCGGGCTCGTCGGCACGGCGGGGTTCGGGCGCGTCCTGGCGTTCGCGCTCGGCGGCCTCGTACTCGGCCAGGGCCGCATCCGTGCTCGCCTGGATGCGGGCGGCGCGGGTGCGGCTGGCCTCCTCCCACACGCTCTCGCGCTCGGGCTCGATGTCGCAGGTGACGCGCTCGGGGAGACGCTCCTCGGCGGGGGTCGACATGTCGCGGCGCACGGCGCCGTCCAGGATCGCCGCGGCGGCCGCGGGGTCCTGCCACTGGGCCAGGTCCCATCCGGCGGCCTCGACGTGGGCGGCGGCCACGCGGTGAACCTGGTACGTCCACGGTGTGTCCGGGTCGACGGGATCGGCCGACAGGGCGGTTCCGATCGCCAACCGGCCGGCCAGGGCCTCCACGAACTCGCGACGCCAGCGGCGCAGCAGAGCCGGGATCTGGGGGGCGTCGGCCTCGTACTCGCCCGCCTCGGTGTGGCGCAGCCAGCGGCCGAACGTCTTCACGTGGGCGGTGGCGGTCCGCTCGATCGCGGCCAGGACGTGGGGCAGGGCCGCGACCATGCGGGTCACGTCGTCGACCCTGCCGACCAGGTCGACCTGGGTGGGGTGGTCGCCCACGTACGTCCACGTGGTGTTCTTGCCGGTCCTCTGCTCCTCCAGGTGCGTGCGGCGTGCGCGCACGCCGTAGGCGGAGGCCAGGGACAGGACGGCGTTGCGGCGGGGGGCCTCCCGGCGGCCGCGTGCGCTGACCTGGACGGTGAGGTGCGCGGTGGGAGCGCTGTGGGGGCCGTACTCCCACAGAACCAGGGCGCCGACGGGCGCGGCCAGGGGCTCCGGGGCGGTGGTGCTCTTCGTCGTGGGCATGACCCCAGACTATCATTACATTCTGTTTTATCAAAACATGATGAAACAAAATGAAATGCAATGTAATGAAAGTTCGGTTCGGGATGCCTGGGGCCCGAGGGCAGGCTGTTTCACCTGCTCACCGTCGTGGTCGCGCTGCTCTGGGGTCTCTCAGGCGGCCGATCCTCCGCGGGCGGCCCTGGTGAGGGCGGCGGCCTGGTCGGCGGCCGCCGCGGCGGCGAGCACTGCCGCGACCTCGGGCAGGTCGGGGACGATGGCGGCCGCGTCGCGCACCGCGTAGCGCAACAGGGCGGCGGCCTCGGCCAGAGCCCGCCGGTCCAGGCGGGCACGGGCCAGGGCTCGGCGTCGCTCGGGGGTGCCCCTGCCGGGGGCGGCCTGGGCGCGCAGCTCGGCGGCGATCTCCTCGGCGCGCTCGGCCAATTCCTCGACCTGGTCGGGGGCGGTGGGATTGAGCTTGCCGAGCCGGGCCAGGGCGCGGCGCCGCTCGGGCTCGGTGAGGCCGGTGTCCTGCTCCAGGCGCTCGGCCTCGGCAACCAGGGCGGCCTGGCGGGTGAGCGGGCCGAGCTGGCGAACGAGTTCGGCGACCAGGTCGACGCAGCGCAGGGTCTGGGGGTCCAGGCACAGGGCGGGGTCCTCCTCCAGCGCCTGGGCGGCCTGGGCCAGGGCTCGGCCGACACGCTCGGGGTCGGCGCCGGGGGTTCCTGCAGAAAGGGTCGCGTGGCGCTCGACGGCGGCCGTGATGTCGGCGCGCACGGCTCGCACGGCGGGGTGGGCGGCCAGGTCCGGGGCGGTGGCGGTCATAGTGGTCTCCTCGGGGAGGGCGGTCGCCGTGGTGGTGGCGCGGCTGTCTCACGCGGCGGCGGCCAGGGCCTGGGCGCGGGCGGCGGCGTGGTCGGGGCGGCCGGTGCGGGTGCGGGGGTAGCGGGTGCGGCGGCGTCCGGTCATGTGGGCCAGGGAGCCGCGGGGGGCGCGCAGGGCCTCGACCTCGCCCGTCCAGGCGGCCCACACCAGCCGTTCGGCCTCGTAGCGGGCCATACGGCGAGCGCGGGTACCCGCGACATCCAGGGCGCGGGCGGCGTCGTCGTAGCGGTCGGGGCGTGTGCGCAGGTGGCCGGTGGTGGAGTCGGTGGCCACCAGGTGCCAGGATGCGAGGGTGTGCAGGTGTCGGGCGATGGTGTGGGGGCGGTAGCCGGTGCGCCGGACCAGGAAGTCTATGGTGTAAAGCTCGGTGTCGTTCGGGGTCTGGGCGAGTGCGGCCGCCGTGGTCTCCACGTGCCGGCCGAGACCTCCCGTGCGTCGTGCGCGGGGCTCGGTCCATACGTCGTGCGCTGCGTGGTCCAGGCGCCCGGTGAGCTGGTCCAGCAGGGCCTGGCGGGTCAGGTCCCGGGGCACGTCCGCGGGCGCTGGGGTCGCTTGTGTCCCACCCTGGGATTCGGGGAGGACGCGAACCTGCTGAGCCGCCCATGCCTCGGGCAGGACCAGGCGGTAGGTGTGGGAGCGGCGTCCCTCGCCCTCCTGGACCAGGGCGAGACGGCCGTCCAGGACCAGGCGGGCCAGGGCGCGGGCGGCGGTGGAATGCACCATCCCGGCCCGGTCCGCCAGACGGCGCCCGTCGATCTCCACGGTGTCCGTGCACGCCTCCAGCGCCATCGTGGCCACGAAGTGCAGGGCCTTGGCGTCGCTGGGGCCCGACTGGGGCCGCCACCAGGTGGGGATCTCGGTCGTCTGCTGCACGCACCACACGGTCTCGACCAGCGCCCGAATCTCCGGCGTGTCCTGGGTGCGCTGGATCCGGCGGGGCAGACGCGCCGCGTAGGCGACCTGACGGCCCCACTGCCGGGTGAGCAACCGGCGCTGGTCGGCGCCGCTGCGCGGACGGCGGCCGCCGTCGACGGCCTGGGTACGCACGTGCTCGAACCCGGGCGCGTGCGGGCGCTCTGCGAACACCTGGAGCACGTCCGCCAGCGACCAGCGGGCCAGGGCCAGACCGGTGAGGATCCGCGCGAGGTGCGCGGAGGCGTCCGCCTCCGGGGCCTGGGCGAGCAACGCCGCGGTGGTCGACGGCATCGGCCGCCTGCGGCCGACCAGCCGCACGGCCTCGGTGTCGATGATCCCGGCCGAACCGGCGGCCGTCTCGGGGTCCTCGGGCTCGGGCACCGGGCCGAGCGCCTCGGCGAACGCCTTCAGGCGCGCGAGGGTGTTGGGGGCGGCATCGGCGTAGGCGGCGGCCGCCATCGGGTCCTGCGGCTCGATCAGGCGGGAGTACCCGCCGTTGCGGTGCGGGGCACCGGGCGGGCGCACGCACCCGGTGGACGGGTTGAGCAGCGCGCTCTTGTCGACGGTGGGGCAGCGGTGCGCGGCCGCGTGCGCGATGCGCGCCACCAGCCGCGCCGGGGCCCCGACCGCACGCGGATCCACCACGGGCACCCACAGGTGAATGCCGCCCGGGGACCCTGAGGCGGCCACCAGGTAGGCCAACCCGGCCTGGTCCAGGTGCTTGGCGAGGAACGCCGCGTCCTCGCGCACCTGCTCCGCGCTGTGCTTCTTGGCGTCCAGGTCGAACACCACGAACCTGAACCGGCGGCGCTCGTCGGCGAGGTAGACGGCGTACGGGCCCTGCGGCGGGTGCGCGGTGACGCGCTCCTCGTCGTCGTAGCGGTGCGCCCACTCGCCGGACTCGGTGCGCACATCACACCGCACGCGGCCACGCGGGGCGTGCCAGCGGGTGAACTCGTTCCACACCTGCTCAGCGCGGGTGACGGCATCGGGGGACGGGGCTGGCCTGGAGACGCGCGTACGCCGCTGTACAGCGCGTTCCCGCCCTGATTTCGGGCGTACTCGGCCAGACCCGGGGGGCTCATGTATGATGAGGGCTCCACGGGTTCTACTAGCTCCTGTGAACGCCGAAGGCCCCGCCCGGTGAGGGACGCGGAAATCGGCTGAGGTGGTCCGCCGCAAACGGACCTCCTTGCACAGACCGGCCGGCAAGCCGGGATGTGCGTGGTGATGCGTGGTGAACGGTCGCAAGCCGTTCATATGAAGTTTTTTTCTGTCAGATCAGAGATCGCGGGCTGTGGCAGGCGATGCGATCTCTACTCAAATCTCGTGCTCAGGCCCGGTCAACCGACCGGGCCTCACGCATGTCTAGGCGGTCATCAGCTGCCCTTGGTCGGGCCCCTCCATGAACGGGGCGACCTTCTCCACAACGATCGCGTCCAGGAAGTCCTGCACAGACTTCCCTTCTGCGGCCGCGGCTCGTTCCAGGGCGCTGTTCACCCTCAGCTCGAACCGGAGCAAGCGCGCGTGACGGTCGCCCTTCGAGGGGCGTCCGCCCTTCTGCTTGGGTTCCTTGCTCGGGGTAGCCGATGTACTCATAGCCCTATACCTATCAGATATCAGAAACGCTCACGGCAGTTCCTGGCGTGTCGCGTGCATCTTTCTGATGACCGTTTCCGGTCACGGGGTTTGTATCCCCAGATGTCCGTTTCTGTCAGCCCTCCCGGCTAGAGTCCCGGTCAGGACGCCCTACAGGGGCGGGCTCGGTTCCCCGCAGCCACCCCACCATCACTCTACGCGGTCACTCAATGGCAGATAATGATGGACCGAAACCAAGGCCGCTCGGTAGGATCACCCTATGCCCTCGAAATGCACGTGCAGACGCGCGATCCGGCGCACAGGTTGACTTGACCTGAGCGTCTGGCGCGGCCCCCTTCCGCGCTCGTCCCTCGGTTCCCCTTCACGTTCACGATCGGTTCCCAGATGCTTCTGTCACTCGCGCTCGACCCCGGCGTTCTTCACCTCGCGGCCGAGGGGCCCGGCCCCGTCCTGCACCTGGCGGACTCCGCCCCGGACACCGGCGGCCTGGCCGACTTCCTGAGGGGCTTCTTCGGGCCGCTGTTCCTGGTCATCGTGTCCATCGTGGCCATCTTCTTCCTGTTCACCCGGGAGATCACGCGCTTCGCGCAGTTCATCATCCTGGCCGTCTTCATCGGGCTCGTCTTCTACGTCCCCGGGATTATCGAGGTCATCGCGGTGGCGCTCGCGCGCGCCATGGGCGTGTCCACCGAGTAGGACGCGCTCCTCACTATCTGTCACTCACTGCAAGGGGGGATTTCGTGGGTACCGACAACGGGAACAACTTGGATCTGCCGTCGGCTGATGAGCTGGTCTCGCATGACCGGTCGCTCACCTGGTCGGGCACCCGGGTACCGGGCAGTGCGCCGCCGCGCACCGCCGCCCAACCGTCGGCCGCGGGGGAGCGGTCCGAGCCGGAGCCGCTGGGCTCCGAGAACGCGGGCACCGGCGCGGGTCCGGCTCCGGAGACACCGGCCACGCCCGGCCCGGCGGCCGCCCCGACGGCGTCGACGTCTGCTGCGCCGCCCTACCCTCCTGCGGGCCCGCGGCCGCGCTCGCCGTTCGCACACACCGGCGCCGGGGACGGCGAACGCCCGGCCGAGCCCCGCCCGGACCAGGCGCCGGCGCCCTACGCGCCACCGCACGCGGGAGCCGGTGCTCCGGTGCCGCTGTTCCCGCCCCCGGCCTCGGGCCAGGACGGCGACCAGGGCGCGGGCCTGGACGCGCAGGGCCCCGGTGCGGTCCCGGGTGATCGCGGGTCCCGGATGTTCATGCTGGGGGAGGCGCCCCTCCCGGCCCCTGCGGTGCCTCCGGCTCTGTCCGCGTCCTCGACGCCCTCGGCGCCGTCGGTGCCGCTGGCTCCGGAGAACTCGGCCGACCTGACCAGTGAGCGGCTGATCCGCTCCCGCACGGGCATGCCGGCCTCGCCGTGGCGGCGGGCCGTGTACCGGCTGACCGGCGGCCGGGTCAACCTGGGCGAGTCCCCGAAGGAACAGCGGCGCCGGGTGCTGCGCGCGGCCGCAGCCACGCACCTGCGCGGGCATCGGCGCATCGCGGTGATGTGCATCAAGGGCGGGGTCGGCAAGACCACGACGTCGTTCGTGCTGGGGTCGGTGCTGGCGGACCTGCGCGGGGACCGGGTGATCGCCGTCGACGCGAACACGGACCAAGGGACTCTGGCCGGCCGCATGAGGACGGAGACGGCCAAGACCATTCAGGACCTGCTGCGGGATCCGGGGGTGCGCGGGTACTACGACGTGCGCGGCTACACCTCTCAGGCGCCGTCGCGCCTGGAGGTGCTCGCCTCGAATGAGGATCCGGCGATCACGGATGCGTTCTCGGCGTCCGACTACCGGAAGGTCACCGAGATCCTGGAGCGTTTCTACTCCATCTGCATTTCCGACTGCGGTACCGGGATTCTGCACGATGTGATCCGCGGTGAGGGCGGGGTGCTGGACCGCACGGACCAGCTGATCGTGGTGTCCAACACGTCCATCAACGGCGCGAAAAAGGCGGCGGAAACCATGGACTGGCTGGAAGAGAACGGCTATAAGGACCTGGTCCGCAATTCTATTTCCGTGATCAACATGGTGGGCACGAAGGGGCATAACCAGATCGACATGCCCCAGATGATGGCGCATTTCCGTTCCCGGTCGCGCGCGGTGGTGCAGGTGCCGGTGGATGAGCACCTGAGCACCGATGACCGGATCGACCTGGAGTTGCTCGCCCCGGCGACGCGGGATGCGTTCCTGGAGCTGGCCGCGCTGGTGGGTGGCGAGTTCAGCAAGCAGCCGACCAGGTAGGGGTGCGAACCAAGTAAGCCAGAAAGGGGCAATGGGCCAACGTTTGCGCAGGTCAGGAGGTAGGCCAATCCGGAGCTTTTGAGTGGTCTAGCGATCCGGCGTGGTTCGTCCCGGTATCGACCGGTTCTGACCTCCGGTAACTGCTCTTATCAGTACGGTCAGCGCCGGTTCTTGCGGCGCTGGACTTCATCAGACGAAGGAATCCTTCATCGGATGAAGCGCATTGCCCCTTCCGGCCTTATTTGGTTCGCCCCCCAGGTAGGACGGTACCCCTGACCCCCTGTAGCGCTCGCGGCCCCGGGACCGGTTCGGTCCCGGGGTCTCGCGCGGAAAGGACTCCCCATGCAGCGTCGTGACCCCCGGCGGCGAGGTTGGCGCCTGACGTTGACCCTGTTTTTCCTGATGGCCTGCCTGGTGCTGGTGCCGGGGTCCTCGTCGGCGCTGAGCTGGTGTGACGAGAAGCTCGCCCCTGAGCCGGCGACGACCGGCCAGGGCGTGGATGCGGTCCTGAACAATGAGCCGGTGGTGGATCGCATTCCGCCGATCGGGAGTGAGGGCTCGGGGAAAGGGCTCTACGAAGAGTATTTGATGTCGGGCACGACCTGGTTCGTGATCATCGACAGCGAAGACTGTTTCGATGAGCAGCGCACGCAGGGGTGGCCTTTCCTCTACAGCATTTTGTGGGGCACGGCGCGGGCCGTGGACATGGTCGCGATTGAGGCGCTGCGTTTCGCCATCGCGCCGCCGCTGGAGGAACTGGAGGCGGTGGTGGTCGACGTGGTCGACCACATGCGTGATGAGATCTGGCGGCCGCTGCTGCCTGTCATCACGATCTTGGGCGCGGTCACCCTGGCCTGGTGGGGCCTGGTCCGCAAACGGGCGACGCTCACCTTTGAAGGCGTCATTTGGATGGTGGCGGCGACCACCACCGGGCTGTGGATCCTGTCCGCTCCCGCCAGTTTCATGGGCATGGTCAACGGCGCCATGACCTTCGGTGAGAACCTGATGACGTCGGCGGTGACCACGGTCACCGACGACGGGTCGGACGGGCGGTGCATCCCGGGGGCCCCGGAGGTCGTCCGGGGCGTGGGGGAGGACCACCGCGAGTTCGTCGCGCGCCAGCAGGCCGAGTACCTGTATGAGTCGCTGGTGTGCCGCCCCTGGATCGTGGGCGAGTTCGGGTCGGGGCCGGCCGCTGAACAGTTGGCCGAGGAACACGCTCGGGACGTCATCCACGCGCAGGCGCTGACCCGTACCGAGTCCCTGAGCGTGGGCACCAACGTAGACGAAGACGGCAACGACGAGTATTACGACACCCTGGTGGAAGAGCGCCAAGAGCAGTTCGGCGAGATCTCCTCGGCGATCGAAAGCGCCCACACTCCCACCTGGGACATGTTCCGCGGGGCCAAGGGCGGGGATCGCGCGCTTGCGGGGCTGGTCGGTCTGGCCGCGGCCCTGACCGGCGGGCTGATGGTCCTGGCGGCCGCCATCGGGCTGCTGGTGATCAAACTCGGTTTCCTGCTGCTGATGCTGCTCTCCCCCATCTTCTTCCTCGTGGGCATTCACCCGGGGTGGGGGCGCCGGGTCCTGCTGCGCTGGGCCGAGCTGCTCGCGGGGCTCTTCCTCAAAATCTGGATGTGGATGGCCATGCTGCTCATCCTCGTCCTGGTGCTCAACGTCATCCTCTCCTCAGTTGAGCCCTACGGCCTGGCCCTGGTGATGCTCGGCGCCCTGACCGTGGCCGTCCTCAAGTACAAGGACGCCATTTGGACACCGCTGACGAATATCCAGTTCTCCGGCAGTGCCTCCGGCGGCGGGGGTGGGGGCGGGGGCGGCTACTCCGCGCTGCGCCATCAGATGACCCGGGGGGCCACACGCGCGGCGGGCACGGCCACGCGCAAGGCCGGGTCGCTGACCACCGATGCCGCCAAGCTCGCCACCAAGGGGGCCGTGGTCGGCACCGGGGCCGTGGGCGTGGGCGCCGTCGCGGCGGGCTACATGGCCACGCGCGCCCTGAACAAGAAGAAGAACGGCGACCAGGACCAGGGCAAGAGCGGTTCGCAGACCGTGGCGGACGCCTTCACTAACATGCGCAAGGAGGCGCCGGACCGGCGCGGGGACTCCTCCGAGCGGGACCAGGTCGTGCGCCAGGGCGCGGGCGCTCCGCGTCCCACGCGCAAGGACGGCGCCGCCTCGCGGACGGCGCGGCCGTCGGCTGAGGCTCCCGAGCGGCACACGCCCGCGGGCGGGCGGGCTCCCACGCGGACCGAGACCGGCCAGGGCGTGCGGGGGGACCGCCAGCCGGACCAGGCGCCGGCCGCGGGCGGACGCCCGTCCTCGGGCTCGGCTGCGCCGGATCGCTCGGGTTCGGCGGGCCGGTCGGGGCCGCGGCCTGCGCCGCGCGGTGATCAGCCCTCCCCGGCTCCGCAGCGGCGCGACCCCACGGGGGGTTCCTGATGGGCGCCAAGAAGGGTCTGGCCGGTGTGGGGCTGGGTCTGGGCGCGTGCGTGCTCGCCCTGGCCGTGGTCATGCAACAGCTCACCGCGATGACCTACCGGCAGGGTGGGGCGAGTCAGTCGTGTCAGCCGGGCAGCACGCGGCCGAGCGGGGTGGTCGACCAGGCCGGGGTGAGCGATGCGGCGGAGGGTGAGATCCCCGCCGAGATGCTGGAGCTGTACCAGGACGCCGCGGAGGCGTACGGGATGGACTGGGCGCTGCTGGCCAGCGTGGGGTATCAGGAGTCCACCCACAACACGAACCGGGCCGTGGACGTGGAGAATCGCGCCCGTGCGCTGGGGCCGATGCAGTTCACTCCGGCCGCGTGGGAGCACCACGGCCGGTACTGGGGGGACCTGACCGGCGATGAGGGCACGCCTCCGCTGGAGGACCGCCTCGACCCGGCCACGTCGGTCTGGAGCGCGGCGCACAAGCTGACCGACCAGGGGGTGAACGGCAGTCCTGAGGCGGCGCTCATCGCCTATTACGGGGCCGATACCGACGGGTACGTGGATTCGGTCATGAACCGGGCCGACAACTACCGGGACGGGGAATTCTCCTCGGGCACCGGCGGCGAGATCGTCATGACCAGCGCGGACTGTCCGCAGGAAGGCACCGGCATTCCTGGGCAGGCTCCGTCCTACTCGGTGGACGCGCTGGCCGCACAAACGCATCTGGAGCCGTGCATTGTGGAGAATCCGCCGTTCTCCCCGGGCAATATTCGGCCGTTGACATGCGCGGCGCACCGTAATTTCGTGGAGAACTTCGGGCCGCGGCTGAACTTCGGGGGCAACTGCATTCGCAGCGGCGGGGGCGGGGATCATCCTCGGGGTCTGGCCTGCGACTACATGACCTCACCCGGGGGGACCTACTCCACGGGGCCTCAGGAGGAACTGGGCGACATGATCGCCGAGCACGCCGTCACCAACGCCGATACCCTGGGCGTGAAATACGTGATCTGGCGCAAGTCCATTTGGAACGCTGGGTGGACGCTCTGCCCGCCCGACCGGTACGACCGCACGGACGGTTGGTACAACGGGGTTCCGGATGTTGAGGGCGGGAAGTGGTGCGGTATGGAAGACCGCGGATCCATCACAGAGGACCATTACGACCACGTCCACATTTCCTACATCGGATAGCCGCGCGAATTCGTGCATCTGATGCGAGCGCGGTTATCCGTTGAAGCGCTCGGCCAGTTCCACGGTCCAGGTGCCGCCTGAGGTCCGGGTCATGATCACCAGGTACTCGCCCAAGTCCTTGGGGTCGGCCTCGCCTTCGGGGTCGGCCTCCAGGCTCATCAGGAAGTGGATGCTGCTGGGGTCGTAGGCGCGCACCTGGTCCACGTCGGCCTGCCCGGTCCAGGTGTCCACGCTCGTGTCCTGGCCGAGCACGCGCCAGACACCTTCGGCGATGCCGTCGGCGGTGGTGAGGGTGACGGCCTGGGTGTCGGTGGCGTGGTCGCCGAGTCGCTCGCTGTGGGCCTCGAAGTCGTCGCGGGTGAAGTCGATCGTGGCGACCTGGCCGAGAAAGTCCTCCGCGGCCTGCCCGGCTTCGGCGAACTCCGCGCGGGAGTGGGGGAACCAGTCGTCCACCTCGTCCACGGTGCTGCGGTCGGGGGCCGCGGGGGTGGCCGTGGGCTCGGGGGAGGGCTCGGCCGACGGGGCGGCGGCGGGCTCCTCCTCGGTGAACTGGTCGCGGATGAGGGTGAACCCACCGATGACGACCAGCACCACGACGGCGCCGATGATGAGGGCGCGCGCCAGGCGCTGGGGCAGGGGCTGGTCCTTGGTCTCGGGGTCGAACACGGGGGTCTCCTCCAGGGGTGAAACTTGGCGGCGGCTACGCACGGTGTGCGGGCCGTTGGCTACTGTGGGGCACCATGAACGGTTCCCTGGTGCGGCTGGTGCCGCTGGCGGTCCTGCTGGGTGTGGCCGGCTGCGGCGCCGAGTCCGACGCGCCGCCCCCTGCGGCCGAACAGACGGCCCCGCCGACGCCGACGGCGACCGCGCAGGTCCGGATGGTCTACACCGGTGTGACGGACGGGCGGCTGCTCGGCCTGGACTATGAGGTCACGGCCGAACTCGGCGAGCCGATCAGCGGCGCGGGCTGTGAGCTGGCGGCCCCGGCCGGGACGGTCACGGTTCCGGTGACGGTGCGCCTGGTCAACACCCACGATCCCGACGCCGCGGCGGCCGCCGACGGCGGGGAGCCGGTGCGCTGGTCCACGCCCCGGTACCTGACCGCCGAGCCGGTGGGCGCGGACGGTCCGCTGCGGTGGGCTCCGGAGCGGGCCGGGCACCCGTGCACCGACCAGCCCGACCTGGCCTCGTTCGTGTCCCTGGGATGGGAGCACCGCGAACAGGCCACGTTCACCGGCTACCTGACCGGTGTTCCCGAGTCGGACCGCGACGGGGTCGGGGTCCGACTGGAGTTCGTGCGGGAGCTGTGGGAGGTCCACCAGGGCGAGCCTGAGCCGCTGACCGTGACCTACTGACCACCGGCGCCCACCGCCTCCTGTGCGGCCTCTGGGGCGGCCTCGGTGGCGTCGGGGCGCTGGCGGGTGGGGTTGGTGTCCAGCCACGCCAGTAGCTCCTGCGAGACCAGGTCCACGGCGATGCGGGCGGTACGCCCGTCCAGGTCGCGGAACAGGCACTGGCCGTTGCCGAGCGTGCGCAGCGCCGCCCGGTGCTCGGCGCTGTTGTCGATGCCCAGCAACGCCATGACGTCGGTGACCTCCCGGTCCTCGGTGGATCGGAAGGTGAAGACGCTGGACAGGCAGTTGGTCACCTGCTCGTTGAGCATGTCGCCGGCGTTCTGCGACACCAGGATCAGCGCGGTGTTGCGGGAGCGTCCCATCCGGGAGACCTCCGGGACCAGCTTGGCGCCCTCGGGGGTGGAGGTGACGGCCCACGCCTCGTCCAGGAAGATCGCCTTGGGCAGGCGCCGGTCCAGGCCGTTCATCAGACGACGGGCGAACTGGGACACCAGGTACAGCAGCGCGACGGACAGGCGCTGTTCATAGCTGTACTCGTCGCGGTGGGTGGACGCCTCGGGCAGGGACAGACCGGCCAGGGTGAACACCGTGGTCCACCCTTCGGTGTCGATCTGGGCGTCTCCCTGCGGGTCGAAACACAAGCTGGCCAGGCTCATTTCCGACATGGAGGCCAACACCGCGCCGAGGTTGCGCGAGGCGGCGTCCTCCTGGGCCTGGAGGTGCTCGACCACCCGGGCCAGGGAGGGGCGGGGCTCGTTGGCGACGGCGGCCACGGCCTGGATCATGGCGGACTCGCGCTCTTCGCTCATGCGGGGCAGCAGAAGGCGCAGGGTCTCGGTGGCCATGGTCTTCTTGGCGGCCAGGTCGTCGCCGAACGCGAAGGGGTCCAACAGGCCGGGCTGGGCGGAGGCCAGGGACATGGTGCGGGCCTTGCGGCCGCGGCGCTGGAGCAACTCCACCAGGGATTCGGCGTCGCCCTTGGGATCGATGGCGGCGATGGTGACGCCGCGCAGGGCCAACTGGTAGATGAGCAGCAGCGCCAGGGTGGTCTTGCCGCCGCCCGGCTCGCCCGTGACGGCGATGGCGGTGGGCCGGTTGCGGGCCGCGGCCACCAGCGGATCGAAATGCACCACGGAGCGGGCGCGGCCGACGGTCTCGCCGATGTAGGGGCCGGTCCAGCCGTTGCCCGCGCCGTCGGCCTCGTCCCCCACGGCCACGGTCGCGGTGGGCATGCCTCCGGCGATGGTGCGCAGCGGCTGGCGCTGGGCGTAGGCGGACAGGCGCAGGTGGTCGCCGGGCAGGGACTCGTTGAGCAGCGAGAACTGGTCACCCGTGCTGTGGGCGATGTCGATACCGATGTCTCGATAGTGCTCGATGACGGCCTCAACCCGCTGGGTCAGGACGTGGGGGTCGCCGGCCGAGACGCGCAGCCGGTGCCAGCCGTAGACGAAGGGCAGACGTTCCTTGGTGATGCCGTGCTCCAGCATGCGGGCGGCGTCGATCTGCTCGGCCAGGGCGATGGGCGCCTCTACCCCGGCCTCGGCGATGTGGGCGTCCATGTCGCGGGCGTGGGCGAGCTTGCGGCCCACGTCCCTGCTGGCCTTGGCGGGGGAGACCAGGCGCATGCGGGCCGAGACCTCGACGGGGAACGGGAGGGTGTCGGCGTAGTACATCCACGGTTCGCCGTCGGGGAAGGCCATGAGGTCGGGGAACCGGGCGAAGCTCAGGTAGGCCACGTAGCTGGTGGACGTGGGCTGTTGCAGGCGCAGCATGGACCGGCCGTTGACGATGATGCCCTCGGCCAGACGCTCGATCTCTCCGCGCCCCCACGCGCTGCGCTCGGTGGCGGAGGGCTGCCACGTCTCGTCCACGCCCTTGGTGGTGTGCTCCATCAGCCACGCGAGTTCGTCGGCGGTGGCGTGGCGGGCGTACAGGGCGCTGGCCGACAGGGCGCGGCCGAGCCGCTCGGCCTGGTCGGTCCACCGGTCGATCTCCTCGGCGTCCACCTCGTGGTCCTCCAGCCCCATCGCCTGTTCGGCGCGCAGGTAGAGGTCCTTGAAGTAGCCGAGCACGTCGCCGCCGGCCGAGCGGGCGCCGCGGGAGCCGAGCCGCACGCCGAGATAGACCTCCTTGGTCCAAAAGTCCTTGGCCCACACGTGCCGGTACATCTCGTCCAGGTACTCCGACCAGCCGGGCCCGGCGCTGACGCGCTGGTCCAGGGCGTTGGCCCACTCGGCGGCCGGGTAGGGGCGGTGGGCGACGCGGAGGTGAACCTCGGCGTCCTCCATGCGGATGGCGGCCAGGGCAATGGTGATGTTGGTGGCCAGAACCTCGCGGTCCTCGGGCGTGGTGAACTCATACGCCGCGGTGGGCAGGCGGAAGTACGCCCACGCCTCGGCGTCGTTGAACAGCACGCGGTCATCGAAGTAGCAGACCGCGAGTTGGGCGCTCGACTTCTTCACGGGGTCTCTCCTGAGTCAGGCGGCGGCCGGGGCGGTGGGCGACGCCTGCGGCTCGGGGGCGGGCTGGGCGGTGATGGCGTGCGGCAGGGGCATCGTGGGTAGGTGGCGCCGGGGCCGGGCCGCAACGTGGCGCCGGTCCGGGGCCTGGGGGCGGTGCCACACGGTGGCCGACACGCGCAGGTGCGCGGGCTCGTACTCGGGGCGCAGGCGCACGTACACGCGGGCCTCGCGCAGATACCGGACCTGGCTGTGCGCGAGTTCGCCGAGCCGCTTGGACTCGGCCACGGGCCGGGTCGCGGCGACGGCGACCAGGCCGGGCGGCAGAACCCACAACACCAGGTGCCAGCCGTTGCCGAACTCGAACGGCACCCGCAACAGCATCAACAGCACGCACCACACGAACAGGGACGCCAGGGCGATCCCGGCGGTGTTGACCGGCACCGGGGCGGGCAAGCGGAAGTCGTAGAGCTTGTACAGGCGCTTTTCGATGCGCCAGATGTTGGTATAGGTGGGCAGGTCCACGCGGCGCCTCCTCGCGTCGTCGGGGCCCGTGCGGGCCCGGGGAGGGTCAGGACTGGTCGGCGCCGACCGGGGCGGCGCCCTGGATGTCGCGCACGTACCAGGCGCCGGCCGACTCGACCATGGTCAGCGCGTAGCGCTGGGTGAGGGTGTCGACCTCGGTCCCCTCGGCGAGCTGCCAGGTCACGGTGGCCTGCACCTGGTGCGACTCTCCAGTCTGGCCGGGGGGCACGACCAGGGCGTCCAGGCTCGCGAACTCGAACACGCCGGCGGGCAGGGCCGCGATGTGGGCGCCGGGCTCGGCGTAGCGCTCCAGGTGCTCGGGGGTCTCGGCGTAGGCGGCCAGGAACCCCGACACGACCGGTTCCATGGCCTCGGCGGTCTGGCTGTCGGTGTCGGGGGCGCTCTGCTCGGGCAGGACGGCCTGGGCCGGAGCGGGCAGGAGTGCGGGCGGTCCGGCCACGACCAGGGCGGCGGCCCCGTCGGCGTAGACGGGGACCTGGAGGTGCATCGGCTCGCCGTTGACCTGGGCGGAGAGGGTGACCAGACCGTGCTGGTCGTCGGTGGCCTCCACGTCCACGATGCGCACGCGGGTGCCGGTGAAGCCCTCGGGGAGGGTGAACTCCGCGGCGGAGTCCTCGGGGACGAAGTCGGCCAGGACGGCGCCCTGCTCCTCCTCGGCGTCGGCGTCGGGGGCGGCGGGCTGGAGGTAGACCTCGGCGAAGCTGGCGGCGAACGCCGCGGCGGCGTCGGCGGGGAAGTCCGGGACCTGCTCGGCGGTCGTCTCCTCCTGGGCGGCCGGGGCGGCGTCGGCGGTCCACACCCGGTACTGGTTCATCCCCGCGTTGACGATGACCAGACCGATGAACGTCCAGATGACCCCGCGACCGAGGTAGACACGCCAGCGGCCCCCGCTGCCCCGGCGGCCGGTCCGGGGCTCGGGGGCCTCACCAGTAGAGCGCTTGGGGGACATCAATCCTCCGGTTTGTGTGGGATGAGGGGGTCACGGGACACGGCAGGCTGCACACGGATTGTAGAGGTCAGGACCCTCATTAGGGCAGTGAGTTCCACGCCGAAGGGCCCGGCCGAAACCGGCCGGGCCCTTGGGATCTTGCGTCGTCCGTCAGGCGCGCGTGCGCCGGGGAACCTCGGGAGTGGCGGGGTACCCGCTGTCCTCGCCGCGCCATTGGCGCATCAGGCCACAGAGGAACTCCTCGACGGTCTGGCTGCCGTCGGGCTCGTACTCCTCCCACTGCTCCCACACGTGGGAGGCGAACGCCTCCGCCGAGTGCGGCGGGACGTAGCGCTCGGCCCATGTCCGGATGTCATGCTCCTCCGGGCCGTCAGCCTCCTCCCCGGACACGGCCGGGTCGTCCCAACCCGGGAACGGTGTGGTGGTGTCGGTACTCATCGGTTCAGCTCTCCTTGGCGGTGGTGATCAGGGCGGCGCGGACCAGGCGGGTCACGGTGGCCTGGTACGCGGGATCGGCGTACTGGGACAGGATCAGGGCGGCGGCCGCGGCGCAGGCGTCGACGTCTTCGCGGCGGGCGGCCAGGATCTGGGTCGGCTCCTCGCGGTCGTCGGTGGCCACCCACTGCATGACGCGGGTCAGCCCGTCGCCGTCCAGGGCGGCCGCGTACAGCAGAGCGGCCAGGACGCCGTGGGCGGCGCGGCCCGTGGGGGTGTTCGGGTTGGCGGGGGTGGCGGCGGTCAGGACGGCGGCCCGGGTGCGGGCCTCCTCCAGCGTCGGCGCCGTCGGGGTCGGGCTCTCGGTCTCGGTCACGGTGTGCTCTTCCTGCGGGTCGTCTGGGCGGGCGGCCGCCGCACGCCCGGGGGCGGGTGCGCGGCGACCGGGGTTCAGGCTCTCGGTCACGGACTCGCCTGGTCCTTGCGCATGACCAGGTAGGACCCGACCAGATCACCGGACGGGCGCACCCGGTACCCGGCGCCGGTGAGGATCTGGTGGGCACGGGGGCCGGCCTCGGTCAGGTCGGGGTCGGTGGAGACCTCCACCGCCTGGGCGCGGGGCGCCGGGATGTAGGGCACGACCTGGATCACGGCGTTACCGAGCGGCTCCAGCAGAGCGGTGACGACGTCCACCAGGCGCCGCCACTCGTCGGTGACGTAAGGCGGGCGCAGAGCCCGGTCCGCGGCCAGGGCCGCGCGCAGCTCCTCGGGCACCGACACCGGGGCCAGGGCGCGGGCCAGGTCCTCGATGGACACCAGCGGCCCGCCGCCGGTGGGGGCGCCGTCACCGCGCACCACGTACGCCTCCCACGACTGGTCCCATTCCACGGTCAGGGCGGTGCCGGGGATCGGGTGCACGCGCGGCTCGGGGCGGGCGCCGGTGTCGACGCGGCGAACATCTCGGGGACGTCGGGGCTTCACTGCCCACCTCCGGTGACGTGTCCGATGTGGGCCAGACGGCTGGTGAGCACGTCTATGGCCTCCTGGATGTCCTCGACCGCGCGCCCCTCCAGGCGGTGCAGCGGGTCGGTACCGGTGACCAGCACCGTGCTGCACAGGCCGCCCTGGGCCTGGTAGGGCTCGGCGACGTAGCCAAGCGGGGCCAGGGCGCCGAGCATGATGGGTCCAGCCGGGTCGAACCGACCGTAACCGCGCACGATGAACCCGGCGCGGGTGGCCCTGGTCTCGATCACCCGGTTCTCACTCCAGCGGGCGGCCAGGGCCTCGCCACACACCTGCACGATCTCGGTGTGGTCGGCCTCGGTCAGCGGGAGCTGGCGGGCCCGGCGGGCGGGCGGCGCGTCGGCGCCGCTACGGCGGGTGAACATCTTCATGAAGTGGCTCCGGCGTGGCTCAGGGCGTGGGTGATGATCTCGCGGACGGCCCGGTGGTGCTCGGGCCGGTCGGTGTCGTGTGCGGCCAGATCGGCGGCCACCAGGCGCCCGGGGCGGGTCCCGCGGGCGCCGACCTTGTGGGCTCCGAGAATCCGGCGCGGCGCGGCCAGGTCGGCGGAGTTGTGGAGCCAGTGCTCCACGTGGGCGTCGCCACCGCCGATGTGGACGGCGGCCGTCCACAGGGCGGCCAGGACGCGCGCGGCCTCCACCTGGGCGAGGGTAGCGCCGGGCTCGACGGCCTGAGCGAACAGGTGCGACAGGGCGCGGTGGGCGCGAGGTGCGGCGGGTATAGGGGTGTCGTCCTGGGGCATCATGGGTGTGGCTCCTCTTGTTCCTCGTCAGGGCTGGGGAGTCCCAGGGCCGCCCGATCTTTGCCGGTGGGGCGGCCCTCGGCCTGCCTGCGGTCTCAGCCGCCGTCGGTGCTGCGGTCCAGGGTGTGCCCGTTGGGGCACACCAGGCGCGTGATGTGCAGCTGCTGGAACGGGGCGCGCTCCTCCAGGTGGACGGTCCCGGCGGTGAACAGCTCCCCGCAGTCGTCGCCGTCCGGGATGAGGCGCTGGCAGAACGTCCCGTCCTCGGCCAGTCCGGCCAGCCGAGCGGGCGACAGCTCGCGGCGATGGTGGCTGTGCGGGCGGTGGACACCGGCCGCAGGGGTGATCCGGGGCCGGGCGGGCACCGCCGTGCCGCGCACCTGCCCGACGGCGCCGGGGCGGTACTGGGCGGCGCGAGCGGCCTCGTCGTCGGCGGCCTGGGCCGCGCGGATGGCCTCCATCACGTCTCGGTTCGGTCCGCTGAACGCCCGGGGGTGCATGGCGGACAGGGCGCGCAGGTCGCCCATGTGGGTGCCGTCGCGCAGGGCCTCGGCGCGCTCAGCGCGCTCCTGCCTGCGGCGCGCGGGGGTGGTGATCCCGAGTCGGCCCAACAGGTCCGTGATGCTGCTCATGCGTGCTCTCCGTTCACGTTCGTGTTCGTAGTGGTGGCGGGTTCGGCGGCGGTGAGGGCCTGCCCCACCAGGGCGGCGATGCGGTCCCGGTCGGGGTGACGGTCGTAGGCGGCCAGGGCCTGGGCGTGGTCGTAGGCGTCCGGGGTGCCCTGCATGCCGAGCCGCTGCCGTGCGGGCTCGGGGTCGGCCAGACCGGCGCGCACTTCCTCGGCTAGTACCGGCCGTCCGGCCGTGCGGGCGGCGGCGTCCAGGGCCTCGATCACCCGCGCGGCCAGAGCCGCGTGGGGCTCGTGTTCGCGGGCGCGGCGGCGCAGGTCGATCTCCGCCCGTGCCGGAGCAACCCCCGGGGTGGGTGTGGAGGCGGCTGGGAGGCGGCGACCGTGCCACCACGCAGCCACGGCCGCGAGTGCGACGACGGACAGGCCAGGGGCGATGATCAGCAGCAGTGTTGTCACCACTCCGCCACCTCCTCCACCGCGGCGAACGCCTCAGCGCTGATGAGACGGTGGTGGCGGGCTCGGGCGCCCACCCGCCACAGCCAGGCGTCACGCTCATAAGTGACCTTGACCTGGGTACCGTGGGCCTGGGCCTGGTGCTCGGCGTCAGGGCTGGGGAACAGGGCGGCCACGGCCTGCGCGGCACGCTCGTCCAGGCACGGCAGGTTGTAGGTACGTACGTCCCGCTCCCTGGGGCTGCTGGCCAACTGCACCCGGGCGCCGGGCCAGTTGGCGCGGGCGGCCGTCAACGCCTGGGCCGGGCTGTCAGCCTTGATGGCGTCGTCGGCGGTCTCCCCGTCCGGCCAGGTCAGCACCACCGCGTGCTCCGGGCGCGGGTCGTTGACGTAGCTGTAGTAGGTGTTGCCCCACTTGTCGTATCCGCAGGTGTCGCACACGGCGACGGCGTTGGGGACGTAGGTGGCGCAGCCGGTGCACCGCCACGTCTTGGTGGTGGGGGCGTGCTGCGGGGCCGTCCAGACGGTACGAACCTCGCGGGCGGGGCCGGGCTCCGGCGCGGAGGGCGAGCCGGTCGGGTGCTGCTTCGGGCTTTCTCCTCGGTGGTGGGTCATCTTCTCCTCTTCTTCCTGTGCGAGTTGTGGGGCGGGCGCCCCTGGGGGCCGGTGAGGTCTAGGACTGGTCCTGAGCGGCGGGCGGGTCCCACTGGTCGATGCCGGCCGACACCACGGCCGTGATGTCGGCGCGGGTGCCCTCGGGCAGGGCGGCGGTGTCGGCCAGGACCTGGTGGGCAGCTTCGGCGGCATCCCGGGGGGCGGCGGCGAGCCCGTCACCGGCTCCCGCGAACATGGGGTCCTCGACCCACGCGCGCAGGTCGGCGCCGGTGGCCTGGCCGTAGCGGGCGGCCAGCAGCAGCGCGCCGAGCACGTCGGCGGCGGTGCGCGCCAGGAACGGCGAGATCGTTCGGTCGGCGGTGGCGGTCTCGATGTAGCGGGCGGCGCGGGCGGTGTGCGCGGGCAGGGTGGGGGCGGTGGGCAACGACTCCTCGGCCACGCCGTGCCGCTCCCGTAGGCGCTCGAACCGGGTCGCGGCCGCGCCTTGGCGGGAGTATCCGCGCAGGTCGGCGATTTCCTGCCACGTGGCGTCAGCCGCGCGCAGGTGGGCGGCCACGACCAGTTCGGCGTACTCGGCGCCGTCGACGGCGGCACCGGCCAGGGCCATGGCGGCGTCCATCTGCAAGCGGGTGACCGGGCGCACCGGCCGGCTGCCGAGTTCGGCGGCGCGCAGGTCCGCGGCGAGGAACACCAGGGCGGCGGCGGCCAGCATCTCGGATGTCTCCCCGGCCCGGTCGCGTAGGTCGGGGTAACGCTCGATGAGGATGCTCTCGGCGTCGGCGGTACTCAGGTGCGATCTCATCGGTGGTCCTCGTCGTGGTCGGGGTCCGGCAGGGTGCCGCACCCGGGGTCATAGGGGCCGGTGGTGAAGAAGTAGGCGGTGCCGGGCCGTCCGCACTGGTAGCGCTCGAAGGGGTGCCGGTCGAAGAAGGCGTACGTGCGCTCTGCGGCCTGCATGTGGGTCTCGCACAGCGGGGAGGTGTGCAGCGGGGCGGGCTGCCACGCCACGTGCCAGCGGGCCGGGGCTCCGCACGGGGTGCCGCACCCGATGTCGTGCCACAGGCAGTGCTGCGCCCCGGCGGGCGCCAGGGGCCCGGTGGGGAAGGGGTTGAAGCTCACGGCGGGTCCTTCTCTGGGTGGCGGGACCGCCCCGCAGGACGGGCGGGGCGGCCCGGGGTCGGGCTACTCCAGCAGGTCGCGGGGGCACGCGAACGGGTTGTCCTCGTCCTCCTCGCGGGCTTCGTCCTCGGGGCCCTTCTCGCAGTGGGCGCACACCCGGTGGTCGGGGTGGTCGTAGTGGGAGCGGTCGGCGTCCGCGTGGCCCTTGACGACCAGGTCGCCGAACCATCCGAGCTGTTCAGGGTCGGCCTTGACCTCGTAGGTCTTGCCGTCGGGGCCGGTCAGGGCGATGGTCGTCTTGGGGCCGTCGTCCATGGGGTACTCGGTGAACATGGCGGCCAACAGCTCGGCCACGTCCTCGGCGGTGGTGTACGGGGCGCCGCTGGTGGTCTCTACGGTGTTCTCCTGGGACATCTGGTCCACGGTGTGCTCCTGTTCGTGTCGGGTGGTGGGGCCGCCGCGTGGCGGAACGGCGGCCCCGGGGCAGGTGGTCTAGTTGCCGACGGCGATGGTCAGGCGGGCCCCGGCCTGGGTGCGGACGATGGCCTCGGCCTTCCAGTAGACGGGGGCGATGGCCTCCACCGCCAGGGCGTGACCGGCGGCGTCCAGGGCGCGCAGGACCTGGAGCAGGGCCGCGAACTCGTCGTCCCTGGGGTCGATGTCGTCGGCGACCTCGGCCAGGGTCAGGGGGCGCGCGGGGTCGGGGGCCTGGTCGCTGTCGGGGGTGCGGGGGTAGTGGTGGTACTCCTCCCCGATGGTGGCGACGGTCAGGACGTGGTCGTAGCCGTCGCTCCAGCGGCCTCCGGCCTCCACGGCGCCCTCGTTCCGGGCCAGGGCGGCGGTGACGCCCACGGGGGTGCCCGCCCGGCCCATGGCGGCCAGGGCGGCGCCGAGCACCTCCATGGCGGCCGGGTAGTCCACGGCCTCGGCCGCCAGCTCCTCGCGGATGTCGTCCACGGACAGGTACGGGTCCTGCCCGGCTCCTACGCGGCGGTACTGGCCCATGACGCCCTCCTGTAGTTCCTCGTTCTGAGTAACTCTGATGTGTTCATCATACCGAGAAACTACCGTGCGAGTACCCATTTCGAGGAACTTTCTTCAACTTCCTCGTACTGAGTAGTAGCACATAAGGCCAGTTATGGACGGAACGACATTTTGTCGTAGCTATGCGAGGAACAGGGTTTCGTCGCCTTGGCGGACACTGTGCCCTGTTGTCCTTCCTGCTGCCTCCCTGGTGCTTCGTCGTCTCACGACTCCAACGCGCTTAATGTCACCTCGGTGTCGTTCATGCGAAACCGCCACGGCTCGGCGTCTCCTGCTATACGGTCCTGCCATGGAAGAACACGACACACTGTCGGACGCCTCGAACCTCGACGTCCTGTCCGATGACGCGGCGGTCGGGCCGCTCGTCCGCCTCGCCGCCCTCGCCCACGCCCTGGACGCCCCCGGCGCCCCGGCGCCCTCCCGCGCCGAGCTGCGCGCCGGGCTCGCCGCCCTGGGCGCCGCCGAACCGGCGCTGGAGCGCGCCGCCCTGGTGGTCACCTCCCACGCTCGCGCCGCCGGGCTCACCTGGCCCGAGATCGCCGACGCGCACGGCGGGCGCCCCGATGCCCTGGCCCGGCGCCACACCCGGCGCCGGGAGCGCTTCCCCGACTACGCGCCGCCGCTGGCGCCGACCCTGGAGGCGTACACCGCGCACGCCGCCGACCTGCTCGCCCCGGTGCTCACCGAACGGCCGCTCTCGCCGTTCCTCGCCCACCTGGCTGCCGAGCGGCTGGGCGCGGTCCTGCTCACCGCGCACTGGGAGCGCGTGGACGCGGTGGGCGTCGCCTCCTGGCTGTCCGACGACGCACTGAGCGAGCCTCACCAGCGGCTGAACCACCACTACAGCCAGGAAGCCGGGCACGTGCGCGGGGTGCTCAACGCCCACGCCCTGGACCCCGGCCCGGTCCAGGCGTCCCTGGTCGACCTCATGCGGGAGGCCGTGGGCGCGGAGGACCTGCTCCGACACCTGCATCCGGTCCACCCTGTGCCCCGGCCCGCCTGGGCGGTGCCGGCCGCCACCGGCCCGGACGCCTCGGCGCCGCTGCCCCCTGCTGCGGCCGAGCGGGACGCTGACGCCCTGGTGGCCATGGATGGCGGCGTGGGCGTGCTCAACGTGGCCGTGGACCACGACAACGGCGTGGTGAAGCCGCACCGGGCGACCCCGAAAATCCTGCGCCGACTGCGGGAGGCCGGGCTCGTGGACACCGGCGGCCGGGTCACCGACCGGGGGCGCGCGGCCCTGCCGCTGGCCACGGACCGCGTGACCGGCCAGGGCCGGAGCGCGGTCTCCGGGTACGCGCCGGTGCTGGTGCGGGCCGGGCTCGACCGGGCGGCGGCCGCCGCCCTCACCGCACCGCTGACGGCGTTCACGGCCACGGTGGAACGGGTCAAGGACCAACAGGTGGACGGGGAGCTGCGCGGCGTGCTGCACGCCCTGGCCCCGGTGCTCTCCGACGGCGACCCGGCCCGGGTGCGGTTCCTGCTCGGGGCACTGCCCCACCTGCACCTGACCGGTCTGGAGGACTGGGCGTTGCTGGCCCTGGCCGTGGCCGAGCACGCCCCTCACCTGGATGAACGCGCCGACACCGCGGCGCTGGCGGAAGGCGCTGGGCTGCCCTCCGGCGCGGCCCGTCCGCTGGCCGAACTGGTCGACGCCGCGCGCCTTCCGGTTCTGGCCTCCTACGCCCCTGGCGCCCCCGCCTCGGCCGTCGCCGACGACCTGGCCGCGGTGATCGTCGCGGTGGACACCGCGAACGTCTCCGACCTTCCGGCCGTGCTCGACCAGCTCGTCCAGGCCGAACGCCTCGACCTGGAAGCGGACCAGCCGCACCGGCTCACCAGTGCCTGGGAGGACCTGGTGTACGCCCTCACCGACGGGAGCACCATCCGATGAGCGCCGATCCGATCTACCAGGCTCTCAAGAGCGTCAACGACAGCCTGGCCCGGATCCGCCTCCACCAACTGGAAACCGAGCGAGACGGCGCCGCCCCCTGCGATCACATCATCAGCACACCGTGGATGACCAGGCAAGGGTTTCCGATCTTCGCTCAGTGCCGCCGCGCCACCGACCACGACGACCTACACGAAGACGAACACGGCCGCCGGTGGCACCGCAGCGGTCTGCTGGTCGAAACCGAAGAGAATGAAGGCTGATGACGACCACGCCGAACCCCGGGCACGCCCCGACCGGGGAACTGGACGACGCCGGCCGGGCCCTGCTCGCCTCGATCACCGGAACCGCGGAGGATCGCCCCCCCCGGCGGCGGGGGAGCGGTACGGCTCCGCACAGGCCCTGGTCCTGGACCAGGGGCAGGCGTGGACACCGGCGCCACTGCCCGCCGACCTGGAGCCGTACCGGGGCGTCCCGGGATTCTGCTACGAGAACGCCCTCCACGTGGTCGACTCGGTCTCCGGGCTGGTGTACGTGGAGGGCTACGCCTGCCCGGCCTCGGGGACGGGCTGGGCGATCCCGCACGCCTGGGTTGGGCGCCTGGAGGACGGGGTGGCGCTGGATCCGACCTGGCCCGCAGTCGGGACCGCGTACTACGGCGTTCCGCTCACGGCCGCGTACCTGCACGATGCGCCGCGCGCCCTGGGGGCTCAGGCGCTGCTGGTGGAGATGCTCCCGCGTTCGGTGCGCGCGGGCGGGCTCCCGGCCGGGGCGGTGGCCATCGGGACCAGGTGAGCGGGTTTTCCGCGACCCCAGTCAAGGGCGGTCCACGCTGTTACGCTGGTAGAAGTCGGAGCGCGGAAACCCGACGGGCCGATGCCTGAATGGTGTGGTACACCTATTTTCGCACGCAACATCCGCCGTCGGAGCGGCGGCCTCTTCTGAGCAAAGGACGCGGAGCGCGTCCACTTCGCCCGTGGGCCGTCCTGGTGCACCAGGGCGGCCCACGGTGTTGTGTCTGCTACTCGTCCTGCTCGGCGGCCTCGTCGGCGATCTCACTGACCAGGGATGCCATGTTCACGGCGATGTCGTTCATCGCCCCCGCCGTCTCCCACCCGGGCAGGTTGACGTCCCACCCGTTCTTTTTGGCCTGTTCCCAGTAGACCATGTTCGTCCTGAGGATCTCGTCCCACGCTTCCTCATGGGCGGCCAGCCTCTCCGGGCTCAGTCCCCGGAGAGCAGCCCGGTAGTGCTCGGCCCACTCGTCGAACAGGTTGTGGAACATCACGTGGGGGTCGGCGGGGCGGCCCTCGTGCAGCTCGATGGCTACGGGGACGGCGTCAGGGTCGGGGACCAGGTCGCGCAGGTCGTCGGAGAGGTCGGACACGGGGGCCTCCTCGGGCTCGGGGTGGGAACGTCGCCCATCATCGCAGCGGGCCCCCGGCGACGGGGTTGGAAGGGCGTTTCGGCGCTCACCGGCGCAGGACGTACACGCGCTCCTCGCCCTGGATGGGGGCGGTCTCGCATCCCGCGGGCGTGGCCAGGTAGGGGCCGCGCCACACCCTCCGGGATTCCCCGGTCGACGGCCAGTGCCGGGTGATGCGGTGTGGTCCGATCCACCACCGCACGCTGTAGGTGCGCCCCGTGCCGTCGCTGGGGGCGGGCTGGGCCCCGGTGGCGGCGCCGGTGGGCGGCTCGTAGCGGCGCAGGGTCACGTAGTCCACGGTGCGGGTCGGGTCCCCGCCGGCGCGCTCGATTCTCCGGGCTGAGGCGCGCGGGGCGCTGACGCGCTCCACGTCGTGCAGGCTGCGGCGGCTCGCGGGCTGGCGGATGACCAGCCAAGTCGCCAGCAGCATGCGCATCACGGCGATGGTGTCGTTCTCCGCTTCCTCGACCCCGTCGCCGTTGATCAGCGCTGACCATGGGCGCTCGCGGCCGTCGGCCGGGAGACGGCACTCCCACAGCGGGATCACGTCGGGGATGAGGTGGGGCTCGGTGTGGCGCTCGACGCCCGCGCGCAGGGATCGGCCGAGCCGGGGCGGTTCGGTGGTGGTCGGGTTCAACAGGAGGTTGACCTCGATGCTCCGGCCGCGAGTGCGCCACATGACGCCGTCGGGGGCGTAGCTCATCCCGTCGTCGGGGTCGACGGGAACGCGGGGGCGGCGTCCCCAGATGAGGATGCCGTGAGGCTGGGGGAGGTCGTCCTCGGCGTCGACGGCGAGCGTGCTGAGCTGGGCGGCCATCTCCTGGGCGGTGTCGCACATGTCCGGGTCGACGTAGACCATGCCAGCCTGATCCAGGGCCTGGCGCCAGCGGTCGGTGACGCGGCGGGCCTGGTGGGCGTCCATCTCGGCCGCCGCTGCGATGGTGTTCACCGCGGCGGGGGAGGCGTACCAGTCGGCGAGCCGGTGGCGGATCTCGGGCAAGTGCCGGGGGCTGATCGCGGGGACGCTCATGGGACCAGTGTGTGCCGTACCGGTGACAATCCGCCAGGTCCGGAGTTTCCCGGGTTTCCCGTTTCCCTCTGCGAGGGGCGCGGGCAACACCTGGCCCGGTGAGCTGTGGGCCGTCACGCTGGTGACATGCCTTCAACTCCTCTTCGGATGCTCTCCTTCGGCTACGCCCACGCCGCGCCCCCGTCCGGGATGTGGTTGGTGTGGGATCTGCGGGCCCTCCTGAGTGATCCGGCCCGTGCGCTCGATACCCACCAGCGCCAGCGGACCGGACTGGATCCGGTGATCGCGGCGCACGTGGTGACCACGCCCGGGGCGCTGGAAGTGGCTGCGGCCACGGTGGCGGCCCTGGACGTGCTGCGGCGCTGGACCGGCGCCGGTCCGGTGGTGATCGGCTGGGGGTGTACGGGCGGTCGGCACCGCAGCGTGGCCATGGCCGAACACCTCGCGGACGCCGCACGGGTGGCCGGGTGGGCGGTCGACGTCGTCCACCGGGATCTGCACCGGCCGGTCCTGGCCACCTGAGCCGAACCCGCTGCGCGGCGGGCGACGGCGCTCTACCGTGGCCTCATGACTGCACCTCGCACCACCGTCCCGCCCCTGGTGGACGACCAGGCGGCGGCCGCGCTGCACTCCTACCTCGACCACGCCCGGCAGGGAACCGAGCTGGCGGCCGCGCTCGCCCCGGCGGGGGAGACCGGCCCGGCCGAACGCGGGCAACTCCTGGACGACGCGGCGGCGGCGCTGGACTCGGTGGGCCCGGCGGGCGTTCCGGGGGAGGTGGTGGCGGCCGCGGGCCGGTACTGGGCCGGGCGGGTGGTGGACCTGGGCCGCGCCCTGGCGGCGGAGGACGACGCTTCGGCGGCCGCCGACCTGCGTACGGATCGGGAGATCGCGCAGGATCACCACCAGGCCCTGGAGCACTTCCGCTCGACCTGACCGCGCCTCACTTCCGGTTGGAAATCTTCAACCGGCGCCGGTCCGGTCGGTCGGCGGCCGCGTAGGCTCGACCCATGACCTCGTCCGATGCCTCCGGCGCCCTGGTACCCCTCGCCGAACACATCACCCCCGGCCCTCGGCCGGAACAGAGCCCCGGCCTGGTCGACCAGATCCGGGCCGCGTGGCTGCTCGCGCAGCCCTCCCCGCACACCCGGCAGGCGTACGCCGGAGACTTCGACACGTGGCGGGGGTTCCTCGACGGCCTGGGCGTGGACGTCCTGGCGGCCCGGCGCACGCACGCCGACGCCTGGGCGCGCGTGAGGGAAGCCTCCCAGGACGCGCCGGCCACGCTCGCTCGGCGCCTGGCCGCCGTCAGCGCCTTCTACGCCTTCGCCGCCGTCTACGTGGATGAACTCGGCCTGGCCGAAGACGTGGACGTGACCAACCCGTTCTCCCTGGTGCGCCGCCCGCGACAGGATGCCGGAACGAGTACGCGGGCGCTCACCGCCGGGGAGTACGCGCAGCTGCTGGCGGCGGCCGCGGAGGAACCCCCGGTGTGGGGGGCGCGCGACGCCGCGGTGGTGACCGTGCTCGGCCTGAACGGCTTCCGGGTCTCGACCCTGACCGCACTGAACGTGGACGACCTCGGGGTCCAGGGCGCGCACCGCACGATCTCCTACCGGGTCAAGGGCGGCCGCCGCAAAGAGGCGCCGCTCGCATCGGTGACCCTGGTGTACCTGAACTCCCACCTGGACGCGCGCCGGGAGTTGGGCGAGTTCCTGCCCGGGGAGCCGCTACTCCTCGCGGGCGACGGCGGGCGACTGGACCGCCACCAGGTGAACCGGGTCCTGGTCCGGTGCGCGCGCCGCGCCGGCCTGGCCGATCCGGACGGGGTCCACGCGCACGTCCTACGCGCCACGTACCTGACCGTGGGAGAGGAAGCCGGGATCTCGCTGCGCGACCTCCAGCAGGGCGCGGACCACCAGGACCCGCGCACCACGGAGGGCTACATCAAGCGGGGCCGGCGCCTCGACCAGTCGCCCACCTACCGGCTGGCAAACCACATCCTCGGCGCCGAGTAACCCACACGCCCACCAGACGACTGCTGAGCAGTACACCCACGCGGCGCATCGCATCACACACGGATACCGGCGTTCGTGCGCGTGCGTGCATCCTGACGTGGACACACATGGCTGTTCTGTAAACGAAAAACGCGGTCATGGGGATGGCAAAACCGCCGCCTTTCCTTTACATCGTAGATTATTTGTGGCGCGGATCCGGCGGGCGCACCGGGCACGTTAAAGTATGCGTACTTAAAAGCTCCAGATCAGAGGGAGATATGGCATGGATTCAGCTCCTGCGCAGGTGCGGTTGCGGGTGCGGCTGCGCGCCCGCACCGCTCGGCGGCTGGCCCGGGTGCGCCACCAGCAGGACCGGCGGTGCGCGGACGCTCTGGCGTCCCGTCCGGAACTGGCGCTGGTCGATGACGATGGGGAGGCGCTGCCCGCGGCGGAGCTGCGCGCGCGCAAAGCGCAGAGGCGGGCCCTCGTGGCGTCCTGGCGCGCACGGGGCCGACTGCTCGACACCAACGACCTGTTGGTGAACGTTGCGGTGCGCGCCGAGCTAGTCGCGCGCGGGTGGGATCGGCCCTGGCCGGATCCCGGGCCCGACGCTCCGGCCCCGGCCCGCTGGCCCGGTGCCCGCTCGTCGGGGTACCCGGTGGCTGTGGTGGTGCTCCTGGACGCGGCGCTCGTGCGGCGGGTGCGGGCGGCGTGCTGGGCGCACAGCGCCCCGGCGATCGCCGCCATCCGCGAGTGGCGGGAGGCGCACCCGACCCTGACGCACCGGTGGCAGAGCCCGGAGCTGTGGGCGGAATACGACGCGCTCGCCGACCAGGTCGTGACGCCGGCCGCGGTGTACCGGGCGGGTCTGGACCGGGTGCTGTTCACGGCGCACACCGGCGACCCGCTTGGGCCACTTTAAAGTGTGCGTACTTAAGAGTAGCTGGTCAGAGGCTTGCACCGGTTTGCGCGTGGCGTCGTGGTGGGGCTACGGTACGGCCCATGACGACCTATGACGGCTGGGGCCGGGTCCCCGCCTACCTGATGACCCGCACGCAGCTCGCCGAACTCGAATTCCCCCGGACCCCCGGCACGGTGGCCGCGACGGTAAAGACCTACGACTGGCGGGGCAAGCCCGACGTGCTCGCCCTGTACGACTGGCGGGAGGCGGCCCCGTCCCCGGCCTCGGCCGCCCAGCTGGAGGCCGCGCAACGCTCGGTGCGCGAGTGCGGCGAGTGCGGCGCTCGCCCGGACGGCAAGCTGTGGGAACTGTCGACAGGTCTGCGGGTGTGCCGCCCCTGCCTGCTGGTCGCCCGGCTGCGCAAGGTCCAGCGCGACCTGGCCGACCAGCGCCGGGGCCACGCCCGGGAGGTCGCCGAACTGCTGGCCGCGACCCCTGGGCCGGTGGTGGTCTACCCGCGCCGGATCCGTCCGCCGAAACCGGCCGGGGCCACGCGCACGCCTGCGGTGTGCGCGGTGGAGCTGGACACCTTCGCCGACGGGCGCCGGGCCCGGGTGGTGCTGCGGGTGGGCGGCGCCCGCAACCCCCACGTCCCGCCCGGGGCGGTGCCGCTCGCGGAAGGGGCGCCGGCCGCGGCCGCGCTCCTGGCCGGGCGCATACCGGTGGTGTGGGATGAGACGGCGGCCGACGAACTCGCCGCCATCGGCGAGCACCTGCGGCGGGCGGGCCAGGACGTGCCGGGCCGGGGACAGGTGTGGGCGGCGCGGTGGCGGGCGACGGTCTGGCGCGGGGACCTGGACGTGTCCACGCGGGCCCTGGGCGCCGTGGTGGATCCGGGGACGCCGGATCGGCTGGCGCTGCTGCTGCGCCGGATCGCCGCCACCGCCGACGCACCGGCGCCCGCCTCGACGGCGTGAACGCGCGGCCGCGCCCCCGCGGTGGGGGTGCGGCCGCCGGATCATCCCTGCCTGATGACGGCGGCGGTCGCGTTGTCGTCCACCGCCTGGGCGCCGGCCTCGACGTCGGCGGCGCGGGCTGCGGCGACCAGAGCGGCCGCGCACGCGGCCGGGTCGGCGGTCGTGGCCACGATGCGGCGCAGCTCATCGGGGGCCAGGGCGTCGTGAACGCCGTCCGTGGTGAGTACCACGGCCGCCCACGGTCCGGTGTGGGTGGCGGTACCCATGCTCGCGGGGTCGACCACCAGGCGCCCCAACGTCGACGTGACGACGTGGTCGAACTCGCTCGGGTCCTCGGCGACGGGCTCCCCGGCGGCGACCAGGGCGCGCAACCGGGCGCCCTCGGTGTGGTCGGTGGTGAGCTGGCGCAGGGTCGAACCGTCGGGGTCCAGGACGTAGGCGCGCACGTCGCCGGTCCAGGCGACCACCACGGTCTGGGCGTCGCCGACGGCGGCGGCGCCGACGGCGTCGGGTTCGGGCCAGCCGTCGGTGTCGCGACCGGTGAGGGTGCGCCCGGCGGCCTCCAGGGCGGCGGGGGCCGAGCCGCCGGACAGCGCCGAGCGGACGGCGCCCAGGGCGGCGCCCTGGGCGGCGGCGGGCACGTCGGGGTGAGTTCCGTAGCCGTCCACCAGGGCGGCCGCCCACGTGGTGGACAGGGGTACCCGGGCCACGGCGACGGCGTCGCACTGGGAGTTCCTGGGGCCCTGGTCGGTGGCGGTGCCGGTCCGGATCGGGGCGGCGGCCGCCGGGGCGGAGCCGGAGGACGGGCGCGGGGAGGGGATCGTGTTCATGCCTGCACGGTAGCCGGACCGGCGGCAGGGGGCGGGGCACACGGAAGGGGGCCGACGCGCGGGGAAGCCGCGTCGGCCCCTTCCTCGGGCAGGTGGTCAGGACGCGGTCAGGGCCTGGGCGTCGGCGTGGGCGGCGGCCAGGTCGACGCGGCGGCCGCACTCGGACGCCATCGCGGAGTGCATGTTGACCATGTGGCGCCGGGTCAGCCGGGCCTGGCGCTCGGGGTCGGCGGCGGACCACCGGGAGAGAACACCGCGGTCCCATCCGGCGTGCGCGGCGGCGCGGGGAGTGAGCCCCTGGGCGGCGCCGGCGTGGGCGACGGTGGCGATGTCGCGCAGGTAGTCCATGCGCATGCGCAGGTCCGCGACGGTGGCCAGGTGGCGGGTTTCCACCCGGGCGCCGCCCTCGACCTGGGCGCGGGCGCTGATCACGTTCGCGTGGGAGCCGATGAGCACCAGCGGGGCATGGGCAACCGCGTACTGGAGCCCGTCCAGAGCGCGGCGCGGGCTGATGTGGGACAGGTCAGGAAGGTCCGGGGCCATGAGGTCCCCGGCGATCATCACGTCATCGGCCGGCGACCAGATGAGAGCCTGGTCGGGCCCGGCGCGGTAGGCGCGGGACTGGGGCACGTGCGGCAGGCTGGTGCCGCCGGGGCTGAGCTGGGCCGGGGTCAGGACGCTGACGTGCTCGGGGACCCAATCGCGCAGCTCGATGCTGGCCAGGGTGTCGCCCGAGTGTTCGTGTCCGGCGAGGAGGACCAGACCGGAGACGTCGCGGCCGTCCAGCCACGCGGTGTACAGCAGCTCGGCGGTGCGGGCCAGGTCTCGGCCGTGGTCCACCAGGGTCCAGGCGGTCCCCCGGCGGCCGGACCGCTCGATCAGGGTCGCGCCGGGCCCGGCCGGGCCCGTGGTAGTCAGGACGTTCTCACTCACCCGGGTCCAGGCTGGGACCTGGTGGCCGTGCTCGCGGGCGGTCGTGGTCGTCGGTGCGGTCGCTGCGGCGGTCATCCATCCCCCTGTACCTCTACGGGTCGGTGCGGTGGGCGCCACCCGGGCCGGGGAGGTCAGGAGGGGAACGGCCGGGCAGGCTCGGCCGTCACCTCCCCGCGCAAAGTGCCCGGGTGGTCACCTACGTCTAGAGTGGCTGACCTGTAGCTTTCCGACATGGGCCAAATCCGCAACGGGAAACTATTGACATCCCGCCGGACGATCGTCTAAGGGCTGCCGAGCGGGCCGGTCACCGTGCACAGCTCGACGGCGCGGTACAGCGCCTCGACGGCCGGCGGCTGCTCGCCTGCGAGCATGGCCACGCCGATGTCCACCGGCCGTTCCCCCAACTCCACGAACTTCGTCCCGGGGTAGACGCCGAGATCGCGCGCGGCCAGGGCGTTGACGCCGATGCGCCCGGTGGTGAACACCGCGGGCGAGACGTGTGCGGGCTCTCCGAGCGTGGTCTCCCGGCTGCCCTCCATGACCGGCAGATCCGCCCAGACCTCGCCGAGCCGTCCCGAGACGTCCGTGTAAAGGAACTCCTCGTCCTGGAGGTCCTCGGCGTAGAGAATCGGGGCATCGGCGAACTCGCTGCCCATCGGGACCACCACGGCCCGGGGAGAGCGGTAAGCCACGTGGGTGACCAGCTCGGCCGGCTCGGCGCTACCGAGCTGCTGCACGGAGATATCCACGCTGCCGTCCAGCACGGCACGGTCGTGGTTCTCCGCTGTCAGGGGGACGTACTCCAGCCGGACATCCGGCCACGACCGGCGCCAGCACCGCATGATCTCGCCCGCGTCTTCGGAGCCGAGCCCGACGCCGAGGATGCCAACACGGATCCGGTCCGTACCGGCTTCGTCGCCGCGCGCGGCGCTGGGGAGGTCGGCCAGACCACGCATCATGCGTTCGGTCTCGATGGCCAGTCGGTTGGCGGCGGGGGTCGGTTCGACGGGGCGGCCGGGGCCTCTGTGGAACAGCTGCACCTGTAGATCACGCTCCAGTTTCCTGATGCTGCGGGACAGCACGCCGGTATCGAGATACAGGGACTCGGCCGCCCTCGCGAAATGCCGATGCTCGTAGACCGCAACGAAGTGTGTGAGCCTTCGGGGGTCCAGTAGCTGCATCGTCACCTGCGCCACCTCCTAAGTTCCTCGCCGTCTGGTCACTTTAAGTGCGGACGAAACGACATAAGGTAAAGGGATGGCAAAGCCCCTCGTCCTGGTGGTACCCGTTCAGCGCAGGGCCCACCACGGCGACGGGAGGTGAAAGGGTCAGGGTGGTCAGCCCTGGAGGGCGGCCACCAGTCGACGCAGTGCGGTGGGGATGCGTCCGATGCCGCCGCTGTCGCGCCGTTCGGTGACCTCGTCGCTGCCGCGGGTCTGAACCAGCTCGTAGGTGGATCCGGTGACGTCCAGGGCGGCCAGGGTGCGGTTCTCCACCGCGCCGGGGGTCTGGCCGGTCACCGGCGGGGGAGCGATGCCGAACGCGGCACTGGCCGCCCTCGCGCGCAGCTCCTCGCGGGTGACCTTGGTGGCGTACCCCTCGTACCTCACCGCCACGGCCCACAGTGGCGGGGCTCCCACACGGAGCTGCTGGCCTACCTGCGGCTCGGCCTCCAAGGAGGCGGCCAGGTGGTTCATGACCTCGGCCGGGTGCCCCCATGCCTCCTCGGGCAGGGGCACCTGCCACAGGATGCACCCCACGTCCAGGGGGCCGGCAAGGAACAAGGCGGGCGGCTCGTTCCACTCCACGCGGCCGGTGATGTGGTCGTGGAACACCTGGATCAAGGCGTCCGGGTCGGGGGTGGGTGAGCGCACGGGCGAACTCCTCGTGTGTACGGGGTGGGGCACCTACGGTAGCGACCGCCGCGGCGGGCTGGGCGGGCTTTCGCCAGCGGCGCGGAGACCAGGGCGGCGCCGGAAACGACGGCGGCCCCGGGGAGAGTGCTCCTCGGGGCCGCGGCGGTCCGGGCGGGGTCAGCCGGGGTAGGGGTCGGACGCCTCCCACAGGTCGGCGAACAGCATCGTGTAGGCGTCCAGGACGCGCACCGGGGGGCCCGGCGGGGTGTACCCGCCCATCGGGCCCTGGACCAGGACGCGGCCGACGGCGCGCAGGATCGCGAACCCCGGGGGGTGGACGGGCACGCACGGCGGGACTACCCGCAGTTCGACGTGGTCCAGGCGGGCCAGGTCAGCGACCTGCGCCCACTGGCGCGACATCGCGGCCGCGGGCAGGACCTCGCGGTCGATCCCGGCGCGGGTGACCAGGATCCGGCGCTGGTGCACCCGGACCGTGCGCAGGACGGAGACGCGCACCATGCGGTCGGCCACCGCCCGGCCGGCCTCCTCGTCGGTGAAGACGTCCCCGGCGGTCAGGGCGGCAGCCGCGTACTCCTGGGTCTGCATGGCCTCGGGGATACCGGTGGGCGCCCACTCGTCCACGGGGCCGGCGGCCTCCTGGCGGCTCACCTCGCGCTGGCCGAGCATCATGTCCGCGGCCAGGGCGCGGGCGGGGTCGGTGGTGGTCCTCATCTGCTGTTCTCCTCGGTCGGGGTGGGAAGCGCAGCGGCCCCCGAGAGGGGTCTCGGGGGCCGCTGGACCGCCGCCACACCGGCGGCGGTTCCCCGCCCGGCGGGCGGGGGCCGCCCCTGGCAGGTGGGGCGGCGTGGGTCCGTGCCCGGGACGGACGGGTCGGCGGGCACGGGGTCCGGGGTAGTCAGGGCAGGTAGGGGCGGACCAGATCAGGGGGCGGCGCCGTCTCGGCCTCACGGATGCGGTGGCGCAGCTCCTCCGGGGAGGGGGCGCGCAGGACCTGGCCGGCGTGGGCGGCGACGTAGACGCGGCCGTGCCCGGTGGTGGTCTGGGCGTGCACCGACCACCGGGGGTGGTCGCGCTCGATCAGGTCGACGTGGGGGTCCTCGCGGCGGCGGCGGGCCTGCACCGGAACCACCTGGTACGGGCGCGGCGCGGGCGCGGGCTCGGGGTCGCAGGTCGCGGGGCGCACGGTCGCGGCCGCCAGGGTCAGAACCAGGTCGGGCAGGCTCATCGGGGCCCGCACGGGATCTCGGCCTGCACGGTCACGGTGCCATCAGTGTTGATCAGCCAGGACCAACCGCGGCTGATCGCCTCGACCAGGCGCAGCCCCAGACCGCCGGGGACCTCGGCGTCGGTGTCCTTCACCCGCGGGTAGACGTGTTCCTCGCCGTGGCGAGGGCCGTCGTCGGTGACACGCAGAAGGTAGTGGCCCTCGCGGGTGAACAACTCGACCACGACGCGCCCGCCCTCGTCCCCGGACTGACTGTGGCGCAGGGCGTTCGTGGTCAGCTCGCTGGCGGCCAGCGTCACATCCGTGGAGTGACGGGGGGTGCTGCGGGACGCCCCGGCGGCCCACCGGCGCACGTCGGCGACGGCGGCGAGCTCGTGGCCGATCACGATGCCGGAGTGGTGGGCCGAGCATGTGACCAGGCGGCGGGGTCGTCCGGGCAGTGGTACCGGTCCGGTGCGGTGGGACATCGGCTCTCCTTGGTCTGGAAACGCCCCCAATGACAGGTAAATGCCATGAGGTGCCGTGGCTCAACCATGCACACTCTCAATCCAGCTAGCCACTGATAGGCGCTCATTCAGCCAAGATTGCAGCATGCCACGGCATAGACATGGCATTCACCTGTCATACTTGCGGCATGGCACGACAATCAAATGTGGTCGATCAGGTAGCTCTGTCCCGATTCGCCGAGGAACTCAAGGCGCGGCGCGTGGATGCCGGCCTGAGCCAGGAGGAACTGGGTGAACTCGCCGGGTACTCCCGCCAAGCCGTCGGTGAGGTCGAACGCCTTCGCCAGCCGCCCACGCGCACGCTGGCGCAGAAGCTGGATGACGCGCTGGAGGCTGGCGGGGAGCTGCTGGCGCTGTTCCCCCGGCGCGGCGTTCCTGAGCGCAGCCGTTTGCTGAACGGGTACGTCCCGCTGGAGGAACAGGCGGCCGCGCTCGACCAGTTCCACGCGCAGGTCGTGCCCGCCCTGCTCCAGACCGAGGACTACGCGCGGGCGGACCTGGCGGGCACCGTGCCACCCCAACCGGAAGCGGTGTTGTCCGAGTGGCTCCACACGCGCATGGACCGCCAACGGTCCGCCCGGAACCGGTTGGCGGCGCAGTTCGTCGTGGACGAAGGGGCCCTTCGCAGGCAGATCGGCGGACCGCAGGTCATGGCCGACCAGTACGCGCACATCCTCGACCAGATGAACAGCCAGTGGGTGACCGTGCAGGTGCTACCGTTCGCATCCGGTGCGCATCCCGCGCAGCACGGGGCATGCACGCTCCTGCACCTGGACGGGCCACCCGCGGAGACCGTGCTATACGTCGAGACGATGGCCGGCAGTCAGACCAGCGTGGACCACGCCATCGTCGCGCAGGCCACCCGGCGTTTCGCGGCGCTGCGGGGGATCGCGCTGTCACCGGCGGCCAGCCGGGATTTCATCCGAGCACTAGCAGAAGGACGCGCCCATGAGCATTCCGATCCCGCCCGATGAGGCGTTCCACAAGTCGTCGTACTCCTCTCAGGGCGGCGAATGTGTGGAGGTCGCGCGGACCGGGAGCCACGCCCATCTACGGGACACCAAGCACCGCGACAGCCTGTGCCTGTCGGTTCCCTCGGCGGAGATGGCTGCGTTCCTGCGCGCGGCCCCCTCCGCGTAGTCACACCCGCTCAGAGACGACGAACGGCCCCCTGCCACGGCGACATGGCAGGGGGCCGATGTGGTCCTCAGGCTACCCACAGGGACCGGTGGAGTCACTACTCCATCTGCGGAGTCTCCTCTACTTCTTGCCCTTGGGCAGGTGGGCGTCCAGCGCAGCAGAGATCAGGTCGGACCGGGTGACCTCTGGCTCTCCGAGCGCCTCGGCCGTCTGCTCGCACAGGCGGTCGATGATCTCCAACTCCCCTTTGAGAGGGCGGATCCTGAGCGGGAGTTTGTCCTCGGGCTCGCGCTCCCCCGGGGTGGCTCGGAGCGGGAACAGGTCGTCCGCTGGTGGCGGTGCGGGCCGAAGTCCGCGAACCAGGTCGGCAAGGTCGACATGGTGGGCGCGGAGCGCGTCCAACACCATGGCCGTGTGTGAGGGGGCGTCTCGCCGAGCACGCTCAAATCTGCGCATGACGCTCATGGGGACGTTCACCACGGTGGGCCGGACCATCCGATCGGCCTCGGACGCGGTGGCCGATGCCGGGGGTTCCTCCTGCGTTGGCTCCGCCTTCGGAGTCTGCGCCGGCCGCGGCGTCGGCTGTGGCTTGGGAGCCGGGGCCGGGGCGACCGGCTCGACCTCCTCGGGAACGTCCTTCTCCGTTGCCTCTGGCGCCTCTGGAGCGACCTCCGGGGTCGCCGGTTCCTCCGGTGCGGCGGGGCTCGCGGGCTGGTCCCGCCTCTGGGTGAGCATGGCGGCGAGCCCTTGTCCCCGGTCGCGGGAGCCGAAGGACGACAGGTCGGGGTCCGGCGCCTTGTGGACGTTGCTGCTCATGCGGTCTCCCGCTCCTTTTCAAGCACGCGGCCGAAGATCTCGCCGGCCAGGGCCTGGAACTCGTCGGCGAGGGTGGCGGCCCGCTCGGTCGGCAGCACCGTGCCCGTGACTCGTCCAGCGCGCACGTCCCACCACTTGGGGCCGTCCGTGGCGGACTCCAGCTCGGTGAAGACCTGGCCGCGTTCGCGGCTGGCCTCGGCCGCGCTGTCGATTCGCCGGATCACCTGCTTGAACACGGGGGCCTCGCTGCCCACCTTGCGGAGGTCCGCCTCCAGCTTGGCGCGGATGCGCTTGCGCTGGCCGACTTCCTCGTCTCCGCCGGTCTTGGCGAAGGCGTACATGATGACGCCCAACAGCTCCAGTTCAGGATTGAGTTCCGCGGCCTTGGTGAACCTCTTACTGACCTTGGCCAACCCTTGGCGTGCGCCCTCGTCGAACGTGACGGGGCTGACCGCCCACCGGGCGGTGATGAGCGCCAGGTCCTGGAGCATCGGCTCCAGGGGCGGGCAGTCGAAAAGGATCCAGTCATAGGCCGGCGCGATGTCGGCGACGGCCTTAAGGAAGCTCAACCGCGCATCGTCCAGGGACCCGCTCGCGCCTCGCGCCACCAGAATCCCCGGGACCATTTCCAGGTTGTCACCGCCGGGCAGAGCGTCCAAGTTGGGGCGGACGTCTCGGATCGGGGCGAGCTTGCTGGGGCCCATGACGGACTGGACGATGCTCATGCCGCCGTCGTCTCCCGGCGTTCCCTGGTAGCCCAGATCCAGCCCCAGGTTGCCCTGCGGGTCCATGTCGACCACCAGGACTCGGCCCGTCGAATCCGACGATCGCAGCGCTTCCGCCATCAGAGATCCCAGCTGAGCGGTGCACGTCGTTTTGCCCTGCCCACCCTTTCCGTTGATCACCGCGATGGCCCTGGAGAGCACCGATCGCGCCTTGATGATGCTGTCGACCTGCTCAGATGTGAGCTGTGTAGGCATGGCACGCCCTGTTCTATGGGGGTTGTGTACAGGGCTGTCGTACCACAGATGCCCACTCCACTGGATGTCGTTCTGATCCCAAGTGACGTGAATACTTGGCCAGATCTCCCCCTGAGACAGCGTCAAACGTAACTGGTGACGTATCTCGCGACGTATTTCACGGTGTATCTCATAAGACATCTCATGGGCAGAGTCCACAGGCCCGTCGTACTCATGCGCGTAGTCGCACCCGGGGCGACGTGAGGCATCGCGAACGCAAGTAAACCCGAAGCGTGAAAGAGCTTCCGGCGCGTGGATGCGCATCCGAGAGGTAACGCAGTCCCGGCCTCGTAGACGAACGCGGAAGGTAGTGAACTACCGCGCGGGACCGCGCACGTTCAGACGCCTAGAGTCGTCCTCGTCGTAGACACCGCGCTGCTCGCCGCGAGTGTGCGCCAGGTCGGACGCGCGGTCTTCCTGATTGGCTAGCTGGGAAGCGGTCGCGGCCGTCAGCACGGACCGTTCGCCGAACAGCGACACATGAGGGCCCGACCAGTTCTCTGGTCGGGCCCTCATGCATCCGCGCGGATACCTACTAGCGGCATCCTCCGGGCATGGTGTGGTACTTCTTGTCCTCCGGGTCACCGAAGTCCGCGGGCAGGCCGCATCGCTCGCAGCGGCCAACCAGGATGGTGTACCCGCACACCGCGTCCTCGACCAGGCCGCGGGTGCCCCGCGGCGCGTAGGTGAGTACGTACTGAGGGCCGTTCGTCACAGTGCACTCGGGCACGGGGCAGTAGTAGCCGCGGGCGCCGATCGCACCGGTGGGCTGCATCGCGGTCCGGCACTTCGGGCAGGTGGGCGCAGACATGATCAGCCCTCCGAGTGCGCGTTGGCGATCCGGAGCACACCGACGGCCTCGGCGAGAGCGGTGAGGTCCCGCTCAGCCTCCGTCATGGGGGGCGTGGTCGGCGCGGGGTTGGTGGACTGCGCTGCGGTACGGTTGGACACAGGAATCTCCTTGTAGCGAGGCGTTTCCGGTTGGGCCCGGGGTTGGCGCTGCGATCGCCATCACCTCGGGCCCTTTGCGTTGCCTGAGTTCGGGCTGCGATCCCGAACAAGACCAGCATGCACTATGAAGTTCATAACTTCAACACTTACGAACTTCGCATGTTGCGAACTTATGAGGTATGCTCATCTGCGGAGGTGAGCACATGATTCCGACACAGGACGCGCCGTGACGGCCACGGCGGTGAGGACACAAGTTCCGAAGTTCGGCACTCTGGGTGATGACCACGATGGCCGCCACGGAATGGAGCCTCACCAAATGACCGAATCGCCCCGAACCCGGGTCTATCAAGGCCGGGCAGGCGAGACGCAGCGCCGCAAAACCGTGCCGATGTGGCGAGACCAGTGGAACGACCTGACGCCGCTCGCACGTGACCTACATGCGGCAAAAGAGGATCCGGAGGCTCCCCGGATCACCGAGAACACGTTGATCCGCGTAGCCGTAGATGTCCTCCTTGAACACGCCCACCTGCTGGCGGGGGAGACGGAGGACGACATCCGCAACAACTTGCTGAATGCCCTCAACAACGACCAGTGACCGAACACCCCGACCGGCGCCACTCTCGCCAAAGATCCAGCGCACGGCCGGGGCCAGGACAGACCGAAAGGGCTCTGACCTTGTTGAACAGAGTAGGCCCCAACCAGGGCACGAACAGCCTGAGTGACAGGGATGTCACTCCGCCGGCCACGGCTCAGCCGGGCCAGTGGATGGACAAGCCTCCCGGGGTGCGGGAGATCCACCACTATGGCCCCGGGATGGGACGGCCACGCCCGAACGTCCACGCTCCCGAAAACCCCGCACCGGTCAGTGACCGTATCTCGGCCGGGTCCCTGGTGGTCGCCGGCCTCCTGATCGCCGTCGGAATCGTGGGCGGGATCTGGGTGGTCTATGACGCCCAATTCCAGTTCGCGCTGCTGCACAACCACGAAAACGAAACCGCGGCGCACATTCAGGCCGCGGTGCCCGAGCTGGTGTGGATCGCGATGGCCCTGGTGGGCCTGTCGCAGGCGCTGCGCGGACGCAAGAGTGCGCGGGTGACCTCGCACATCTTGTTGTTCTTCAGCTTGTCCATGGGCGCGCAGCTGATGTACGCGATGCCCAACCCCGGCGGGTACCTGGTCGCCATCATCACGCCGTTGGCTCTGGCGATCCTGCTGGAGACGTTCATTGACGGCGTGTACCGGTGGGCCAAGTCCAGGGACGGAGAGCCGCCGGAAGAGCGCTCGATCCTGGCCACCGTCGGCAAGGTCCTGCGGCGGGTTCCCAAGCTGTTCTGGCTGCTGCCGATCGCCTTGCTGGTGGGGTTCGTGCTGGACTTCCATGGCACCGCACAGGGCACGCGGGCGGTCCTGCTGGCCGTGGTTCCGTGGACGTGGTTGATCCTGCTCGCCTACCCGCTGGCGTGGCTGATCCGGCTGTGGCTGGACAAGGAATCGACTAAGACCGGGCTGGCGGACTGGTTGAAGGACCACATCCCTTACGCCCCGGGGCGCACGAAGGTCCAGGATGACGCCCGTCGGGCTCGCGAGGATGCCGAGATGGCCGCGCGCAAGCTCCAGTCGGCTGAGCAGATGGCCGCGGAGATGGTGCGCAAGGCCGAGCGGGACAGGGACCAGGCGATCGCCGACCAGCGCGCCGAGCACATCGCCGAGACCGACCGGTTGGGCGCTGAGTTCGCTGAGCAGATGGCCGAGCTGCGCCGCACGGCGGCCGAGAACCTGGCTGAGCAGCGGGAGGCGTTCACACGGCAAATCGGAGAGCTGGAGGAACGACTCCACTCCCTTGATGAGGGATCGGGGGCGGCCCTGCGAAAGGCGCGCGAGGATGCACAGCGTCAGCTCGGTGAGGCGCGGGCCGAGTTCGCCCGCATGCGGGAGGCCGACCGGCAGGAAGCGGACCAGCGGATGCAGGGGCTCCAGGCCGACTATGAGCGCAAGCTGTCTGCGGCGAACGCTCAGGCTGCCGATGCTGTCCAGCAGCTGCGCGCCAGCTCGGTGCAGGTGCGGGAGTTGACCGCGCAGGTCGAGAAGATGCGCGGGGCGGCCAGCGGCCGGGACCGGCTGATCTGGGCCTATGAGGCGCTCCAGCGTCGCGGTGACCACAGGTTCGGTGACCGGGCGGAGGTGCGCACGGTGGTGCGTGAGCTGTTGGAGGACCCCGAGATCGGCCTCCAGTCGGTCAACACCGCGTGCAACTACGTGACCGCGTACCTGGACGAGAACCCGCACCTGGGTCAGAACGCCTTTGCGGGGATGTCGTGAACTGCGAGCACAATGAGACGACAACGGTCCCTTGCCAACCCCCTCTTGAGGAGGGCCGGAACCTCATGGACGAAACCCCCGTGGTCGCTGCCTCCGGCCACACCCTCGGCGACAGTGTGTCGACCCTGGCCGACCTGGTCCCGTGGTGGACCCTGCCCGTCCTGGCCGTGCTGCTGTTCGGCGCCAGCGTGGGCTGGGTGATCTACAACGGGCAGCACCGCCAGCACCGCCGGACGACCTGGCCCATCTACCGTCGTGTGCGACTGCGCATGTGGCCCGGCCCGGGGTTCGCCGGCCGGTGGGTGCTCGGCCGTGACTACGGGCTCCTGCGGGCGTGGAAGGTGGCCAAGAGGCGCCGTCCCGACCTGTCACGCCGGGACCGGGCGTTCGGGCCTCGGGGCGAGATTTCCGTCTACCACGGCAAGGCTCAGGGCTTCCTGTACGGGCTCGGCCGCCACAAGGTGCGGTCGACCTTCGAGGACAACTCGCTCACGGTCGCCCCGCCCCAAGAGGGCAAGTCGGTGTCGGCGGTCCCCGTCATCTGGGACGCGCCGGGGGCCGTGGTGGTCAACACGATCCGCGGCGACCTGCTCCGCTCCAGCGCGGGTTACCGGGCGACGCTCGGCGGGGAGATCCTCATCTTCAACCCGGCCAACGTCGGGGAGTACGGATCCACGTTCAAGTGGAACCCGGTGGAAGGATGCAGGGCCTTCGATGTGGCCGTGCGGCGGGCGGGCTACATGGTGGAAGCCCAGACCAGCCAGGGCATGAGCAACGCGGACTTCTGGGACGACCAGGGCGTGATGTACCTGGCGCCGCTGCTGCACGCGGCCGACCTGGTCATGGGCGACCACAACGACCTGGTCCAGGATGAGGAATGGGCCGACCTGCTGCCCGAACCGATCTCGATGCGCACCATCACGCACTGGATCTCGACCGCCAGCCTGGTGCCCTACGAGATCCTGCGCAGGCACCCGGGCGCGTCCCGCTCGGCGGCTGAGGCCCTGCTCAGGTTCTTCCGCGAGACGCCGTTGAAGACCCGCCAGTCCATCGTGACCACGCTCGGGCGCACCCTGCGGTTCATGCTGGATGAAAGCGTGTCCAACATGCTGGTGCCTCGACGGGGAGACATCACGTTCGACGCCGAGTTGTTCGTGCGCAGCCGGGACAGCCTGTACCTGATCTCGCCCCCTCCGGAAGGGCGTTCCCCGGTGGCGCCGCTCATGGCGGCGTTCCTCGGCGAACTCTTCACGACGGCGGTTGCGGCCAACGAGAGGCATCGGTTCGACCGGCCGCTGACCATGGTCCTGGATGAGGTCGCCAACACCGTACCCGTGCCGCTGGCGTCGTGGACGTCCTACTCGGCCGGGTCAGGGATCACCCTGCACCTGTACACGCAGGCCCTGTCGCAGTTCGTGACGCGGTGGGGGCGTGACGCCGCGGACGAAATCGTCTCCAACTGCAAGCTGGTCAAGATCTGGCCCACGGTGAAGGGGGAGAGCCGCAAGCTGCTGGACGCCTCGACCGGTAAGGTCCGGCTGGTCCGCAAGGACAAGCAGGAGTACCAGGACCGCAAGGGCGGCACGAAGTCGCGCACGGTCCGGCACGAGACGTGGGAGGACGCGCTCCCGCACCCGGGCCGTGACATCCCGGACGGCTACGTGGTCTGCACCCTGCGGGAGAAGACGCCGACCGTCATCCAGCCACCGACGTTCTGGAAGGACAAGCGGTTCATCGACCATCCGGTGGAAAACCTGACGTTGCCGCCGGTCACGCAGCGCCATGTCCCCGAAGCGATTCCGGAGCTGCTGGCGCAGATCCACAAGGACACCGTGCGGGAGGGCGCGACTCTGCCCAAGCCGGAAACGAACGGCACGGGCGGGGGCGGGTCCGAGAAGCGTTCCCCGGACAAGGCGCCCCCGCTCAACCGCGGCGGTCAGAGTTCCCACGCGGGTTCGGGTTCCAATCCACTGGACGGTTTTGAGGTTGATCTGTGAGCAGTAACGAGGACTACGAGTACCTCGGTGACCTGCCCGACGTCGGGGGCCCGGCCGCGAACAGCGGTCGGGCCCCCGCCCGTGGGGAGCCCTCGGCGTCGGCGGCGGCCGCGCTGGGGGAGGGCCTGGGGGAGGCCAGGGCTGAGGTGCGCGAACTGCGCAACCAGGTCCAGGACGTCCTGGACCGGCTGACCGAGTCCACCAACGACCAGAAGCACCTGCACGCGCAGCTTCTCCAACTGGGCGAGGTCGTCAAGGCGCTGGCGGAGGCCCAACAGCAACAGGGGCCAGCGGAGGATGAGGAACCGCCGCGGCCCATGGACTGGGCGCAGGTGCCCGTGGACGAACGGGACTCCTGGATGGAAGGCCGGGCCCGGTGGGTGCGTGATGTGCTGTTCACCAACTACGACGACGCACACACCCGGCTACGCCCGTGCTGGCCGCTCCACACGACCCTGCTCAACGACATGTCGTTGCTGGAGTGGATCTATGACGACGGGTTCGGCGAGTCGCGGCGCCTGATCTCGGCCGAGAGCTTCCGGCGCACGGTGGAAACGATGCTGGAGCGCGCCGAGCGGCTCACCCGCTCGTGCCCGCAACCCGATTCCGACCAGATGCACCCGGTGCCGCTCCCGCCCCGGGACGATGCCGCTCAGGTCGCGCTGATGCGGCGTCAGCTCGCGCTACAGCAGGCCCTGGAGTACTACCTCCAGGGCGGAGAGGTACAGGAGGCACTCAAAGCCCTGGGGGCGCAGGCTACGCAGGCCGACCACGACCGCACCGCACAGCGGGTTCAAGAGTTGGGCGAGTCGATGCGCAGCGCCATCCGCGCCGCCGGTGCCACTCGTCAGGAGTGGGAGGCGTTCCGGGACCAAGCTCGGCTCCAGCTCGACCAGCGCACGAAGGTGCTGGCGTCCAGGGGTGAACAGCCCAAGTCCTAACCCCGCCTCGCCCCAACCTGCGGGCCCGTACCGTCTCGGTGCGGGCCCGCACTCATGTCCAGGGGTCCGGTGCTGAGCACAGGGCCCACAGCAACGTGGCCTCCACGCCGCTGACGTAGGAGGTGCTCAGCTCCCGGGCGGCCCGTTCCTGGCCGCGCAGGACGCGGGCGGCCGCGGCCGCCTCGCCCTCCAGGTCCTGGGTGCCAGGCAGGGCGGTGGCTGGCCGACGGTTGGTGACCGGGCCGGTGGGGAGTTCGCCGCGGGCCCACGCGATGGCGTCCAGGATGCCGGCGGCGTACTGGCGGCTCGTGGAGTCGGGGGCGGCGTCCAGGGCCTGGGCGTGCACACGGCTGATCAGGTCGTCCACGGCCTCGACGTAGCGGATGATGCCGAGTTCGTAGCGGGCGTTGTGTTCGGCCTCGCCTCGGGGGTGCTCTCCCCGGTTGAGCCGGGCCCGCAGGTCCTCCAGCTCGGCGCCGGTGAGCCGCCGCGGCGGCTGCGGGTCGGACGACTGGTGGCGGGCTCGGATCTCGGCCAACGTCATCATGCGGTACCGGGGCCGCTGTTCGCTCATGCCCTCTACGGTAGGCCGTGGCGCACCGCGGCGGCGAGGCTACAGCTCCATCTCCTCGTCCTCGTGCTCGCGCTCCGGCTCGGCCTGGCGCTCGATCTCCTCGTCCTCGCGGTCGACCTCGGCGCGCTCGGCCTCGCGCTCCTCCAGCTCCTGGCGGGCCTGGCGCTCGCGCTCCAACAGGGCCTCGTCGATCTCGTGGGCCTGCTCGCGGTGGCGCTGGAGGACGTCGTCATGCTCGGCCTGGCGCTCGGCCTCGATGTCGGCACGGTGAGTGGCGACCTCGGCGGCCTGGCGGGCCTGGTCGATCATCCGGTCCAGCTCGGCGGTGCGGTCCGCGGGCGCCGTGCGGCCCGGGACCAACTCGCCCTCGCTGATGTCCAGGGCGAGCTGGTCGACGCTGACCCCGTCCCGTTCGCGCTGAGCCGCCCAGTCGGCCGCCCACTCCTGACCGGGGACCAGCTCACCATCCTTGATGTCCAGGCTGAGCTGGTTCTCATCGACCTCCTGGGACTCCTGCTCCTGCTCCCGCTCGGCCTCGTCCGTCTCCCTGGGTGCGGGCTCGGCGCGCTCGGCTTCCTGGCGGCGGGCGGGCTCGGGGATCTCCAGCCCCAGTTCCTGCTGGCCCTCGCACTGGCGCTCGCGCTCGGCCTCGGCCAGCTCCTGGCGGCGCTGGCGCTCGGCCTCGCGCTGGCGGGCCTCGTCGGCGTCCAGGTGCAGCGGCGGCAGCGACTCCACGTCCACGCTCGGCTGGCGGCCCTCGCGCAGCTCCTCGGCGGCGCGGCGGCGCAGCTCGTGGTCCGCGCGCTGGGCCAGCACCCGCTTGTCCTCGGTGACCTCGTACCACCGGCTGCGGGCGGCGTCGACCTGGGCCAGCTCCCGGCAGTGCTCGCGCAGCTCCTGGGCCAGCTCGGCGCGGCCGGCCGCGCGGGCCTCCAGCCCGGCCCGGCGCTGGGGGTCCTCGACGGAGGCCGCGCGGGCGCGCAGGATGGCGGCCTCATCGGCCAGGTCGCGGGCCTGGAGGGAGGCAGCGCGCAGCTGCGGGGCGACGTGGGCCGGTGCCCATGCCGTCTCGCGGGCGTAGGCGGCGCGCAGGGCGTACAGGTCACCGACCCCCACGGTCGACAGGTCGCGCTCACCCTCAGGGGCGCCGAGCGCGTCGTGAGCGGCCAGCCAGGACGCGCGGCGTTCGGGTTCCTTGCGGGAGGGGGCTGGGCCGATGGCGTCGGTCGTGGCGTCGTACATCCACTGTTCGCGGTAGGCCACGACGGCGCGGGCCCGCTGGATCCAGGTCTGGCGCTCGTCGTCGGCCTCGGGCACGGGGCCGATGCGCTCGACCAGCCACGCGGACGGGCGCTCGGCCTCGCGCTGGGCGAGTTCCTCAGCGCGGTCGTCCATGGCCTCGGCGACCTCGAACCTGAACCGGTCGATCTCCGGCATCCCGAGAGGCTTGGTGCGCTGGACTTGGGTGGCGTGGATCTCCTCCTCCGTGGGCTCTAGGGCGTCAAGGTTGATGTCCCGGTTCTCGGCGTCCTTGTTGATGCGCCAGTGCAGCACACGGCTGATGGACTCGGCGCTGTCCAGCTCGACCCTGCCGCGCTGGGTGATGGCGATGTCCAAGATGCCGTCGGCGTTGTACCCGGCCTGCTCCAACCGGTTGAGCAGACGGCCGAGAACGGGGAACTCGTCCTCCCCGCGGGCGCGGTCGGCCTCGTCGCGGTCCAGGGTGCCGCGCTGGACGGCGCGCTCCAGGTAGGCGATCGCCTGATAGGTGCGGGTGCTGTCCAGCCACATCGCGCCGAGGTGGGCGCTGTGGCGCGACCGCTCGAACTCGGCGTACATCGCCTCAATCGACGTCTGGTCGGCGCCGTCGCGCTCCAACACGGACGTGAAGATGCCCAACCGCTGCTGGTCCAGGGCCTGACGCTGCTCGGCCTCCTGGCGGCGCTGAGCGGCCGCGTCCTGGGCCTGATCCTGGGTGACTTCGTCACCGATGAACTCGACTTCGCTGCGGAGTTCGCCGCGCTCGCGGGCCGCGGCCTGGCGCTGGCGGGTGACTTCCTCCTCGCTCTGCTCGGGTCCGGTCCGAAGGTCGGCGATCCGCTCGCGCTCGGCGACGGCGTAGGCGTAGTTGCCGTACCGGCCGCGGGTCATGAGCACGTACCACATCTGCCGCGTGGTGGTCTCGTCCGCGATGCCGTGGCAGGTGTCCACGGTGCGGCCCTGGGCGGCGTGGGCCGTACCGCTGTAGGCCAGCTCTACATGCTTGGCCACGTAGGACTTCGGCAGGATGGCGTAGGTCGGCTCCTCCTCGTCCTGGGTGCCCCACAGTGCGGCCTTGATGCTGCCGTCCTCGCGGGTTTCGACCACCTGGAGCACGTCGCGGTTGGTCAACGCACGCTCGTGGCCGCCAACGGAGATGGTGCTTTCGTTGGCGCGCGCCATGATCAGGTCGCCCACACCGGCGGCGTTGGTGTCGGCCAGCGTGATGCCGTCGGCCTCGACCCGGCCGAGTTCGACCAGCTCGGCGCGCACGCGCGCGGACAGCTCGGACGCGGCCTCGTTGGTGCTGGTCAGCAGCAGCGTGTTGCGTCCGGCGAGCAGGTCGGCGAGGTAGGAACGCAGGGCCTGGGCCTGGACGTCGTCGCGGGTTCCCGCAAACAGGCGGCCGTGCTTGTCGTACTCGCGCAGAGCCTCGGGGCGGCCGTCGCGCAGCCCCAGGGAGGCATCCCGCTCCCACTGCGCATCGAACCGGGCCACCTCGGTCAACTCGTAGGCGCCGCCGACCTTGGACAGGTAGCGGCCCATGCCGCCGGCCTCCGGGGCGGGGAGCTGCTCGTGGTCACCGGCCCACACGATTTTCGCGTTCGCCTTGGTGGCCAGCGACTGGATCTTGGCCAACAGATGGTTACTGACCATGGAGTACTCATCCACCACGATGAGCTGGCCCGGGACCACACGGGTCTGGCCAGACTCGATCTTGTGGAGCCACTTCTCAATGTTGTAGGCGCTGCTCAGGCCCTCGTTCTGGAGGACGTTGGCGGCGTTCTGAGCCAGCGCCAACCCCACAACCGGGGTCTGCGTGCGCTCGCGCCAGACCTCGGCGAGCTTGGCGACCACGTAGGACTTACCGCTACCGGCAGGGCCCACGATCATGTCCACGCCGCGGCCGCTGGTGACGATGCCCGCGACCGCCTCGGCCTGGTCGCGGCGAATGGTGGGGTACTTGGCCATGATCTGCCGCAACGCCATGTCGCGCTGGGTCATGGGCGGCAGGGGTTCGTGGCGGACCGGGGCGACTTCGCCGCGGAAGTCGATCGGCCGCGCGGACATCACGGGAGCGGCCGGGAGAGCGGGCTCGACCGCGGGCGCCTTCGGGGCCGAAGTCGCCGCCACTTCGGCCTGAGTCGGCGCGGAGGACTGGACGCTCGGGTCGGTCTCGGCCAGCTTCTTGCCCACGACCTCCTCCCACGCATCCGTCTCGTGGTCGACGTGCGGCAGCAGGGTGTCCAGGAACGTGGTCCGCAGGGTCTCGCGCTCGCCCTCGTCCCGGATGTCGGCCAAGTCGTACAGGTGGTCCAGAACACGCCCGGCCAGGTGCAGCTGTTCGGGGCGCAGCAGGGCGGCCAGGTCGCGGGCCAGGGCCACACGGGATTCGATAGTGAGGGCACCCTCTTCCACCGCGCCGGGCGCCCGCGTCGGCGCCGGGGGCTCGGGGAAGTCCTCGGGGTTGGGCGGCTCGAACCCCCACGACTCGGCGGCCTCCCGGCGGATCTCGTAGGGGGTCTGGGCCGGGGCCGGGTCGGTGACGGACAGGCGGTGGCGGCGGGCGTCCACAGCGGCCTCCACGGCCACGTCCAACAGCAGCCGCTGGCGCTCGTCCAGCAGCTCCGCCAGGCGCTCGGGCTCGCCCGCCAGGTCGCCCGGGTCGACGCCCTCGGGCAGGTCGGCGGCGTGGACCGGGCCGCCTTCGTAGTCGCGGAACAGGTCGAACGCCTTCACCGCGGCGGCGCGTCCGGCCTTGTCCGAATCGAACGCCACGACGGCGCCCACGCCGGGGGCTGCCTTGTCGGCCAGGGCCTGGACGTGCTCGGCGGTGAGCGCGGTTCCGCAGGTGGCCAGGGCCGTCAGCTGCGGGCCGTCCTCGTCCTCACCGTGGGCGCCAGCCACCGCCAGGACGTCGAGTGGGCCCTCCACGATCACCGGGCGCGCGCCATTGAACAGGTCGGGGCGCTGCTGGCCCATGCCGTAGAGGGTGGCGCCCTTGTCGTAGATCTCCGTGGACGGGCTGTTCAGGTACTTGGGGGCCTTCTCGCTGGCCTGCGGCGTCTTGCGGCCCACGAACGCGATGGTGCGGCCGATCTGGTCGGTGACCGGCAGCATCACCCGGTGCCGGAAACGGTCTTCGATCACTCCAGTGGGGCCGTTGCGCTTCACCAGTCCGGCGGCAAGCAGCTCGTCGTTGGTGTAGCCGCGGGCGCTCAGGTGCGCGAACAGGCCCTGACGGTCGCCGGGGGCGAAGCCGACCTTCCACGGCGAATCCTCGGCCAGGACGTGGGACAGACCCCGCCCGGTCATGTACTGGCGGGCCTGCTCACCTGCGGGGCTGTGAAGCTGCTGTTGGTAGTAGGCCGCGGCGTCGGCGTGGGCGTCCCACAGACGCCGGATGCGTGCCTGATCCGCGTCATCCTCGGCGGGGGAGTCCTCTTCAACTTCGTGAGGAACGTCCGCCTCGTCCTCATGAATTTCGTGAGAATCGGCGGTGGTTCCTTCGTGATGCGGGATTACTTCGCCCTCGACCGGATCGACTTCGGTCTCACTCGGAACGACTTCCTCGTCAAACCGGCGGTCCGCCAGCGCGCTGGTGAAGGACTCCACGACCGCGTCGCGGACCTCCTGCGGCTCACCGGTGCCGGCGGCCTCCAGCAGGTGCGCCAGGGCCTGCGCCGCCACCCGGTCATGCCGGGCGGGGACCAGGTGCGCCGCCTCGGCCGCGACCTGCGCCCACTCCTGGCCAGCCTCCCGCAGGCGCTCCACGCGGGCGGCGACCTCCTCCAGCCACACCGCATCAGCCAACGGCTGGTGCTCGGCCTCGGGCAGGGGAGAGGCCAGCATCTCCCGGGCGACGACGAAGCCGCCCAACAGCTCGGGCGCGGTCAGCTGCACGGGCGAGAACACCAAGCCGTGTTCGATCGGCTCGTGCTCGAACCACGTCCGCGGAGCGCCCTCGCGCAGGGCCTCCGAGGTCAGGCGCTGCTGGAGGTCCAGCTCGTCCAGAGTCGTGTACCGCTCGGCGTTGGGCGCCAGGTACGCCGACGTGCCGTCCGCGCGGCGCAGCTCGCCGGGGACAGTCACCACGTCCGGAGCGTTCAACAGCCGCACGCCGGCCGGGCCGCTGGGGTCAAGGGCCTGGTCGGTCAGCTCGTTGAGCAGACGGTCCAGGTGCGCCCCCGGAAGAATCCCCAGGTAGCCGGGCAGTTCGTCGTTGATACGGCGCAGGACGTCGTGGCGGGAGAAAGTGCTCTTGGACTGCTGGACGCGGGCCACGGCGGTGGTGATGATCCGCTCCACCATCGCGGGCGTGGCCTCGAACTCCTCCGTGACCGGGGTCGGCACACGGTCCGGGCTCCACAGGCCGAGCGCGCGCGCCGGGATCTTGATCAGGCTGGAGACCTCTTCGCGGTTGAGCTTGTCCTCCCACCGCTTGAGCATCGCCGCCCGGCTCAGCCGCCCCTGTTCCTTGGACGGGCGGCTGCTGGTGGTCACGTGCTGGGAGATCTTGAACAGCGCGCGGGCGCTGGGCTGGTGGCCGTGGTTGCGCTCGTACTCGGAGAGAAGTCGCTCCAACTCGGCGGTGATTCGCGCGCGCCGTGTGCTGAATGCGGCGATCTGCTCGGGCTCCACACCCTTGATTTCCCAGCCGTTTCCGTCTGCGCGCTGGACCCATTCCACGCCGAGAACGCGGGTGAGGTTTTCCATCATGGTGCGCTCGCCGACCGCTGCGGCCCCGGCCCTAGAACGGAACAGGGCGCGGGAGTCGACCCCGCGCCATTTCCCATCTGCACACATTTGTCTGTTTAGAATTGCTTGATGGACATGGAGGGCAGGTTCTCCCTCGCGGTTCGTATGCTGCTCGAACCGAGCAACCACGAACCCGCCGGCGTCGTCCCATCGGCCGGTGCTGCGCCCTTCCACCGTACCGCCGTGGTAGCCCACACGTGCGTCACCGGCGTGTTCCACAAGGTATTCCAGGCTGGCAGCCGAACCCTGGCGAACGCCTTCCCAAACGGCTTCGGCGGCGGTGCGGTACTGCTGCGCCAGGTCGTGCTGGCCTCGTGCTTCTGCGGTGTGGGCCGCGGCCTGCAATCCTGCGTGCAGCAGAGAAACGGATTTAACCGGCGAAAAAGTGGCGTCGTAGAAATAAACGGTGCTCTGGCGTTCGGCCCTCTGGACCGCTTCGGCCCACAGCTCCTCACGACGCTCCGCGGTCGCCTCGGGCTCGTCATTCAGCGATTTCTCATACCAGGATTCAGCATCCCGGAAGCGCGGCGGGCGCCGGCCGAGACGGTCGGCGCAGTCGTTCTTGAAGAAGTCGTCAGAGGTCGGGTCGTTGAACGTCGAATAGAGCTGTTCCATGACGCGCGGGTCGATGACCGACCCGGGCTCAAAACCGAGCGCTGCCGCGCCGGGCCCCCACCAGCGGCCCGGGGGCTCGCCGTGCTGGGAAATGGCCGCCAGGTAGTAGTTCTTCGGCTCGGCGGTGGCGCGGGTGAGGTATCCGGGGTCGTAGCCGGGCGTCAGGCTCAGCATCTCGGCGACCTCCCCCGGGGCTACGCAGACGACTGGCGGACGCTAGCACCCTACCATGATCACTAATAGTGCCTCGGTGTGTGGAGTTGTTTTAGGAGGCGGAGCCTCCTACCTGGCAGGATGCCAGGTACAAGCCTGAGAGGGACAGGGAGAGCTGAGGGGAGCCATGAGGGTGCTAGGGACACCTGACGTGCGTTCGTCCTCCTGTAGGCCACTGGGCGCCGCAGGCGCCGTTTTCTGCTAAGGTTCACCCGACTTATCACCCGCTTTTAGAAGGCATGCCCCCGCCGTAAGGCGGGGGCATTTTTCGCGCGAATACTGTTACCGGCTTGGCTGGGGTCCTCCGTGCGCTCGACCGACCCTGTTACCCGCGCTCGCTGGCGCTTCTCCGCACCTGTCTGCGCGTTTTAGGAACGTACTGTTACCGGGCTCTCCTCCCCGCTACCGTGGAACGGGTCGGCAACCCTGTAACCGTGAGGCGTCCGCGCTATGTCTGCGACTGAAAAACCGCGTTCTTCTTCCGCTCCCGAACGGCTCCCCGGCCGGGCGGGGTCCTCGGCCTCGGGCATGTCCCGCGCGCATGCGCGGGACGAACTCCCCGCGCTACTCGGTCTGTCCATCGGGGCCGGTCTCGTCGGTGGTATCGGTGCGGGAATCCTCATCGCTCCAATCCCGGGCGTGGTCCTGGGCCTCGTCCTGGCGCTCGCTGTCGGAACCGTGGTGCGGCGCCGTGGAGCGTCGTACCAGTGGCGCATGGGCGCGGTCGGGGAACGGCGCACGGGTCGCCGTCTCAACGCTCTCCGTCGGCGCGGCTGGGTGGTCTTCCATGACCTGTCCTTGCCTGGCTCGCGCGCCAATGTCGATCACCTGGTAATCGGTACTTCTGGCGTGTACCTGGTGGACTCGAAATACCGGCGCGGCGCGGTCCGCTTCGGTGGCCGTCGTGGCTGGATCCGCATCGGGAAAACCGGAGGACCTTTGCTGGTGCGCTCGGCGCAATACGAAGCTGAGGCGGTGACGCGCGTCCTTTCGTCTGCGCTCGGTCGGCGTGTAGATGTGACTGCGGTTCTCGCCGTTCATGTGCCGCGCTCGCGTTTTCCGGGGTGGCGTGAATTCTCGGCGTCGGGGGTGCCGATCATGGCGGCCTCTGCGGTGGTGCCCTGGCTGCGCGCCCGGCGCGTTCGGGTGTTCTCGGCGGCCGAGGTGGTCCGGGTGGCCGAGGTGGTCCGGGAGCGGCTGCCCGCGTACCGCAACCGGTGAGCGACTCGGCTCCGAGTCGGTGTGACTCGGTGGCCGAGTCGGACGGCTTCACCACGAACGCGGGCGGGGCCCGTGCCGAGTAGCTCGGCGCGGGCCCCGCTTCGTGGTGACCCGGGGCCCGGCTCTACCCGGCCCCGGTGGTGTCAGCTGGTGATCACCCACACGCTGAGCGCGCGGCGCAGGTAGGCGAGTTCGACATCACTCGTCGGGCCGCTCGGGTACGCGCTGCGGTAGGCGGGCATGGGGTCCGTCTCCGGTGCGGGTGCGATGGCGTGTCGGCACCGGCCGGGGCGGTGGATGTGGTCGTTGTCGAGATCAACGGTCCTGGCGAAGTTGGCGGCGACGGCGTCGGCCTCGGGGTTGAACACGATGGGCGCGATGAGGTGAGCGTGGGCCGCGATGACCGCCGGGTCCTGGGGGTCGATGATGTGGCGCGGGTTCATCTCGAACGTCGCCCAGTAGTTGACCTCCTCGCGGCGCAGCATCTCGGCCGCCACGTCGAACCGGTCGGCGTCACCGGACTGCATGGCTTTGTAGTAGGCGCTGACGTTGTACACGAGACCCTCGGCAAAGTCGGCGTGCAAGTCGCTGGGGCTGCCCGCGGTGTCCTTGATGTCGTCCCAGCTGAGAACGCGGGTGGTCTGCATGGTTCCTCGTTTCTCTCGGTGGTGTTCCGGGCGGTGCGGGGGAGTGGGGATCCCCTCGAACCGCTTACCTGTAATATACCCGGCCCCGTGGTTCGCGTCAACTCCGACCAGGTGTTTCGCCGATCGCAATACGGGCGGAAAGCCGCGTCCTACACTGGGTGCATGAGCACATCTGACCCGCGCGACCCGCGCGAGGAACTGCGGGACCGGCTGGAGGCCGGCGCCCTGTCGCCGGCTGCCGCCGGCCTCGCCCTGGCGCTCGACCCTGAGGGCGACGCTGCCGCTCTGCGGGCGGCCGAGGAACCCGGGACGCTGTCGGCCGAGGAATCGGCGCGCATCGTGGCGTCCTGGGGCCTGGAGGCTGACGACATCGCCGCGATGGCGCGACACCTGGGGGTAGAAACCTCGTCCGCCTCATGATCGGGGGGCGGGTGCTGGATACCTCCGCGCTGGTGGACTACGGAACCGGGCGCATCTATGCGCGGGCTCTGGTCAGTGCGGCGCTGGGCTCGGGCTCGCTGGTCCTGGCCGTTCCTGCGGCCGCGCTGGTGGCTGCGCGCGGTCGGCTCTCGGAGTCGGCGCGCGCCGAACTGGACCAGCTGGTGCGGCTCTCGCCCGTGGTGGTTGACGGTCTGTCTGCGGACGTGGCCGCGCGGGCGGGGGATCTGCTGGCGCGGGCTCGACTGCGGCCGTCCGGGGATGCGGTGGCGGTGGCGCACGTGGCGTTCTCGGCGCGCGTGCGGGCCTGGCCGGTGGTGACCTCCGATCCCGGGCCGCTGCGCGCGCTGGATGCCGCGCTGGAGATCGACGCGCTGCCCTGAGGCGGTCAACGCGAAAGCCCCCGACCGCGGGTCGGGGGCTTCGTCGTGCCCTGCCCTAGAACAGGTTGAGCTGTCCGGCGGGGGGCTCGGGGGCCTGCGGCTGGGGCCGCATCACGCGCGAGATGCTCGCCCGGCGGACGTGGATGCGGCGTTCCCCGTCGCTGATGGTGTATTCGGGGCGCTCCCTGTGGTCCTGCCACGTGTCCTCGCTCCGGCTGAGGACGACGTAGCGGCCGTGGGCCTCGGTGAGGGAACCGTGGTACTCGACGGTGTCGCCGACGGCGGGGGCCTGGGCGCGGTACTGCTGGCGCATCCGGATGACCTGTCGGCCGATGTCGGCGGACTGGGCGCACTGGAAGCCGTAGCGCTTGCGGCCGAACCGCTCGGTGCGACCGCACAGGCGGTCGGTGCACTGGGCGTCGTGGGCCTCGATGAGGCGGGCCTCGGTGGCGTCGATCTGGTGGGCGCGGATGGCGGTGGTCATGGTGTCGTCTCCTGGTCGGTGGTGCTCGTCGGGGGCAGGGACTGGGCGGGCGCCCCGGGGTGGGGCGCCCGCGCGGGGGCTACAGCTCCCCGACCAGTCCGTCGGCGGTGACGTACTCGATGAGCAGCGACTCCCGGACGGTGTCGACCAGACCTGAGGCCGGACCGCTCGTGTAGCGGATGAGGTGGTGGTGGACCGCCTCGCGGTACTTCCCGCCCTCCACGAACGGGTCGTGAACGGTGCGGTAGGTGGTGTGGGCGGGCTGGAGGTAGACCGCACCCACGTTGACGTTCGAGAACGGGTGGGTGGGGCGGTCCAGGATGAGCTGGTCGCCGGTGGCCAGCTGGGTTCCCCGCACGGTGAACAGGGACAGGGTCGGCTGGGCTTCGGTGTTCGCGATGGCGGCGGTCATGATTCCTCCTGCTAGTTGGTGGTGTTCCGGGGCGGCGCGGGGGAGTGGGGATCCCCTCGAACCGCTTACCTGTAATATACCCGGTCCCGTGGTTCGCGTCAACTCCGACCAGGGGAAATGACCGTTTTGCCGGTTTCGATTCTTCCGTTCGGCGCGCGTCTGGGGACGGGCCGCGAACGGCTCCCGCATGCTGTCGGCCGTGACTTGGCGCCGAGTAGGGGTTACTCGGCCGCTGAGTGGGGGCACTTCATCGCGCATACGGGCGGGGCCGCGCCGAACCCGGGGGTCCGGCGCGGCGGGGCGGCCTTAGGGGCGCAGGGCCTCGGGTTCGTGTCCGTCGGCCTCGGCCGCGTGCAGGATGTCGGCCAGGGCCTCGATGACCTCGGCGCGCGGGGCGCGTTCGGGCGCGGCCAGGGCCTGGCGCATGGCGGCTGTGTGCTCGGTGGACTCCTCGGCGTCGGCGAGTACCTCCCGGGCGTAGGGGTGGGTGAGCGTGGCGTCCATGAACGCGAGTTGGTGGGCGCACAGCATGTCGACGGCGTCCGCGAACGCCTGGGCGGGCTCCTGGACGTCGGCCAGGGCCTGGGCGACGTGGGCGCGATAGTCGGTGAACCCGGGGGGCTGGCCGGTGCGCACTGCGGTGAGTGCGCGTCCGGTGGCCACGCGCTCGGGGACGTCGGTGAACTCGGTCATGGGTCCTCTTCCTCTCGGCGGTGTTCCTGTCGGTGTGGGGCGGGAGTGGGGTTCCCCGCCCCGGGGGGCCGCGCCGGACCGCTCGGGGTCCGGCGCGGCGGGGACGGGCGCTAGTCCCGGGGGTCGTGGTGGATGTCGGCGAACGGCTCGTGTGCGTCGTAGATCGCGTACGGGCTGCCGTGGGCGGCCTGGGCGGCGTGCATGAGGCTGGCCAGGGTCTCCACGTACAGGGCTCGGACCCGCTCGGGGTCCTGGGGCTCGGCCGGGACTCCCGACCGGGTGAGGTGCTGGAGTACCTCCTCCAGACGCTCGGCCGGGGCGTCGACGCCCTCGACGTCCTCGGGCTCGATCGGCTCGCCGTCGTACTCGGCCTGCTCCTCGTTGGCCAGCTGCTCGGCGTCGTCCGCCAACAGGGCGGCGTCTTCGCCGTTCCAAATGGCCGCGCGGGCGTAGGTGCGACGGGCCAACGCGACCAGGTGGGTTTCCTCCAGCGGCTCGAACGCCGCGGGGGCCAGGGCCTGGGCGAGATCCCGGGCGGTGGCGATGCGCTCGGCGATGCGGGTTGCGGCGGCGGTGCGGATGGCGGTCATGGTTCCTCGTTCCTCGGTGGTGTTCCTGTGGGTGTGGGGCGGGGGTGGGGTTCCCCGCCCCGGGGGGGCCGCGCCGGACCGCTCGGGGCCCGGCGCGGCGGGGCGCCTACTGGGCGCCGGTCTCCTCGGCCTGCATGGCGGCGTGCAGCTCGCGCGCGAGGCGGTCGGCCTCGGCCGGGTCGGACGCGGCAATCTCGCGCAGGGTGGCCGTGAGCATGGCCTGACCGGTGCGGGCGATGGCCTCGACGTACTCGGCCTCGGTCATCGGGCCGGGGTTGAGCTTGCTCACCAGGCGGTCGGCGCGGGCGGCGACGGTGTCCAGGAACTCGGTGATCTGCATGGGTTTCTCCTACTCATCGGCGGTGTTCCGTTCGGCGGTACCGGGGGAGTGGGGATCCCCCGAACCGCTTACCTGTAATATACCCTCTCCCTGCGCACGGGTCAAACACAGGTCGACGGTTCGGCCTGCTGTGACCCTACTGTTACCCGGCCTTGCGGGGGCGGCCCCGGCGGCCCGGCAGGCTGGCCACGAACGCGGCCAACTCCCGGGCGCTGAACGTGCCGTCCGTCGCGCGCGCGGGGGCCTTCTCGGCATAGGCAGGGTTGTTGACGGCCTTGCGGACGGTGTCGGCGTCCTTGCCGGTGCGGCGGGCGAACTCGGCATAGGTCACGCGCTCCCCCTCCTCGAACTGGGCGGGGTCTATACGCGGGGCGCGCGCCGGGCGCGGCCACGCCTCCAGGGTGGCGAGACTGTAGATGCTCGGGCCCGGGGTGCGCACGGACGCGAGGAACTCGGCCAGCTCCTGAGCGTCGACCTGGCGGGCGCCGTCGCGCGCGGGGGCCTGCTCGGCGTGGTCGCGCAACGTGCGGTTCACCGTGGTCTTGGACATGCCGACCCTGCGGGCGAACTCGGCGCCGCTGACGCGCTCACCGGGGGCGAACTCCTCGGCCGCGCGCTCGACCGCCTCGGCTGCTCCGCTGACCGGGTGCGTGCCGCGTAGGGCCCGGTCGGGGAACCCGGGCAGGCGCGGCCACTGCTCGCCTGCCATGTTGGCGCTGACATCCTGGGCGCTGGCCCACTGGGCCAGGGTGACGGGGTCGGCCGGGAACCTCGGGTCCTGGGCGTGGGCGGGGTCTAGGTCCTGGTCCTGGAGCCACTGGGCCAGGGCGTGGCGGTGGGCCTCGGCGTCGGTGGCGATGGCCTCGGCCTGGGCGTCGTCGTAGCCGAGTAGGGCGGCCCACCGGCGCCGGGCCTCGCGCTCGGCGGTGTCGGTGGTCTGGGTGTTCTCGGCCATGGCGGCGCGGTCCTCTCGGTTCGGTCCCTGTCGCCACGGTGGATGACCGGCGGCGGGCGGGGCTATCATGGTCGGCACTGCTGGGAAAATTCGTTTTCCCGGTGGTGTTCCGGGGGCGCTCGACCGTGGGGCCCGGCGAAAGCCGGGAAATGGTCGGCGCCCCTTCTGCGTGCGCGGGGCGCCGGCCGGACGGGTGAGCGTCCGGCCGGCGCCGGTCCTACGGGGTGTCGAGTGCGCGCAGGGCCCGGACGGTGTGCCCTGCCGGGCCGCGCAGGTACACCGCTTCGTCGTGCTGGGACTCCTCGTACCACTGGTCCTCGGCGGTGCGGGTCTCGCCGTGGCGCCCGTACAGTTCGTTCATCAGGGCGTGCACGTGAACGCGCGTCGCCTCGGGGCCGGTGAGCTGGAGATCGGCGATGGGCTCCAACTCGTCCAGGATCTGGCCGGTGGTCATGGCCTCGACCCTGTCCGCGTGGCGCCGGTACAAAGCGCGCTCGACCATCAGGCGGACCACGTCCCGATCGGACATGTTGGGCCCCGTGGGCCCGGTGAACTCGGTCCTGTTCCTCAGGGCGGCCAGCTGCTCGGTGGTGCCGGTGGCGATGACCCGCGCGGCGCGCGGGCGCTGAAGGTTGATCATGACGTGTGCCTCTCTGCCGGTGGGGCGTGCCTCGGGGGCGCCGGACCGGGCCCGGCTCGGTCGGGCGATCGGCGCCCCTACTGCGTGTGTGCGGGCGCCGCCCGGACGGGGAACCGTCCGGGCGGCGCTGCTCCTACAGGGCGCGGACCGCGTTCAGGACGTAGCCGATCGGGCCCCGCGCGAACACCGCTTCATCGTCGGCGTCCTCGTACCACTTGTCCTCGGCTGCGGCGGCCTCGGGGTGGCGGTGGGTGAGAACCTCCAGGTAGGCGTCAATGAAAACGACGTCGGCTTTGCGACCGCGCGGCCCAACCCCGGTGAGGGGCTCCAGCGCCTGCACGATCGCGGGGGTGGTCATGCCCATGGCCTGGACGTTGTAGCGGCGGGTCAGCTCGTCGCAGATCCACGCGCGGATCATGCGGGACTCGACGTTGGCGGGGGTGGTCATGTCCAGCAGGGTGACCAGCTGCTCGGTGGTGCGGGAGGCGACCAGGCGGATGGCGCGCTCGCGTGCGGTGTTCGACACGATGGTTCTCTTTCTCTCGGTGGTGTTCCGTTCGGGCGGTACCGGGGGAGTGGGGGTCTCCCGAACCGCTTACCTGTAATATACCCGACTCCGGGTGTGGGGTCAACTTCGACCCTCCGGGGCCGCGCCGGACCGCTCGGGGCCCGGCGCGGCCGCCGGTTGCCTACAGCGCGACCTTGACGAGAACGCCGTAGGTGGCGTGGGTCGGTGTGCTGCGGATGACGTACACGGCCTCGGTGAGCGTGTATCCCTCGCCCACAAGGGCCTCGGCGATGCGGTGGCCAACGACGTCGGCTTTGTCGTGGGCGGCGGCGCGCGCTTGGTCGTCGTCGGCCTCGACGGGCTCGCCGTTCCATGTGACCTGTACGGCGGTCTCCTGGTGCAGCGGGCCGACCGACACGCCGCGCATGATGGCGGCGGGCACGGCTTGGGACACGACGCGCATCACAGCAAAGGCCGCGTCGGCGAGTTTCAGCGGGTCCATGGGTCCTCGTTCCTGTCGGTGGTGTTCCTGTGGTGGGCGGGGGTGGGGCTCCCCGCCCGGGGGCCGCGGCCGGGCCCGCGGGGGGCCGGGCGGGGGGG
>NZ_VWVS01000026.1:0-78696 GCF_008638355.1 Nocardiopsis deserti | reverse complement strand
CCCTTGCCGTGCACGGCTCCCGCTGAGGAGATCGCGGCCGCGTGCAGGGCCAGGGCCTCGGTCAGGGTGGACTTGCCGGCGTCGGGGTGGGAGATCACCGCGAACGTGCGCCGCCGGGAGGCCTCGCGTACGACCTCAGACTCCTGCTTGGTGGCGCCCGCCGTGTCCACGCTCATTTCCGCTGTCCGATCCGCCTCGTGTGACTACCCGTTTCCCGGCCCACCAGCCTACGCTCGTCGGAGCGCGGCCCCGACCGCGCGGGGCCCGGCCGGGCGCGGTTCGGGGGGTGGGGACGGGCGGCGGGCCGGCGCACGGGCTCATGGCCCTCCGGACCCCCCGGGTTTCTCCGGCCTCCCCCGGCCTTCCCGCGTCTTCCAGAGCCCTCAGCCCCCTACGTCCTCGCGGCCCCCTCCGCCCTCCCCGGCTCCTCGGACTCCCGGACCGCCTCGGCGACACGGCGGAGCAGTTCCTCCCGGCCGGTGTCCCCCGGGTAGACCGCCACGAGCACCCGGTCGCGCCGCGGCTCCGGCGGGGTGTGCAGCATCGGCTCGGCGGACCGGCGGACGAAGTCCACGGCCTCGTCGAAGCGCGCCCACACCTCTCGGACGTCCTGCTCCGGACCGCGCAGCCATCCGCGCAGGACGTGGTTGTGCGCCGCGATGAGCGACGCGGCCACCACCCCGGCGGCCAGCGAGCGGTCCCCGCCTCCCCCGCGCCTCGCCAGGTAGCGGCTGAAGGCGGCCTGGTAGCGGGCGGTCATCGCCACCTCGCGGTCGCGCAGACGGGCGTGGGCGCGGACCAGGCGGTAACGGGGCACGGTGATCTCCGGATCACCCAGGTACCCCTGGAGCACCAGCCGGGTGGCGGAGAGGACCGACGTCAGCGGATCGTCCGGGGAGGCCTCCAGGAAACCCGCGACCGTGGCGAACAACTCGTCGTGCTCGGCGAAGAGGATGTCCTCCTTCGAGCCGAAGCGGCGGAACAGGCTGCGTCGGCTCACCCCCGTGGCCGCCGCGATCTGGTCCATCGTCGTGGCCTCGAACCCGTCCTCGGTGAACAGCCGCACCGCGGCCAGCACCACAGCGCGGGTGTCCGCGCGCGTCTGGCCGCCCCGGCCTCCCGTGTTCTCCATGGGCTGTGCCCCCTTCGTTCGGTGTCTGGAAGGGCTCTCCGACCCCATCTGTGTACTTCATCCCTTCCACCCCTTATCCTGGCACTGAATGCCAAAGAATGGCACGCGGTGCCATCGGCCGGGACCGCCGTCCGGGGAGGAATGCAGATGAGCGACTTCGACCTGTTCACCACCACCGAGGAGCACGAGGAGCTGCGCGAGGCCGTGCGCTCCGTCGCCGAGGACAAGATCGCCCCGCACGCGGCGGAGGTCGACGAGAGGAGCGCCTTCCCGCAGGACGCCCTCGACGCCCTGGTCGCCACGGACTTCCACGCCCCGCACATCGCCGAGGAGTACGACGGCGTGGGCGCCGACGCCCTGGCCACCTGCATCGTCATCGAGGAGGTCGCCCGCGTGTGCGCCTCCTCCTCCCTCATCCCCGCCGTCAACAAGCTCGGCACCATGCCGCTGATCCTGGGCGCCTCCGAGGAGGTCAAGCGGCGCTACCTGCCCGAGGTCGCCAGCGGCGAGGCGATGTTCTCCTACGGCCTGTCCGAGCGCGAGGCCGGTTCCGACACCGCGAGCATGCGCACCCAGGCCGTCGCCGACGGCGACGGCTGGATCCTCAACGGCCAGAAGTCCTGGATCACCAACGCCGGGGTCAGCAGGTACTACACGGTGCTGGCGGTGACCGACCCCGAGGGCCCGCGCGGCCGCAACGTCTCCGCCTTCGTGCTGCACGCCGACGACGAGGGCTTCACCCTGGGCGAGCCCGAGCGCAAGCTCGGCATCAAGGGCTCCCCCACCCGCGAGCTGTTCTTCGACAACGTGCGCGTTCCCGGCGACCGCATCGTCGGCGCACCGGGCGAGGGCCTCAAGATCGCGCTGCGCACCCTGGACCACACGCGCGTCACCATCGGCGCGCAGGCCGTCGGCATCGCGCAGGGCGCGCTGGACCAGGCGGTGGCCTACGTCAAGGAGCGCAAGCAGTTCGGCAGGCACATCGCCGAGTTCCAGGGCGTGCAGTTCATGCTCGCCGACATGGCGATGAAGCTGGAGACCGCGCGGCAGATGGTCTACGTGGCCGCCGCCAAGTCCGAGCGCGGCGACGACGACCTGCCCTTCTACGGCGCCGCCGCCAAGTGCTTCGCCTCCGACGCCGCCATGGAGATCACCACCGACGCCGTGCAGCTGCTGGGCGGCGCGGGCTACGTGAAGGACTTCCCGCTGGAGCGCATGATGCGCGACGCCAAGATCACGCAGATCTACGAAGGTACGAACCAGATCCAGCGCATGGTGATGGCCCGCCAGCTGCTCAAGTAGGCGCGTCTCCGGTACGGACGCCCGCCGCGCCGGGACGGGCGTCCGTGGCCTCCTGCCCCCGGGGGGCGGGAAGTCAGAGCGTGGCCTCGCGGACGAAGCGGCCCAGCGGGATGGGGTCGCGGCTGAGCGCCGTGCGCACGTCCCCGGTGACCTCGGCCGCCCTGCCCCGGACCGCGGCGGCGAAGCGCTCGTTGAGGGTGTCGATGAAGCGGTCGTTCCACCCCCGGTCCGCGGCGCGGAAGTAGAAGCCCGCCTCGTCGACGGCCTTGAACCGCCACACCGGGCTCTCCGTGCCGCGGGTCTGCTTGACGACCTCGCGGAAGGTGAGCGGCTGCGGGCCCGTGAGCGTGTACTCCCTGCCGCTGTGGTCGCCCAGCAGGGCCGCGACGGCGGCGTCGGCGACGTCGCGGGCGTCCACGAAGCTGACCTCGGTCCTCTTCTTGACCGGCAGTTCGAGGCGCCCGTTGCGCGAGCGCGCCAGACCGGCGAACATCCCCTCGGTGAAGTCCTGGAAGAGCCAGTTGGACCGCAGCACGGTCCACCGGCCGAACAGGTCCTTGGCCCGCAGCTCGGCGGCGCGCTGGTCGGAGTCCGACGGCGCGTACTCGCTGCCCATGGCGGTCAGGACCACGGCGTTGACGGCCCCGGCCGCGGCGGCCCTCTCCAGGAACCCGGCGACCCGGTTGCCCAGGGCGCTCCCGACCGGTGTCACCACGAAGACGTTCTTCACGCCGTCGAGGATCTCGTCCCAGTTGGAGGTGTCGGTCCAGTCCAGGCGCGTCTTCGAGGCGCGGGACGCGCCCGTCGCGGGCAGGCCGCGGCTCCTCAGCTGGGTGAGGATGCGGCGGCCCACCATTCCGGTGGCTCCGGTGACCAGAGTGCTCATCGGTTACAAGGTACCGACGTGCGGACCGGGCACGAACCGTCCTCGCCGCGACGGGCCGAGCGCGGGCAGCGGCGGACCGGTCCCGTCCTCAGACCCGGCTCCGCGGCCGCCGCGCCTCCACCCCCGGGGCCAGGGCGGCGCCGACGGCGGCCACGCCCAGGTTGGCGAGCACCTCGTAGCCCTCGAAGGCCGCCACGTGGGGCACGACGAAGCGGTTGAACGAGTTGAGGACCACACCCAGGAACGGCTGGTACCAGAAGTGGTCGACGGCGCCGCTGACGCCGACGGGGAGGAGCAGGACACCGACGCCCCGGATGGCCTTGCGCACGCCCCCGACCTTAGGCACCGGGCCGAGAGCGGAGCATCGGCCGACCGTCCAGCCCTGCCCGGCCGTCCGCCGGGCCCGCGTCGGCCGACCGGCCGAGGGGACGGCGGCCCCGGCTCCCTCCCACCGCCCTGCCCGGCTCCCGGCCTCCGGCTCCGGCTCCGAACGTAGACTTCAGCGCGATGAACGCTATGGCCGGGCGGTGCGGCGCGCGCGACTGGATCGTGGACTCCTCCATCTTCCTGATCGCCCTCCTCTCCGTGCTGATGAACGCCGCCGAGTTCCCCGACCTGCCCGTCCTGGGACCGGTCCTGCCCGTGTGGCTCAAGGTCACCGACGGAGCCCTCACCCTGCTGGCCTGCCTGGCGCTGTGGTGGCGGCGGCGCTGGCCGGTCCAGCTCGCCGTCGTGCTCGTCCTGTACTCCGCCGTCTCCGGCCTGGCCTCGGGCGTGATGCTCATCGCCCTGTTCTCGCTGGCCGTGCGCCGTCCGCCCCGCACCAGCCTGGCGGTGTACGGGCTGAGCGTGGGCGCCTCGCTCGTACACGCCACGCTGTGGCCCGACCCGCACGCCCCGCTCCTGGTGATCTTCCTGTTGGGGGCCGCCCTCCAGGGCGCCGTGACCGGCTGGGGGCTCACCGTCCAGCACCGGCGCGAGCTGGTGGAGTCGCTGCGCGACCGGGCCGTGCACGCCGAGACGGAGGCGCAGCTGCGCGCCGAGCACGCCCAGCACCAGGTCCGCGAGGCCATGGCCCGCGAGATCCACGACGTGCTCGGGCACCGGCTGTCACTGCTGAGCGTGCACGCGGGCGCCCTGGAGTACCGGCCGGACGCCCCCGCCGAGGAGGTGGCCCGGTCGGCGAAGGTGATCCGCGAGAGCGCCCACCAGGCCCTCCAGGACCTGCGCGAGGTGATCGGCGTGCTGCGCGCGCCCGTCGGGGAGCTGCCGCAGCCGACCATGGCCGACCTGCGGCAGCTGGTGGAGGAGGCCGACGAGGCCGGGGCCCGGGTGGAGTTCGTGCAGGAGTGCGCCGGGACGGTCCCCGAGCGCATCGGGCGCACCGCCTACCGGATCGTCCAGGAGGGGCTGACGAACGTGCGCAAGCACGCCCCGGGCGCCACCACGCACGTGCTGGTCCGGGGAGAGCCGGGCGACGGCCTGCTGGTGGAGGTGGGCAACGGCCCCTCCCCCGGCGCCCCTCCCGCGGCGGCGGGCGGGGACGGCGACGGCCAGGGCCTGGTCGGGCTCGCCGAGCGGGTGTCCCTGGCCTCGGGGCGGCTGGAGCACGGACCGGACGGCCGGGGTGGCTGGCGGCTGGCGGCATGGCTACCGTGGCCGACATGAGCGAGACGGAGCGGGAGATCGGGGTCGTGCTCGTCGATGACGACGCGCTGGTCCGGGTCGGCCTGGTGATGATGATGGGCGGCGCGCCCGACATCCGGGTGCTGGCCGAGGCCGAGGACGGGAGCGCGGTGGTCGACCTGGTCGCGCGCCACTCCCCCGACGTGGTCCTGATGGACATCCGGATGCCGACGGTGGACGGGCTGACCGCCACCGAGCGGCTGCGGGCCCTGGAGGACCCGCCGGAGGTGCTGGTGCTGACCACCTTCGACGCCGACGAGCACGTGCTGCGCGCGCTGCGGGCGGGCGCGGCCGGGTTCCTGCTCAAGGACACCCCTCCGGCGGAGATCGTGGAGTCGGTGCGCCAGGTGTCCCGGGGCATGTCGGTGCTGTCCCCGACGGTGACGCGGCGGCTGGTCGAGCGGGTGGGCGCCAACGACCGCGGCGAGCGGACCCTGCGTGCGCGTGAGCGGCTCTCGGCGCTCAACGGCCGGGAGGTGGAGGTGGCCGTGGCGGTCGGCGAGGGCCGGTCCAACGCCGACATCGCCTCGGCCCTGTTCCTGAGCGTGCCGACGGTCAAGACGCACGTGTCGAGCATCCTCACCAAGCTCGGGCTCAACAACCGTGTGCAGGTGGCGCTGCTCGTGCACGACGCCCAGCTCCTGGACGGGAGGGGCTGACCCGCCGCCCGTCCCCTCCGCGGCCGTCCCGAGCCGCCTCACGGCGCCTCCGCGGCCGTCCGGGCCGTTCCCCAGCACCTCCGGAGCCGTCCCGAGCCATGCCGGAGCCCGTCCTGGGTAGCCGGGGGGTGAGGCACACCGACACGGGAGGGGGCTGCGGCCGAGGTGAGCGACCGCGACGACTACGGAGAAGTGCTCGACGCCGTCATGGAGAGGGTGCGGTCGCACATCGGCGAGGGCCGGGTCGCCGACTACATCCCCGAACTGGCCCGCGTGGACCCGGACGAGTTCGGGTTCTCCGTGGCCACGGTGGACGGAGACCTGTACAGCGTCGGCGACCACTTCCGAACGCGCTTCTCCATGCAGAGCATCACCAAGGTGTTCACCCTGGCACTGGTGATGAGCAGATCCGGGGACAGCGTGTGGAAGCGGGTCCACCGGGAGCCCTCGGGCACCTCCTTCAACTCCCTGTACCAGCTGGAGTTCGAGAGCGGCGTGCCCCGCAACCCGATGATCAACCCGGGCGCGCTCATCGTCACCGACCAGCTGCTGACCGACACCGGGAACGCCGTCGGCGCCCTGGGGGAGCTGCTGTGCGCTGAGACGGGTGACCCCGACCTGCACGCGGACAACCTGGTGGTGCGCTCGGAGGACGAGCACGGGGACCGCAACCGGGCGCTGGCGTACCTCATGTCGAGCTTCGGCAACATGCACAACCCGGTACCGGAGGTGCTGGACCACTACTTCCGGCAGTGCGCGATCACCGTCAGCTGCGAGGAGCTGGCCCGGGCGGGACTGCTGCTGGCGCGCCACGGCAGGCGGGCGGACGGCTCCCAGCTGCTCAGCCGCTCCGACGCGCGCCGCGTCATGGCGGTGATGCTCACCTGCGGCACCTACGACGCCGCGGGCGAGTTCGCCTACCGCGTCGGCCTGCCCTGTAAGAGCGGGGTGGGCGGCGGCATCCTCGCGATCGTGCCGGGGCGCTGCTCCGTGGCGGCGTGGGGCCCGGGCCTGGACGCCAAGGGCAACTCGGTGACGGCGGCGCTGGCCCTGGAGGCCTTCACCGACATCACCAACTGCTCGGTGTTCTGACCGCTCAGTCGTCCCGGTCGGCCGGTTCGAAGCTGCGGGACATGTGGTCCAGCAGCGCCCGGTTCTCCTCGGGGTGGTCGTTGCTGGAGACCAGGAACAGGGCGTAGCCGATGTCCTCGGTGTGGAAGCCCCGGTTGATGGCGTGCATGTCGCCGTTGCTGAAAGTGAACTCCCAGTCGGCGGCGCTGACGTAGTCCTCCGTCCAGTCGGCCTCCACGTCCTCGATGCCGATCAGTTCGTAGCCGCTGAAGTTGCCGCTGCCGACGGGCTCGAACTCGCGCCAGTCGTCCCCGGCGTCGGGGTTGGGGTCGTCGGTCTGGTCCACCAGCAGGTAGCCGCCGTCGGGGTTGCGGAAGTAGACCATGTGGCCCTCCCTCTCGACGTTCCAGCCCTCGGGGACGTCCACGGAGAAGCCGCTGGAGTCCTCGTGGCGGGTGAGGGGCCCCCATGCCTCCTCCACACCGTCCTCGTCCTCCTCGGCCTCCGACTCCTCGTCCGAGGCCTGCGCGGACTCCTGCGGCGTCTCCTCGGCGGCGGACGCGCTCTCCTCGGCGGGGGGCTCCGACGCCTCCGCGCCGGGGTCGGCGGCGGCCTCCTGCCCCGATCCGTCGACCAGCCCGGTGTCGGGCCCGCCCGAGCGGTTCATGCTCACCAGGAGGCTGGTGGTGGCGCCCACGACGAGCAGCACGAACACGGCGGCGGCGACCAGCAGCGTCCGCCGGACGGAACCGGGGCGCTCCTCACGGCGGGCGGCGGGGCGGGCGGCCGGGCCGGGGCCCGGCGGTTCGGCGCGGGCGGCCGACTCGGCGATCTGCTCCGGCTCCGGCGTGGGCACGGTGGTGACCAGCGTGGGGATGACCGTCTCGGGGGTGTCGTCCGCGTCCCGGATCTCGCGCAGCAGTGCGCGCACCTCGCCGACCGACGGCCGGTCCTCCGGGCGCTTCTCGCACAGGGCCTCCAGGACCGGGCGCAGCGGACCGGCGTTGACCGGCTCCGGCAGGTCCTGGGTGACGATGGCGGTCAGCGTCGCCATCGGGGTCGGCCGGTCGAAGGGCAGGGTGCCCTCGACCGCCTGGTAGAGGGTGATGCCCAGGGCCCACATGTCCGAGGCCGGGGTGGCCGAGTACCCGTGCGCGACCTCCGGGGCCAGGTAGCTCGGAGAGCCGATCAGCAGGCCGGTGCTGGTCAGGTGGGTGGAGCCGTCCAGGTGGGCGATGCCGAAGTCGGTCAGGACCGCGCGGTCGTTCCCGGCGATGAGCACGTTGCCCGGCTTGATGTCGCGGTGCACGATGCCGCGGGCGTGCGCCTCGGCCAGCCCCGCCGCCATCTGCTCGCCGATCGCGGCGGCCCTCCGGACCGGCAGCGCGCCCTCGTCGCGGACGAGGTCACCGAGGGAGGGGCCGCGGACCAGTTCCATGACGATCCACGGGCGGCCGTCCTCGTCGGCCACGTCGAACACCGTGATGATGGCGGGGTGGCTGAGCTGCGCCGCGCTGCGCGCCTCGCGCAGCATGCGGGTGCGCAGCACCTCGACCTCGTGCGGGGGCAGGTTCGGCGGCGTGGTCAGCTCCTTGACGGCGACCGGCCGGTCCAGGAGGGTGTCGGTGCCCTGCCAGACCCGCCCCATGCCGCCGGAGCCGATGACCTCGTCCAGGCGGTACCGGTTGGCCAGGAGACGACCGGGGTCGGCTTCGGAACTGTTCATGAAGGCGCTGTTCCTCTGTGGGGAGGGGCAGTGTGGGGAGTTCGGGGCGCGGCGGAGGAGAGACCTCACAGCCCTAGCGAGTCTAGGATCCCCCGGCCACTGTTGGCGCTCCCCGCCGCGGTGTCATGTGTCTTCCCCGGGTGCGGGACGTCCGGGCGCACGCCCCTGAAATGGGCGGATACCAACGACGGCTCCGGGTTCCGCCGGACCGGCGGGACAGGGATCACCGGGCGTGTCCGCCCGTCCCGCGCCGCACGGGCGCGCGGACGGGGCCGCCTCACGGCCTGCGCAGCAGCCGCACCAGGAAGTCCGACAGGGACGACAGGCCGCCGGAGGCCTGCTGGCCGGACCCGGGGGCGCCCGCGGGCGGGTCGGCCGGGAGCGGCGCCGCCTCCTCAGGGCCGTGGGTGAGAGGGGCCTGCGGGGCGAACTCGACGGGGAGCCGCATGGGGGACCAGGACAGGGCCGACAGCCTCCAGCGCAGCCGCTCGGGCGGGACGGCCAGGCGCAGGCCGGGCAGGCGGTGGAGCAGGACGCGCACCGCGACGCTGGCGACGGTGGTCGCCTCGTCGATGGCGGGGCACCGGTGCGGCCCCGCGCCCCAGGCCACGTGCGCCCGGTTGGCGGTCTCCTCCATCCGCTCGGCGTTCTCCCGGGCGAAGAAGTGGTTCGCCGCGGCGAAGGCCATCAGCACGGGGGACCCGGCCTCGATCACCCGGCCGCCGTCGAGGGGCACGTCCACGCGCGGGTAGAGGGCGGGGAAGTTGGTGATCGGCGGGTCCCGCCACAGCACGCGGTCGAGGACCTCGGCCAGGGAGGCGTCGGAGGGCGGGGCCGCGCCGGGCCCGGAGGGGTCGGTCAGGAAGACGCGCAGGACCGCGTCGACCAGGTACGCGACCGGCTCGTTGGCGGTGGCGGTGACCAGCCGGAGCTGCATGATCACCTCCTCGTCGCTGAGGACGGCGCGGTGCTGGATGAACCGGGTGACGAGGTCGTCGCCGGGCTCGCGGTGCCTGGCCGCCACCACCTCCGACAGCACCCGCTCGGCCTCGGCGTCGGACCCCTCCGCGTCCACGCCGAGCCACAGGTTGCGCATGGCGGTGGCGAAGCGCGTCCCCTGGTCCTCGTCGAAGCCGAAGAGGTCGTTCATGACCAGCAGCGGCAGCATGCGGGCGTACTCGTCGAGGAGTTCGGCCCGCCCCCGCGCGCAGAACTCGTCGATGAGCCGGTCGGCGTAGCGGCTGGTGATCCGGCGCAGGTGCTCGGTGTCGACGCTGCCGAGGCCGTCGGTGATGACCCTGCGGTAGCGCTGGTGCTCCGAGCCGTCGACGTACAGGGCGCTCGTGCGCGGGGCCAGCATCGGCAACAGCGCGGAGTCCGGGCTGACCCGCCCCTCGGCGAGGTCGCGCCACAACCTGGGGTCGTGGCTGAAGGCGGTGGTGTCCCGGGACCAGGAGATGAGGGTGGCGTAGTCGGTGACCAGCCACCCGTGCACACCGGGTTCGAGCTCGACCGGGACCACGGGACCGTGGTCGGCGCGCATCCTGGCGTACACGGCGTAGGGGTCGGGGTGCGGCTCGCTGTGGTGCAGCGCGGCTCGGGGGCATCCAGGGGACACGGGTACCTCGGCTGGGGGCGATCGGGTACGGGCTGGGGTCCGTCCTTCACGTGGGAGGTCGAAGGAGGCGGGGGGCGGGGACTCGGCGGCCGGGGCGGGGGACGCGTGTGCGGGGGCGTACGGGCACGGCGAGCCGCACCGTTCGCGCGGGCGCGCCCGGACCGTGCGGCCTCGCGCCACCCTAGCGCCCGCCCCGGGCGGGCGCGAGAGCCACCTCACATCCTTCGCCGAGGCGGGAACCCCCTCGTGCCTCCGTCCAGCCCGATTCCGCCGCTTCCCACCGTGCGCGGACGAACGCCCATGGCCACCGCCAGGTCGTGTCGGGGCTGGGCGCGGTGGGACCGGGGGCGGCCGAACCTGGCGCGGCGGAACGGGATGCGCCCTGCCCCACGACCGGGGGGAGGGACGCGGACGGCCCGCGCCCCTCCCCCCTCGTCGTTTCCCCGTGCGCCGGTCAGGAGGCCCGGTCGGCGGCCCCGTCCCGCGCCAGCGGGCGGAACCGGCGCAGCCGCTGGCTGTTGCTGACGACGAAGACGCTGGAGAAGGCCATCGCGGCTCCGGCGATCATGGGGTTGAGCAGCCCCGCCGCCGCCAGCGGGATCGCGGCGGCGTTGTAGGCGAAGGCCCAGAACAGGTTGCCCTTGATGGTGCTGAGGGTCCTGCGGGAGAGGCGGATGGCGTCGGCGGCGGCGCGCAGGTCACCGCGCACGAGCGTCAGGTCGCTGGCCTCGATGGCCACGTCCGTCCCCGTGCCCATCGCCAGCCCCAGATCCGCCTGGGCCAGGGCGGCGGCGTCGTTGACCCCGTCGCCGACCATCGCCACCGTGCGTCCCTCGCCCTGCAACCGCTGCACGACCTCGACCTTGTCGCGGGGCAGGACCTCGGCGACCACCTCGTCGATGCCGACCTGGTCGGCCACCGAACGGGCCACCGCCCGGTTGTCCCCGGTGAGCAGGATCGGGGTGAGCCCCAGTTCACGGAACCTGCGGACGGCCTCGGCGCTGGTCGGCTTGACGGTGTCGGCCACCACCAGCACGCCCCGGACGCGGCCCTCCCAGCCCACGGCCACGGCGGTGCGGCCCCCGTCCTCGGCGTCCCCGAGGGCGGTGGCCAGCCGCTCGGGCAGGACGGCGCCGTCCTCCTCCAGCAGCGCGACCCGGCCGACGGCCACGGCACGGCCCCCGACGGTCCCCCGCACGCCCAGGCCCTCGGCGTTGGCGAAGTCCTCGGGGGTCGGGAGGGCGCCCACGCGGTCGGCGGCCCCGGCGGCGACCGCCCGCGCGATGGGGTGCTCGGAGGCGTCCTCCAGCGCACCGGCCAGGCGCAGGACCTCCTCCTCGTCCTCGCCCTCCGCGGTGAACACGCCGGTCAGGGTCATCCGGCCGGTGGTGACGGTGCCGGTCTTGTCCAGCACGACCGTGTCCACGCGGCGGGTGTCCTCCAGCACCTCCGGGCCCTTGATGAGGATGCCCAGCTGGGCGCCGCGACCGGTGCCCACCATCAGGGCCATGGGCGTGGCCAGGCCCAGGGCGCACGGGCAGGCGATGATGAGCACCGCGACCGCGGCGGTGAAGGCGGCCGGGGCGGACGCCCCCAGCACGAGCCAGAGGACGAGCGTGGCGAGCGCCACGAGGATGGCGATCGGGACGAAGACCCCGGAGACGCGGTCGGCCAGGCGCTGGACCTCGGCCTTGCCGTTCTGGGCCTCCTCCACCAGGCGCGCCATCTGGGCGAGCTGGGTGTCCGAGCCGACCCGGGTGGCGCGCACGACGAGGCGCCCGCCCGCGTTGACGGTCGCGCCGACCACGGAGTCGCCGGGCGCGACCTCCACCGGCACCGACTCGCCGGTGAGCATGCTCATGTCCACGGCGGAGGTGCCCTCCTCCACCACGCCGTCGGTGGCCACCTTCTCCCCCGGCCGGACGAGGAGGCGGTCGCCGACGACGAGCCGGTCCACGGGCACCGACTCCTGCCGCGAGTCCGCGCCGCGCAGGACGGTGGCCTCCCTGACCCCGAGTTCGAGCAGGGCGCGCAGGGCGGCGCCCGCGCGCCTCTTGGAGCGGGCCTCGAAGTACTTGCCGAGGAGGATGAAGGTGGTGACCCCGGCGGCCACCTCCAGGTAGATGTTGGCCGAGCCGTCGCCGCGGGCGACGGTGAGCTCGAAGGGGTGCGTCATCCCCGGCATGCCCGCGGTCCCGAGGAACAGCGCGTACAGCGACCACAGGAACGCGGCCGACACCCCGAGGGAGACCAGCGTGTCCATGGTGGCGCTGCCCAGCCTGAGGTTCTTCCAGGCGGCGACGTGGAAGGGCAGCGCGCCCCAGACGACGACGGGCGCCGCCAGGGTCAGGGAGGCCCACTGCCAGTAGGTGAACTGCAGGGCGGGGACCATCGCCATCGCGATGACCGGCACCGACAGCACCGCGCTGACGATCACCCGGTCGCGCAGCGCGCGGGAGGGGTCGGCGGGTTCCGCGGCGCCCTCGGCCGCCTCGGGTTCGGCCCGGGGCACGGTGGCGGTGTAGCCCGCCTTCTCGACCTGGGCGACGAGGTCCTCCACCGGGGTGGGCGAGCCGTCGAAGGAGACGCGGGCCCTCTCGGTGGCGAAGTTGACGGTGGCGGTGACCCCGTCGAGCTTGTTGAGCCGTTTCTCGACCCGGTTGGCGCATGCGGCACAGGTCATGCCGCCGATGTCCAGTTCGACCGGTGCGGTGTCGGCCCGGCCCGCCGCGGCTGCGCTGCTGCTCATAGCCCTTCCTCGGTCCTCCGTGACGTCCCCGTGTTCCCGTGGACGGTTCCGTGCTCCGGGGCCGGGCGGCCCCGGGGCCCGGCGCGGGCGGATCTCCTGTTCCGCGCCGGAACTCCCCCGCGGTCCGGGACCGGCTGTGCGCCGTCTCCGCCCGGCCCGCGGGGTCCGGTGTGCGCGTCAGCCGCGCACCTCGTAACCGGCCTCGTCGATGGCGGCGCGGACCGACGCGTCGTCGACCGGGCCGTCGCTGGTGACGGTCACCTTCTTGCTGTCGAGGTCGACCTTGACGTCGGTGACCCCCGCGACCCCGCCGACCTCCTCGGTGACGGAGCTGACGCAGTGTCCGCAGCTCATGCCGTCAACGGTGTAAACAGCGGTGGTGGTGGCAGCCATTTCGCCTCCTGGGGCATGTGTGCTGTGCCGGTCCTCCTGGGACCGGCCTCCGATGCGTTCAACATACCCCTCAGGGGTATGGTGCTGTCAAATGTCCGCCGAACGCGCCACCCCCGGAAACGACGAAGGCCCCCGCACGCGACGTGCGAGGACCTCAGGCGGCGCCCCCGGGGAACGGGGAGGCGTCCGGGAGCCCCGTCGGGCGTTCCGGATACCCTCCCCCCGTTCTCCGGGGGCGGCCCGTGTTCGGACCGGAGAGCGGGGGCGGCGGGTGCACCGGGTTCCGCGGGGGACGGGGCTGTCAGAAGCCGGAAGGGGGCTGCGATGGGGGGCGGGGGTTCGGGGGGCGGGGGTTCAGGGGAGGGGAGGCGGATCAGGGAAAGGGGAAAGAGGAGGCGGGGCTACTCGGTTTTGAGTTCCAGACGGGCGACCACGCGTTCACTCGCGTGGTGGTTGTTCAGCGTGAACCCGGCCCGCCGGAACATCTCCACCGTTCCCGTGTAGACCTCGGCGCTGGGCGCCCGGCCTCCGGCGGTGTCCACCGGATAGGCCTCCAGGACGCGGGCGCCGTTGGTCCTGGCGTACTCGATCGCCCCGTCCAGCAGGCGGCTGCCCAGGCCGCGTCTGCGCCGGCGGGGCGGGAGCCAGAAGCAGACCAGCGACCACACGCCGGGCTCACGGGGATCGGCCGGACGCAGGGACCGCGACCGCGACAGCCGGATGAAGTCCTCGCGGGGGGCCACGGACACCCACCCGCAGGGGCCGTCCTCGTCGTAGGCGAGCAGGCCGGGCACCCGCCCGTCCAGGGTCAGGCGCCGCAACTCCTCCTTGTTGTCCACACCGCGCTGGGAGCGGTCACAGGAGGTGCTGGCCGTGTGGTCCTTGGCCCGCCTCCGGAAGAAGGTGCACCAGCAGTGCCCGTAGGCTCCGGTCGGTCCGAACAGGTTCTCCAGGTCTTCCCACCGCTCGGCGGTGGCGGGCTCGATTGAGACGATGGACATCGGACTCCCTCGACGAGACACACGGGCCGCCACAACTGTGATCCAGCACACTAGCGATTATTCGCCGTCACCGAAAGAACACAGATGCACTGAAAAGCCTTACCTGGTGGGTTCTGTCACTGAATGACCCGTTGAAGACACCGGTGGGGCGGGGGGTGCGTACACCCCCCGCCCCACCGGTGGACGGATCAGAACCCCGGCCGGAGCCCGGGACGGCCGGGAGCCGGGCGGAGCACGGGACCCGGCTCCGTCCCGCGCCCCTCAGGCCCGGTCGGACCCGGCAGCCGTCTCCCTCTCCCTGGGCTCCCAGCACTCCACGCCGCGCAGGTCCGGCAGCCGGTCCCGCGTGAACACGGGGTCGATGCCCTGGCGCCGCTGGTCGTTGTAGTCCTTGAGCACCCGCGCCGCGATCGCGGCCAGCGGTGTGATGGCCACGAGGTTGATCAGCGCCATCATGCCCATGGTCGTGTCCGCCAGCGTCCAGACCAGGTCGATCGAGCCCAGCGAGCCGAGGAAGCTGGCCGCGAGGAAGACGATCTTGTAGCCGAGCATGACGCGCCGGTCGGCGGTCAGGTACTCCAGGTTCGACTCGCCGTAGTAGTAGTTGCCCAGCACCGACGTGAACGCGACCAGGAGGACGATCAGCGTCATCAGGTGCAGCGCCCAGGGGCCCAGCGCCTCGGTGACCGCGATCTGGGTGAGGTCGCCCTCCAGCTCGCGCCCGGAGTCGCCCTGGTAGCCGACGAGGATGATGAAGGCCGTGACGGAGCAGACCACGAGGGTGTCGAAGTAGACGCCGAGGGTCTGCACCAGGCCCTGCTTGGCGGGGTGGGTGACCGCGGCGCTGGCCGCGGCGTTGGGAGCCGAGCCCAGGCCCGCCTCGTTGGAGAACATGCCCCGGCGTACGCCCTGGATGATCACCGTTCCCAGACCGGCGGCGGCGAACTCGCGAATGCCGAAGGCGTGCTCGAAGATGAGCGCGAACATCCCGGGGATCTGCTCGTAGTTCATCGCCACGATGATGACGCCCATGATCAGGTAGATCAGCGCGAAGGCCGGGATCAGGGCCTGGGCGGTCTGCGCGATCCTGCGGACGCCGCCGAAGATCACCATCGCGGTGACCGCGACGAGCACGACCCCGACCGCGGCCGACAGCCCCAGGCCCGGGTCCACGTTCAGGTTCTCGGCGGAGTTGCTGACGGCGCCGGCGATGGTGTTGCTCTGCACGGCGTTGAAGACCATCGGGAAGGTCAGGATGAGGACGATCGCGAAGAGCACGCCCATCCAGCGCTGCCCCAGGCCCTTCTCCATGTAGTAGGCCGGACCGCCCCGGTAGCCGGTGGAGTCCCTGACCTTGTAGAGCTGGGCCAGCGTGGACTCGACGAAGCTGGCCGCGCACACCACGACCGCCATCGTCCACATCCAGAAGACGGCGCCCGGACCGCCCAGGGAGATGGCGACGGCCACACCGACGATGTTGCCCGTGCCGATGCGGGCCGCGGCCGAGATCATGAACGCCTGGAGCGAGGAGACGGCCTTGCCCCCGTCGGGGGCGGTCTCGGGCTTGCTCCTGAGTACCCGGAACATCTCCGGGAGCATCCGGAACTGGACGGCTCCCGTCCGGATGGTGAGGTAGACGCTCACCACCACCAGCAGCGGGATCAGGATCCAGGACCAGAAGAAGTCGTTGTTGAACGCGGCTATCGCGTCGGTCAGGCGCGCGTCCAGGGTGGGCGCTTGGTCGGCAGGCAACACGGGGCGGGGCTCCTTTGCTCCGTAGGAGGACAACCGCCCCCACATACCCGTGAAGTGCACGGAATCACCATCCGGGTCACGCCGTGCCCGGATGGTGATGTTCCCGTTATTCGCCTCCGGCCCGCGGAGCCTCCCCGGAGGAGCCCGCGCGGACCCGCGGGCTCAGCCCTCGTGGACCAGGTCCGCGTAGGACGGGTTCTTCTTGAGGTAGGCCTGCGCGAACGGGCAGATCGGCACGATCTTGAGCCCGCGCGAGCGGATGTGGTCCAGGGAGTCGCGCATGAGGCGGCTCGCCACCCCCTTGCCCTCGAAGGAGGAGTCGACCTCCACGTGCGGCAGGGCGTACACGCCCTTGTCGATCAGGTGGTAGGCGGAGAACCCCACCACCGCCCCGTCGGCGCTCACCTCGTAGCGCGAGCGTTCCGGAACGTCGACGACCGTCAGGTCCATGGCACTCTCTCCCACTCCCCGTGTTCGCGCACGCGGTGTGCGCGGGCCAATGACCACGTTCCCACACATAACCGTCGCGCACACCCCGGTCGCGCGTTCACCGTCCGTGGCCGGGAGGGGCCGCGGGCCGCCCGGACCGCGCCGGGCGGCCGGTTCACCAGCCCCGGCGGGCGGGCCGCTCCGCCTGCCCGGCGGCGTTCGGGTACCGGTCCCGCGTGCGGTAGACGACGTAGGGGCGGAAGAGGTAGCCGACCGGTGCGCTGAACGCGTGCACCAGGCGGGTGAAGGGCAGCAGGGCGAACAGTCCGAGGCCCACGAGGGCGTGCAGCTTGTACGGGGCCTCGGCCCCCGACATCGCCGCGACGTCGGGCTGGAGCACCCAGATGGAGCGGAACCACGGCGACACCGTCCGCCGGTAGTCCTGGGTGTGCCCGCCCGCCACCTCCACCCCGGCGAAGTAGGTGGTCATGCCCAGCCCGGTGACGATGGCCAGGACCAGCACCAGGTACATGAGCTTGTCGTTGCGCGTGGTGGCGCTGAAGACCGGGCCCGTCGTACGGCGGCGCCAGATCAGCAGGGCGATCCCGCCGAGCGTGCACACCCCCGCCACGAGCCCGAGCGACAGGGCGGTGACGTGGTAGACGGTGTCGGACACCCCGAGCGCCCGGGTCCAGCCCTCGGGCACGAGCAGCCCCACCGCGTGGCCCCCGATCACCAGGAGCAGGCCGACGTGGAACAGCGGGCTGCCGATCCGCAGCAGCCTGGACTCGTACAGCTCGGACGAGCGGGTGGTCCAGCCGAACCGGTCGTACCGGTACCGCCAGACGAGGCCGCCCACCACGAGGACCAGGACCGCGTAGGGCAGGACGCCCCACAGCAGCAGGTCCAGCGCGCCGTACCCGTTCACCGCTGCTCCCCGTCGCGCCCGGGGGCCTCGGTCCGCGGCAGCGGCGCCCGCACCCCGTACGGTTCCAGGCCCACGTCCTCGGCGGGCGGCCCCTGGGCCGCGAGCCTGCGCACGAGCTCCAGGTCCCCGCGATCCTGCGCGGGCAGGGTCATGCGGACCGCGTCCACGATCCGCGCGTACGGGGTGCCGTGGTCGTGCAGGGTCCGCGACATCAGCTCCAGGCCCGGCCGGAAGCGCAGCAGCAGGGCTTCGCCCGCGCGCGCGTCCCCCCGGGCCGCGAACTCCAGGATTACCGCCAGGTGGTCGGGCAGCTCGCGGTTCTCCACCCGCCACCCGGCCTCGGCGTAGACGCGCTTGACCTCGGCCAGGGCGTGCCCCCTGCGGCGGGTGTCGCCGTCGGTGTAGTAGGTCATGTGCAGGGTCCTGCGCCTGCGCAGGTCGAACACGTCCACGTAGTGCTCGCACAGCTCCAGCTCGGAGGCGGTGGAGGCGTGGTCGCAGAACTCCTGGAGCGCCGCGCGCACCCCTCCCCGCGGCAGCTCGGCGACCGCGCGGGCCACCAGCGGCAGGCGTTCGAAGAAGGCCTGGTCGGGATAGCCGAGCAGGACCGAGGCGGACTGGTGGGTGACCGCCACGCGGTGCGCCCTGCGGATGGTGCGCGCCGCCCCCAGCCACCCGGTGCCGCTCCCTGCCGTCCCGCCAGCTCCGTCGGCGTCAGCGGTGGTGCTCATCCTCTCCCCCTCCTCCGCGGTGCGGCGTCGCCGCCACCGCCGTCGTCGTCGCCACCCCGTCGGGGTGGGAAGAGCCCTGCGGGGCGGCCGTTGCCGTCCCAGTTGAGGAGGTTGACCCGGCCGCTCGTGTCCGCCTGGGCGTCGCTGGTCTGGCGGGTGCGCAGGGCGTGGAAGTTCTCCACGGTCGCGGCCTCGGGCTGCCCGGAGGCCTCACCGAAGGGCACGCCCCCGCCCATGCCGCCCATGCCCGGCCCGCCCTCGAAGTCGAGGCTGCACCCGACCTCGTCGATGACCCCGCGGTCGGCCTCGTCCACCCCGTAGGCGGTGGGGATGACGTAGCGCTCGTCGTACTTGGCCAGGGCCAGGAGCCGGTACATGTCCTCGATCTCGGTGCCGGTCATCCCGACGGCGGCGGCGATGGAGTCGTCGCGCTCCCGGCCCAGGTTGATCCGGCGCATGTGGGAGCGCATGGCCGCGAGCCGCCGCAGGACCAGGTCCACGGGGCCGGTGTCACCAGCGGTGAACAGCTCGGCCAGGTACTCCACGGGGATGCGCAGGGTGTCGATGGCGGCGAAGAGGTTGTCGGCGTCCTCGCCGTCGTGCCCGGTGGAGGAGAGCGTGTCCACCACCGGGGACAGCGGCGGGATGTACCAGACCATCGGCATCGTGCGGTACTCCGGGTGCAGCGGCAGCGCCACCCGGAAGCGCTTGGCCAGCGCGTAGACCGGGGAGCGGACGGCCGACTCCACCCAGCGGTCGGGGATGCCGTCGCGGCGGGCCGCGGCGCGCACGGCGGGGTCGGAGGGATCGAGGAACACGTCGAGCTGGGCGCGGTACAGGTCCCTCTCGTCCGCCACCGACGCCGCCTCCCGGACCCGGTCGGCGTCGTAGAGGACCACGCCCAGGTAGCGCAGCCGCCCCACGCACGTCTCGGAGCAGACGGTGGGCATGCCCACCTCCACCCGCGGATAGCAGAACGTGCACTTCTCGGCCTTGCCCGTCTTGTGGTTGAAGTAGACCTTCTTGTACGGGCAGCCGGTGACGCACATGCGCCAGCCCCGGCAGCGGTCCTGGTCGACCAGGACGATGCCGTCCTCGACCCGCTTGTACAGGGCTCCGCTGGGGCAGGCGGCCACGCACGAGGGGTTGAGGCAGTGCTCGCAGATGCGCGGCAGGTAGAACATGAAGGTCTCCTCGAAGGAGAATCGCACCTTGTCGCCGAGCCTGCGCACGATCGGGTCCTGGCGGGTCAGCTCGGGCCCGCCGCCGAGGTCGTCGTCCCAGTTGGCGCTCCAGCTGACCTTCATGGGCTCGCCGGTGAGCGCCGACCGCGGCTCGGCCACCGGGAAGTCGTCCCCCAGGGGCGCGTTGGTCAGCGTCTCGTAGTCGTAGGTCCAGGGCTCGTAGTAGTCCTGGAGGGAGGGCATCACCGGGTTGGCGAAGATGGTGGACAGCCGCTTGAGCCGACCGCCCGCGCGGGGCTTGAGGCGCCCCCGGGCGTCGAGGACCCAGCCGCCCTTCCAGCGCTCCTGGTCCTGGTAGGTGCGCGGATAGCCCTGTCCGGGCCGCGTCTCGACGTTGTTGAACCACACGTACTCGACGCCGCTGCGGTTGGTCCAGGCCTGCTTGCAGGTGACCGAGCACGTGTGGCAGCCGATGCACTTGTCCAGGTTCATCACCATGGCGACCTGCGCCATGACCCTGCCGATCGGCCGCTCCCCGCCTGGGCCTGCGGTCCCGTCCCCGCTGCCGTGGGCCTGTGCCATCAGTAACGCACCTCCGTGGTCCGCTTGCGCACGACGGTGACCTCGTCGCGCTGGTTGCCGGTCGGGCCGAGGTAGTTGAAGGCGTAGGTGAGCTGCGCGTAGCCGCCGATGAGGTGGGTGGGCTTGACCAGCAGGCGCGTGAGCGAGTTGTGGATGCCGCCGCGTCTGCCGGTGGTCTCGGACTTGGGCACGTCGATGGTGCGCTCCTGGACGTGGTACATGTACACGGTCCCGGCCGGCATCCGGTGGGAGACCACCAGCCGCGCCACCACGACGCCGTTGCGGTTGACCGCCTCCACCCAGTCGTTGTCGGCCGCGCCGATCGCCTCGGCGTCGACGGGGCTCATCCAGATCGTGGGGCCGCCGCGGGAGAGGGTCTGGAGCAGCAGGTTGTCCTGGTACTCGGAGTGGATCGACCACTTGGAGTGCGGGGTCAGGTAGCGCACGACCACCTCGCGCTGGCCGGTCGGACCGAGGCGCGGCTCGCCGAACAGGCGGCTGATGTCGAGCGGCGGCCGGTAGACCGGCAGGGCCTCGCCGAACTCGTGCATCCAGTCGTGGTCGAGGTAGAAGTGCTGGCGGCCGGTGAGGGTGTGCCAGGGCTTGTCGTGCTCGACGTTGATGGTGAACGGCGAGTACCGGCGGTCGGGGGCCTCCTTGCCCGACCACTCCGGGCTGGTGCCCACCGTCGTGGGCCCCCGGCTCGCGTCGGAGAAGACCACCCGGCGCTCCGCGGCCTGGTGGATCAGCTCGTCCATGTCGGTGCCGGTGCGCTCGGCCAGGAGCCGGAAGCCCTGCGCGGCCAGACGGCCGTTGCTGGTACCGGACAGGGCCAGGATCATCTCGCAGGCCTTGACGTCGGTGTCCAGGGACGGGCGGCCGTCGGCGACCCCGCCCCGGACGGCCCCGTTGCGCTGGCGCAGCCACTCCACCTCCAGGTCCGGGGTGAAGGACACGCCCTTGACCGGCAGCCCCCGGGACTCGGCCAGCGGCCCCAGGGCGGCCAGCTTCTGCGCGACCTCGGAGTAGTTGCGGCGCACGGGCACGACGGCGGGCATGGTCCGGCCGGGGACGGGCCGCGTGCCGTCCGCCTTCCAGTCCGGCGGGACGCCGTGCGGCTGGGCGAGCTCGCCGGGGGTGTCGTGCTGGTGGGGGACGGCCACCAGGTCGGTGACCTCGTCCAGGTGGTCGGCGGCCAGGGCGCTGAACGTCCTGGCCAGGGCGTGGAAGGCGTCGAAGTCGGTGCGGGTCTCCCAGGGCGGGTCGATGGCCGGGTTGAACGAGTGCACGAAGGGGTGCATGTCCGTGGTGGACAGGTCGTGCTTCTCGTACCAGGTCGCGGCGGGCAGCACGAGGTCGGACAGCAGGGTCGTGCTGGTCATCCGGAAGTCGATGGACAGCAGCAGGTCGAGCTTGCCCTCGGGGACCTCCTCGCGCCAGGTGACGTCGGCGGGCCGGTCCCGCGGCCCGGCGGGCTCGGCCATCAGGTTGGAGCGGGTGCCGAGCAGGTGCTTGAGGAAGTACTCGTTGCCCTTGGCCGAGGAGCCGAACAGGTTGGACCGCCACACGGTGAGGACCCGGGGCCAGTTCTCGGGGGCGTCGGGGTCCTCGGCGGCGAAGCGCAGGCCGCCGCTGTGGAGCTGGTCGGCGACGTACTCCGCGGGGTCCTGCCCGCGCTCGCGCGCCTCGCGTCCCAGCTCGATCGGGTTGCGGTCGAAGGTCGGGTAGGAGGGCATCCACCCCATCCGGGCGGAGGCGGCGACCAGGTCGGCGGTGTGCTGTCCGCGCACCCGTCCCGGACCGAGCGGCGAGGCGAGGGCGTCGGCGCGGTAGGTGTCGTAGCGCCACTGGTCGGTGTGCAGGTACCAGTAGGAGGTTCCGGCCATGAAGCGCTGCGGCCGGGTCCAGTCCGCGGCGGAGGCGAACGCGGCCCACCCGGCGGAGGTGCGGCACTTCTCCTGGCCGACGTAGTGGGCCCAGCCGCCGCCGTTGACGCCCTGGCACCCGGTGAGCAGCAGCAGGGACAGGAAGGCGCGGTAGGCGTTCTCGCCGTGGAACCACTGGTTGGTGCCCGCGCCGAGGATGATCATGGCCCGGCCGCCGGACTCCTCCGCGGTGTCGGCGAACTCGCGGGCGATGCGGGCCGCCCGGTCGGCGGGGACCCCCGTGAGCTCGGCCTGCCAGGCGGGCGTGCAGGGCTCGGCGGCGTCGTCGTAGCCGGTGGGCCAGGTGCCGGGCAGGTCGTGCCGGTGCACCCCGTAGTGGGCCAGGACCAGGTCGAAGACGGTGGTGACGAGGCGTCCGCCGACCCTGCGGACCGGGACGCCGCGGGTGAGGACCTCGGCCGTGCCGCCGGGGTTGTCGAAGCGGTTCAGGGCGACCTCGGCGGCCTCCCCGCCCTCCGCGTAGAGGGTGAGGGCGGGGACGCGGCCCTCCAGGTCCAGGTTCCACCGGCCGGTCCCGGCCTCGCCCCAGCGGTGGCCGACGGTGCCGTTGGGCGCGACGGGGGCGTCCTCGCCCTCCGGCCAGAACACCGGCTTCCACTCGGCGTTCTCGCCCGTGTCCCCCAGGTCGGTGGCGGTGAGGAACTTGTCGGGGACGAGGCGGCCGTCGCGGCTGTCGAGGGCCACCAGGAACGGCAGGTCGGTGTAACGGCGCACGTAGTCGTCGAAGCGCGGCGTGGTGCGGTCGACGAACCGCTCCTTGAGGATCACGTGCCCCATGGCCATCGCCAGGGCCCCGTCCGTGCCCGGGTGGGGCGCCAGCCACTCGTCGGCGAACTTGGTGGCGTCGCTGTAGTCCGGGGAGACGACCACCACCTTCTGGCCCCGGTAGCGGGCCTCGGCCATCCAGTGGGCGTCGGGGGTGCGGGTGACGGGGACGTTGGAGCCCCACAGCACCAGGTAGGCGGCGTCCCACCAGTCACCGGACTCGGGGACGTCGGTCTGGTCGCCGAACACCTGCGGCGAGGCGACAGGCAGGTCGGCGTACCAGTCGTAGAAGGACAGCATGGAGCCGCCGAGCAGGTTCACGAAGCGCGCGCCCACGCCGTGGGAGACCATCGACATCGCGGGGATCGGGGAGAACCCGGCGATGCGGTCCGGTCCGTACCTTCGGATGGTGAGCACGTGCGCGGCGGCGGCGATCTCCAGGGCCTCGTCCCAGGTGATCCGGACCAGGCCGCCCTTGCCCCGGGCCCGCTGGTAGCGGGCGCGCCTGTCGGGGTCGGTGGTGATCTCCTCCCAGGCCGCCACCGGGTCGCCCAGGCGGGCGCGCGCCTCGCGGTACATCTGGACGAGGACGCCGCGCGCGTAGGGGTAGCGGACACGGGTCGGCGAATAGGTGTACCAGGAGAAGGCGGCGCCGCGCGGACATCCGCGCGGTTCGTATTCCGGACGGTCCGGACCGACGGAGGGGTAGTCGGTGGCCTGCGTTTCCCAGGTGATGATTCCGTCCTTGACGTAAACGTCCCAGGAACACGATCCCGTGCAGTTCACGCCGTGCGTGGAACGGACCACGCGGTCGTGGCTCCACCGGTCGCGGTAGAAGGAGTCGCCCTGGCGCCCACCCTTCCTGACCTGGGCACGGTCGCCGTCCAGCGGCTCCGAGCGGGTGAGGTGGTTGCCCAGCGCCAGAAGGGCGTTCCCCGCGCCGCCTTTTTTGCTTTCCGCCGCCATACGGACAACACCCCATTTACCGTTCCTTGGCCCCCAGCGGGGACGCCGGGCCAGAACCCACTGCATTCCGCCAACAAATATGCCTTCTCCGGCGTGAAAAAGGCGCATCCCACACCGGATCGGGTGACAATCGCATGGAACGGCAGAGGAAGGGGTGCGCGGATGCGTACGGAATCGGGGAGAAGGGTGTCGCGCCGCGGCACGGCGGGCGGCAACCTGGCGCTGGCCACGGCGGCGTTCACGCTCACCTTCTGGGCGTGGAACCTCATCGGCCCCCTGTCGCGCACCTACACCGAGAACCTGGGGCTGACGCCCACGCAGACCTCGGTCCTGGTGGCCTTCCCGGTGCTGGTGGGGGCTCTGGGGCGCATCCCCGTGGGCGCGCTGACCGACCGCTACGGCGGGCGGCTGATGTTCACGGTCCTGTGCTTCGCGAGCATCGTGCCGACGTTCCTGGTGGGGGTGTCGGGGGACTCCTACGGGATGCTGCTGCTGTGGGGCTTCGTCCTGGGCGTCGCCGGCACGTCGTTCGCGGTCGGCATCCCGTTCGTGAACGCCTGGTACCCGGCGAACCGGCGCGGGTTCGCGACGGGCGTGTTCGGCGCGGGGATGGGCGGCACCGCCCTGTCGTCCTTCCTCACCCCCTGGCTGGTGGACGCGGTGGGGTTGTTCACCACCCACCTGCTGCTGTGCGCGGCGCTGGCGGCCATGGGCGTGGTGATGTGGCTGATGTGCCGGGACTCGCCGGAGTGGCGGCCGCGCACGGAGCCCGCGCTGCCGCGCATGGGGGAGGCGGTGCGGCTGCGGGCGACCTGGCAGGCGTCGCTGCTGTACGCGGTCGCCTTCGGCGGCTTCGTGGCCTTCTCGACCTACCTGCCGACACTGCTGACGCTGGCCTACGACTACGCGCAGACCGCCGCGGGGCTGCGCACCGCCGGGTTCGCGGTGGCCGCCGTGGCCGCCCGGCCGGTCGGCGGCGTCCTGTCGGACCGGATCGGCCCCGTGCGGGTGTGCCTGGTCTCGTTCGTCGGCACCTGCGTGTTCGCGGTCGTACTGGCCCTGCACCCGCCCGCGGAGTTCCCCGCCGGTGCGGCGTTCGTCCTGATCGCGCTGTCGCTGGGACTGGGCACCGGAGCCGTGTTCGCACTGGTGGCCAAGCTGGTGGAGCCGTCGAGGGTCGGCACGGTCACGGGCCTGGTGGGTGCGGCCGGCGGGCTGGGCGGCTACTTCCCGCCGCTGCTCATGGGTGCGGTGTACCAGGCGACGGGCGCCTACACGCTGGGCTTCGTACTGCTGGCGGCGGTCGCCCTGGCGGTGGCCCTGTACGCGTGGAGGGCCTTCGCCCACGTGCGGGGGTGAGACGGCCGGGGGCGGGTCCGATCGCCGGGGCAGCGGCCCCGTGCCGCTCCGGGGAACCGTACACGGGGCCGGGAAGCGGAGACCACGTGCGGAGCGGGCCAGTGCGAGCGGTCGTCCACAGCCTGTGGACGAAGCGCCGCGACAGGAGACCGCGGCCCGGCTGCCTGGGTGGCCACAGAGGTTCGCCGGGCCCTCGTGTCACACCAGCAACGGTTCCGGCCAGTACGACTAGGGCGCGATGTCGCGGGCGCGCACCAGCACCGCGGCCCGGTTGCCCACCTTCACCCGCTCCAGCGCGCGCACGCCCTCGGGCAGGACGACCCGCCGCGTGCGGGCGGTCACCACCACGACGGCGTGATCGGGCAGCACGCGCCCCAGGGAGGCCAGCAGCCCCCTCATCGGCTCCCCGGCGCCGCCGGGAACGTTCCCCTCCCACCGGGTCATCTCGCCGTAGGGCACGTCCGTCACCACCAGGTCCGCGTCCACGCCCTCCTCCAGGGAGAACACGTCGGCCACGGCCGCCTCGTGGGGCAGGTCACCGCCCTGCGCGGCCAGCCCCGCCGCCAGGTCGCGGGCCGCCTCGGCGCGCTCCACGAAGGCCACGCGGCCGAAGTCCCGGGCGGAGCGGCGCAGCTCCTCCTCGCGTTCGGCGAGCCCCTCGGCCGTCAGCAGCCGCAGGTTGCGCGCGGCCAGGGCGACCGCTTCGGCGTCCACGTCGGTGGCGCGGACGCCGGTGAGGAGGTCCCGGTGCAGCAGGCCCAGCACCGTCGCCAGGTACCCGCTGCCGCAGCACGGGTCCCACAGGCGGACGGCCTCCCCTCCGGTGTGCACCATCGCGCGCTGGAACAGCTCACTGGCCAGCCGCACCGGAAAACCCGGAAAACCCGGTGCGGACCGCAGCACGTGCCCGCTCGCCAGGGCCGAGTGGTCGGTCCGCTCGACGGCGTACCGGTAACCCAAGGTCCCTCATGCCCTTCTGTGTCCGTGTCGGCCGCAGAACGCCGAAGGCCCGGTGTCTGAAAACGACACCGGGCCTTCACCATGCGGTCCTGACGGGATTTGAACCCGCGGCCTCCACCTTGACAGGGTGGCGAGCACTCCTAACTGCTCCACAGGACCTCGCTGCATGAACAACTCTAGCGCGACTTCGGAGTACTTCGTACCGGTGGCCGCCTAGAGTGGCGGGAAACGTCCCAGGAGAGTGGAAGGAACCGGCGTGAACGAGTTCTCGGCGCCCCTGCCGTCGGGCCCGGAGAGCACCCGGGTCGACCGCTGGATGTGGGCCGTACGCCTCGCCAAGACGCGCTCGGACGCCGCCCAGGCCTGCCGCGGCGGGCACGTGCGCGTCAACGACCGCCCGGCCAAGCCCGCCACCACGGTCAAGGTCGGCGACGAGGTGCGCGTCCGGCTGCACGGGACCACGCGCACGGTCGATGTGGGCCATGTCATCGAGAAGCGCGTGAGCGCGCCGATCGCCGCCCGCTGCTACACCGACAGGACGCCGACGCCTCCGCCGCAGGCGACCACGCCCGTCATCAGGCGCGACCGGGGAGCCGGGAGGCCGACCAAGCGCGACCGCCGCATGCTGGACAGGCTGCGCAGCGACTTCCCTCCGGGGCCGCCCGCGCCGTAGCGCACGGCCGGGGAACCGGTCGGCGGGACCGGTCGCGTCCGGGGCCCGGGCCCCACCTCCGGTCCTGCCGGTCGGTCATGTTGGTCGATCCTGCCGGCCAGCTCTGCCGGTCAGCCCTCTTGGCCAGTCCTGCCGGTCAGCTCTGTTCGGGAAGCGGGTGCTCCGCCAGGAAGTCCAGCACCTCGTGCGTGGCCTTGGCCGCGTCCTCGTGCAGGTAGCCGTGGCGCATGCCGGGCAGGACCAGCAGCCGGGCGCCGGGGACGCGCTCCGCCAGGAGGGCGGCGTTGCCGACCGGGGTGAGGACGTCGTCCTCACCGTGCACGACCAGGGTCGGCGCCTGGACGGAGGGCAGCAGATCCCAGCCGTCGTAGCCCGAACTCGCACCGAAGTGCAGGCGCTGGGCGCGCAGCGGTCCGCGCGGCAGGACTCGGGTGACCGTGTCAGGGTGGGCGGCGGCCCACTCGGGGCCGTAGAAGAGTTCGGCGATCATGTCGCGCCCCTCGGCCGTACCCGCCCGGCGCAGCGCGAGGGTGGCCGACCTCGGGCGTTCGACCTCGTTGCTCCCTCCCGGCGCCGTGGAACCCAGCACGAGCGCACCGAGACGCCCGGGTGCGGTGGCCGCGAAGGTCTGGGCGACCTTCCCGCCCATGGAGAACCCGTAGACGTGCGTACGGGAGATCCCCAGGGTGTCCAGGACGGTGAGGGCGTCGTCCACGAACAGATCGAAGGTGTAGGGCTCCTCCAGGGGCGCGTCACTGCCGCCGGTCCCCCGGAAGTCCATCCGCACGACCCTGTGGTGCCGGGCCAGGTCGGTGTGCACCCCGTCCCACATCTCGTGGTCGAGGGACTGTCCGTTGAAGAGTAGGAGGGGATCGCCCTGCCCGAGGACGTCGTACCAGATGCGGGTTCCGTCAGCTGCGGTCACGTGGCTCACGGGTCCGGACACTACCCGAGGAGCCCCGCGCACGCCGTGGTCGGCGTCACCCCGCCACCCGGAGCGGCCCGGGGGTTGGTGGCACGGCGCCCGGGACGGTCCGCCCGTCCGCCGTCCCCACGGCGGTTCACGCGCCCGGCGGCCGGGACGCGGACCGGGGTTGCGCTCTCCGCGGATCCCGGACCTCGGCGCGCAGCGGTGACCGGTGCGCCCAGGTCGCCCAGCGCCACAGCCACTCGACCGGCCCTTGGCGGTACCGGCGCAGCCACAGGGTGGAGAACAGCAACTGGATCGCGAGAATGGCTCCCACGGTCAGGAACGCCGTCTCCACGGACTGGCCGATCGGCAGGCCGAGGACGTGGGTGCCAGCCCGAACCAGGAGCGTGGCGGTCAGGTAGTTGGTCAGCGCCATCCTCCCCAGCGGCGCGAAGGCGACCACGAGCAGCGGTCTCAGCGGCGTTCTGAGCAGAATCAGCAGGACGCACACGTACACCCCGGTGAGCAGCAGCTCCGCCAGCATGAACGCCGGGGGCGGCGGCTGCATGGCACCCGGACCGGTGGGCGCGTCGGCCTGCGCCCACAGGGCGAGGGCCGCCCCCGCCGCGAAGACCAGGCCCGCCAGGAGCGGCCCCCGGGTGGATCGCTCGATCCGCTGGACCATCCCGTACCGCACCAGTGCCGAACCCGCCAGGAACAGACCGGCGATCAGCAGGGGCCCACCCCCGGGGCCGACGAGTGCCGTCGGGACGAGTGCGGCGGCGAGAGCGGCCACGGCCCACCGCGGCAGCCAGGTCGAGGGCAGCAGCACCAGCAGGCCGACGACGGCGTAGTCGGTCAGGATGTCGCCCCGCCACAGCAGCATGTGCCCGAGGCCGATCGCGAGCAGCGCCACGAGCCGACGCAGCAGGACCAGTCGCGGGCGCGGGGCGCGGTCCACGGCGGAGTCCAGCAGCAGCGAGAACCCGATGCCGAACAGCAGGGAGAAGACCGGGAGCCCGACCCAGGCCGGCACGTCACTCACGGGCCGCTCCGCCACGGCGGTGGCGGCGTTGGCCATCAACTGGACGTTGGCCACCAGGATCGCGCACAGGGCCAACCCCCGCAGCACGTCGAGCGCCACGATGCGAGCCCGGCCGGGCGGGGCCTCGGCTCCGTGCCCCGCAGGGGAAACGTTGTCTGTCATGAGATCCAAGCCTGAGGGGTGGCGCGGCCCCGGTCACGGGGCGAAAGAAGGGTTCGCGACGCCTGCAACGGTACTTTCGGCCGGTTCGGTGGTAGGGAGGCCTCTCTAGGCTGAATGGTGTGAACAGCGGGGAAGGCCGACTCGGGTCATCCGGTGCGCCGGGGCGACCGGCGCGGCCGGGGTGGTTGGTGTGGCCCGGGCGTCCTGTGTGGTGGAGGCGACTCGGTTGGGTGGCGGACCTCGGCCTCGCCGCGGTCTTCGCGCTGGCGCTCGCCTTCCAGGCGGCCAGGCTCGCGTCGACCTGGGGAGGCGGTTACTGGTGGTTCGACGCCGCCGCGGGTGCGGTGGTGAGCGTGCTCGCCCTGGTGCGCTACCGGGGCCGGGCGGTGGCCGCGACCGCGGGGCTGACCGTGGCCGTGGTCTCGACGCTGGCCGCCTGGGCGTTCGGCCTGCCCTCCGAGCCCGGCCCGGCCATGGCCCTCGCGCTGGCGGTGCTCACCGGATCCGCCGTCAGGGAACTCCCGGCACGGTCGGCCTGCGCGGTGGCGGCCGGAGGGCTCGCGGTGATCGGCGTCAGCCTGCTCACCCAGCTGGGATCCTCCTCCGGCATGCCCGTGGTGATCCTGAACTCGCTCACGTGGCTGGGCGGCGTCTCGGGCGGCCTGGTGCCGCGGCTCCTGGCGGCCCGCCGCCGAAGGATCTCCGAGAGGGTGCGCCGCGACGAACGGCTGGAGCTGGCCAGGGAGCTGCACGACGTCGTCGCCCACCACATCACCGGCATCGTGATCGAGGCGCAGGCCGGGCAGCTCGACGCCATCGGACAGCCCGACCGGGCGAGGGCCTCCTTCGCCGCCATCGAGGGCGCGGGGACCGAGGCGCTGACCGCCGTGCGCAGCGTCGTCGGCCTGCTGCGCGACACCGACGGGGCGGCGTTCACCGCGCCGGGCCCCGAACGGCTCACCGCGCTCGTCGAGCGGTTCCGCGAACGCGGCGGCCCCGCCGTGGAGCTGCGCCTGCGGGAGGACGGGGAGGCGTGGCCGCCCGAGGTCGCCGCCACCGTCTACCGGGTGGTCCAGGAGTCGCTGACCAACGTCGCGCGCCACGCCGCGGGCGCGGACTCGGTCACTGTCCGGGTGGCCCGGGACGGACGGGACCTCACCGTGGAGGTCACCGACGACGCCCCGTACCCGTCCCGCCACCGTCGACGGGACGGGTACGGGTTGGTCGGGATGCGCGAGCGGGTCGAGGCCCTCGGGGGCACACTGCGCGCGGGCCCGGCCCGCGGGGGCGGCTGGTCCGTGCTCGCAGTCCTCCCCGCTCCCGATCGGGGGGACCGATGACCATCCGGGTCCTGGTGGCCGACGACCAGGCGATGATCCGAGGCGGTCTGCGCCGGATCCTGGAGAGCCAGCCCGACCTCACCGTGGTCGCCGAGGCGGCCGACGGAGCCGAGGCCGTGGAGCTCGCCCGAAGGCTACGCCCCGACGTGTGCCTGGTGGACATCCGCATGCCGCGCCTGGACGGCCTGGAGGTCACCCGCGCCCTGGCCGGTCCGGGGGTGGCCGATCCACTGCGGGTGGTCGTGGTGACCACGTTCGACCTCGACGAGTACGTCTACGGGGCGCTGCGCGGCGGCGCCGTGGGGTTCGTGCTCAAGGACGCGGGCCCGAGCCTGCTCGTGGAGGCCGTCCGCTCGGCACACGCCGGGGACGCCCTGATCTCACCGTCGATCACCCTGCGGCTCCTGCGCCGTCTCACCGCCGCGGCCACCCCGCCCGGAGGCGGCCGACCGCATCCGCTGTCCGCCCGCGAGACCGAGGTCGTGCTCGCCATCGCCCGCGGCCGCACCAACCAGGAGATCGCCGACGAGCTGTTCATCTCCCTGAGCACGGTCAAGGGCCACGTGTCCGCCGTCCAGGCCCGCCTTGGCCTGCGCAACCGCGTCGAGGTCGCCGCCTGGGCCTGGGAGAACCGCCTGATGGACGCCCCCTAGCAGCGAACACCGAAAACGCCCGGGGCCATGAGGCCTTCCGGGCGTTCGCACTGCTCAGGGTGAGTGGCTAGGGGCGGGGTCGAACCGCCGACCTTCCGCTTTTCAGGCGGGGTAAAGGTGGAGTGGCCGTGCTGGCCTGCGGGGTGGATATCCGCTCGGGACCGGGTGAGTCCATCCCCGGTTGCTGTCGTTGCTGTCACCGCTGCTGTCACTTCGAGGTGTCTTCGGCCTGCCTCGACGTAGGGGAAGGCGGTCCGCCACAGCAGTGCCGCGCGTGCGCTCCTCCGCCTGCCCCCGCTCCCCCGGCCACGGGACTTCGGCAACCACGGTTCCGGGCCGAGGTGCCCGATAGCGCCGGGGTCGGTCACTCCAGACAGTCGCACTCCGCTATCGGGTGCCTCGGGATCTGAGCACGTCAGAAGGCGATTTCTCCAGAACGGCAACCGTTCGTGGGCTGCCCACGTCAAGATGCCAACCAGGTCGGCCATCGGCCGCGCTCGGGACCGGGCGGCAGCCCGCAGCCCGAGCGGCGGCCGGAGGCTGCCACGACGGCGCTTGCGCCGTCGCCTTGATTCCATACAGATCAAATCAGCAAAAAGAACAGGATTGAATTGGGCAAGGGAAATAGAAACAGAAAGTCCAGAAAAGAAGACTCGGAAAAACTCCGCGGCTTCGACAAGTTCAGCTGGAGGAACGCCCAAAAGGCAGAGGCAAGAGGAAATTCAATCGGCTTGAATAAATCCGAGTACATAAAGGCACACGAGCGGGGGCCAAGAAGAGTATGCGAAGCGTTAATTGCACGACACAATGCCAGGATAAACAGAACAAAAGACCTGCCCAGTCAAATCACCAAGCCGGTCCGGTCAAAATTGTTGGCAGCAGTGATGATCGATGGAGCACTGATCACACTAAACAGAAATCCACGGCAAATGCCAGCAGACTATCTAGGCAGCTGGGAAGAGCACCTACTCTGGGCAACTGACAGTTGCTTCGCGGTATTGAGGCACCTATCGAGCGGCCAATTCATCGCCGCCGCCCTAATACTTCGAACACAGATTGAACGCTGGACAAATGATCTTGCATCAACCAGAGGAACAGAAAGAGAAAAGGGGGAGTCTAATATCCATTTCATGGATAGAGTCTGGCACGAAGGAGCATTCGCTGAAACTTTCCATGAAGGCACGACGCAGCCAACCATCGGACTCCCAAAGGGTGATGATTATGAAAATGAGAACACCATCGGAGATCGAGAGAGTGCGAAAATAGAAAACACGCAGGGTGACCATAAATACCCCGCCGGATCGATATATGCAGAACTATCAGAGCTCTTGCATGCCCGCGGAAGATACAATGAATTAATACATTGGGAAATGGGCTTAACCCTTTCAGGCAAGACTCCTTCAGAATCTGAAAACTACGCAGATCTAATAGCTTCGGGAGTCGCACTGGTCCTTTCGAGAATTAGAGCACGGGTACATGAACTTTTGCCTGAATCTGAAACATCGAGAAAGATGCTGGAGTTCGACGACTCCACCCCGGCCGGAGAAAACGGTTTCCCAATTTCGGCCCTTTGGCCACTGACATATGAAACCTGCTACGACCCTAAAGTGGTTGCGCCTTACACGTACGCCAGCGGGCTCCTAGCGTCGATCTCTCGCGGAGAAAGGCCCTACGGGAGGCTTTTTCGTGATAATGAGATGGTAGACATATGCTTTACAGAAAGAAGGTTCCGAGCTTTAATTTGGGCAAGACATGGCTTTGAAGATGAGAAGAAATTTTTCGGTGAAGAATTTAACCCCGATTCGCTTGCCGATAGGCAGTTTCGCATGATTATCACAAGCGAATTTGCTTCACTTCTTTCCCATTGGACCACAGAACAGGAAATTAAGAATGCTGCGTCAGCCGCAGCCAGTTCCTTGCGATCCTCCTACTGGCTTTGGCTAGATGATGACGATAGAGCCATGGGAATGCTCAGGGTTGTAACGGAACAGGCAGCGAGAATTCGCACATGGAACCGCAAGCCAGAAAAAGCCGCTTCCCTGGAGAGAAACAAGAAAACGACACCAAAAGATTGGATAGAAAAGTCAGGACTCAAAAGGATTTCATCTTTTAATTCAGCCTTAGGGGAAATGGCGCACGCGAGAGAAGGAAATCAGTGGATCAAGGCGCGTGAGGTACTCTCTGAAATGCAGACATCAACTACTGCCCCAGAACCAATAAAAACCGCCCGAGGATTTGCCCTCGATACCGCAAATAGAATACTAGCCAGCGAGGTCATGGGCACATTCAAGAAAGATATGCCGGAACTGGCTATCGTTTTCGACGATGCCCTCCGCGAAGCAAACGTGGATTATAAACACATGGAATCCTCTTTGGAAAAGTGGTATAACTTGGTTCACGGACTTAAGCCAAAGAAGACCTGAATCATTGCACGAAGGCTTCTAGGATCAGGGTCGGGAAGCCAGTTTCTTCACGAACCAGGTCTTGCGACCGGACAGGGTTGCATGGCTGCCCCATGAGTCAGCGAGGGCGTCAACGAGGAACAGACCGCGACCGTGTTCGGCGTCGGGTTCGGGCTGCGCCACATACGGGGCGTCGAAATACGAACCGCCGTCGTGCACGGTGACGCGCACGCTGCGACCGTGTTCGTGCTCGATGAGGACGCCGAACCCCGCCCCCGGGAGGTTGGACGGCGTGTGCTGGACGGCGTTGGTCGCCAACTCGCTCGTGAGTAGTACCGCGTCGTCCACCACCGAGCAGTCCGCCAGACGCTCAGCGACGAACGCACGCACGGCGGCTATCTGGTCGGGACGGCCGTAGAACCACCCGTGGTGGACGCTCACCGTTCGGTTGGGCCTGTCTGCGTGGAGGGACATGGGGTTTCACCTCGTGCTCTGAGCGCATGGGGCAGACACTGAGCTGCATGACTAGTACTATTAGTACGGCTACCGTACATTGAATGCGTGTGTAGCGCACTGGTTTGCGCGCACAATAAGTACGGGTCTTGTAGTCGAAGTGAGGGAGAGTGCCCCATGTTCGGACTGTCTGTGCGGTTCACGCTCAAGGACGAGGCCGCCGCCGACGGCTTCGACGCCCTGGTGGCGGAGACGCTTCCGCACATCCGCCGGAGTGAGCCGGGCACGCTCGTGTACGCGGTCCACACGGTGGAGGGCAAGCCGCTGGAGCGGATCTTCTACGAGCTGTACGCCGACCGCGCCGCCTTCGAGGCGCACGAGGAGCAGCCGCACGTGAAGCGCTTCCTCGACGCTCGCGGCGCGTTCCTGGCCTCGGTGGACGTGGACTTCCTGGACCTGGTGGACGCCAAGGGCGTGCAGGAGTGAGCACCGACTACCAGAAGGCGCTGGGCCGCAAGGTGGCCAAGCACCGCCGACAGCGCGGACTCTCCCAACGGGAGTTCGCCGGACTCGTGGGACGCTCCGAGACCTGGGTGTCCCAGGTCGAACGCGGGGTGCGCAAGGTCGACCGGATGGTGGTCCTCGAAAAGCTGGCCGCGGTCCTGGAGATCCCCGTCTCCGAACTGGCCGCCGAGGCGCCCATCGTCGCCGCCTCCAACGAGGAACCTCCGGGCAGTAGCCGCCTGCGCCTCATCCTCAGCGGGTCGCACGCCCTGGCCGCGCTGCTGCGGCGCAACCCCGCGTCGGTCGACATGGACAGCCTTCGTCAGCGGGTGGACCATGCCTGGGAGCTGACGCACGCCAGTGCCTACATGGAGCTGACCGAGGTCCTGGAATCGCTGATCCCCGACCTGGAGTCGGCCGCGCGCTCGGTCCCCAACGGCGAACGCCTGGAGCTGTTCCGTCTCCTCAACGCCGCCTACCGGGCCTGCTCCTCCACGCTGTCCCGCCTGGGCGAGTACGAAGCGGCGTGGATCGCCGCCGACCGCGCCATCACGGCGGCCGAACGGGCGGAGGATCCGCTCCTCATGGCGGCGGGTGAGTTCCGCCTGTGCCTGACCTTCCAGGGGGCACGCCACTACGACCAGGTGGAGGCCACCGCGCAGACCGCCTGTGAGGCCCTGGGCGGCCTGGTGGAGGCGGGTAACCCCGAAGCGATGTCCGTCTACGGCGCGCTGACCCTGCAACGGGCGGTCGCCGCCGCACGCCGCAACAACGCCACGGTCGCCTACCGGCACGTGGCCGAGGCCAAGCGGATCGCGGACGCCATCGGCGGAGAGCGCAACGACTTCAACACCGAGTTCGGTCCGGCGAACGTGGGCCTGCACGAGGTGTCCGTGGCGGTGGACCTGGGCGACGCTGGCGTGGCCCTGCGGGCTGCGGACAGCGTGGACGTGTCCGTCCTGTCCCCGGAGCGCCGGGGCCGCTTCCTCATCGACGTGGCACGCGCACAGCTACAACGCCGCAACGTAGACGCGGCCGTGGCCACCTTGGAGGAGGCCGAGCGGATCACGCCCGAACAGGTCCACTCACACCCGATCGTGCGACAGGTCGTCGGTGACCTGCTGGCGATCCAGGATCCAGCCGGTACAGCGCTGACCGGTCTGGCTCGAAGGGTGGGCGCACTCTGAGTACTAGCTAGTACTTCATGTACTAGACAAAACAAAAAGTGCGGATTAGTGTGTGGTAGGTCGCACAGTCCTTCCTGCTGTGGGAGGCGCGACCGACCACACACTTTCGTTTGCGCCGACAGGCGCGGTGAGGAGTCCGCATGGCTATCCAGGGTGCGTTGCCGGTCGATTTCGGCACGGTGTTCCCGCACGGTGCCTTCGCCCTCGGGGTGGAGGCGATCACCGACTTCGAGACCAAGCGGCCCCAGCTCGACAAGGACACGGGGTTGCCGCTGTGGGCGGTGGACGTGATCGACGCCGACCCCGAGGCACGGGGCAAGGCCAAGTCGGTCAAGGTCAAGGTCGCCGCCGAGGTGTGCCCGACCCTCCCGGACGAGGTCCCGGGGCTGCCGTTCCGGCCGATCGAGTTCGAGGCCATGGCGGTCATGCCCTACGTCGACGACAACGGCCGTCGCCCCCGGGTGGCGTACTCGCTGCGCGCCCGTGGCGTGAAGGCTCCCGGCGGCACCGCTGGCGGTCGTCGCGCTCCGGCGGCCAAGGAAGCCGCCTGACCCGCCACAAGACATGAGACGGGGCGGCCTGGTGCGCCAACACCTAGCCGCCCCTGTAAACCCCTCCTGCAAGCCCTTGCTCAAGCTTCGTGAAGAGGTGTCCTCAGTATGTCCGAAAACCGACCCGACCTGTCCACGTTGACCGGACCGCAGTTGGTCCGGGCCTTCCTCGCCGAGTTCGACAGGCCGCGCACGACCTACGCCGACACCGGCGAAACCGCGGTGGCGCTCCTCGAACGCGCGGTGGCCTCGATGCAGGAGCGGGCCGAACGCTACGCGGGCAAACAGCGCTCCCACCTCCCGACCACCGATGACCCGTTCGTGGTCGTGCTCCTGGACGAGGTGGCGTTCCTGACCGCCTATCACCCCGACCGGGACGTGCGCCGCCGCGCTGAGAACGCCATAGCCACCCTCACCTCACAGGGCCGCTCGGTCGGCTTCGCCGTCCTGGCCGCGTTGCAGGACCCGCGCAAGGAGGTCATGAACCTCCGCAATCTCTTCCCTGACAAGGTCGCCCTGAGGTTGGACGAGGCGTCCCAGGTGGACATGGTTCTTGGTGAGGGTGCCCGGGAGCGGGGTGCTAAGGCGCACCTGATCGACCCCGCCCTTCCTGGGGTGGCCTACGTCCGTCTGGAGGGCTCCCCGGCCCCGGTGCGGGTGCGGGCCGCCTACGTCTCGGACGAGGACATCACCGCTATGGCGGACAACTACGGGGCGGGCGTTTCCTCGGGTGGAGGGGCAGCCTGATGTTGGCGCTTCTTCGCTTCCTGCCATGCCCCGAGCAAGAACACCGTGAAGAACAGGGTGTTGAACACGAAGAGCAGCCCCGGCATGACTTGGCCGTGGCTGAGCGACAGTACCGACGCGGTCAGGCTGAGCACGGTCGTTACGAGCAGGAACGGCACCAACCACGGTTTCATCTGACCTCTGTCTCGGCTGTTCGAGGGGGCGCTTGATGCCCACTCCCACCGGTAAGTCCACCCGGGCCGAACGCCTTGCGCAACCGCTGGCCCGTGAGGTGGCCGAACAGGTTGCCGCCGACCACGGCGTGTGCATCCGCCCCGTGTCCCTTCGACGCACCGACATCGCCACCGGTGCCACCGAGGTCATCGATGTTCCGTGTGGGTCCACGCTGGAATCGCGGTGTCCTGCCTGCGCCAAGAGGAAGCGCAGCCTTCGCCGCTCCCAGTGCGAAGAGGGCTGGCACCTGGCCACCGAACCCGTGGTGACCCCTGATCCGCCGTCTGAGGAACAACGTTCCTGGGTGGAACAGCGCGCGTTGGTCACCGCCGAACGGGATCGCCTCGCCGCCACCGGGGCCGTTGACCCGGAACAGCTCTCGGCACTGGATGCGGCGATCGCGGACCTGGACGAGGAGATCACCGCCTCCGGCCTACGCGGATCGGTCACCCGCTCCGCTTCGCCCTTGTCGGGGTCGCGTCGGGTGCGTTCGACCAAGCGGCGTCAGGATGTGCCGGACCTGCCCAAGCGACCCATGACGAGGAAGACGGTCGGTCGGGCCTTCACCGATCCGGCCTCGGGCAAGGTGTTTCGACCCTCGCTGTTCATCACCCTGACGTTGGACTCCTACGGGCGGGTGCGCTCGGACGGCACCCCCGTCGACCCCTCGACCTACGACTACCGTCGTGCCGCTCGGGACACGTTGCACTTCTCCAAGCTGGTGGACCGGTTCGTGCAGAACCTGCGGCGGGTGGCGGGGTTCGATGTGCAGTACTTCGCGGCCGTGGAACCCCAACGCCGCTTGGCCCCGCACCTGCACATGGCCACCCGGGGCACCATCCCTCGGGCCGAACTGCGCCAGATCGCTGCTGCGACCTACCACCAGGTGTGGTGGCCCAACGCTGACACGGTCCGCTTCGACGGCGACCACCTGCCCCTCTGGGAGGAGGGCAACGACACCTACCTCGACCCGGCCACCGGGGAAGTCCTGCCCACGTGGGATGAGGCGTTGGACGAGTTGGATGACGACCCCGATGCGGAACCCTTCCACGTGGTCCGGTTCGGCCGTCAGGTCGATGCCAAAGGGGTCGTGGCGGGCTCGGAGGACGCGTCCCGGTGTGTGCGCTACCTGGCGAAGTACCTGACCAAGGACATCGCGGACTGCCACCAGGTGGAGACCACCCGGCAGGAACAGCACGTGGACCGGCTGTTGGAAGCGCTGCGCTTCGAGCCGTGCTCGACCCGGTGCGCCAACTGGCTGCGCTACGGCATCCAACCCGACCAACCCAAGGCCGGACTGCGCCCCGGGTTCTGCCGCTCCAAGGCTCATCGCCGTGAACACCTGGGCTACGCGGGACGCCGCGTCCTGGTCTCGCGCAAGTGGTCGGGCAAGACCCTCGCTGATCACAAGGCGGACCGGCTCGCCTGGGTCCTCAACGCTCTCGGAATTAACGGCGTTAATAGCGACCGGATCAACGAGGACCAAGGCGACGAGGCCAACCCGCGTCCCCTGGTGCTGTCCTCGGTCTCCTCGGGCTCCTTCGAATGGGAACTGGCCCGACCCACCGACCCTGACGTGGCCCCTCGGGAGCAACGCCTCCTCCGCGCGGTGGGCGAAGCCCTCAAACGCCGCGCACAGCTCGACGCCGCTCGAACTCCCGAACTCTCGGCAACCCCTGAGCAGGAAGCAGCGTGACCATGACCGAACTCCTCCTGACCGTCGAAGAGGCCGCTGAGCGTCTGCGTGTGAGCCGCTGGATGGTCTACAACCTCATCCGCTCCCGCACGCTCCGCACCGTCAAGATCGGGCGTCGCCGCCTGGTCCCCGTCGCCGCGTTCCCCGAGTGCCTGGAAGCCCTGGAGGACGCCGCGTGAGCGCTTCTGAGGGCAACACCAGCCGCCGCAGGGTTCGCAGGCGTGCCAACGGCGAGGGAAGCGTCTGGCAGCGCAAGGACGGCCGCTGGGCCTTCGCGGGATACGCGCTGACCACCGGGGGCACGTACAAGCGCGTACAGGGCTACGGCCGCGACCAGGCGGACGCCCGGGCCAAGCTGAACAGGCTTCTGGCCGACTCCGACCGGGGTATCCCGGTCGCCTCCGAGAACTGGACGGTGGCCGAGTACCTGGCCTACTGGCTGGAACACGTGGTGCGGGCCGAACGCCGCCCCAAGACCGTGCAGGGCTACGAAGGCGTCATCCGCCGCTACCTCGTCCCCGGCCTGGGAAAGAAACGGCTGGCCAAGCTCACCGCGCGGGACGTGCGGACCTTCGTCACGAACATTCGGCAACTGTGCCAGTGCTGCCGCAACGGCACCGACGCCGCCCGGGAGCGTCCCCGGTGCTGCGCGCTCCCCCGGCCCGAATGCTGTGGGCACCGGCTCTCGGCGCGCATGGTGCAGTCCGTCCACGCCGTGCTGCGCAACGCGCTCCAAACGGCGGTCCGTGAGGAGGTGATCCCGCGCAACGTGGCCTCCCTGGTCAAGGTCTCGCCTCCCCGCTACGCCGTGAACCGGGGCCTGGACGTGGCACAGGCCCGGCGTCTGCTCAAGGCTTCGGAGAACGACCGGTTCCACGCCCTGTACGTCCTGGCGCTGTGCCTCGGCCTGCGGCGGGGCGAACTGCTCGGGCTGCGCTGGTGTGACGTGGACCTGGAGGCCGGACGCCTGGAGGTGGTCCACACCCTGCAACGGGTCGGCGGGAAGCTGGCCCTGGTGCCGCCCAAGACGGAGGACTCGGCGCGGACCGTGCCCCTCCCCGGTGTCTGCCTGGACGCGCTGAGGGCGCACCGCCGACGCCAGTTCGCGGAGCGCTCGGACGCCTTCCCCGACTGGGAGGAACACGGGCTGGTGTTCCCCTCCCGACGCGGTACTCCCCTGGAGCCGAACAACCTGCGCCGGAGCTGGGAACCGCTGCGCCGCGCGGCGGGCCTGGAGGGGATGCGCTTCCACGACCTGCGGCACACCTGCGTGACGCTGCTGCTGAACCTGGAGGTGCCGCCGCAGGTGGTCCGGGAGATCGTCGGCCACAGCGACATCGGGGTGACGATGACCATCTACGCGCACGCCTCACTCGACGACAAGCGGCGGGCGCTCGGGAAGCTCGGGGACGCGCTCGGCTGAGCCGGTTGCTGTCACGTTGCTGTCAACGGGGTACGAGAAACGCCCGGAGCCTCATGGCTTCCGGGCGTTCGCACTGCTCAGGGTGGGTGGCTAGGGGCGGGGTCGAACCGCCGACCTTCCGCTTTTCAGGCGGACGCTCGTACCAACTGAGCTACCTAGCCGCACTCGCCGATCTCTCGGCGACGGCGGTCCTGACGGGATTTGAACCCGCGGCCTCCACCTTGACAGGGTGGCGAGCACTCCTAACTGCTCCACAGGACCTTGTTCAGTTGTCGCACCGGGCTCCGGGCCCCGTGCTCTTGCTGCGGTTCTCATTCTGCCAGATGTCCGGTAGTGCTCGAACCGCCTCGTACCCCCAACGGGATTCGAACCCGCGCTACCGCCTTGAAAGGGCGGCGTCCTAGGCCGCTAGACGATGGGGGCCCGTGTGACACACCAAGCATAGGGGAGATTCGCAACCAACACCAAAGTGATAAGCCCAGCCGGTCGCCGCCTCCTCCACCTGCGACGACGTGCGGGTCAGGGAGTCCGCTGCCCTTCGCTGGCCTCCTCCTCCGGTTCCTCGGAGGGCTCCCCCACCGGGCGCTGCGGGTCGGTCTCGATGTGCCGCTCGACCTGCGCCGACGTCAGTCCGATGCCGCCCAGGTCGATGTCGTCGCGGGCCTGGAGGCGTCCGGTCTCGGCGTCGAAGTACAGCACCGACGCCTGGTAGGGGGTCGGGCGGCCGGGACCGTGATCCAGCCCACGCAGACCGGCCCCGCCGGTGGACCCCTGCACGAGGAAGCGGGTGCCCAGATCGGTCAGCTCGGTGGACCTCAGGTGGTCGTCGCCCGTCAGCACCAGCGGCACCACCCCGTCGAAGGCCTCCGCCTGCGTGCGCGTGTGCATGACGACCACGTCCACGTCCTCGCGGGAGTCGACCACCTTCTCGGCCTCCTCCTCTCCCCGGTCGGCCACCTCGGAGGCGTCGGGGTTGAGCCGGGTCGCGTCCGGGACGTACCGGGGGTCACCCGACCCGTAGAAGGTCAGACCGCCCACCTCCCGGGCCTCGCCGTCCAGCACGACGGCGTTCTCCTGCGCCGCCACCGCGCGCTGCGTTCCCATCGAGTCGTGTCGGCCGCGCACCCACACGTACGGCACGTCCAGCTCGCCGATCTCGTCGGCGAACGTGTCCTCGGCCGCGCTCCCCCGGTCGGTGAGGTCCCCCGAGTCCACGACCATGTCCGCCCCGTACTGCTCCCGGAGCGTGCGGATGATGCTCCACGAGGCCGGGTTCAGCTGGATGTCGGACACGTGCAGCACGGTGATGACCGACTCGTCCTTCTCGTACACGGGGAGGGTGGAAGTGGCCTCGTAGATCATCGCCACGTTGCCGACCAGCCCCGCCAGCTGCTCCTGGTACTGGCTGAACCTGCCCACCACCTCCTCCGCGCTGCCCACCACCTGCGGGGCGCCCGCGATCAGCCCGGTGTAGCGGGGCTCGGCGATGGCGCTGGGGTTGAAGGTGTTGGCGGCCACCGCTCCGGAGGCCACGAGCACGCCCAGCGACACCAGGGCGCTGGCCAGGGCCCGCCACACGTTGCGGAAGAGCAGCAGCCCCATCACGGCGGCCCCCAGGGCCGCGGCGAGCACCGCGCGCACCAGCAGGCCGATCACACCGGCGCGCAGGTCGGAACCGATCCCCGCGGCCATGCGGTTGATCGCCTCGGGATCGGCGAACACCTCCTCGGCCGCGGACAGCCGGATGTTGGAGATCCTCGCCTCCAGCTTGATGGGGGCGCTGTGGGTGTCGAAGGCCAGCTGCCCCAGCGGGGCCACGTCGACGACCGTCTCACCCCGCCACTGGGGGCTCAGGCTCATCGTGACGTCCGCGGGGCCGATGGGAGTGACCACCTGGCCGCCCAGGGCCAGGCCCAGCCAGCCGCCGACCAGACCCGCGACGACGACGCACCCCCACCGCCACGCGCGGCCGGAGCGCAGCCGGTCGAAGGTGCCGCGGAGCCGTCGGAGGGCTCCGCGAAGGTCGTATCCGCGGATCGCTTCCCAAGACAACACACCCCCATCATGCCCCTCCGGGGGAGGCGCTCCCGTGTTTCCTCCCCTTCGAGAGTGTTATGTCGCTTCCGGCGCGTCGCGGGGAGGCAGCACAATGGCAGGTGTGGTGGAACTGACGCGCAGGGACTTCGAGGAACTGGTCGCCGACGCCCTCGACCAGATACCGCCCGAGCTGGCGCAGCTCATGGACAACGTGGTGATCACCGTCGAGGACGAGTCGCCGGAGGGGCTGCTCGGCCTGTACGAGGGCATCCCCCTGACCGAGCGGGGCGACTCCTACTTCGGCGTGCTCCCCGACCAGATCTTCATCTACCGGCGCAACATCTGTGCCTTCTGTGAGACCCCCGAGCAGGTGGTGGAGGAGGTGCTCGTGACCGTGGTGCACGAGATCGCACACCACTTCGGCATCGACGACTCCCGCCTGACCGAGCTCGGCTGGGGCTGAACCCGGCGCTCCTCCGGTCCCTCGCCCCCGGACCGCGGTCTCCTTCGGATCACGCTTTTCGTCACTCTCCGAACATATTGATCGACATTATGCTCATGTGCAACATTCCAGGGCAGGCGCGCGGCTCCGCGCAGACACGGCGTGAGCAGCGAAAACAACCCACCCAAGGCGGCTCGACAACACGGACGAATCCACCTGGCATTCCTCACCCACAGCAACGAATCAGACACGAATTCCCCAGAACGGCTTGCGACGAAGCTCACCTTCCGGAACTGTTGGTTATTGGGACACGACACAGCGTGATTACAACCCTGTAACAGTAAGGGAGTGCCGGGTGGCCAATCCGCGCCTCGACAACACACCTGACAACGGAGACCACGAGTCTTCGAGCGCCCCCAACAACGACGACTGGCGGAGCAGCTACCGCGACGTCATGGCGATCGCCGAGTTCCGGTCCGTCTGGCTCGCCCACGCGCTCTCGGTGATCGGCACGAACCTGCTGAACATCGCCACCAGCGTGCTCGTCTTCCAGATCACCGGCTCCGCGCTGGCCGCGGGCGTCACCCTGGCCCTGACCTTCCTGCCCCCGATCATCAGCCCGCTCATCTCCGGGCTCGCCGACCTCTTCCCCCGCCGCCGCGTCATGATCGCCTGCGACCTCGCGCGCGCGGCCGTGATCGTGCTCATCGGTATCCCCGGCATGCCGATCTGGGCCGTCTGGATCCTGCTCTTCTGCTCGGTGCTGCCGTCGGTCCCCTTCGCCGCGGCCCGCGCCGCGATGATGGCCGAGATCATCCAGGGCGAGCGCTACGTCGCCAGCACGGCCATCATCCAGCTCACCTCGCAGCTGGGCATGCTCGCCGGACTGGTCGCCGGCGGCCTGATCGTCGCCGTCATCGGCCCCAACATCGCCGTGATGTCGACCGGCGTCCTCTTCGTGCTGTCCGCGCTCACCGTGCTGCTGGGTGTGGCCGCGCGTCCCGCGCCCCGCGGGGGGCAGGAGGACCGCCCGGGGTTCGCCGCGATGACCCGCGACGGGGCCAAGCTGGTCTTCGCCGACCGCAGGCTGCGCACCCTGGCGCTGCTCGCCTGGCTCGCCGGCCTGTACGGCATCCCCTACGGGCTCGCCAACCCGATGGCCGAGGAGATCGGTGCCGGAGCGGCCGCGGCCGGGTTCATCATGGCGGGCTCGGCGATCGGCGCCTTCGTCGGCGGGTTCGTCCTCACCCGGTTCATCCCGCCGCCCACCCGCATGCGCCTGCTCGGCCCGCTGGCCGTCCTCACCTCGGCGCCGCTGCTGCTGTGGCTGGCCGACCCGCCGCTGTGGCTGATGGTGACCGCTCTCGCACTCTGCGGCGTCGCGGGCTCCTACCAGTTCGTGGCCAACGCGGCGTTCGTGCTGTGCGTGCCCAAGGAGGGCCGCGGACTGGCCTTCGGGCTGGTCGCGGCCGGACTCCAGGCCGCGCAGGGCGTGGGCATCCTGGTGGCCGGGTTCTTCGCCGAGAAGTTCGGCACCGGTGTCGTCATCGCCGCGGCCGGTGCCATCGGCGTGGTCTGCGCGGTGCTCCTGGCACTCCCGTGGTCGCGGATGGCCGGTGAGACCATCGACCAGATGAACGCGACCGGGGACGGCGCCTAGGATCCCCGCCGCACGGGGTTCCTAGCGCTCCTTGCCGCACTCCGCGGGGGCTTCGCAGGTCTGCTCGACCTCGCGCTCCTCCCGCGGGGTGCGCAGCTCGCGTCGCTTCCAACCCGGTTGTGCTCTGAGGGTCCACATCAGCTCTGACTCGGCTTTCCCTGGAAGTTGCGGATGATCTGCTCCAGCAAGGAGCGCTTCTCGTTCTCGGCCGGCATGATCAGCCAGGCCAGGATGTAGACGAAGACGCCGCTGAACCCGAGGACCGTCAGGACCACGAAGGCGAGGCGGACCAGCGTGGAGTCGACGTTGAGGAACTCGGCGATCCCCCCGCAGACACCGGCGAGGTAGCGGTCGCTTCCACTGCGTCGGAAGCGCTTGCTCTGGAAGTTCTGGTTCATGTCTCCACCCTGCCCCCTCCTGACGACGATTCCCATCCGGGACAGCCCTGGGCGGCCCCTGACATCCCCCCGAGCCCCCGGAGGGGCCGGGCACGGGGTGCTGACGCGCCCCGCGGGGATTGGACGCGGGCGGGGGCGCACGGCGTTCCGGCCAGGCGCTGAGGCGTGGAGCACACCGGGCGCGAAGACCGTGCCGCGGTCGGGGCGGAGAGCGGGAGTCCGGGTCAGGGCCCGACCCCCGGGGCCCGACCCCCGGGGTCCGGGGTCCGGGGTCCGGGGCGGGTCCCTGAGCTCCGGGCGCGGGGCCCGGAAACGGAGGGCCTGAGCGGTCCCCGGGTCAGTCAGCGGAGCCGGGCCGCCCGTAGAGCTCGCCCAGGAAGCGGAAGTCTGTGCGGAGCCTGGCGCGGACGTCCGCCACCTCCTCGTTCTCCGAGAAGCGCAGGCGCCTCATCGTGTGGCGCATCACCGCCATGGCCGCCGCCGCGACCACGACCGAGCGGTCGTCCTCGGCGGGGACCCCGGTCCGCTCGGCGATGGCGGCGGCGAGCTCCATCTCCACGGTGTGGAAGCGGGCGAGCATCCTGGGGACGAGCTGTGGCTCGCGGTCCATGAGCTGTTTGCGCAGGCGCATGTCGTCGCGCTGGGTGTCGAGGTCGTCGGTGCTGACCAGGAACGCAATCAGCATGGTGATGAGGTCCTCGACGAAGTCACCGGTGGGGCCGCCCTCGGCGAACTGCCTGCGCATGTCCTCGTCGGGGCACCGCGGGACCTCGCCGAGGAGGGCGTCCTCCTTGGTGGCGAAGTAGTTGAAGAACGTCCGGGTGGAGACGTCGGCCTCTGCCGCGATCTCCTCCACGGTCACGTTCTCCAGGCCGCGCTCCAGCGTGAGGCGGACGGCCGCGTCCTGGAGGGCACGGCGCGTGGCCTGCTTCTTGCGTTCGCGAAGCCCCAATGGTCCTCTCCCGTACAAGGTTGATCCTTGCAGTCCATGCAAAGTTTCCCACAAGTATCCCCCGGGAACGGAGACCGCGCGCACCGGAGCGCGCGGCCCCGCCGGGGCGGGGCCGCCCGTGCCCTAGCGGCCGACGAAGCGCTCCGGCCGGACGTAGACGATGACACGCTCCTCGTCGGGGTCGTCCCACGGGTAGGGCGTTCCGAGGTACTTCTGCGCCATCTCGTTGATGAAGGCCTTGTCCTGGTCCTCCTCCACCCGGTCGACCACACCGCGGACCTCCACGTACATGTAGGCGTCGTCGGGGTCGGTGGCCGAGACCGAGATCCGGCCGTCGCGCCTGAGGTTCTGGAGCTTCTGTCGCGTCGTGGTCTGGCTGAACCTGAGGAACTCGCCGTCCCAGTCGATCCACACGGGGCTGGACTGGGGGGAGCCGTCCGGGCCGAGCGTGGCCACGTGTCCGAAGGCCGGTTTGCGCAGGATCGCCTGCTGCTTCTCCGAGAACGCCATGTCACTCCTTGTCGTCGGTTGACGCCGATGGTGTCGAGTACACCAACACGTTCCGAGGCGGACGCGGCGACGCGCCCGAGGCGGACGGACCGCATCGGGGAACAGCCGGGAAGCCGCGGGCCGACCGGCGCCCAGGTGCCTCGGGACGGGCGGGAGGGCCTCCGGCCCAGTCCGCTTCCGCGCCTTCGGCGGAGGCCACGTGCCGCCGTGGCGGCGGGTTCCCCGCGACGCCACTTCATTGCAGTCATTACTGCAACGACTGTAATGTCTTCACATGAGCGAACCCACAGAGGACGAACTGGCCTTCGTCGACGAGGTCGCGGTGTTCTTCGAGCGCGAGGGCCTGCCCCTGATCGCCGGACGGGTCATCGGCTGGCTGCTGATCAGCGACCCACCGGAACAGAGCGCCGCCCAGCTCGCACAGACCCTCCAGGTCAGCCGCAGCTCCATCAGCAGCGCCACGCGCCTGCTCACCCCCAGCGGCCTGGTCGAGGGAGTGCGCAGGCGCGGACAGCGCCAGGAGTACTTCCGTGTCGCCGCGGACGGCTGGAGCCGGATGCTGGAGCGCCGCTACGCCCAGACGGCCGCCTTCCGCGAGGTCACCGAGCGCGGGCTCAGGATGCTCCGGGAGGCCCCGGACGAGCGCCGCGAACGCCTGGCCAACGTCCACGAACTCTACGGATTCCTGGAGGCCGAACTGCCGTCGCTCTTCTCCCGGTGGCGGAGCGAGCGGGAGAGGGACGGTCGGCGCCCATGAGCCCTCCGCCGTCGGACCCCTTCTCCCGCGTCAGCGTCGAACAGCCGGAGGGCGCTCTGAGCGTCATCACCGCGGGGCAGGGCACGAGCACGGTCCTGCTGCTGAGCGGAGCAGGCCTGGACAACGCCCTGCTGAGCTGGCGCCACCTGATCCCCGTCCTGGCCCCCGACCACAGGGTCCTCGCCCTGGACTGGCCCAAGCAGGGGCACAGCAGGCCCTGGAACGGCACCGCCGACCACGCCCGGATGCTGGAATGCGTCACCGCGGTCCTGGACCACTTCGGGGTCGGTCGGGCCTCCCTGGTGGGTCTGTCGCAGGGCGGCGCGCTCGCCTTGGCCTACGCCATCGACCACCCCGACCGGCTGGACCGGCTCGTCGCCCTGGCTCCGGCCGGGGTCATCTCGTTCCCTCCCCTGGTACACCAGCTGCTGTGGCTGACGGCCAGGAGCCGTCTGCTCAACCGCACGCTGCCCACGTGGCTGTTCCGCAGCCGTGAGGGGGTGGCCCGGTTCGCGCGCACCGGTCTGTTCGCCGGTCCGGTCGACGACTTCGACGACATCGTCGAGGAGATCATGCCCGAGGTCCGGGCCAACGGCGCGGGCTCCTCCGACTGGCAGAACGCCTCCATCGGCCCGTGGCGGATGAACGTGGACCTGCGCCCCCGCCTGGGAGAGATCCGGTGCCCCACCCTGTTCGTCCAGGGGGACGAGGACGCCGGTGTGCGCCCCCGGCACACCGTGGCCGCTGCGAGGCTGGTCCCCCGCTCCCGCATCGAGATGCTGGAGGGCCACGGCCACTGGGTCAACCGGCAGTCGCCCAAGCGGGTGAACGCACTGGTGCGTGACTTCCTCGCCGCGCCCGGGGCCTGACCGGACCGGCCACGCCAACACCCGTTCCGCGCAGGCCACCTGCCAGCTCGCGTTCGCCCGCGTGTCCACACGAGCGCCCGAAGCGCCCCGCTGCCGCACGGGCCCCGCGGATCGCGACGGGGCTTCTGCCAGAGCACGGTGTCCGGCCGCGCGGCAGCCGGGGCCTCACGGACGATGCGGTGGAAGCGCGCCACGGGGTCCCGGCCCCTCGGACGTCACCCGCGGACGGCGGCCGCGACGATGTCCTCGACCTGACCGACGATCGCCGCGCGGTCCTCCTCGAACCCGGGGTCGGTGACGCTGTCGCCGGGGCCGAACTCCAGGATCGGGGTGTGCACGTGGCCGGCGGGGATGTCCAGGCCGGTGGCGTCGCGCAGCAGGGTGTTGCGGTAGGCAATCTCGTTGGAGAGGTAGTCGCCTCCGCCTCCGGCCCGCGCCTCGGAGCCGGGGGTGGGCCCGTCCACGCTCACCACCGGTTCGGTCTCGCCCTCGGGGATCTCGGTCACCGTGGTGTTGTCGACCACGGGGAACGGCGCGTCGGTGGTCTCCCCGACGATGGCGGGGCGGTCCAGGGAGGAGTCCGACCACTGCGGCTGCGGCGTGACGGTGGGGACGCCGTCGGGGACGGGGATCATCTCCTCCGGACCGACCGACTCGTTGTCCGCGGCGCCGCCTCGCCAGGCGCCGTTGTGGGCCTCGAGGTCGAACTGGCCCGGTCGGCCCTGGCTGACGGTGATGACCGCGTCGGCCGGCCGGTCGCCGGTGTAGTGCGGCAGGAGGGCCTCCTCGACCATGCCGTCGGTGAAGTCGCGCCAGCGCACCGGGAAGAGCATGGTCTCGACGACCGCGACTCCGGCGTCGGTCTCGATCACCGCCCCGTCCAGGGCGAGGGCGGCCGCACCGGAGGGGTTGGCCTGGCGGATGTCGTTGTCGAGGCGGAACGGGTCGAAGCCGGTCACGACGATGTGGAGGGCCTCGGGCTCCCCCGGGACCTCGGCGAAGTCCGTGTCGTCGTGGCCGCGGGAGCGGCGGTCCATATCGGCCACGAGACCGGCGCGGTCCGCCTCGCCCAGCTCGAAGCCCGGTTCCCAGCGGTTGAGGGCGGAGGTCATGGCGAGCCGGGCCCAGTAGACCGGCCGGTCGTCCCCTGCGCTCAGGCTCCCCCCGACGTGCCCGTTGCCCTGGACCCGGTCCACCGCCTGGCGCCAGAGCGCGTCCCCGTGGCGCTCGACGACCGCGCCCGCCTCGTCCACGCCGGACGCCGCGCACAGTTCCCGCGTGAAGCGGTCCACGGTCATGACGAACCCGGATCTGCGCAGGATCTCCTGCGGGACCTCCTCGACGACCCGCGCCTCCTCGACGGTGGCGCCGTCCTCACCGAGGCAGCCGGTCACCTGCTCGGCCTGTGCCGGAGCTCCCAGGGCGAGGACGGGGGCCACGATGAGCGCCGACGCCGCGATGCGGGGGGCTGTCTGCTGAATGCGCACGCTGATTTCACTCCGTTATCTGCTGTGTTCGACAGGAGGGGGGAAGTAGGAGGTTCCCCGTTTCGCAGGAGTCACACCGCCCCCACACCTCGCACAGGATCGGTCCGCGTCGCCCGCCGAGGCCGTGTACGGGTCAGGGCACGCGCCGGGCACCGGTCCCGGCAGCCGGAACGACCCCGTGGCCGCGACTGCGGCCAGCAGGGCGGGCCCGGCCGGGAACGTGGCGGTGCCCTGGTGCTCACGAGGCCGGTGAAAGAGCGGGGTTACTCCCGGAGCAGGCCCGTCGTCGTCCTCTGCTGGGAGTAGGAAAGCGCCGTGGCCATCTCGCCCATGGCCAACCGGACCCGCTCGAGCACCGCCGGATCGCGGAACCCACCATGGGGGTCCACCCGGGCGGGAGCCCCGGAGACCGTGACCGAGTCGACCAGGACACTCCCCATCAGGGTCAGCGTGGGGATCAGCGCGAGGTGGCCGCGCATACCGCCCGCCTGTCCCGGTGACGCGCTCATGAGGAGGGTCGGCTTTCCTGCGAGTCCCCCAGATCCGACCAGCCAGTCCATGGCGTTCTTGGTGGCTCCGGAGGGGCCGTGCGCGTACTCGGGGGTCGCGATGATCACGCCTTCGGCCTGGTCAGCGCAGGACCGGAACCTCGTGACGGCCTCCGGTAGGTCCTCGTCGTTGTCCAGGTCGGGGTTGAACAGGGGGAGACGGCCGGCCAGGTCGCCGCCGATCACGGAGATGTCGGGATTGCTCCGGCCAGCCAGGCGCAGCAGTTCGGCGTTGTAGGAGTTCCGGCGCAAGCTGCCGCAGATCCCCAGTACCGCCCACATCGCCGCTCCCACGATCCGAAGTTCTCAGCACAGTACCCCCGAAGCTCCGGCGTGCTCCCGGAAGCCATCAGAAACGGCGGCCCGGAGCTCTGGTCTTCTCAGGAGATCCTGAGCCGGTCGCGCGGTTCAGCCGTGCGGTGCCGTGGCCCGGATTCCGGCGAGCACCACGGCGACGACGCGCTCCGCGTCCGTGCGGGTGAACGTGCGCAGGCCGCGGTTGACGACGAGGTGCACCGGGCCGGAGATCATCTCGCCGAGGAAGGAACTGTCGACCGGGGGCAGCTCGCCCCGGTCGACGGCGGTGTCCACCCGCCGTTGCATGGCGGCCACGCGCTGGTCGAGGATCCTGGCCAGCGCCTGCCGGACGGTGGGGCTCTGGTGGGTGGGCTGGATGGCCTGTTCGAGCGTCCGGCCGAACGGTGTCTCCAGGCCACCGGCAAGGCCCATCAGGAAGTCCGACAGGTCCCGGTGGAGGTCGCCGGTGTCGGCGACCGACGCGAGGTCCTCGGCGTAGCGCAGCATGGCGTCGACGACCAGCTCCTCGCGGTCGGGCCAGTTGCGGTAGACGCTGGTCTTGTGCACGCCGGCGAGCTCGGCGACCTCCTCGTAGCGAAAGCCCACGATGCCGTCGCGCGCGACGAGCTCGGCGGTCGCGGCGAGGACCTGCGCCCGTACCCGCGCGTTGCGGCCGCCTGGGCGCCGTGCTGGCGGCCGGTCAGCGGTCCCGTCGGCCATCTCCACGCTCACCTCCCGTTCTCTGCTCAGGTGCCGATTGTGGCCAGGCGTGGCGTTGCGGTGCAAGCCGGTCGCCAGTAAGCTCACTAAAGCAACAGTTAGTTGCTTTAAGTGTCGGGTCACCGCGGCCGCGACCCATGGGCCGACCGCGCTGCTTGGCGCCTCCCCCGCCCACCAGCGGGCCACCAGCGACCCGACCGGCACGTCCGCCCAGACGCACCTGGAGCACACACCGTGAACATCCTCGTCTCCGGAGCCGGCATCGCCGGCCTCGCCGTCGCACGTGAACTCGGCACCCGCGGCCATGACGTCACCGTCGTCGAGTACGACCACCACCTCCGGCTCGCGGGCACACCCATCGACATCCGCGGTGACGCGGTCGAAACCGTGGAGAGGATGGGGCTGCTCGCCAGGATCAAGGAGCAACGGGTGCGGATGACCGAGTCCACCCGGTTCGTCGACAGCGGGGGCGAGCCGGTGGGCCGCATCCCCATAGCCCAGATAAGCGACTCCGACGACGACATCGAGATCCTTCGCGAGGACTTGATGCGCATCCTCGCCGCCGCGCTCCCGGACACCGCGGCGCTCTGTTTCGGGGACTCGGTCGAGGCGCTGGCCGAGAGCGGCGACGGTGTCAGCGTGCGCTTCGCCTCCGGACGCACCGGGCGGTACGACCTCGTGCTCGGTGCCGACGGCCAGCACTCCGCGGTACGCAGGCTGGTGTTCGGACCCGAGGAGGACTACCTCCACCACCTCGGTGTCTACATCGCGCTCGCCGCCCTCCCCGGCGAGGCCCGGACCGAGGGCGTCAACTCGATACACAACGTCCCCAGCAGGCTGGCGGGCACCTTCTGGTACAAGGACAGGGCCGTCGCGGTCTTCCAGTTCCGTTCGGAACCGCTCGACTACGATCGCCACGACCTGGACGCCCAGAAGAAGATCGTCATCGACGCCTTCGCCGACCACCGGTCGTGGAGGATCCCGGAGCTGCTCGACGCGGTCCGTGCCGACCCCGATTTCTTCTTCGACTCCGCGAGCCAGATCCACCTGCCCTGCTGGCACCGCGGCCGCGTCGCCCTCGTCGGGGACGCCGGGTACAGCCCGGCCTTCCTCTCCGGCCGGGGTACGTCACTCGCGCTCACCGGCGCCCGCATCCTCGCCGAGGAACTCGACCGGTGCGGCGGCGACCACACCGCCGCGTTCGAACGGTACGAGGCCCGACAGCGCCCCTACGTCACCTTCGCCCAGGCCAGCGTCCACAGCGGCCGCGACCGCATGCTGCCGACCAGCTGGCCCGCCATCGCCGCCCGCAACGAGGCCCTGCCTGCAGCGGACACCAGCACGCGCTGAACCCCACACGAAGAGTTCCCGACCCCTGACGTGCTGGAGAGGATAGATGTGAAGGACACGCCGGAAGAGCCCGCTGCCGGGGTTCAGGAGCACCGATGGAGCGGGCGGCTCGTCCTCTGGGTCGCCGTTCTCATCCTCGCCAACGTCCTGGCCGACGTGGCCATCGCCTCCCCCCTGCTGGTCCTGCCCCAACTGCTGGAGCACTTCGACACCGACCAGGCCGCGTGGCTGAACGCGAGCGCGATGCTGGCCGGGGCCATCTGGTCGCCGCTGCTCGCGAAGAGCTCCGACGTCTTCGGCAAGCGCCGGTTGCTCGTCGTCACGCTGGTGACCGCGTGCGCGGGCGCGCTGGTCTGCCTCGTCGCCCCCAACCTCTGGATCTTCCTGGCGGGGCGTTTCCTCCAGGGGGCCGCGCTGGCCGCGATCTTCATCACGGTGGCCCTCACACGCCAGATCTGCGCCCCGCGGGTGGCCATGCCCGTGATCGGGCTCGTGACGTCGGGCTCGGCGATCGTCGGGATCATCGAGCCGTTCCTGATGGTGCCGGTCATCGACCTGTTCGGTTACCGGAGCGTGTTCGTCGTGGCGGCGCTGCTCGCCGCGGTGGCCGCGCTCTGCGTGCGTTCCCTCATCCCGGAGTCGCCGGTCCGCGGCACCGGCCGGATCGACGTGGGCGGGGCGCTCCTGCTGGGCGGCGGCCTCGGCTCCGTGCTCGCCTACGCCAGCCTCGGCGGAGACGCCGGGTGGCTGTCCGCGGGAATGGTCGTGCTGCTGGCGGCCGGTGTCGCCGCGTTGGCCGGTTGGGCGGTCCTGGCCCTGCGGGTCACCGAACCCATCATCGACATCCGGGCCCTCAGCCGACCGGTCCTGCTGACGCTGCTGGCCCTGGTCCTGGCCGCGGGCTCCTTCCGGAGCATGCTCCAACTGACGAGCATCGTCGCCCAGGTGCCCCCCGAGCTGGGGCTCGGCTACGGGTTGGGTGACGGAGGGGCGGTGGCGGTCCTGCTCGCCGCGCCCTCGCTCGGCATCATGGTCGGCGGCACCCTCGCCGGATGGCTCGCGGGGCGGTTCGGCCCCGCACGGCCCCTCCTCGTCGCCATCGCCGTCGGAGCGGTGGCGACCTTCATGATGTTGGCGGGCGTGTCGGCGCTGCCGCTGGCGACCGTCTGCGGGGCCTTGGTCGGCATGGCCGCCGGTGCGATCGGAACGTCCGGTTACAACCTGGCGACCGGCCTGGCACCGCCCGAGCAGCAGGGCACGATCTCCGGTCTGGTGTCGGTCATGTTCGCCCTCGGCTCGGTCGTCTTCAGCTTCGCCGGCGGCGAGCTCCTCAAGGCCACCCGCGTCCCCGGGATCGTCGCCGACGGCGCCCCGGTGAGCACGGCGACCGGCGTGTACCTCTACGTCCTGATGGCCGGGGTGCTCTTCGTCCTCGCCGCGGTGCCCGCGGGCATGGTGGTGCGCGGCGGGCGCGCGGCGCCCGCGCCGGTCACGGCCGGGGCGCCGTCGTAGCGTTCGGATGCCCTGCCCGGTCCCCGGGTGGCCGGGGACCGGACAGAGCCGGGCAGGGCCGTACCGGTGCGGGCGGGCCGACTCGCCGCCCCCAGGGGCCCGGCCGTCCCGGGTCGTGGCACGGGAGCGGCTGTCAGCCGAGGCCGTCGGGAACGATGCCGAGTTTTTCCGCGATGCGGGCGAGGGCCTTCAGGTCGGTCGTGTTGAGCGGGTCGAGGACGGTGCTGCGCACGGAGCGCAGGTGCGTGGGCGCCGCTGAGCGCACGAGGTCGAGGCCGACGTCGGTGAGTTCGGCGAGGGTGTAGCGGCCGTCGTCCGGGTCGGGTGTCCGTACGACCCAGCCGCGCTGTTCACAGCGTTTGACGACGTTGGACAGACGGGAGAGCGAACCACTGGCGAGAAAGGCGAGCTCCCCCATCCGCAGCCTGCGCCCCGGGGCCTCGGAGAGGTGGCTGAGCACGAGGTACTCGAACAGGGTGAGGCCGTTCTCCTGCCGCAACGGTGACTCCAGCTTGCCGGGCAGCAGCAGGACGAGGGAGACCAGGCCCGTCCACGCCGCCTTCTCCTGCTCGTCGAGCCATCGCAGCTCCTCATCGCCTCCGTGCTCGTGTGTGCCGCTCACGGACTCTCCCGTGCCGCTCATGGCCCCCCGTCCTTCCAGCGAATCCGCCATCACTTGACGCTTGAAGTCATTACTTGCTACTGTCACTTTACGCTTGAAGTCATTGAGGGGGAAACCCACCCCTGCGAAAAGGAAGAGGGGGCATCATGAGCACCGTCACCTTCGGCATCGCTCCGGGCCAGGGCGAGAAGTTGCACGAGGCCCTCGGCTACAGCGGGGCCGTCCGCGTCGGCGACCGGGTCGAGACCTCCGGCCAGGCCGGGGTGGATGACGACCTGGTCATCCCCGACTCGCTGGAGGACGAGATCATCCAGGCTTTCGACAACGTGGAGCGCACACTCGCCACGGTCGGCGCGACCTGGAAGGACGTCGTCCACGTCAACTCCTACCACAAGGTCACACCGGGAGATGAGGCCATCGGCGACGACCACAACAGGGTCATGGCCGAGCAGTTCCGCCGTCGCCTCGGCGGCCGTGCGCCGATCTGGACCGAGACCGGCGTCACGGTCCTCGGTCTCGCCGCGATGCGCGTGGAGATCCGCGTCACCGCCATCGTCGGCTCCGGGAACTGAACCACCCCTGTTCCGTGGCGGTTTCATCGCAGGCTGGCGAGGCACGGACCAGGTCCGGCATGTACCGGCTGCGGTGGTGACAGCCAGGTGAGTGGTCTGGGTGGCATTCCGGCCGCTCGGGAAGTAGGACCGCGAGTCGGTCCCAGAGCGGCTCGGCCAGCCATGATGGAAGCGCGGGCACAGGCCTCCTCGGTGATCACGGAGTGCCAGCGACTCCATGATCGACGGGACCCGTGCCCGCTCGGCTGCCCGCCTTCCCAACCGCGCCAGTCCGCGCGGCCGACAGCGGTGCCGAATCTACGGCTGCCTACGCCGTCCACTCCCCTGTCCGCCGATTCCGGCGCCTCAACCGGTCGTGTTCCCGACAGTGCCCGGCGAACCGGGGCGGTCGGCCCGACCACTCGAGAACACGTGTGCCGACAACGGCTGAAGAGCTCCCTTCACGGAGCCTCTGCGCACGGATGGCGAGAACTTGGGCGTTCAGATGCTGTTGGCGATGCGCTCGTGGTCCCGTTCGCCCTCGCGGGTCTGGATACCAGCGGCGAGCAGCTTGTGGGCGAGCTCGGTGACCTCATCGCCGAACGCAGCGGCCAGGCCCTCGTTCTCAACGGCGTAGGCCGCACGCGGAATCGGCTGCGCGACCGCGTCGACCGCGGCCTTCGTCATGGGGATCACCTCCGCCCGGAGGCCGGCGATCCGTCAGGCGAGGGTGTCCACGAAGGGATCGAGTTCGGCGGCGGGCAGGGCACGGTTGATCAGGCCGTACCGTTCCGCGAGTTCCGCGCCCACGAGCTCTGCGCCGAGGATGAGCTCCAGCGCGCGGGCCCTTCCTGCCAGTCGCGTCATGTTCACCGTGCCACCGCCTCCGGGGAGGATCCCCATCAAGGACTCCGGCTGCCCCTGACCCGACTTGCCGATCGCCGCGAACCGCATGTCCAGGTACATGAAGAACTCGTTGCCCGCGCCGCGCGCGAAGCCCGCGAGCTTGCCGATAGTGACCTGCGGCAGCGAGCGGACCTCCTCGCTCATCGCCTGGAGGATGTTCAGGCCTTCCGGGACGGTGGAGCCCGGTGCGGCGGCGATCGCGGCGCGAGTGGCTGCAGGCAGCGCGTCAGGGTCGGTGAGGTAGGCCATGTCACCGTGCGCGACGAAGAACTCCGGGTCAGCGCTCTCGAAGACGATGACGCGGACGTCGGCGTCATCCCGCACACGCGCGACGAACGCCCGGAGTGACGACAGGAGGACCGCGTCCATCAGGTTGAGCGGCGGGTGATCGATTTTCACCGTCGCGACCCCGTCCAAGACGTCGATCGTCAGGGCGGGAAGGTCCTCGTAGCTCATGAGGTGGCTCCATGTACGCGTGCAAGGGACGGACTGTGACCAGGCCGCCAGTTGGGGACCGCGTCGCGAGTCCCAGTATCGAGGATGACACTGGGTGTCAGACTAGAAACCTGGCACCAAAGAAGCAAGCGAGTGTGTCGGAGTACACTCGTCCCCATGAGCGCAGCGCCAAGCGGTACCCGTGAGATCAGCCGCCACGCGGTGCGAGCAGAGCTGGCTCGCGTCGCGTTCAACCGCTTCTGCCTCGCCGGCTTCGACCAGGTCACCTTCACCGACCTCTCCGAAGCTGCCGGGGTGTCGCGGAGCACCTTCCTGCGCTACTTCGGCACCAAGGAAGACGTGGTCCTGTTCGTCTTCGACCCTGTCGGTGGCGTCATCGCCGACGCACTCGATGCCGAACGGGCCAACCAGAACGACTGGAGCAGGTTGCGCAACGCCCTGGAGTCAGCCGTGAGGTTCCTCGTGCGCGACGTCCAGGAGCTTGTGACGATCCTCGGCCTCATCGAGCAGACCCCGGCCCTGTGTGCGCGCCTCCGCGAGAAGCAGGCTGCATGGCGACCAGAGGTCGTCGCCCGACTGCAGAAGACGACCTCCTCGGCCGACGGGTCATCGGTCGTCGCCGAAGTGCGCGTGGCGGCGGCGCTCGAAATCCTGTGGATCGTCCTCGGACAGTGGAGCGCGAGCGACGGCCGAGAGGACCTCGGCAACCTGCTGGACACCGCGTTCGCCGCCTTCTCGGCCCCGGCACGTCAGCAGACGGACACTCCGTCGTAAAGGGCCGAAGCGGCGGCTTTCCCGGCGGTGCCGAAGCAGCCGAAAGAAGTGATCGACCCGGCGGCAGTGATCGCGTCGTCGGAGTCCAGCCCAGGCTGCGGGTGCAGGAGTGGGGTGCCGACCCGGCCGAAGCCGCCGGAGTCGTCCACGCGGTGCGTGCTCTGGGGCCGTTCTCGCCCGTGCGGGTCGCCTGCTTGGGAGAATCGGTGGCCGCGGCACCGGCCCTGGCCGTCCTCGGACGCGGCGTGCGCTGGTGCCACGGCGTGATCGCCGACCCCGTCCGTCCGCACGCCTGGATCGAGGCGGAGGGGCGCCCGGTGGCCGAACCCGACGGCGCACTGAGGGTGTCGTCTCCGGGAAGCATCTCAAGAGGTGGAGGCACGGCCGAGGCCGGAGAGCGCACATGGAGCGACCAGACGACCCCGGGTACGCGAGAACCCTCGGGGAGAGTGCCTCGGGAGTGGCCTTTGGCCTGGGGTTCTGCGGGTAGGCCCTCAGGGGCTCGGATCCTGGACCCACGGATCAAAAGTCTGCGTGCGCGGAGGCGGAATGCCCCGCTATGCGGATATTTGTTCCGACCCATCCGGGCGGCGGCGTCCCCCTACGTGCCACCGGAGGCCACCCCGTACCACGGCGTCCCAGAACAGCCGAGCAATCACCGAGCATCTCCTATGGCCAGAAGGCACGGACGAAGTCCGCTGGTGACGCGAACCGGCCTCACGGCAGAAAGTCGCTCAGGCACTTATGTTCGGTAAGTGAACCTTACCGACGGCCAGGCACCCCAGGTTGACGGCCTCGTGTACAAAGCAACCTCCGCGCAACGGATCGTTGCGCGGAGGTTGTCGTGACCCTTCCATGATTTCTCGTGTGGATCTGCCGCTAAATCCTGTAGGAACCCTCTGCGCTCCCTGTCCTCTGCTGATGGCGCTCCTGGAATCTACGGCCGCGTTCATTGGGAGCCCCGAGGTCTCGGGGCTCCCCATGAACGGCTTTGCGTGGCGTCAGCGTGCGAACTTTTCGATGGCCGCCGGGGTGACGGGGGTGAAAAAGTTAACGAGGTTGCCGTCGGGGTCACGGAACAGCAGCGACCGGTTGCCCCAGGGCATCGTGGTGGGCTCGGTGACGAATTCGGTGAGGAAGCCGGTCAGGTTCTGATGAACGCGGTCCACGTCGTCGACGAGGAACTCGGTGATCACGCTGTGGTTGTCCGCCGGGCGGGCAGAGCCCGGAGCGAACAGCGGGACGGTCCTGGTGCTGGCGATCGCGAGGGTGGCGCCCGCGGTGTTGAGTTCGGCGAAGTCTTCGGTGGCCCACGTCGCCTGCGACCCTGTGGCTCGCTCATAGAACTCGACGAGGCGTGCTACGTCGCTGGTGATGATGCGGATTGAGACGAACTCCATGGGGATCTCCTCGGTTGCACTGGAGGCGTACACCGCGCAGACTAGGAGAAATAGTGGACAGAATCGGTCCTGTAAACGCATTAGGTTGTGCCCATGTCCCGACCCACTGCCCGCGTACTGACACTCCTGGAGCTGCTGCAGTCGGGCGGAACCCGAACGGTGGCCGAACTAGCCGACCGGCTCGGCGTCGAAGGGCGTACCGTGCGGCGGTATGTGGACCAGCTGATCGACCTGGATGTGCCCGTGGAATCAGTGCGTGGCCGCTACGGCGGGTACCGGCTCGCCCCCGGGTACCGCTTGCCCCCGCTCATGCTCAGCGACGACGAGGCGCTGGCCGTGCTGCTAGGCCTGGTCGCCGGCCGCCGAGCAGGGCTGACGACGCAGCACACGGCAAACGAGACGGCATCGGCGAAGATCCGGCGGGTGCTGCCCAAGCACATCGCCCGCCGGCTCGACACACTCCTGGAATCCCTCGCCTTCACGGAACAGCCCGGAGAGTTCGACGCTCCGGACGCCGGGATCCTGCTCACCCTCGCCGATGCGGTACGCCATTGCCGACCGGTCTCGATCCGCTACACCGACCGCGACGAACGGCGCAGCGAACGCACGCTGCACGCGTATGGAATCGTCGCCCATGCGGGCCGGTGGTACGTCACGGGCAAGGACGCCCGAATCGGTGAGGACCGAACCTTTCGGCTCGACCGCATCGCAGACGCGCGGACCCTGCCCGGCTCGTTCGAAGCGCCCGTGGATTCCGGTCCGGCGCAGCGCGTGTTGTCAGCGTTCGCCACGGCTGAGTACCGGTATGAGGTGACCTTGCGGGTCCACGGGACAGTTGAGCAGGTCCGTTCCCGCCTGCCCGCCAGTATCGCGAGCCTGGAGGAGCACGAGCCCGCGGCAGGCAAGGACGGGCAGCCCGAGCGCTGGTTGCGCGTCGAGCTGCGGGTAGAGCGGCTCGACTGGTTGCCTCCAGTACTCGCCTCACTCGACCGGCCGTTCGTCATCGAGCGCCCCGATGAACTGCGCGGTCTCGTCACCGCGCTCGCCGATCGCCTTGCGTCCTACGCTCGCCAAGCCTGATCGCGAGGAACCGATGTCAGACGTGTTGCTCCGGTGGGCTCCGGCGAGGTGGAGGCACGGCCGGGGCCGAAGAGCACACGGAGCGGCCAGACGGCCCCGGGTACACGAAAACCCCAGGGCGAGGACCTCGAAAAGAGCCTCTGAACTGGGAATTTGCGGGTAGGCCCCCAGGGGCTCGAACCCTGAACCCACGGATCAAAAGTCCGCGTGTGTGCGGGCAATACGTCCCGGTATGCAGGGGTTCTTGGCGGCTCATCCGGGCGGCGGCATCCCGCTACGTGCCACCGGAGACCACCCCGTGTCACCCCGTCCCGGAACAGCCGAGCAATCACCGAGCACTTCCTCCGCCCCGCGAGGCACGGATCAAGTCCGCTGGCACCTCGAGCTGACCTCACAGCAGACAGTCGTTCAGGTACCCATGTTCGATAAGTGAACCTTATCGGCGATCAGACAACCGGGGTTGACGAAGTCGGGCGTGAAGAAGCCCCCGAGCAACGCTCTGTTGCGCGGGGGCTGTCGTGACCGGGCCGTGACCTCCAGTGGGGGTCTGGCGCTACGTTCTGTGGCGATCCCCCTCGACCCCCGGGCACGCTCGCGTCGCGCACTGAAAAACGTCAGTCCTTGCTCGGGATGGTCGGCCTCCAAGGCGTCCGCGCACTCGCGGTCGATCTATGGCAGGTCAAGGTGGGACACTCGGTGACCACATCATTTCACACAGTGTCCACAACTGGACACGGACAGTGCTATCGAAGGTTTCTCACCTAGAGTTATCTCCAGTTGACAGAAATGAACGTCACTAGGGACAAGGATTCTCATGGCACGGAAGATCCTGGTATCACTCGCCACGGCCACCGCCTTCGCCAGCACGCTGTGCGCGGCCTCTCCCGCCTCAGCTGCCCCAACAGATAGCCAGGCCACGGAGACCGGCCGGGTGCAGGTCTCCGCCAGCTGCTACACCCAAAACACCGACCTCTACTGCGACAACCGGCCGGGTTCCCCGCTGTACGCACACCGCGACACCGACAGCCCGATCCGCGACTATCTGTACACCAGCCACAGTTGGTTCGACTGCTGGGGGCCTGGAGAGCGGCACGCCGGCGGCAACAGCATCTGGTACTGGACCCAGGGCGATCAGACTGGAGAATGGGGCAACATCCCGGCCGTCAACGTCTTCACCACGACCGACCCGCCTCCCGGAATCAACCAGTGCTGAACCATCCGCCCCGGTCACGTTGACCGAGCTCGTGTAGGACTCATGGTGAGCACGCGACGAGCCGGATAGGGATCCCTCGCTAGCGAGCCCGGTGCCGAGCACACTGGGTGGACGCCGGATCACCGTCCAAGAAGCGAGGTGTTTCCGCAGTTCAGGAGGTAGACCAATCCAGCCGCGCGGAGTGGTCTAGCACTCCGGCGTGGTCCGTCCCGGTACCGCCTGGTTCTGGGCTCCGGTCACTGTTCTCATCGAGGGTGCGTCAACCCCATTTGACGGATGCGGGCACGGGAGTGTCCCCGCGCGACGCATCGTGGCGCGGGGACACTCCTGATCTTGTCGTGATCCGAGACGGGGGTTAACAGATCAGCGCCGCGGCCTCACTTGGACTCGATCCGGCCCAGCGGGGCGGTGCTCTGCGCGAGGGAGCGCTGCACTGAGCCCCACGAGGCGTCCTCGACGCCGAGCGCGTGGCGGAGGTAGGCCCAGGTGGTCCGCTGGACCAGGGACAGGCGGTCCGGGTTCTCGTCGGTGGTCTCCTTGGCCTCGTAGCCGGCGATCCCGCCGAGGGAGTGCTCCCCGCCGAACACGGTGAGCAGGCTCTTGCCGCCTGGGCTGAGGGTGTAAGGCTCAGTGGTCCACTCCGGCCCCCTGGTGGTCACCGGCAGCTCATCCTCGTCGCCGGCGACCACCAGGGCTGGCGGGGTGAGGTGGGAGAAGTCCACCTCCCGCAGCCAGGGGAGGTTCTCGGCAGCGTAGGGGGTGAGGTGGTCGCCGCCCTCCCCCGCCGTCGCCACCAGGACGCCCGCCGTCACCCGCGGGTCGGACAGGTCTTCGGCGGTCCCGGTCTCGGGGTCGGTGACACGCAGTCCCAGCAGGATTGCGGCGGTCTGGCCGCCGAAGGAGTGGCCAGCCGCAGCGATGCGGCCGCGGTCTAGGCGCCCGGCCAGGCCGGGAACGGCGGCTTCCAGCAGGTCGAGATGGTCGAGGATGCGCTTCATGTCATCCACGCGCAGGCGCCAGAGCCGCGGTGCGCGGGGATCGCCCTGGGCCAGGCCGACCGTCCGCGAGTCGAGGTGGGTCGGCTGGATCACCGCGAAGCCGTGCGCGGCCCAGAAGTCGGTCAGCGGCCCGTAGGCCTCCAGCGACGACCCGAAGCCGTGTGAGAAGACGATGAGCGGCAAGGCGCTCCCGGCCGCAGGCGCCGACACCCGCACGCGCAGGTCCGCACCACGCTCCGGCGCTTTCAGCGTCACCGGCTTCACCGAGACGACCGGGGCGGGTGTGCTGGGGGCCGCGTCCGGCGCGGCAGTGGCTGATGCGGTCATGGAGAGTTCTTCCTCGCAACTGTTGGCGGCAGGTCCCCGAAAGGACCGGAAAGGGCACCCGGCTTGGCGCCGTCACACCGGTCTGGCATGATGAACAAGTGGGACGTTGTCCCGGATTGAATATACGGGACAATGTCCCGCTTGACAACGGCGGCAGTACAGGGGCGGTGCGGTTGTGAACAGCAGCGAGCGGGCGCAGGATGCGCAGCGGCCCAAGCGGGCGGACGCCCGGCGCAATGAGGAGGCACTACTGGAGGCGGCCGCCGCGGTCTTCGCCGCTTCGGGGGTCGAAGCGCCCATCCGCGAGATCGCGGCGAAGGCGGGCGTCGGCACGGCGACGATCTACCGGCACTTCCCGACGCGGGCGGACCTCATCGTCGTCGTCTACCGGCACCAAGTGGAGTTCCTCGCGGACGCCGGTCCGGCCCTGCTGGAGTCCAGCGCAACCCCCTACACCGCTCTGGGCCTCTGGATCGACCACTTCGTCGACTTCGTGGTCACCAAGCAGGGACTCGCCGCCGTCCTGCAATCCGACGACCCCTGCTACGACCCCCTGCACTCCTACTTCCTGGAGCGGCTCGTACCCGTGTGCACCCGGCTTCTCGACGCCGCGGCCGACGCGGACGAGATCCGCTCGGACCTGGACGCCTACGAGCTGATGCTCGGTGTGGGCGGCTTGTGCGCCGGGGCAGGCGGCAACGCGCGCTACGATGCGCGCCGCCTGGTCGGGCTCCTCATCGCCGGCCTGGGGCGCCCGAATCCGGGACGGGCCGCTGACCGGTAGGGGTCCTGGCAGCTTTCGCGGAAAATCCAACGTGGCCCGTTACTCGCTGGTCACATGTCCTGTTGCCGGGCGTTCGGGCGCTCATCCATCTCGGCGACCCACCGACCCCGGTCCCCGAACCATTCGCCGCCCTGCTACTGCGGGCCGGGAAGCAGCGGACCAACATGAACACCACCAACCCGGACGCGCCCTGGCTCTTTCCCGGACGGCGGGCCGGGCGACCCATGCACCCCCACAGCCTCGCAGAGCTGATCCGCGACATCGGCGCCCCCGGAACAGCGGTGCGCACCTCCGCGCTGCGCCAACTCGTGCTCCAAGTCCCCGCTCCGGTCATCGCCCAGGCGCTGGGGTTTCACGACAAGACCACCACCCAGATCGTTGCCGAGACCGGTGGGACCTGGAACCGCTACGCCCCCAGCGGATGAGCACCCACCAGCAGACGTGCGGGGTCAACGTGATATCCCGTGGTCTGGGAGCCCCAGTCTGTCTACCGTGACCGCCATGGTTCACTTCTCCCTCGATGCCCTGCCGAAAACGCTGCCCACCCGGATTCCCGGAGTGTCCCTGCGTGTGCTCACCCCCGCTGACTCGGTCGACTACCAGGCTCTTCTGCGAGCCAACCGCACTCATCTGACCCGCCATGGAGATTTCACCGACCAGGTCAGGGCATCCGCAGGGGAGATCGAGGAGGCGCTGGCCCACCCCGGCAAGAAGGAACGCGCCTACGGGATACGGCTACACGACACCTTGGTGGGCCAGGCCAGCATCATCGCCGTTGCTCCACCCCACTACAGCCTGGGCTACTGGCTCGCCCAAACCGCCACCGGGCAAGGACGGGCAAGCGCGGCCTGCGCCGCGCTCATCGAGAGTTCCTCCACTGTCCTGGGCGCCACGGACATGTTCGCCGGCGTCACCCACGGCAACGACTCCAGCGTCGCCTTGCTGAGCCGACTCGGATTCACTCCTGTAGCGGATTTCCCTACCTACACCCGGTTCCACCTGGCACTGGCATCCCCGGGCCCGCAGGGATCGCAAGCCCCATAGCCCTGACAGCAGACCTCCGCGACAGAGCACACGCAGGCGAGCGCAACCCAGCCCTTTTCGTCTCCGGAAACCATGACGCACGGTGACTAAATCAGTAGGAGATACGGAGAATACAGATCACTCGATCAACGACTCCTGCCATTCCAGACCCCCGGTTTCACCGAACTGCGACCCAATACGGACTCACATCACGGGCGAACGGGGCCGTTGCCCCTTTCGGGCTTACTTGGTTCACCCCCCGCCGGTGGGTCTCGTCCTCCTCGACGTCGTCGGGTTCACTTTCCTTTGGCTTGGCGTAGTTCCGGGAGGTAAGCGACGACGTTCAAGGCTCTGCGGGTGTTCGGGTGATCGTTGCCGAGTTCCTGAGTACTCATGCGCAGGGCTTGTCCCGCCAACTCCTCGGCGGCGTCCAGTTCGCCGAGGTTACCGAGAGCCAGGGCGAGATTAATGGTGGTTGTAATTGTGACGGGATGCTTGGCCCCCAGGATCTTTCGCACCCCTGGAAGGATGCTCTCGAACAAATCCCGTGCCTGCCCGTACTTGCCCATGCCGTACAGGCATCCGGCGAGCCTGTCGGCCAGGATCAACGTGTGCGGATTGTCCTCGCCGAGGTTCGTTTTCCAGTCGTCATGCACCGGGCCCATGATCCGCAGGCCCAATTCACTTTGACCGGACGCGAAGAAGAAGCGGATGACGCGGATGAGTAGCGCGCGGAACTCTTCCGACCTGTGGCTGTGGAAACGTTCTTGACCCAAGAGCGTCCGCACGTACATAGCGAGCTGCTGGTAGGCCGACCACGCCGCCGGGTCGTCGGGGTCGAGGTCCCGCATGTCAGCGTCCAAGGCCAGCGCGGCGTCGTAGACGTCCTGGATTCCAGTGGATTGGGACCAGGTCTGGGGTGGAGGCGGGGTCCTGTCCTCCTGGCCGAGACGCCGCTCCAGGCCTTTCCCGTAGGTGGACCAGTCCTCCTCCAGAGCCCACGAGCCGGGGCCAAGGAACACACCCGACGGATACGTCTCGAACGGGTACCCGTTGTCATTGATGACGACGGTCCCCTGTCGGCCCGCGCAGATCCAGTCCAGCTCCACCTGCCAGCAGACCTCCTCAAGACCGGCAGACGCTCTGAACAAGAACACCTCGATGTCGGTGGCGCTGATCGTGAACGGAAAGTCTGGGCCGATAGGGCGCAGCTGCGGCGAGTCGGTATCGAAGGGGGAAAGAGGGACACGGTCCTTCAGGGTGAGCTCCGCCTCGAAGTACCGCGACGAGGGGCGTGCCCCGATCCTGTTCCTGTCAGGCGAGTACGCCGGCCGCGGCAGACGACGGGACAGCACGACTACCCGGGCGGCGCGGAGAACGACCGCCCGGGTAGTCCGAGCTTCCAGGGTGACGATGTACATCATGCCGCTGACTGGCATCCGCCGTGGCGGGTCGGCGTCCACCGCCAGCCACTCGCCGCCCTCTCGGTGCACGGTCACGATCACTGGGTCTTCCAACGCGCTCGGGTCGTCCGCCCCGCCGCTGTTGACGTGGACGCCGCCATGGATAGTGCCAGCCTGGACAACGGTCTCGAAGTCCTCGGAGGCTATCCAGTTCAGAATGGGGGGCGGTTTCTTCTCATCGCTCACCTGGGCTGCTCCTGATTTTGAGCTTGCTTCTCGCCGTGGCTTCGGGAGAACTGGGCCTACTCGGTTCGCCTCCTGGGGGGCATCCTTCACCACACGGCGGACGCGTTGTGGTCGGTGTCCGGATTCGGCCACGCCTCCTCCTACTTCACCGCCCCCTCCGCCCAGGAGCGCGAGCAGGAGACGGCGGCCGCCGACACCGACCCGGCCCTGGGCGTGGCGGTGCTGGTCTCCGGTGACCCCTCCTCCGAGCACCCGTACCTGTGGGTGGACGTGGACGGCGAGACCGCCGACCATCTGGGAGACCTGCGCGACTGGAACGGAGGTACCGGGTGGGCGTTCTACTCGGGGGACGGACAAGATGAGCCGGAAATGGGCAACGGGGTTCTCCAGTGAAGCCCGGGGTCGCTTCTGGCCGCACCGGTAAAAGAGCAGTTATCGGAGGTCAGAACCAGGTGATCACGGGATGAACCACACCGGATCGCTAGACCACTCCGCGCAGCCAGGCAGCCATGCACAGGGACGGTAGTGACGGTCAGACCGGCGCGGCGCTGTCCTAGGGTGCCGGTGTGAGCACCCAATGGACGATTCACGGCGAGAAGCTCGTGGACCAGAACCGGCACATCCGCCTCTCCACCGTCGACGTCACCCTCCCGGACGGGGTGTCCTTCACCCAGTACGTCGTCACCATGCCCCCCGCCGCGATGACGCTCGTGGTCAACGACCAGCGCGAAGCCCTGCTGATGCGGCGACACCGCTTCATCATCGACCGGTGGGTGTGGGAACTCCCCGGCGGCTACGTCGACGGCGCCGAGGACGTCGAGGCCGCGGCGGCACGCGAGGTCGAGGAGGAGACCGGGTGGCGGCCCCGCTCGATGGAACACATGGTGACCTTCCAGCCCGCCATCGGTTCGGTGGACCAGCCCCAGATCATCTACCTGGCCCGAGGCGCCGATCTCACCGACGCCCCTCCAGACATCAACGAAGCCCAGGAGATCCGCTGGTGGCCCCTGGATGAGGCAGTGGAGATGATCGCCCGGGGAGAGGTCGTCGGCGCCTCCACCGTGGTCGCCCTGTACCGGGCGCTCACCCTGGTATGACCTCCCTGCCCCGTGCCGTGCACTCCTCCACCTCGGGCAGTTCCCTGTGAGGCCGCAGCCTGCGCCGCAGTCGGCGCAGGCACGACAGAGCACGTTGTGACTGCAACCCCTCCGCCCAGCTCCGCGATGAGCTGGACAAGGCCCTGGCTCCCGGCAAACTGAAGCACCTGTGGAAGGAGCTCACCGGCCCAGAAGGCGAGATCTGGAAGTTCGAGATCGCCGAGATGATCGACAGCGCCGCGGCCGTCCACGAGTACGAGATCATGGTGTTCCCGGCCTACATGCAGACCCGGGACCACGCCCGTGCGCTCATCAGGTACGCGGCACCTTGGCTGTCACAGGCAGAGGCCGACGAGCGGGCCAAGGAACGTGCGGAACGTGCGGACAGGATCGCCTCCGCACCGGCACCCCGCATCTGGACGGTCCTGGACGAGTCCGTCCTCAGCCGCCGCTACGGTTCTACCGAGGTTGTGCTGGAGCAACTGGAGCACGTGGTGGCTCTGGCCGACAGCGAGCGGGTCAGCATCCAGTTCGTCCCGGCCTCGGAACCGCGACACCCGGGCAATTCGGGAGCCTTGAAGCTGATCACCACGGATTACATCCCGGAGGTGCTCGTCGCGGAGTCCATCCGTGAGGGACAGGTGATCACCAACACGGTGGAGGTCGCCAACTACCGGATGGCCTATACCGCCCTGCAGGGGGTGGCCAGCAGCCCGGAGCAGTCTCTCGCCAGGCTCCGGGCAGAGGTGACGCGGCTCCGTGATGAGCAGAAGAGGTTGGAGCGATGAACAAGTCACCGGTGCCGCCTGGCACAGGCGGGCACAAGAGCAGCTACAGCAACGGGGGCACCAACTGCGTTGAGGCGCGCGAGGGCTCGCAGGGAACCGACGTGCGCGACTCGCAGAATCCCCTCCTGGGTCACCTGAGTTTCGCCTCCCCGGAGTGGGCAGGGTTCCTCCAGGGTGTCAAGGCCGGCTGCCTGGCCTGACCCACCACGCACTCACCGCCAAGCCCCGGAACCACTGTTTCCGGGGCTCCTCCGCCTCCGCTCCCTTCCGCACAGTGACACCTCTGACCTGCGGGGATGGAGTAACGGATTATGCGTCCGTGGGAACTGGGCACCGACCAACGGATTTCCGGAGGGGCGGGGCGAAAGCTCCCGGATCATCCGGGTTTGGAAGGCACCGAACAGGGGTGTTGCTCCGGGCTGCTCGTCGAGGTGGGAGGCACAGGCGAGACAACGGAGCACGCTCGGAGCAATCGGCGGACGCCGGAGACGGGAAGAACCCAGACAGAGAAGCCCAGAAAGGGCCTCTGACCTGGGTTTTTGCGGGTAGGCCCCCAGGGGCTCGAACCCTGAACCCACGGATTAAAAGTCCGTTGCTCTGCCAATTGAGCTAGAGGCCCGCGATACGACTCGGAGCGTGGTCCTGGCCGTCGCCGGAGCCAACTCTACCGTAGCCACACGGGTTCTCGGTGGCTGGTACACCCCACCAGAACCCGAGGCTGCCCACCGCTTGCACACACCCAGACCCTGCTCGGGAAGGCAGGCTGGTGCCAGCGGAGCCACCACCGAGCACACCAACACCACCTCACGCCGACGGCACCTTCTCGGTTCGGCACACAGCAAGGCCCCCGCTCGGGCGATGGTGCCGCTAACCCGAGCGGGGGCCGGTGGTGCACTGGTGTCTACGCCCTGCTGGTGGCGGGTTTGAGCATGGCCGCGGTGGCCTCGGCGGCGGCCCTGGCCACGTCGGGGAACACGGTCTGGTCGGTGTCCCGGGTGAAGCGCGTGGTCGCGTGGCCGAGCTCGGCCGAGACCACCTTGACGTCCACCCTGTCTCGTGCCGGATTTATTGGAGGCTCTGGCATGTACCGGCTTCGGTTGACTCGGCCCGCCGCAGGAATGGTCGCTCGTACTCGGATTCCGGCAAGTCGGTGCGGTGGTCCTGGGTTGAAGACATCGCAGTGCTCTCTTCTGTCGATTCCATGAGGAGCGAAAGCTGCGGGCATGGTGCTCACGCTGACATCCCCGTGCTCGTCAACAGTTTGCCCACCGGCAAGTTGGCTGCGTTTCCACTGACCTCCCCGCTGCGCTCAACAGTGAGCTCGTCGAAGACGGCGATCTCCGACCTCGAGCGAGCGCTGGTCAGCCCCTCCGCTCAGCTCCGGGAGGGCGGGAAGAGCTGGGCAAGGCCCTCGCCCCCGGCAAACTGAAGCACCTGTGGAAGGAGCTCACCGGCCCAGAAGGCGAGATCTGGAAGTTCGAGATCGCCGAGATGATCGACAGCGCCGCGGCCGTCCACGAGTACGGGATCATGGTGTTCCCGGCCTACATGCAGACCCGGGACCACGCCCGTGCGCTCATCAGGTAAACGGCTCCCCGGCTGTCACAGGCAGAGGCCGACGAGCGGGCCAAGGAGCGCGCCGAACGCGCGGACAGGATCGCCTCCGCGCCAACGCCCCGCATCTGGAACGCGGGACACACCGGTCGTGGCGGCAGGGCCCAGTGCGGCCCACATGACCTCGGGGCAGAGACCAGCCTTTTCCTGGGCGTGGGCGTGGGCGTGGGCGTGGGCGAGCACCCGCAACTTGGAGAACCAGCCCGACGGGGCCCGAGAGCATCCTGCTCTCGGGCCCCGTCGTGGTCGGGTCAGCGGCGCGGTCGGCGTGCTGCGGCACCGCGGTGCCGCCGCTCTCGCGAGCCCCCGGCGGGCACGGCGACCGGTACGCCCGAGGGCTCACGCGCTCCGGTCACCCTGGTCAGCTCCACGTCCTCGGCGTCCACCCGCGCGGTGTGCGCGTCGATCCGGGCCCGGCTCATCAGTCGGGTCATGTCACGTCGCTGGCTGGGCAGCACGAGCGTGACCACGCTGCCCGTCTCGCCCGCGCGGGCGGTGCGTCCGCCCCGGTGCAGGTAGTCCTTGTGGTCCGTGGGCGGGTCGATGTTGACCACCAGGTCCAGCCCGTCCACGTGGATGCCGCGCGCGGCGACGTTGGTGGCCACCAGCGCGGTCACGGCGCCCCTCTTGAACTGGTCGAGGGTGCGGGTGCGCTGGGGCTGGGACCGCCCGCCGTGCAGCGGCGCGGCGAGGACCCCGTTGGCCAGCAGGTGCTCGGCCATCCGGTCCACGGCGCGCTTGGTGTCCAGGAACATGATCACCCGACCGTCGCGGGCCGCGATCCGGGTCACGACGTCCTGCTTGTCGGCGTGCGACACGTGCATGACGTGGTGCTCCATGGTGGAGACCGCGCCCTCGGACAGGTCGACCGAGTGGACCACCGGGTCGTTCAGGAACCGGCGGACCAGGGTGTCGACGTTGCGGTCCAGGGTGGCCGAGAACAGCATGCGTCGACCGTCGGCCGGAACCTGCTGGAGGATCGCGGTGACCTGCGGCATGAAGCCCATGTCGGTCATCTGGTCGGCCTCGTCCAGGACGGTGACGTCCACCTGGTCCAGAACGCAGTCGCCGCGCTCCATCAGGTCGCGCAGACGGCCCGGGGTGGCCACGACCAGCTCCACGCCCTGACGCAGGGCGCGGGCCTGACGGCTGACGGGCATGCCCCCCACCACGGTCGCCGTACGCGCCCCCACCGACCGCGCGTAGGGCGCCAGTGCGTCGGTCACCTGTTGGGCCAGCTCACGGGTGGGGGCGAGCACCACGGCCAGGGGGTGCCGGGGCTCGGCCTTGCGCCCGTCGAGCTGGGCGAGCAGCGCCAGCCCGAAGGCCAGGGTCTTGCCCGATCCGGTCCGGCTGCGGCCCAGGACGTCGCGTCCGGCCAGGGAGTTCGGCAGGGTGGCCGCCTGGATCTCGGACGGAACCGTCAGCCCCTGGCGGGTCAGGGTCCGCTTCAACGGTGCGGGCATGTCCAGCGCCTCGAAGGACTCCACCGGTGGGAGCGCTGGGGTGACGGTGACCGGGAGGGCGAACTCCCCGGAAGGGCCGCCGGACCGGGGGCGGCCGGGCGTGCGGGGGCGCTGTCGGCCGTATCCCGGGGAGGGGCGGCCACGGCTGGTGTCGGTGCGGTACGGATAACTCATGTGAGGCCTTTCGCCAGCGGCGTTCGCCGGGCGGGAGGCCTTTCGGCCTCGCAGGGGGAAACCGGAGTACGCCGGATAAGTAATGCGGGTGTCCGCGCTCGTCCGGAGGACTCCGGGGCGCGGTGGACGCCGGTGCCGTTCGGGGGGCGACGGCTGGAAAACCCGGCGGAGAAAAAGAAAAAGCGGCAGGGGCCCAGCGCCCTGAGGGCGGGCCCCTGCCGCAGGAGGAGCGTCGGCTCCCCTAGACCAGGGTGATGTTGTCGGCCTGAAGGCCCTTGGCGCCCTGGGTGATGTCGAAGTCCACGGACTGGCCCTCGGCCAGCTCACGGTAGCCCGTGGCCTGGATGTTCGAGTAGTGGGCGAAGACGTCGGGGCCGCCGCCGTCCTGCTCGATGAAGCCGAAGCCCTTTTCGCCGTTGAACCACTTGACCGTACCGGTCGCCATAGGGATACCTCTCGTTCGGAGTATGAAGAAAACCGCAGATGACGATTTCCCCGTCACCGCGGTGATCGCCCGAAGAGATGGCATCCATCGGGGTTCACGACTGCAACTCCTTAGAACCTATCACACAGGAAACCCCTTGTCCCGGAAAAGCAGTGTGCCGAAGGACACCGGAATGCGTAGTGCAGGGACTAGAGGAAATGTGTTGTGCCCGGAGTATTTTTTCTAGGCCGGGAAAACTCAGATCCGACTTTCGGGGGATCTCCAGACCACCCCGCTCGACCTCGCGGTGGGTGGCCGCCCGTTGGGCACGGGCGCACGGGCGTTGGACCCAGGCCACGGAATCCTCGCCCATCCCGGCGTGTCCGCACACGCTTCCGCCCATCCGCCGACCATCCTCTGATCGCTTTGCCGTTGCGCGGGGGGCTGTGTGATGCCGCGACCGTTGGATCACCGCGCGGGCATGGAGAACGGCAGCCACAGCGCCGACCGCAACCGGTTCACGGACGGCCGCCTCCCGTGTGCCGGACCAGGGCCGACACGAAGTCGTCCCACACCGGCCCGGGCAGGTCGTGACCCGCCCCCCGCAGGACCAACAGCTCGGCCCCGGGAATCGCCGCACGCAGCGCCTCACCATGCGCCGGCGGCAGGAGCGGGTCTCGGTCGCCGTGGACCACGAGCGTGGGCACCGCGATGTCGCCGAAGCCGCCGCGGGCCGGTCCGTCGAGGTCGATGGCGTAGTGGTTGACCAGCGTGGACGCGTAGTTCCTGGCGCGCGCCACGTCGCGTTCGACCAGCGTCCGGACCGCGGCCTCGTCGAAGTACGGCGAGTCGCCGGCGCAGGCCCGCGCGTCGGCGATCACGTACTCCACGACCGCGGCCGTGTCGGAGGAACCTGGTGGGGCGGGCATGGCCAGGTCCCTGGAGGGCGGTGGCAGGTCGTCGGCCCCGGTCGAGCTCGAGACGAACGTCAGCGACGCGACCCGGTGGGGGTGGTCCACGCCGAGGATGAGGCCGCTCCGCCCGAACATCGACTGGCAGACCACATGGGCGCGTTCGATGCCCAGGGCGTCTTGGATGCCGAGCACGTCCTGGGCCAGGTCGGTGCAGGAGTACGTCGGCCGACCCTGCGGGTAGCAGGTCGAGCGGCCGGTGTCGCGGTGGTCGAAACGGACCACGAACCGGCCGCGGGCGGCGATCCGTCCGCACAGTTCGGCGTCCCACCACAGCATCGAGGCGGAGGCCCCGGCGACCAGCACGATCGCCGGGTCCGTGTGGTCTCCGAAGGTCTCGACACACAGCTCGACGCCGTTGACCGCGAGAAGTCGTTCGCCGTGGGACAGATGAGCAGTCATGTCAACCACGCTACGTCCGCGCCTTCGTCGTGAGAGCAGGACCGGCTGTTTTGCCCCTCACCGTGGCTTCGGGAGCAGGAGGCCGACCAGCGTGGACGCGAAACCGCGGGGGACCGCGGTCCTACCGGCCGGGCTCGGCCCACCGGCCCACCGGCCCACCGGCCCATGACCGGCCACTGTTTCGTGCCGTCCCTGGCGACGCGGCTTGGAGGTGGTCCGGAAGCTATGTCGTGGTCCAGATCGAGTCCTCCATGACCACTGCCTGGACCGACCCGCCCCTCAGCACACGGCTCCGTCCTCGGCCGCGGACGCGGTGTCCAGTCCGGCCAGCGCTCCCGCGTCCCCGTCCTCACCGGAGTGGGAGCCGGAACCGGGGTCGGAGTCGGCGAACCCGGCCCAGTCCTGCGGCACCATCACCAGTTCCAGTTCCTCGCCCGAATCGGCAGCCTCCTCCAGTCGGGCGTTGGCGAGTACCGAGGCCAGCTCCTCGGCGTGCGACCGCTGGTCGGGGCCGTGGTAGACCGTGGTGACGGCGGGAACGCGCTCGGCGGGGTCGCCGACCCCGGTGACGTCGAACCCGCGCTCTCCGAGGAGCGACCCGACCCGGCCCGCCAGGCCGGTCACGCCCGTGCCGTTGACCACCCGCACGGACACGTCCGCGGGCTCCACCGCGGGCTCCTCCGGGCCGGCGGGCCCGTCTCCCTCCGCGGCCCCCGCCGCACCGTCGTCGCCCTCCTCCCCGGGCAGCACCTCACCGGCGGCCACCGCGGCGAAGAGCTCACCGGCTTGGGGTTCCTTGGGTTCCACCTTGTACTCGTGGGTCAGGGAGTCCACGACCGGCACCATGACCATGGTGACCCGGCTCAGGTCGACCTCGCGCATGGCGATGGCCAGCTCCGCCATCTTGTCCACCGTGAACCCGTCGTCGGTCACCATGCTGTCGGTGACCGATCCCAGGAAGTCGTAGAGGGTGGTGGGGCTGGACAGGGTCTCACCACTGGTGACCTCGCGCAGGATGGCGCCGATCAACCGCTGCTGGCTCTGGATGCGCCCCATGTCGTCCTTGAACTCGGTGCTGTCGCGGGAGCGGGCCAGTCCGAGCGCCTCCCGGCCGCCGAGGGTCTGCACTCCCGCGTCCAGTTCCAGGTGGGCCTTGGGGTCGTTGATCGGCTCGGGAATGCACAGTTCGACACCGCCGAGGGTGTCCACGATGTTCTCGAACCCGGCGAAGTCCACCATCACCATGTGGTCCAGGCGGATGTCCGTGGTCTTCTCCACGGTGTTGCCCAGACAGTCCAGACCGCCGTAGGTCGCGGCGTGGTTGAGCTGCTGCGGACCGCCGGACCATCCGGAGGACCCGTCCACCGGCTCACACGGGGGGATGTCCACGACCAGGTCGCGCGGCAGGTTGACCATGGTCACGGCGCCCCTGTCCACGTTGACGTTGACGACGACCAGGACGTCGGGGCGTCTGCCCTGGGACTCGTTGTCCCCGCCGAGCAGCAGGATGTTGTGGACCCCCTCCACCTGGTCGGGGCGCTCACCCCAGGCGTCGGTGTCGACCTGCTCGGTCTCGATGCCAAGGGCGTCGCGGTAGCCCGCGTATGCGGTGAGGCTGCTCGCGATGAGCAGACCGGTCGCTCCGCACGCCGCCCACTGGCCGAGGGACATTCCGCTGTTCCCGAACCAGGCCGGAAAAGCTTTTCTGGAAACCACGAGCAACCCGGGATTCGTTGTGGACGGGGGCGAGTCCGACCAGCGGGGTGGGTGCGCTGTGGGAGCGACGGCACGAACTCGACGAACGGAGGGTACCGGGGGACGAGATAACGCGCCATAAGACGTGGTCAGGGAAATTCGGCTGGTGAACCCCTCCGTGCGACCGCCGACGCGGGTGGAGCGTGCGAGGCCCGGATCCCTTGCCTGGAGGGGCAGGATCGAGGTGTCCGGGTCCGCGCGCCGCGGCGCGGAACACCGTTCCGGAGGCAGGAGAGTCGCGTTTTCACGGTCTTGTCCCGCGCTTTTCACGGGAGCCTCTTGCGCGCCTTCGGGAACGCACCCCTGGGTTTCGCGTTCCCGAAACGAAAACACCAGTTCCGGGTGGTTCTCCGCCATCGGGGGGTTTCCCGAGGCGGCCCCGCCGGCTTCCGCGTCTGCGGGCCGAGGTGCTGCCCTCGGCGGGCCGCTCCGCGCTGCCGGAGGTCAGGCGGGTGGGCAGCCCGAACCGTCTGCGCAGGGAACCTCGCCGGGCTCGGCGCCCTCCTCGGGGCGGCGACGCTCCAGCAGGACGGTGTCGCGCCAGACCCCGTGGTGGCGGGCGACGCGCTCGCGCACACCCACGGTGCGGTAGCCCGCCTGGTGGTGCAGGGCCAGGCTGGCCCGGTTCTCGGGGAAGACCGAGGTCTGGAGCGTCCACAGTCCGGCGGCGTCGGCCTCGGTGACCTGCCGGTACAGCAGCGCCTTGCCCACGCCCCGGCCGCGCGCGTCCTCGGCGACGTAGACCGAGGTCTCGGCCACCCCGGCGTAGACCTCGCGGACGGAGACGGGTGAGGCGGCGGCCCAGCCGACGACGCGGCCGCCCGCCTCGGCCACCCAGCGGTGCCCGGCTATCCACCTGTCCTTCAGCGCGCCCGCCCCGGGGACCTCGGTCTCGAAGGTGGCGTCGCCGGTGGCGATGCCCTGGGCGTAGACATCCCGGACCGTCTCCAGGTCGGCATCGGTCATGGCGCGGGTGGTGACGTCGGCGGGCAGGTCGGTGGGGCAGCACGGCCGCGCGTTGAGCATCCCCATGACGGCGTCGGCGGCGTGCGGCAGGCCCGTGCAGCAGGCCGGGTTGACCGCCACCCGGGTCGAGGTGCCCACCTTGGTCAGGGTCACGAACCCGACGTCGGCGAGTTTGCGCAGGTGGTGGGAGACCGTGGGCTGGCGGACCTCCACCATCTCGGCGAGCTGTCCCACGCTGACCGAGCCGGGGGTGGTGGCGATGGCGTGCAGGAGCTGGACGCGCATGGGTTCGGCCAGGCAGGCGAACCAGGCGGCGTAGGTCTCGGCGTCGGGCTGAGGCAGTGCTGGTGCGGTGTGCTCGGGCTGCGTCACGGTCATGCCTCACATTATCGACCATCATCTATGGTTGCGTCCATCGATGGCCACCGATAGAGTTCCGATTCATAGACACCAGTCGATGAAAGAGGTGTGTCATGGGCGACGAGCGTCCCGTCGTGGTGATCGGAGCCGGACCCGCAGGATTGGCGGCAGCCGCGGAGCTGGTCGCGCGCGACCTTCCGGTCCTGGTCCTGGAGAAGGGGAACTCCGCCGGGGCGGCCGTGTCCGCATGGGGCCACGTGCGCCTGTTCTCGATGTGGCGCGACCTGGTCGCCCCGGCCGCGGAGAGGCTGCTCACCGCCACCGGCTGGCGGCGCCCGGACGACGCGGGCTACCCGACCGGCCGCGAGTGGGTTGACGCCTACCTCGTTCCCCTGGCCGAGGCCCTGGGCGAGCGGGTCCGCTTCGGTGCCGAGGTGACCGGGGTGAGCCGCCTGGGCCGGGACCGGGTCGTGGACGCCGGGCGCGGGGAGCAGCCCTTCACCGTGCGTCTGCGCACCGCGGCTGGTGAGGAGCGGGTCCTGGCCCGCGCGGTCGTGGACGCCTCCGGCACCTGGGTCTCACCCAACCCGGTGGGAGGCGACGGCCTGCCCGCGCTGGGAGAAACGGCCGCGTCCGCACACCTGACCTACCGTGTCCCCGACCTGGCCGACCCCGTCGTCCGCGCGCGCCACGCGGGCCGCACCACGGCCGTGGTCGGGCGCGGGCACTCGGCGCTGACCGCCCTGGTCGCCCTGGCCGCGCTGGCCGGGGAACACCCGGGAACGAAGGCGGTGTGGGTGCTGCGACGCGGAGAGGTCGGCGACGCCTTCGGCGGGGGCGCGGCCGACCAGCTGGCCGCGCGCGGTGCCCTGGGCCAGCGCGCCCGCGAGGCCGTTGGGGCCGGGTACGTCGAGGTGGTGACCGGGTTCCGTACCGCCGAGGTCCGGACGGAGCGGGACGGGCGTCTCGTGCTGGCCGACGAGGACGGCCGGGATTTGGAGCCCGTGGACGAGGTCGTGGCGCTGACCGGGTTCCGCCCCGACCTGTCCTTCCTGTCCGAGATCCGCCTCGGCCTGGACGCCGCCCTCCAGGCGCCGGTGGAGCTGGCCCCGCTCATCGACCCCAACCAGCACTCCTGCGGCACCGTCTACCCCCACGGAGCGCAGGAGCTCTCCCACCCGGAGGAGGGCTTCTTCCTCGCGGGAATGAAGTCCTACGGGCGCGCCCCGACCTTCCTGGCCCTGACCGGCTACGAGCAGGTGCGCAGCATCGCCGCACACCTGGCCGGGGACCGCGAGGCCGCCGCCCGGGTGGAGCTGGTCCTGCCCGAGACGGGGATCTGCAGCGGCGGAGGTCTGTCCGAGTCGCCGGACGCGGTGGTCGAGAGCGACGGCTGCTGCGGACCCGCACCCGAGGCCCCGGTGGAGTCCGCTGCTGAGCAGGGTGGTCGCCGCGGCGGCCCGGACGTCTCCGAGGCGCCGGTGACCTCCCCCGGCGACGACCGCACCGTGTCCTCCCGGAAGGCGGCGGCTTCCACCGGGAGCGGCTGCTGCTCCGACGCGTCTTCGCAGCAGGTCGGGCTGGGTGAACCGGACCGGGTCTCGTGACACCTGCGTCCGGTCAGGTCTCCGGCGCGCCCGCACCCGCCGTGGTCGGTGCGCGCCGGGGCCTGGCAGCCCTGTGCGTCACCGTCACCACCAGCTACGGGGTGCTGTTCTACGCCTTCCCCGTCCTGGCTCCGAGCATCACCGTCGACACCGGGTGGTCCCCGACCACGGTGACCGCACTGTTCTCCGCCTCCCAGGTCGTCGCGGGACTGGCGGGCATCCCGGCGGGGCGCTGGTTCCAGGCCCGGGGCCCGCGCCCGGCGATGACGGCGGCGGCCCTGCTCGCGGCCCCCGCCGTGGCGGCCATCGCCCTGGCCCCGAACCCGTGGGTCTTCGCCGCCGCCTGGCTGGTGGCCGGAGCCGCGATGGCCGGACTGTTCTACCCTCCGGCCTTCGCCGCCCTGACCCACTGGTACGGGAAGGCGAAAGTGCGGGCCCTGACCGCGCTGACCCTGGCCGCCGGGCTGGCCAGCACCGTCTTCGCTCCCATGACCGCGCTCCTGGAAGGAGCCTGGGGATGGCGGGGCGCCTACCTGGTGCTCGCGGCCGTGCTCCTGGTCGTGGTGGTGCCCCTGCACGCCTTCGTCCTGCCACGAGACCGGAGCCCAGGAGGTGTCGGACACCGGGGCGACCGAGGGCAGAGCGCGCGTGCCGTCGTGCTCGGTCGGGCGTTCTGGGCACTGACGACGGCTCTGGCCCTGGGGTCCTTCACCGTCTACGCGGTCGTGGTCAACACCGTTCCCCTGCTGGAGGAACAGGGCTTCGGCACGACGGAAGCGGCCTGGGCCCTGGGGGCGGGCGGTGTGGGGCAGGTACTCGGCCGCCTGGTCTACGCGCCCCTGGAACGGTGGACCGGCCCGGTACCGCGCGCCGTGGCCGTGCTGGGTGCCTGCGCGGTGACCACCCTTCTCCTGGCACTGGTACCGGGCCCCTTGGGCCTGGTCATGGCCATCGCGGTGCTGGCGGGCATGGCACGCGGCATCCTCACCCTCCTCCAGGCCACCGCGGTGTCCGACCGGTGGGGAACGGAGCACTACGCCACCCTCAACGGCCTCATGCACACCCCGCTCATGCTGGCCATCGCGGTCGCGCCCTGGGCGGGCGCCGCCCTGGCCGGACCCTTGGGCGGCTATCCGGCGGCGTTCGCGGCACTGGGAGCCCTGGCGGCGCTCGGCGCGCTGACCGCCCTGGCCACCCGCGTCAGGGACGGGCGGACCCCCTCCCCCGCCCGCTTCTCCCCGGCCGCCCTGCGCGGAGTCGGCCGGGACGCGCATCACGTCGTGCGGCGACCGCCCGGCCGGTCGAGGTGACCCGTGACGGGTCCGGCCCCGACCGGACGGGACAGGGTCGGAGCCCGTGCGGGCCCGCGGTCAGTGGCGGGCCCGCGCGCTCCGGCGGCCCCTACCGCCGCGCCGGCGCGAACCGCCTGCGCCAGGCCAGGGACACGTACACCAGGCCCACCAGCACCGGCACCTCGATCAGCGGGCCCACGACCCCGGCCAGGGCCTGACCCGAGGCCACCCCGAACGTGGCGACGGCCACCGCGATGGCCAGCTCGAAGTTGTTGCCCGCCGCCGTGAAGGCCAGCGTCGCGGTGCGGTCGTAGTCCATCCCGATCGCCTTGCCGAAGGCGAAGGTGCCGAACCACATGATGGCGAAGTAGGCCAGCAGCGGCACCGCGATGCGCACCACGTCCAGCGGTTGGCTGGTGATCCGGTCCCCCTGGAGGGCGAACAGCAGCACGATGGTGAACAGCAGGCCGTAGAGCGCCCACGGGCCGATCCGGGGCAGGAAGTTCGCCTCGTAGCGCTCGCGGCCCATCCGCCGCTCACCGATCCGGCGGGTGAGGAACCCCGCCACCAGCGGGACGCCGAGGAAGATCACCACGTTGAGCGCGATGAGCCAGGGGGAGGCGTCCAGGCCGCCGGTGTCCAGGCCCAGCCACCCGGGCAGCAGGTCCAGG
>NZ_VWVS01000025.1:0-94831 GCF_008638355.1 Nocardiopsis deserti | reverse complement strand
CGCAGGATCAGGTGCTGCGGTTGTTGTCGGAGTTGCAGGACGACTTCGGGTTGACCTACATCTTCGTGGCCCATGATCTGGCGGTGGTGCGTCAGGTGAGTGATCGGGTCGCGGTGATGCGTGCGGGTGAGGTGGTGGAGATGGGTGACAGCGACGCGGTGTACGAGAACCCCACCAGCGACTACACCCGCGAACTGCTCAACGCGGCGCCCGTGCTGGACCCGGACCAGGCGCGCGAGCTGCGCGCGGAGCGCACGCGCCAGCGGACCGGGTGAGCGGCGGACGGGAGCGCCGCGGGCCCCGGGGACGCCCGTCCCCGGGGCCCCGCAGGGATCAGAACATGGTGCGCTTGCCCGCCAGCGAGTCGATCCACTGGTGCAGGTGGGCCGACCAGTCGCGCCCGGCGCCCTCGTGGTGGTCGACGCTGAAGCGGTGGAAGGTGTCGCGGCTCTCGGAGAAGAGCAGGCCGGGCTTCTTGTCCAGTTCCAGCACCACGTCCATGCCGCGCTCGTCGGTGACCAGGGACAGCTCCAGCTCGTTCAGGCCCCGGTAGCGGCTGGGCGAGAAGAACTCGATCTCCTGGTAGAAGGGCAGCTGCTGGCGGGTGCGCAGGATGCGGCCCTGCTCCAGGTCGGCCTGCTTGAAGGAGAAGCCGAGGGAGGCCAGCGAGTCCAGTACGGCCAGCTGCGAGGGGAGCGGCTCCACGGCCACCGGGTCCAGGTCTCCCGGGTCGACCGCGCCCGCCACGTGCAGGCGGGTGTTCACACCGACGTTCATGCGGTGCAGGTGGCGGCCCCGGTGGACGGTGACGGGGGTCTCCCAGGGCACGAAGAGCTCGAAGGGAAGCTCGAAGCGCTGGCCGGGGGCCAGGGTCACGCCGCCGCCGATCTGGACGCGGTGGAACTCCAGGTCGCGGACGCCCTCGTGGTCGCCGCTCTCGACCTCGACCCGGGCCTGGAGGCCGACGGTGAGCCGCTCGACCTGCTGCTCGACGTTGCCGCCCTCGATGACGACGGTGCCCCGCAGGGTGCCCCCCGGGGTGGTCACGGCCGAGTGCAGGGTGGTTTCCACCGAGGCCCCGCCGAATCCGATACCGGCGAGCAGGCGCTTGAGAACCATGGAAGACCTTTCTGTACCGCCCCGCGTCGGGAGAAGGGGGCGGGGTCGGGCGGCTGTCTTCTGGTAACGACGTCGGAGGAACGCACTCGGTTCCCGGACGAAGGTCCCTGTTTCGCCCGAAGCGGCCCGGGAGCTGGTCGCGCCGGGGGCGGTCCCTGTCCTGTTCGGGCGGGACGCGTCCGCGCCGGGACGGACCCCCGCCCCGCCCGGCCCGGCTTCAGGCGGTGAGCCCGCGCAGCAGGGCGCGCAGCCCGTGCTGGAAGCGCGCCCGGGACTCGGCGGTGTCGGGCGCGTCCTCCTCGTCCTGGTGACGGACCTGGTGCACGACCGAGCCCACGCAGTAGGAGTGCAGGGCGTCGGCGGCGCGCTCCAGGTCCTCGCCGCCCAGGCCCGCCTCGGCGAGGGCGTCGTGGACCAGGGCCCGGGTGGCGTCGCTGCTCGGTGTCCGCGGGGCGCGGTGGACCAGCAGGGACAGCGCCCCGGAGAACTCCAGCAGCCGGTCCCGGTAGGCGTCGGCCCACTCGGTGAGGCGCACGTCCCAGGGCCGGGTGTCCTCCTCGGGCTCCTCCGTACCCTCCGCCTCCTCGGTCTCCTCCTCGTCGAGGGGGGCGGTGCCGGTGGCCGCGGGGGAGGTGACGTAGGCGGCGATGGCGTTGAACAACTGCTCCTTGCCCAGCGGGAAGTGGTGGTAGATGGCCATGGCCTCCACCTCCAGCGCGTCGCCCAGGCGGCGCATGGACAGGCCGCCGAGCCCGCGGCCAGCGATGATGTGGAGCGCCTCAAGGATGATGCGCTCGCGGCTGAGTCCGGCGTAGTTCCTGCTCACAGGTGGTCCTTTCGGGGGTGTGCGCCGTAAAGGTGGCAGATCGCGGGCCGTGCGGCCACCACCGACGCGCGGCCCGGCTCGCAAGATGATGTTGGTCACCTCTAGAGTGGCCCCGTCCGACGGTACGCGTGGTCTGGAGCACACAATGGGACTTGCCAAGCAGAGCACGGCTCAGGCACGGGAGAGCCTGGCCTCCGACCAGGAGAGCGCGCGGCGCCTGCCCGAGCTCCTGCGCACGGTGGCCGAGGCGCAGGAGGCGCTGGAGAGGGCCCGCACCTGGGACGCGCCGGTGGAGGAGCTGAACCAGCGGGGCCTGGACCTGGACACGGCGCTGACCGAGGCGATGCGCGCCGCCTACGCCCGGGAGCGGGTCCTGGTGGGGCCCAAGGGGTACGAGGACCGGATCCACCGGCGCAAACGGCTGGCCCGCCCGCAGGTGCGCGAGGCCACCCAGGTCGCCGAGCGGCTGCTCACCGCCCGTGAGACCCACCGCCTGCACGGGATCCAGCGGGTGCCGCGCCAGGCGGTCTGACACCGGCGGCCCCGGTCCGCAGCCTCGGGGCGGTGCACGCACGATAGTTTGGTGTCCGGTCCGGTCCGGTCCGCGGCCGGGCACCACAGCAGGCGACGGTGGGGAGCGCAGTGGCACATGGCGGATTTCATCCGCGTCGATCCGACGTCGAGGGTACCGCCCTACGAACAGATCAGGTCGATCGTGGCCATCGCGGTCGCCAACGGTGAGCTCCCGGTCGGCTACCGGCTGCCCACGGTGCGCGCGCTGGCGGGCCAGCTGTCGGTGGCGGTGAACACCGTGGCCCGCGCCTACCGCGAGCTGGAGCAGGCCGGTGTGGTCGAGACGCGGGGCCGCTCGGGGACGTTCGTCGCCGCGGGGGGCGACGACCAGCGCGCCGAGGCGTTGGCCGCCGCCCGGGCCTACGCCGAGGTGATCTCGCGGGTGGGCCTGGACCACGACGAGGCGGTGGAGATCCTGCGCGCGGCGCTGCGGGGCTGAGTCCCGCAGCGCCGCCGCGCCTCCCGGCGGTTCAGGCCCCGGTGACGATCCCGTAGAGCTCGTAGGCGCACAGCACCACGAACAGCGATCCGGCGAGGGTGAGACCCGCGTTGCTGACCCAGCCGTTGCGCCACTCGCGGGGGGTGCGCGAGGAGTTGAGCAGCCACATCAGGGTGAAGGCCAGGAACGGCATGAAGAAGGCGCCCAGTACCCCGTAGGCGATGACCAGCTGGAAGGGCTTGCCGATCAGCAGGAGCAGCATCGGCGGGAAGGTCAGCCAGAGCATGTAGCCGCGGAAGGCCCAGCTCCTCTGGTTCTCCCCCGGGTCGGTGTTGGTCCTGCCCCGCAGGTGGTTGACGAAGTCGGCGAACAGCAGGCTCACGCCGTTCCACACGCCGATGATGGAGGAGTAGGCGGCGGCGAAGAAGCCGATGAGGAAGGCCGTCGCGACGAACCCGCCGAACCGCTCGCGCAGGATGTCGCCCAGCTGGAGCAGGCCCTGGTCGCTCTGCTCCAGCGCGACGCCGCTGGCGTGGAGCAGCTCGGCGCCCACGATGAGCATCGCCACGACGAAGACGCCGGTGGTGATGTAGGCGACGCGGTTGTCCAGGCGCATCATCCGCATCCAGCCGGAGTCGCGCCAGCCCTTGGAGTTCACCCAGTAGCCGTAGGCCGCCATGGTGATGGTGCCGCCGACGCCGCCGACCAGGCCCATGGTGTAGAACACCGACCCCTCCGGGAGCATCGGGACCAGGCCCCTGAGGGTCTGGCCGATGTCGGGGACGACGTAGATGGCCAGGCCGACCACGGTGACGAACATGACGCCCACGAGCACCGTCATGATCTTCTCGAAGACGGCGTAGCGGTTGAACCAGACGATCACCAGGCCGGAGATTCCGGCCAGGATCGCCCACACCTCCAGCGGTACGCCCGGCATCAGCGCGGCCAGGGGCAGGGCCGTGGCGGACATGGCGCTGGCGCCGTAGACGAAGCCCCAGATCACGATGTAGGGCGCGAAGTAGACGGTGGTCCACTTACCCAGGCTGCTCCACCCGGCGAAGATGGTGGTCCCCGTCGCCAGGTGCCAGCGTCCGGTGGCCTCGGCCAGGGAGATCTTGACCAGGCAGCCGACGATGGTGGCCCACAGCAGGGCGTAGCCGAACCGGTTGCCCGCGATGAGTGTGGCGACCATGTCGCCCGCGCCCACGCCGGTGGCCGCGACGACGATGCCCGGACCGATCTGCTTCCACGTCGCCCTGCGTTGTTCGATGGCTGCCATCGTGTCCTTCCCCTGGTGGGACCGGTGTGGTCCGTGGTGGGCACGACTGTAGGCCTTCGGGCACAAGGGTGAATACGGGCAGGTAAGCGACGGGGGCGTTCCGTGGCGGAATCGATATGTTGCGGGTCACGTCCGACGCCGGGTCAGCGGCGCAGGCCCACGACCGAGACGACGTAGAACAGGATTAGCCCGAGCCAGACCAGCGGCAGCGCCGCCGGGCTGCCCAGGGCCGCGGTGATGGCGGAGATCGGGATGCTCACGCCCAGGCACACCAGGGAGAGCACGAAGCGCACGGTGTTGGAGGGCATGCCCGCCTTGGCCGACTCCGTGTGCGCCTGCGTGGCCATGTGGTGGCGCACGCGCGCCTCGACGGTGCCGTCGATGCGTTCGACCAGTGAGGCCGCCACGGCCTCGTCGTACTCGGGGCCGAGTTCGCGGCTGGCGCGCAGCGCGGCGGAGATCTCGTCGCTGTGGCGCTGGGGGTGGTCGGTCATGGCCACCATCGTCGCACCGGCCCGTCCGCGGCGGCCCGGTGCGGACGCGATACCGGGGACGAACCAGGGTTCGCCCTGAGGGTTTCGGACACGGCTCGGGGCCGCCCCCGGTGGGGAGCGGCCCCGTGTCGCCTGTCGAGCCGGGCCGGTCTAGCTGGCGAAGTCCAGCAGCTGCTGGGCGCGGCTGGGGTGGCGCAGCTTGGACAGCGACTGCTTCTCCAGCTGCCGGATGCGCTCGCGGGTCAGCCCCAGGTGCTTGCCGATCTCGTCCAGGGTGCGCGGGCGGCCGTCCATGAGACCGAAGCGCAGGGACATGATGGTGGCCTCGCGCGGCTCCAGGTCCGACAGGGCGTTGCGCAGCTGGTCGGCCATGAGCTGGCGGTCCACCACCTCGGAGGCCTCCGAGGCGTCCACGTCCTCGATCAGGTCGCCGATGCGGGTCTCGCCGTCCTCGCCGATGGTGGAGTCCAGGCTGATGGGCTGGCGGGTGACCCGCAGCAGCTCCTCGATCTGGGCCGGGGTCTTGTCCAGCTCCAGGCCCAGCTCCTCCGGCGTGGGCTCGCGGCCCAGCACCTGGTGCATGTCGCGCTCCAGGCGGCTGACCTTGCTCAGCAGCTCCAGGACGTGCACGGGCAGGCGGATGGTGCGCGCGGAGTCGGCGAAGCCGCGCTGGATGGCCTGGCGGATCCACCACATGGCGTAGGTGGAGAACTTGAAGCCCTTGGTGTAGTCGAACTTCTCCACGGCGCGGATCAGGCCGAGGTTGCCCTCCTGGACCACGTCGAGCAGCGACATCCCCCGGTCGCTGTACTTCTTGGCCACCGACACCACCAGGCGCAGGTTGGCCTCCAGCATGTGGGACTTGGCCTTGCGGCCGTCCTCGGCCACCCACTCCAGCTCGTCGACCTCGACCTCGGCCAGCGGGGCGGAGCCGTCCACCTCGCCGTGCAGGCCGAGCCGGTACTCGGCGTAGAGTCCGGCCTCGACCCGCTTGGCCAGGTCGACCTCCTGCTCCGCGGTGAGGAGCTGGCGTCGGCCGATGGCCTTGAGGTAGGTGTGGACCGAGTCGCCCATGGCGGGGGACTGGTCGTCGAGGTCGGCCTCGCCGGTGTCCGGATCGGTGGTGGTCTGGGCGGGCTCGGCCTTCTTGACGCGCCGTGTGGAGCGGGTCTTCCTCCGGGGGGAGGGGCCCTTGCGCGGCGCGGCCTTGCCTTCGGCCTTGTGTGCCTCGTCGGTGTCGGGCACCGTGGCGATGAGAGTGTCTTCCAGCACGTCGTCCTCGGCGTCGGGATCGGCCACCGGTGCGGAGTCGTCGCCCCCGTTGGCGAGCCTGACCCCGTTCTCGGTGAGTTCACGCAGGATGGATCGGCCGTCGCCAGTGGAGACGGCGGCCGCGGTGAAAGCGGCACGCAGTTCGGAGAGGGACAGGTGCCCCTGGGCGCGTCCGCGGTCGAGCAGGTCGGTCAGGACCGCGTCGGCGGACGCGTCGTCGCTGCGAGCGGTGTCAGCGGGGGCTCCGGCGGTGGGTGCCGGAGCGGCTGGGGCAGTGCTCGTCATCGGGGCACCTCCCTCCCTTCCAAGACGTGTGGCACGCGGCGGACGGTTCCCGCCGGCTGGACGCGCCAATATGTCCAACGTGTTGGGGAGTCAAATGTTCCCTGTCTCGATTGGATATCAGCCGAAGTGGCGTAGATCACTGCGACGGAAGTGGCCAAACGCTGTAGGGAGCGGGTAAAGGAGCATGCCCGGAACTGTTGCGGGTGGGGAAGGGGGGCCGGTTGGGGGGAGAGCGCAGGGGCACGAACGTGTGGACCGAGGGCTGTCACCAACTGCGGACCTCCTTGGGAGAGGGGCCGAGGGACCGGATTACTCAGGTAGACGTCGGAGGACCTGGGGAAGTTCCCCGCCTTTTGTCCGACACGTCCGTGACCGGCCGTTCCGCGCGGGGCGGCCGGACCGCCCGTCCCCGGGCCGTCACTGCTGTTCGGCGGGCACCGGCGTGGTGGGACGCGGTACCCGACGCGCCCCAGGGTCCCACGGGCGGAAGGCGCGCCGGTACACGCGCCCGGACCGCGGGGCGCTGGTGGCGGTGCCGGGGAGGGCCCGAAGGCCTTCGCCCGCCCGGCTGTTCGGGTCCGGTTCCGTGGACCGCCGCGGGACGCTCGTGCCCGACCCCCTCAGGCGCGCGGGCCGCGCAGGGCCACCAGGTCGGGCTTGCCCGAGGCCAGCATCGGCAGGAACTCCCTCACCTCCAGCTCCCGGGGCGCCGCGTAGGCGGGCAGGCGCTCGCGCACCCACGAGCGCAGCTGCTCCAGCGACGGCGGCGCGTCGGGGTCGGCGGGCACCACGACGGCGCTCACCCGCTCGCCCCACTCGGGGTCGGGGCGGCCCACCACCACCGAGTCGGCCACGGCGGGGTGCTCCAGCAGCCGGGCGTTGACCTGCCCCGGCACCACCTTGTGGCCGCCGGTGTTGACCACCTCGTCCACGCGTCCGAGCACGCTCAGGCGCCCGTCCCCGTCCAGGCGTCCCAGGTCGTTGGTGCGCAGCCACCGCGTCCCGTCGCCGTCGGTGACCAGGGCGCCCGGGTCGGCCCGGACCCCGGGTGCCAGGCGGTAGCCGCTGAGCAGCACCGGACCCGACAGCAGGATCCGCCCGGCCCCGCCGGGAGAGGGGGAGTCCACGCGCACCCGCACCCCGTCCAGCGGGACGCCGTCGTAGACGCACCCGCCGCAGGTCTCGCTCATGCCGTACGTGGTGATCACCCGGCCCCCGGCCGCGCGGGCCTCCCGCAGCAGGGCGGGGTCGGCGGCGGCTCCGCCGAGCAGGATGGTCCCGAACACCGACAGGTCGGTCCCGGCGGCCAGCAGGCGCCGCAGCTGGGTGGGCACCAGGGACACGTGCGGGCGCGACCCGCGCGCCAGCTCCGCCACCGCCCCCGCGGAGAAGGCCGTGTGCTCCGCCCGGGTGCCCGTGGCCAGGGCGCGCATCATCACCTGGATGCCGGAGATGTGCCCGGCGGGCAGCACGCACAGCCACGCGTCGCCGGGGGCGGCGCCGATCCGCGCCACCGAGGCCCGCGCGGAGGAGCGCAGCGCGGCCGCGGACAGCTCCACGCCCTTGGGCGCACCGGTGGAGCCCGAGGTGGTGATGACCAGGGCGGTGTCCCCGCCCGCCGGGGCGGCGCCGTCCAGCGCGGCGACCCCGTCCAGGGTGCGCAGGGAGGCCGGGCGCATGGCGGTCAGGAGTTCGTCCACGCGCGCGTCGGGGGTCCCGTCGGGGATCGGCAGCAGGGCGGGCCCGTGCCCGTCCAGTGCCCGGGCCAACAGGTCGCCCAGGTGCCCGGGTGCCAGCCCGCGCACCGCCTGGAGGGGGCGTCCTCCCTGGTCACGGGGGTGCGTGCTGCCTGTGTCGACCTGTCTCTCGCGTACCACGACCGCAAGGGTACGCCCGTGCTGCGCGCACCCGATCCCGGGGGTGGGACCCGGTGCCGGGCGGCGGGGGACACGTCCCCAAGGAGTACCGCCCTGCCCGCGCGTCATCGCCCGCCTGGCACAATGCGTAGGGTTGTCGCGTGGACGTGGTGACACGTCCGCGCCGTCCACAGTGTCCCCGTTGAGGAGAAGCAGTAGCCGTGAGCAGCGTGATCGACTGGCAGCGGTCGGGCGAGTATTCCGACATCATCTACGAGACCGCGGAGGGCATCGCCAAGATCACGATCAACCGTCCCGAGCGGCACAACGCCTTCCGGCCCCAGACGCTGTTCGAGCTCCAGGAGGCCTTCAACCTCGCCCGCGACGACTCCTCGGTCGGCGTGATCGTCCTCACGGGCGCTGGTGACCAGGCGTTCTGCTCCGGCGGTGACCAGAAGATCCGCGGCGAGGACGGCTACATGGGCGACGACGCCGTGGCCCGCCAGGGCATCGGCCGCCTCAACGTGCTCGACCTCCAGGTGCAGATCCGCCGCACGCCCAAGCCCGTCATCGCCATGGTCGCCGGCTGGTGCGTCGGCGGCGGCCACGTCCTGCACGTGTGCTGCGACCTGACCATCGCCGCGGACAACGCCAAGTTCGGCCAGACCGGCCCCAAGGTCGGCTCCTTCGACGGCGGCTACGGCTCCTGGCTGCTCGCCCAGACCGTCGGCCTGAAGAAGGCCCGCGAGATCTGGTACCTGTGCCGCCAGTACAGCGCGCAGGAGGCCCTGGACATGGGCCTGGTCAACACGGTCGTGCCGCTGGAGGACCTGGAGAAGGAGACCGTGGCCTGGGCGCGCGAGATGCTGGAGAAGTCCCCGCTGGCGCTGCGCATGCTCAAGGGCGCCATCAACGCCGTCAGCGACGGCGCGGCCGGGATGCAGCAGTTCGCCGGTGACGCCACGATGCTCTACTACATGAGCGAGGAGGCCCAGGAGGGCCGCGACGCGTTCAAGGAGAAGCGCCGCCCGGAGTTCGACAAGTTCCCGCGCCGTCCGTGACCGCTGCCGAGCCCGACCCGGCGGGCGCGCCCGCCGGGGGGCGCGCCTTCGCGGTCGGCCTGCGCAACCGCTTCCGCGGCATCACCGTCCGCGAGGGCATGCTCGTGCGCGGGCCCGCCGGGTGGGGGGAGTTCTCCCCCTTCGCCGAGTACGGCCCGCGCGAGTGCGCCCGCTGGTGGGCGGCCTGTGAGGAGGCCGCCCACCGCGGCTGGCCCGCGCCGGTCCGCGACCGGGTGCCGGTCAACGTGACCGTGCCCGCCGTGGACCCCGGGCGGGCCCACGCGATCGTCGCCGCGGGCGGTTGCGCCACCGCCAAGGTCAAGGTGGCCGAACGCGGGCAGGACCCGTCCGAGGACCTGGCCCGCGTCGAGGCGGTCCGCGACGCCCTGGGCCCCTCGGGGCGGGTGCGGGTGGACGCCAACGGCGCCTGGGACGTCGACACCGCCGTGCGGATGGTGCGCGAACTGGACCGCTTCGACCTGGAGTACGTCGAGCAGCCGTGCGCCACCCTGGACGAGCTGGCCGCCGTGCGCCGCCGGGTGTCGGTCCCCGTGGCCGCCGACGAGTCCGTCCGCAGGGCCGAGGACCCGCTGCGGGTGCGCGCCGCCGGCGCCGCCGACATCGTGGTCCTCAAGGTCCAGCCATTGGGAGGGGTGCGCGCCGCGCTGCGCGTGGCCGAGGCGTGCGGACTGCCGGTGGTGGTCTCCAGCGCCGTGGAGACCTCCGTGGGTCTGGCTGCCGGGGTGGCGCTGGCCGCCGCGCTGCCGGAGCTGCCCCACGCGTGCGGTCTGGCCACCATGCAGATGCTGACCGCCGACGTCACCGCCGACCCCCTGCTGCCCGAGAACGGGTTCCTGCCCGTGCGCCCGGTGGCGGTGGACGAGGAGAGCCTGCGCGCGGTGGAGGTCGACCCCGCCGCCTGGCGGGCCCGCGCCGAGGCCGCGCGGTCGGCCGCCGACGAGGTACCCGGCACCGGATAACCGCGCGGTGGTCGGCGTTGGCGTTGCGCCCGGGGCACACGGTGACGGCGGACCGGATGTCCGGTCGGCGTGTGTGAGGTGTAACAGCCGTGTTGTCCTCCGCGGGTCCTGGGTGGGGGTTGACTGTAGGGGCCGGGTCCACATGGTGATACTGGGTACACCTTGAGACGATCGAGAGAATTGATGAATCCGTCCACCGCCCTGGCGCGTGTCCTGGTCGACGAGCTGGCCCGCTGCGGCCTGGCCGAGGCCGTCGTCGCGCCGGGGTCGCGCTCGACGCCGCTCGCCCTGGCCCTGGTCGCCCACCCCGGAATCAGGGTGCACGTGCGCGTCGACGAGCGCTCGGCCTCCTTCCTCGCCCTCGGTCTGGCCCGTGTCTCGCGCCGTCCGGTCGCGGTGGTGTGCACCTCCGGTACGGCCGCGGCCAACTTCCACCCGGCGGTGATGGAGGCCGACGAGAGCGGGGTGCCGCTGATGGTGCTCACCGCCGACCGGCCCCCGGAGCTGCGCGGGACCGGCGCCAACCAGACGGTGGACCAGATCGGCCTGTACGGCGGCGCGGTCCGCCTGTTCGCCGAGGTCGGTACCCCCGACCCGGTGCCGGGCATGGTCGCCTACTGGCGGTCGCTGGCCTGCCGCGCGTGGGGCTCGGCGCTGGGCGGGCGCCCCGGCCCGGTCCACCTCAACGTGGCCTTCCGCGACCCGCTGACCCCCGACGCCGACACGGGTTCGTGGCCCGAGTCCCTGGAGGGGCGCGACGGCGGCCGGGCGTGGATCGGCCGCCCGGGACCGTTGACCGAGCCCGCGCCGTTCACGCTGCCCGACGTCGAGCGCGGTGTGATCGTGTGCGGCGACGGGGACTACGATCCGGTGCCGTTCCTGGCGCTGGCCGAGCTGACCGGGTGGCCGCTGCTGGCCGAGCCGACCTCCAACGCCCGCCGGGCGGGCGCGCTGTCCACCTACCGGCAGTTACTGGCCTCGCCGCGCCTGGCCGCGCGGCGGGCGCCGGAGCTGGTGGTGAGTGTGGGCCGCCCCAACCTGTCCCGGCAGATCCTGGCCTACCTGCGCCGGGCCGAGCGGCACGTGGTGGTCAGCGCGGGCGCGCTGGGCGACCCGTCGGCGAGCGTGCTCAACGCCTTCTCCGACCCGGTGCGCACCGCCACCGACGTGGTGGCCGCGGTCGCGCCGCCCGCCGGACTGGACCCGGGCGCCCCGCGGCGCACGGAGTGGTCGCGGACCTGGTCGGACGCGGAGTCGGTGGCCCGCGCCGCCCTGGACGCGGTGCTGGACGGGGACGAGGTGCTCAGTGAGCCGCGGCTGGCCCGCGACCTGGTCGCGCACATGTCCGCGGGTTCGCTGCTGTTCGCCGGTTCGAGCATGCCCATCCGCGACCTGGACGCCACCATGCGGGCGCGCTGCGGAGTGCGCCTGGTGGGCAACCGGGGCGTGAGCGGGATCGACGGGACGGTCTCCACGGCGATCGGCGCCGCGCTGGCCCACCAGGCCGAGGGCGGGGGCCACGCCTACGCGCTGCTGGGCGACCTGGCGATGCTGCACGACCAGAACGGACTGCTGATCGGCCCGGGGGAACCGCGCCCGGACCTGGCGATCGTGGTGGTCAACAACGACGGCGGCGGGATCTTCTCCGGCCTGGAGCAGGCCGGGCACCCCGACTTCGAGCGGGTGTTCGGCACCCCGCACGGGGTGTCGATGGAGCGGGTGGCGGCGGTGTCCGACGTGCCCTACACCCGCCTGGAGTGGGCGACCGACCTGCCCAAGGCGCTGCTGGGCGAGGGACCGCGCCTGATCGAGGTGTGCACGCACCGCGCGGGCAGCGCCGCGCTGCGCCGCCGGATACAGGCCGCGGTGGACGCCGCGGTGGACGAGGCGCTCTGAGCGCAGGCCGCTCACGGGACTCCGCCCCCACCGGGCGGGGCCGGAGGGGGCGGAGTCCCGCCTCACCCCCGCTCGAAGTGGCGCCTGCGCTCGAAGTCGGTGACCGACGCCGAGAACGCCGCCAGCTCCGCGCGGCCCGCCGCCGCGTAGTGGCGCACCACGTCCGGCCCGAAGCAGGCACGGGCGGGGCCGCTGGACTCCCAGGCCAGCACCGCCTCCTCCAGGGAGGCGGGCAGGCGGGGCAGGTCCGCGGCCGAGGCGTCGCCCGGCGTCGGGTCGGGCAGCGGCAGCGCCTGGTCGATCCCGTACAGGCCCGCCGCGACGATCCCGGCCACCGCCAGGTAGGGGTTGGCGTCCCCGCCCGGCACCCGGAACTCGATGCGCGCCGACTCCCCGGACCCCACCACCCGCACCGGGCAGGTCCGGTTGTCCAGCCCCCACGAGACGGTGCTGGGCGCGTAGGCCAACGGTGAGAGGCGCTTGAAGGAGTTGACGTTGGGCGCGGACAGCAGCGCGAAGTCGCGCATGCACGCCAGCTGCCCGGCCACGAAGTGCTCCATGTGCTTGGACATCCCGTAGCGGCCCGAGCCGTCCCCGGCGAACACCGGCGCCCCGGCCTCGTCGCGCAGCGACAGGTGCACGTGGCAGGAGTTGCCCTCGCCCCCGTCGAACTTGGCCATGAAGGTCAGCGCCGCCCCGGCCTGGGCGGCCAGCGCGCGGGCGCCCGCCTTGTACACCACGTGGTTGTCGCAGGTGCGCAGGGCGTCGTCGTAGCGGAACACGATCTCGTACTGGCCCGGATGGCACTCCCCGCGCGCCGACTCCACGGTCATGCCCGTGCGCTCCATCGCGGTGCGGATGCGGCGCATGAGCGGGTCGATCTCGGCCATCTCCGGCACCGCGTAGTCGGAGTTGAACCGGGTGGCCGTGGTCAGGTTCCGGTAGTCGGCCTCGAACGCCTCCTGGTAGGAGTCCCGGAAGACCAGGAACTCCAGCTCGGTCCCGGCCAGGGCGTGCCAGCCGCGCTCGGCCAGCCGGTCCAGCTGGGCGCGCAGCACCTGGCGAGGCGCGACCGGCACCGGGCGGCCACCGGCGTCGCGGGCGTCGCCCAGCACCAGGGCGGTGCCCGGGTCCCAGGGCAGGTAGCGCAGGGTCGCGGGGTCGGGCGCGATCGCGAAGTCGCCCAGCCCCCCGCCCCAGGGGTCGGTGGCGTAGCCGGGCCGCGACTCCATCTCCACGTCGGTGGCCAGCAGGTACAGGCAGGCGTCGAACCCCTGTGAGAGCACCCGGGTGGCGAAGTCGTGCGGGTTGACCCGGCTGCCCTGGACCCGGCCCTGGAGGTCGGGCAGGGCCACGATGACGTCGGTGATCGCCCCGGACGCCGCGTCGGCGCGCAGCCGCTCCAGCGGGACGGGGAAGGGCGGCGGTGGCGGGGCGGGCGGCAGGGTCTCGCGCAGGGGCGGCAGGCCCTCGCCGGGGAACGTGTTCACGCGGCCCCGCCCCCGCGCGCCGACGGTGCCGGTCGCGCCGGCCGGGCGGGCCACGGACGCACCGCGCGGGCGGGTCCGGGACGGCTCGCGGTCACCGGCCGGGCGGGCCCGTGGTCGGGCACGGTGGTCACGGGGCCTCCCGGTGCAGCGGGTTGGGGACGGGCGGGGCGTCCAGGTGGAACTCGGCGTCGCGCTCGGCGCGGTCGTGGTACCCGCCGCCCAGCAGCCGCTCCCGGTTCAGGCACACCCGCTCGAAGACCGGGCCGAGCAGGTCGAACAGCGCGAAGCGGTCGGCCAGCTCGGGGAACTCCTCCTGGTAGCGCAGGACCTCGGCGCGCACCAGCTCCCAGAAACGCTCCTCGGGCACGCCCAGCTGCTCCTGGGCCAGCGGCGCCAGGTAGCGGAAGTGCCCCACGAACAGGGACTTGGCGACGGAGGAGGTCAGCTCGGCGGCGTCGAAGCGCATCAGCACGCCCAGTGCCTCGGCGGGCAGGTCGGCGTACTCGGGCAGGTCGGTGTCCAGCAGTTTCATGTCGTCCACGAAGTCCTTGACCGCCAGCCGCGCCGGGCGCTCGCGCCCGTCGTAGACCACGATCGCGTTCTCCCCGTGCGGGTTGAAGGCCAGCCCGTACCGGTAGAGCAGGTGCAGCACCGGCGGCAGGACGGCGGCGAACAGGGCGCGCAGCCACGCCTCGGCGTCCAGGCCGGAGCGCTCCACGAGCTCGGCGGCGAAGGCCCTGCCCCGGCCGTCCACGTGCAGCAGTGCGGCCAGGGTGCGGGCGCGCTCGCCGGGGTCCAGCTGTTCGGTGACCGGCTCGCGCCACAGGGCGCCCAGCAGCTGCCGGTGCCGGTAGGGGGCGTCGGGGATGTCCTCCAGCACGGGGTGGCGCACCGCCACCGCGGCGACCTCGCCGGGCAGGACCACCCGGCAGCGCCGCGACAGGAACGCGTCGCGCGCGTGCAGGGCGTGCACCCAGCGGGTGCTGGCGGGCGCGGCCCTGCACAGCTCGGTGGGGATGCCCCGGTAGACCATCGTGTTGAGGATGGCCAGCGAGAGCTTGACGTTGAGGCGGTCGGGGCGGGTGAGGTTGGTGAAGGTGCGGATGGACTGCTGGGGCAGGTAGTCGTCCCCGGCCTCGCCCAGCGGCACGACGCGCCCCTCGGCGAGTTCGGCGGCGAACAGGGGCACCACCACCTCGTCCCACTGCCAGGGGTGGACCGGCAACCACACGAACTCCCCGGCCGCCGCGCCGGTACGCGCCACGGCCTCCTCCAGCCGCGCGGCGAACAGCGCGTCCGTGTGCGCGTCCAGTTCGCGGGCGCGCAGCTCGGCCTGGTCCAGGCCGGGGACGCCGTGGTGCTCGGCCAGCGACCGGTGCACCGCGATCCAGGGCAGGCGCAGGCGCCGCAGGGCCTCGGGCGGGTACTGGGCGCGGTCGCGGGCGGAGAAGCCCACGCGGCCCTTGTTGGCGAAGATCCACGGGTGGCCGCCCTGGTGGCCCTCCAGCTCGGCGTGGGGCAGATCGGCCAGGTCGGCGCTGGTGGCGCCGGACTCGGCCAGGCGGGCGTCACCGCTCAGGGTGGCGGTCAGCTCCCCGACGGTGAAGGCCTCCACGGCCGGGTCCACGATCCCCGCCGCGCCCAGGTCGCGCAGCAGTGCGAAGGGCGAGGCGGGCGCGGCGGCGCCGTCGGCGGCCAGGCGCAGGGCGGTGCCGGGGACGACCCGCCAGCCGTCCATGGTGGTGCGCCGCCCCTCGAACACGTAGGCGGCGCCGGGGTGGACGCGGGCGCGCCAGCGGCCGTACCCGTGGGGGTTTGCGGCGCGGCCGGGGCCCTCCGGTTCGGGATCCTCGGTCTCGGGGTCCTCCGGTTCGGGGCGCAGGGCGTACTCGAAGCACAGTTCGGCGAGCATCTTGGCCGCGAGGCGGTCGCACGCCCGGCGCCAGCGCTCGGGGGTCAGCTCGGAGGGCACCGGAAGGGGAGGGGAGGCGGTGGCGCCCGCCCCGTGGCCGGCCCCCGTCTGGTGGCCGGTGCCCGCATGGCGGCCGGTATCCGGTTCGGTGGACACGTCCGGCGTTGGTGTCGCCGGGGTGGAGGAGTCCGCCGGGCTCGGTGAGACGGGGGAGGCGTGCATGTGATCCTCCGGGATCGTGTGCGTCGCTGGCGCGTCCGGTCGTGCGGGGCTCACCTGTGCTCCTCCGGGACCGCCAGCGGGTTGTCCACCAGACCGTGCATGACGTCGAACTCGGCGTCGCGTTCGGCGCGTTCGTGGAACCCGCCGCCCATGAGCTGTTCGCGGTTGAGGGCGACCCGGCCCACCTTCGGGGCGAGCAGGTCGAACCAGGCGAAGCGCTCGGCCAGCTCGGGGAAGCGCGCGTGGTAGGCCAGCACCTGCTCGCGGGCCAGTGCCCACAGCCGTTCGCCGGGCACGCCGAGCTGGCGTTGGACGATGTCGGCGAGGAAGCGCAGGTGCCCGGCGCAGATCGCGGAGAGCACCGAGTGCGCCAGCTCCTCGGGTCGCCAGCGGTGCAGCGCGCCGCGCACGTGGTCGGGGAGTTCGGCGTACTCGGGCAGGTCGAAGGGCAGCAGCTCCACGTCCGAGCCGAAGTCCTTGAGCGCGATGCGCACGGGTCGCTCGTCCCCGTCGAGGACGAGCACGACGTTCTCCCCGTGGGGGGTGAAGGAGGCCCCGTACCGGTACAGGTAGTGCAGCACCGGCGGGAACAGCGCCCCCACGAAGCACCGCAGCCACTCCTGCGCCTCCAGACCCGAGCGCTCCACCAGTTCGGTGATCAGCGCGCGCCCGTCCGCGCCCTCCAGCAGCAGGCAGGCCATGGTGCGGGCGCGCTCGCCCGGGGCCAGGTGGTGGTGGATCGGCTCGCGCCAGATGGCGCCCAGCAGCTCGTGGTAGCGGTAGGGGGCCTGCGGCATCCGGTCGAACACGGGGTGCGGGACGGTGGCCGAGGCCCGCTCGGCGAGCATCACCACCCCCGTTCCGGTAAGGAAGGGGTCGCGTTCGGCCAGGTCGCGCAGCCAGGCGCTGGTGTGCGGGGCGCATCCGGTCTGGGTGCCCGACAGCCCCCGCCACACCAGGGTGTTGCGGATCATCAGGGGCACCTTGACGTTGAGCCTGTCGGGCCGGTCCAGGTTCATCAGGGTGCGGATGGACTGGAAGGGCCGGTAGCGGTCGCGGCTGAGTCCCAGGCGCACCACCCGCCCCAGAGCGATCTCGGAGGCGAACAGCGGGGCGACGACCTCGTCCCACTGGAAGGGGTGCACCGGCAGCCACAGGTAGGCGTCGGGGTCGCCGCCGCGCTCGCGGATCCGCCCGGCGAAGTCCGCGCGCTGGTCGGCGTCGAGCTCACCGGCCAGCAGGTCCTCGCGTTCGGTTCCGGCCATGGACTGGAAGCGGCCCAGGTCGGGGTGGACGGCGATCCACACCAGCGGGAAGGCGCCGCGCGCCTCGGGGGTGTAGAGGGCGGCGTCGGCGGCGGAGAAGCCCAGGCGCCCCTTGTTGACGAAGATGCAGGGGTGACCGGTCTGGTAGCCCTCCAGGTCCTCGTAGGGCAGGTCGGCCAGGGTGGCGGCGTCCGGGGCGGCGGCCGTCAGGCGGGCGTCGGCGGCGTGTGTGGCCAGCAGGTCGCGGACGACCTCGGCCAGCGAGTCGCCGGGCAGGCCGACGGTCCTCTGGGCGTCGGTCACGAACAGGGTGGGGTCCCAGGCGGGCTCGCGGCCCCGGTCGGTGGTGCGGGTGAGGGAGCCGGGGTCCACGTGCCAGGAGCCGAACCCGCCCCGGCGGGCGGTGAAGGCGTAGGACACCCCGTCGTCCGCGTCCAGGGTCCAGGGGCCGTCGGGGCCGTCTGGGCGGGGGACGACCATCTCCTCGTAGGCCATCTCGCCGACCATGTGGGCGAGCAGGCGACGCCCCGCCCGCCGCCAGACGTCGGGGTCGGTGGTGGTGCTGGGTTCGTCGTGGGCGGTGTACTCGGTGCGTCCTGTGTGGGGCTCGGTTCTGGTGGTCTGGTTGTGTGCGGTGCGAACGCTGGGTCCAGTGTGCTGATTGTGGGCGGTGGGCTGGTCGTGCGCGGTCTCAGGCATGCTGTGCGTCCTCTGTGCGGTGCGCGGTCGTGGTCCGTGGGGCGGGTTGTGGGCTCCCGGTGCCCGAGTTCCTCACCCCGTCTCCCCGGACGGCGCCCCGAAGGACGTGAACGCCGTCCGCGCGGGGAGCCGGTGCACGGTGCGTCCGGTGATGCTGTTGAGGATGGTGGCCGCCCGCCAGGCGCCCAGTCCCAGGTCGGGGGAGCCGACCCCGTGCGTGTGCAGTTCGGCGTTCTGCACGTGGACGGGTGCGGTCAGCTCCGGGTCGGCGGCCAGGCGCAGGTCCGCGCCGATCACCGGCCGCCCCCGGTCATCGGTGCGCAGCAGCTTGGCCACGGGTGCCAGGAAGTCGGGGGAGCGCTGGGCGTAGCCGGAGGCGGCGACGACCGCCTCGGTGCGCACGGTGAACTCCCGGCCCTGTTCGCGGTGGCGGAGGACCAGCGCGAACCCGTCCCCCTCGGCCCTGGCCCCCAGCAGTTCGCAGTGCGCCCGCAGCGAGGCGCCCACCGGCGCCCCGGCGATGCCGCGTTCGTAGAGCACGTCGTGGATCTCGGCCATGGTGCCGGCGCTGATGCCCTTGTGCAGCTGCCACTGCGCGGGCACCACGCGGTCCTTCACGTCCTGGGGCAGGGCGTGGAAGTAGCGGGTGTAGTCCGGGGTGAAGTGCTCCAGGCCCAGCTTGGAGTACTCCATCGGGGCGAACGCGGGGGAGCGGGTCAGCCAGCGCACCTCGGTGTCGCGGTGCTGGGGGGAGCGCAGCAGGTCCAGGAACACCTCGGCGCCGGACTGGCCCGAGCCGAGCACGGTCACGTCGCGCAGCCCGGCCAGGCCGGGGGCGCGGTCCAGGTAGTCGGCGGCGTGCAGGACGCGCTCGCCCTCCAGCGCGGCCAGGGCCTCGGGCAGCACCGGCTCGGTGCCGATGCCCAGTACCAGGGCCCGGCCGCGCACGGCGGCGCGGGAGCCCGCGGCACCGGTGTACTCCACGGTGAACACGCCGTCGTCGTGGTGCACCGCCGTGGCGCGGGCGTCGAAGCGGCACGAGTCCAGCCGGTGGGCGACCCAGCGGCAGTAGTCGTCGTACTCGCGGCGGGGCACGTGGAAGTGCTCGGAGAAGTAGAACGGGAACAGTCGGTCGTGCTCGCGCAGGTAGGACAGGAACGACCAGCGGCTGGTGGGGTCGACCAGGCTGACCAGGTCGGCCAGGAAGGGCACCTGGAGGCGGGCTCCCTCCAGCAGCAGGCCCGGGTGCCAGGAGAAGGAGGGGCGCGACTCCAGGAAGCGGGCGCTGAGCCCGGGAACGCCGTCGGCCAGCGCGGCCAGGGCCAGGTTGAACGGGCCCAGGCCCACGCCCACCAGGTCGTGGATCCGGTCGGGGCTGGTCAACGGGACTCCTTCAGGGCCGCGGCCTCGGCGTCGCCCGCGGCGGCGACCTCGGCGAGCAGGGCCGCGGTGTCGTCGGGGGTGGTGTCGGGGTTGAGCAGGGTGAGCTTGAGCCACACGCGGCCGTCGATCCGGGTGCGCCCGACCACCGCCCGGCCCTCCTCCAGCAGGCGGCGGCGCAGCCGGGCGTTGACGGTGTCGCTGTGCGTCCCGGCGTCGTAGCGGAACACGACGGTGGTCAGCGCGGGCGAGGCGGCCAGGACCAGGCGCGGTTCGGTGAGCACGTGCGAGGCGGTGCGCAGGGTCAGGTCGCGGCAGGCGTCGACCAGGCGGCCCAGACCGTCCACGCCGAGGGCGCGCAGGGTGACGGCGACCTTGAACACGTCGGCCCGGCGGGTGGTGCGCAGCGAGTAGCCGAGCAGGCTGGGGTAGCCCGCCTCCTCGTCGTCGGTCGGGTTGAGGTAGTCCACCGAACGCGAGAGCGGTGCGAACAGGGCGCGTTCGCGGGTGAGCAGGATTCCGGCCGCCACGGGCTGCCAGCCGAGCTTGTGCAGGTCCAGGCTGACAGAGTCGGCCCGCTCCAGCCCGGCGAGGAGCCCGCGCAGGCGCCGGGAGAAGAGCAGACCGCCCCCGTAGGCGGCGTCCACGTGCAGCCACACGCCGAACTCGCGGGTGATGTGCGCGACGGCGCCCAGCGGGTCGATGCCGCCCAGGTCGGTGGTCCCGGCGGTGGCCACGACCGCGACCGGCAGGTCGCCCTCGGCGCGCAGGCGCAGCAGGGTCTCGCGCAGCGCCGCCGGGCGCATCCGGTGCTGGGAGTCCACGTCCACGGTGACCACGGAGTCCTCGCCCAGGCCCAGCAGGGCGGCGGAGCGCTGGACGGAGAAGTGCGCGGCCCTCCCGCACAGGACGCGCGGCCGCGCGCCGTCCGCGGCCCGCGCCACGCCCCGGCGTCCGGCGTCGCCCAGCGCGTGGTCGCGCGCCAGCAGCAGGGCGGTGAGGTTGGACTCGGTGCCGCCGGAGGTGACCACCCCGCCCGCGTCCCGTCCCCGGTAGCCGACCAGGTCGGCGAGTTCGGCCACGACCTGGGTCTCCATGGCGGTGGCGGCGGGGGCCTGGTCCCAGGAGTCCAGGGACTGGTTGAGGACCGAGGCGACGGTGTCCGCCGCCACCGCCACGGCCAGCGGCGGGCAGTGCAGGTGGGCGGCGCAGTGGGGATGCGCGGGGTCGGCGGCGCCCGCGGCGAGTACCCGGGTGAGGCGGACCAGGACGTCCCGCGCGGTGCCGCCCGCCGCGCCGTCCGCGGTGCCGAGCGCCTCGCGGACCGCGTCGGCGACCTGGTGCGGTGTGCGCGCCGGGAGCGGGCCGCCGCGTTCGTCGGCCGCCTCGGCCAGGGCGCGGGTGGCGGCCTCGACCAGGGACGCGACCGTGGCGGGCCCGCCGGGAGCCCCCGCCAGACCGCCGGAGGGCAGGGGCGCCGTGTTGGCGGGGACCGGGGACGGAGCGGGTGAGGCGGGCGCTTTGGTGGCGGAGAGAGCTGTGGGTACAGGGTGTGTCGCGGTGGAGGGGAGGGCCTCGGCTACAGGGGTTGCCTCGATGTCGGGCGGCATCTCGGTGACCGGATCGACGCTCTGGGTAATGGGCATGGGGGTGGGGCTCCTGTGGTTCCGAGGCGGATCGGATGGTGGGGGATCGTGGCGGATCAGGGGCGTCGGCCGGTCGGCGGGGCGGGTCCGTCAGCCGGTCAGCGGCATGACCAGGCAGTGGTGTCTTCGCCAGCCCGGATGCGGTGCGAGGCCGCCCACGTGCCGCCAGCCGTTGCGCAGGAAGATGTCCAGCGCGTGGGTGTTGTCCTCCGCCACCAGCGCGGCGGCGCGCTCCTCCGAGCGGCCGCTGACCAGGAACGGAAGCGCGCGCTCCACCAGCCCGGTACCGCGGAAGGGGGTGCGGATCAGCGCCTCGCACACGGCGAGGGTCCGGCCCGGGCGCTCGACGGCGACGTCCTCCTCCGTTCCCGGCAGCGGGACGAACCCGTTCCACCAGCCGGTGGTGGGCGCCAGCGTGTAGCCGTAGGCGAACCCGGCCAGCTCCTCGTCCACGTGGCAGGCGGTGAGCCGGAAACCCGGCCGGGCCGCGCTGAAGGCCAGGCGCTCGGCGAAGGACGGCTGGCTGTGGTCGGGCAGGTGCAGGGCGTCGGCGTAGACCGCCTCGTAGGCGTCGACCCAGCCGGAGGGAGCGGCCAGCACGTCGGGGCCGGTGAGGTTGTCGATGCGCCATGTGGCGGCGTGCGGCACGGGCACGAGGGGATCCTTCGACTGGGAGGGCGTGTCGGGGGGACACGGTGAGGACGGCATGTCAGGGCCGCATTAATTAGGACAGGCTTACCTAAGTATGTCAAGGTGTGCAGGTGGGTGACCCAGCCCACAGGCTGTCCACGGTCACCCTGGGCGCGGCCGGGTGCGCCAGGAACGCGGGCATCGCGAACTCGTGCCCGTAGGCGCCCGCGTTGGGGAAGACCAGCACGTCACCGGCCCGCAGGGACTCCACGCGCACGTCCCGGGCCAGCACGTCCTCCGGGGTGCACAGCTCTCCGCACACCGTCACCGACTCCCCGCCCGCTCCGGGCCTCGGAGTCCCCTCGGGCCACGGCCCGCCCTCCAGCACCGCGAAGTTGTGCCGGATCTCCCAGGAGGTGGGCAGCTGGAAGTGGTTGATCCCGCCGCGCACCACCGCGAAGCAGCCGCCGTAGGCCGACTTCACGTCGGTCACCCGGGTCGCGTACCAGCCCGCCGGAGCGGCGATCCAGCGCCCCGGCTCGAACACGACCTCCACCCCCGGATCGGGCAGTTCCGCCAGCGCGGAGCCCAGCCGTTCCAGGTCGAAGCCGGGGCCGCCCTCGAAGGGCACCCCCAGGCCGCCGCCCACGTCCACCAGACGCAGGTCCACGCCGTGCTCGTCCGCGGTCCGGCGGGACCAGTCCAGGCACCAGCGCACGTACCGCGCGTGGGCTTCGGCGTCGGTGTTCCCGCTGACCGCGTGTACGTGGAAGCCCGCCAGGTCCACGCCGGGGAGGGCCAGGGCCGTGCGTACGGCCTCGCCGACCAGGGGTTCGGGAACGCCGAAGGGGCCGGGGGTCCCGCCCATCACCAGCGCCCCGCTCACCGGTACGCGCTCGGGGTTGACCCTCAGGGCGACCGTCAGCACCGTGCCCGCCGCGCACGCCGCGGCCGAGATCCGGTGCAGCTCCAGGACGCTCTCGGCGTTGACGACCACGGCGGCGATGGAGCCGGTGCGGCCGGTGGGATGGCCGGGGAGGGCGGCGGGGTCGGTAACCGGAGCGGTGCCAGCGCCGGTGCCGGGGTCCAGGTCGGCGCTCAGCCGGGCCAGACCCGCCAGCATCTCGGGTGTCTTGCCCGGACCGCTGACCGCGATCCTCCTTCCGTTCCCGGTCCCCTCCCTGCGCAGGCGCAGCGCGGCCGCCGCGGCACGGCCCTCCCGCAGCGAGGCCGCCTCGAACCCGTCCACGGCCTCGGCCAGGTGGGCGAGCACCGGCTCGAAGCCGTTGGCCTTGACCGCGAAGTACACCCGCGCCCACGCGGGCAGCGCCTTGCGCAGCGTCCGGGCTCGGTCCGCGGCCAGCGACGGATCGTAGACGTAGCCCGCGCCGGTGCCGGCGGCCAGGGCCAGCGCCGCCTCGCGCACGGGCGCGGGTATCCGTTCGGCGCTCAGGGCCGGGGTGTGCTCGAAGGAGCGGGGCGGTTCCATGGGCGTTCCCTCCGCGTGCGTGTGGTCGTGGCGCACGCACGCTGTGTGCGCGACACACGACAGGGTTCTGTTCTCTCGCTCGGGTCCGCCGGGCCGAGGATCCGGCCCGGCCGGGGCGTCCGCGTTCGGCCGGGCCGGGATCCGGCCCGGCGGGGACGCGCCCGCGGGTCGGTTCCGCCTGCCCCAACCCTTCCGGGGTGGAACGCCGCTTCCTTCCGCGCTCCACCCCTCCAGCGCCTAGACAGTGTTTTTTGGGACCTCCGCTTCGCTTCGGCCCGTGTTCGGGCGCCCGAAGCACGGGAACCTTCGGTGTCTCCGGCGGGTTCGCTCGTTCCTCACGAACCCGCCTCCACCACCTCCAGAACCCCGTGGGCGCCCGAACCAACCCCCCACAAGCTGAGACCGGTTCAAAAAACAGACCCTAGTGCGGTGACCGGAAAGGTTCACAGGGGCGTGCATATCGAGGATGATCTTGCTCCCAGAGGCACTGTCGACGGTCCACAGTGGCACCAGTAGCAAGATCACCGGGAGGAGAGTCCCGGCGCCACACCGGCAACATTTTCGGCCAGCCCACTAGCGCTGCGGGTCCACCCCGAAGATCTCCGCCACGTCGTCCAGCACCGCGTGCGCCGAGATCAGGCCCACGCCCGACATCCAGTAGTCGTCGTCCACGTCCGTCTTCTCGCCCTCCAGCTCACCCCACAGCGGGTTCGCGGTGTAGCGCTCCTTGTCCTCGTCCACCACACCGGCGCCGTCGTCGTAGGTGGCCACCAGGATCCGGTCGGCCTCCAGGTCCAGCAGGCGCTCGGGGCTGTGGTAGGTCGCGATCTCCTCGGACTCGGTGTCGGTTCCCTCACTGGCGGGCAGCCCGAGGTCGTCCAGGATCACGCCGACGTAGGAGTTGCGGGTGTACAGGCGCACGCCGTCCGCGTCACCGGCGAAGCGCACCACCGACACCGTGGGCGCCTCCCCGTCCGACGACGCGGCGATCTCCTCGCCGATGGCGGCGGCGCGGTCCTCGTACTCGGTCAGGAGGCGCTCGGCCTCCTCGGTCGCACCCATCGCCTCCGCCGCCAGGAGCAGGTTCTCCTTCCAGGTCGCGCCGGTGGTCTCCGACATCACCGTGGGGGCGACCTCGGCCAGCTGCTCGTAGCCGTCGCCGTGGCGGACCTCGGCCGACAGGATCAGGTCCGGCTCGGCCTGCGCGACCAGCTCCGGGCTGATCTCCCACAGCAGGCCCACCGACCCGGCCCCCTCGGCGCTGCCGACGTTCCAGTCGCTCTCCAACAGGTACTCCGGAAGGGCGTCCTGGCCCTCGGCGATCTGGGTGAAGCCGACCACGTTCCCGCCCAGGGCCAGGGTGGCGTCCACGTAGGTGAAGTCCAGCGGCAGCACCCGCTCGGGAGCACTGGGGATCTCGGTCTCGCCCATGGCGTGCGTAACGGTGAGGGGGAAGCCCTCCGCCGTCTCCGGCCCGGCTTCGGAGGCGGGCGCCTCCTCGGGGCCGCCCGCACCGCAGGCGGTCACCAGGGCGAGGGAGGCGGCGAGGGACAGGGGCAGTCCCGCGCGGCGCAGGGAGGGGAGAATGGTCATCGTGGGGCTCCCGGTCGATGAGGGAAACGGGGGAAACTGCATTCTGCGAACACGAGAACGGCACACCTCACCAGGGGAGGTGACGTCTCAGGTCGAGACGTGGCAAACTTAGGGTATCCAGGTGTGGCTAGGCAAACCTAACTTAGGTTGGCCTGGCCTTTCGTCATGAGAGGGAGACAAGGTGAGTGAGACCAGCGAACCGCCGCCGACCTCCGCCGCTCCTGCCTCCACCGCCCCGGAGGTACCGGACCGGAGGGCAGCGGTCTCCGCGGCTCCGGCCCCCACCACCCGCAATCCCCCCGCACCGAATCCAGCGGCCACACCCCCCGCCGCTCGCGCGACCTCCGCATCCGCCACCACCGCCCCCGGATCCCCATGACATCCCCCGCCGCACGAACCCCCGCGACCTCCTCCGCCGCCCCGGAAGCCCCACCGCCCTCCGCTGGCAACGCGGTCGCGGCCCGCCGCACGCGCCGGATCTCCGGCCTGGCCCTGATGCTCCTGCTGCTGTGCCTCGCCGCCCTGGCCAGCGTGCTCGTCGGTGCCCGCGCCCTCACCCCCGAAGCCGTGTGGCTGGCCCTGACCTCCACCGCGGGTGCCGAGGCCGACATCATCGTCAACGAGATCCGCCTGCCGCGCACCGCGCTCGGCCTGCTCGCCGGGATCAGCCTGGGCCTGGGCGGCGCCCTCATGCAGGGGCACACCCGCAACCCCCTGGGCGACCCCAGCATCCTCGGCGTCACCTTCGGCGCCGCCCTCGCCGTGGTGCTGGGCATCCTGCTGCTCGGCGTCACCACGCTCCAGACCCAGGCCTGGTTCGCCTTCGCGGGCGCCGCCGCGGCCGCCGTCGCGGTCTACGCCATCGGCTCGATCCCCGGACGCGGCCCCACACCCATCACCCTGGCCCTGGCCGGGACCGCCGTGAGCTGGATGTGCTACTCCCTGGTCTCGGGACTGGTCCTGCTCGACGAGTCGACCATGGAGAGCTTCCGGTTCTGGCGGGTGGGCTCCCTGGTGGGCCGCGACCCCTCGATCCTCGTCCCCATGGCGCCCGTGGTCGCCGTCGGTGCCGTCCTCGCCCTGGCCAACGCCCGCGCCCTCAACGCCCTGGCCCTGGGTGAGGACACCGCGCGCGCCCTGGGCTTCCGGATCGGCCGCGCCCGCGTCGTCGGGCTGCTCGCCATCACCCTGCTCACCGGCGTGACCGTCGCCGCCTGCGGTCCCATCGCCTTCGTGGGGCTGATCGTGCCGCACCTGGCCCGCGGCGTCGTCGGCGCCGACTACCGCTGGCTGCTGCCCTACTCCGCGCTGATGGGCGCGACCCTGCTCCTGGCCGCCGACGTCCTGGGCCGCTTCCTCGCACCGCCCGGAGAACTCCAGGTCGGCGTGGTGCTCGCCCTCCTCGGCGCGCCCTTCTTCGTCCACATCGTCCGCCGCCGGAGGCTTCTCTCCCTGTGAACTCCACTCCGTCCGGAACCGTCGCCCCCGACGGTGCCCGCCAGCGCGCACGCGCCCCCCACCAGGACCAGGCCCGGGCACGGGCCCGCGCCAGCCTCGCCAGGCGCGGCCGCGCTCTCCGCCTGGGCCCGGTCTCCGTCCCGCTGCGCCCCCGCCCGGCCCTCCTCGCGCTGCTGACCGCCCTGGTGCTCCTCGTCCTGGTGGCGCTCAACCTCTCCGTCGGGGAGGTGTTCCTCTCCCCGGCCCGGGTGTGGGCCAACGTCGTCGGCACCACCTACGACGACTACTTCACCGTCTGGCGGGTCCGCATGCCCCGCGTGGTGGTGGGCATGCTCGCCGGGGCCGCCCTGGCCGCCGCGGGCGCCATCACCCAGACCATCATGCGCAACCCCCTCGCCAGCCCCGACCTGCTCGGCGTCACCCACGGCGCCAGCGCGGGCGTGGTCGCGGTGCTGGCCTTCGGCGGCAGCTACGGCATCGTCAGCGGCCCCCTCGCCGACATCGGCGTTCCGGCCCTGGCCCTGACCGGCGGCCTGGCCGCCGGGGCACTGTGCTACGGGCTGGCCTGGCGGGGCGGCGTCGACGGGTTCCGCCTGCTGCTGGTGGGCGTGGGCGTGTCCACGGTGCTCATGAACCTCACCCTGTGGATGCTCACCCTGGGGGAGGTCAGCGACACCGGGCGGGCCATGGTGTGGATCTCGGGCAGCCTGTCCATGCGCACCTGGCAGGACGCGGTCCCCGTGGCCGCAGCCCTGCTCGTCCTCCTGCCCCTGGCACTGGCGGCCGCGCGCACCCTGGACGTGCTCTCCTACGGCGACGACGTGGTCCGCGGCCTGGGCGTGCGGCTCGAACGCGCCCGCACCGCCATGCTGGTGCTGGCCGTCCTGCTGGCCGCCTTCGGCACCTCCGCCGCCGGGCCGATCCTGTTCGTGTCGCTGGCCTGCCCGCAGATCGCGCTGCGCCTGGCCCGCACCCCCCGGCCGCCGGTCCTGCTCTCCGCCCTCGTCGGCGCCGCGCTGACCTGCGCCGCGGACCTCATCGCCCGCAACCTGGTCGGCGTCCCACTCCCGGTCGGCATCGTCACCGGCTGCCTGGGCGCCCTCTACCTCGTCTACCTGCTCGTCCGCGGCAACCGAAAGGCACAGGCGTGACCACACACCCCATCCGAACGCGGACCACGTCCGAACCCGCCACCACCCCCGACACCGACACCGCTGCCGCCACCATGACCGACGGGACCACGGGCACCGCCCACACCACCGCCGACCCCGACACTGCCCCCGCGACCGCGACCGCGACCGCGACCGCCTCCGCTCCGGTCCGGCTGAGCGCGCGCGGCCTCACCCTGGCCTACGACGACCACACCGTCGTCGAGGGACTGGACGCCGACATCGTCGAGGGCACCATCACCTGCGTCATCGGCCCCAACGGCTGCGGCAAGTCCACCATGCTGCGTGCCCTGGGGCGGCTCATGAGGCCCCGGGCGGGCCTGGTGGAGCTCGACGGCCGCGACATCCACCGGGTGCCCACCCGCGAGGTCGCCGAGGTGCTGGGCGTGCTGCCCCAGCAGCCCGTGGCGCCGGACGGGCTCACCGTCGCCGACCTGGTCTCCCGCGGGCGGCACCCCTCCCAGCGCTGGTACCGGCAGTGGTCGGGCGAGGACCACCGGGCGGTCTCCGACGCCCTGGAGCAGACCGGTCTGCTGGAGCTGGCCGACAGCCCGTTGCAGGAGCTGTCCGGCGGCCAGCGCCAGCGCGCGTGGATCTCCATGGTGCTGGCCCAGGGCACGGACCTCCTCCTGCTGGACGAGCCCACGACCTTCCTGGACCTGGTCCACCAGGTCGACGTGCTGGACCTGGTGCGCGAGCTGCACCTGCACGGCGGGCGCACCATCGTCATGGTCCTGCACGACCTCAACCTCGCGGCCCGCTACGCCGACACCGTCATCACCATGCGCGAGGGCCGGGTGGTGGCCAGCGGCGCCCCCGCCGACGTGCTCACCCCCGAACTGCTGCGCGAGGCCTTCGACCTGGAGGCGGTCGTGGTGGAGGACCCCGTCACCGGCGGGCCCATGGTGGTCCCCGTCGGCCGCAGCGGCGGCCAGCACGCCTGAGTCCGTCCACCGCGACACCGGGCACCACACCCGCCCCTTTCCGGTTTCCGGCTCCTGGCCCTCCCCGGCGTCGGCATGCCCGGAAACCCCTCCTCTCGGCAACCTTTTTCCGCTCCCGGCCCCGTTTCGGTACCGCCCCGTCCGGCGCCGAATCACGGGAGGGCCGACAACTCCGGGGACGGTTACGGGCGTGTCACGTGGACCCGGCGGATGCGGTGCGCCATGATCACGACCGGACCCGACGATCTGTGCCCGCACGGATTCCCAGCGTCACCTACCAGGGTATGCGCCGGAGTTGTAGGCGCGTTCACCTTGGTTTCACCTGCGCGTTTGGAATTTCGGCCAAGGTCGAGAGCGTCCGGCGGAGCACCCCGTCGGAGCAGGAGACAATCCGCGCGCCCCGGTCAGACCCCGCACCGACGGAGCGCGTGGGAGCAGGACGATCCCCAAGGAGAAGGTGTGCCCGAATCCGCGCCCCGCCGCCGCCAGCTGCCGTTGATCGGCCAGGTCGGTGGTGGTCGTTCCCGTGCGACATGCAGACTGCGCTGCGGCGACGCCTGTTTCCACCCGGCTCCCAACACCAGCGACAACCCCTACTTCGGGGACATCTTCGCCAAGGCGCTCTCCCGCCGCTCCATCATCCAGGCCGGTGCCGTGAGCGCCGGAGCGGGCGCGCTCGGACTCGCCGCGCTCAGCCCGGCCTCCGCCGACCGCCGCGGCCCCGACCGCCCCCACCCCTCCCCGCGGCCCACCTTCACCAGCGTCCAGCCCAACAACGACGACAAGATCACCATCCCCCGGGGCTACGACCAGCACGTCATCATCCGCTGGGGGGAGCCGGTCCTGCCCGGCGCGCCCGAGTTCGACGTGTACGACCAGACCGCCGAGGCGCAGGCCCAGCAGTTCGGCTACAACTGCGACTACGTCGGCTTCCACCAGCTCGACGACGACCACGCCCTGCTGTGGGTCAACCACGAGTACACCAACGAGGAACTGATGTTCCCGGGGTACACCGGCGGGAACGCGGCCAGCGAGGAGCAGGTCCGCACCGCCATGGCCGCCCACGGCGGCTCCATCGTCGAGCTGGAGCGCGAGGGCCGCACCGGCAAGTGGGTGCTGTCCACCGGCGAGCGCGCCTTCAACCGCCGCATCACCGCCGACACCCCCATGCGCCTCACCGGCCCCGCCGCCGGGCACGACCTGCTCAGGACGGCGGAGGACCCCACCGGCACCCTGGTCAGGGGCATGCTCAACAACTGCGCGGGCGGCATGACCCCGTGGGGCACCTTCCTCACCGCCGAGGAGAACTTCAACCAGTACTTCGCCAACGGCTCCGGGTCCGCCGAGACCAGGCGCTACGGCGTCGGCACCGGTGCCACGGGCCGCCGCTGGGAGCGGTTCGAGGAGCGCTTCGACCTCTCCAAGCACGCCAACGAGATCAACCGCTTCGGCTACATCGTCGAGGTCGACCCGCTCGACCCCGAGTCCGAGCCGCGCAAGCACACCATGCTCGGCCGCTTCAAGCACGAGGGCGCCACCACCCGCCTGGCTGACGACGGCCGGGTCGTGGCCTACATGGGCGACGACGAGCGCTTCGACTACATGTACAAGTTCGTCAGCGCCAAGAAGTACGTCGAGGGATCCCGCCGCCACAACCTCACCCTGCTGGAGACGGGCACCCTGTACGTGGCCCGCCTCTCCGGCAACAGCCCCGCCGACGAGTTCGACGGCTCCGGCGCGCTGCCCGCCGACGGCGAGTTCGACGGTTCCGGCGAGTGGATCGCGCTGTGCACCGACACCGAGAGCTTCGTCCCCGGCTTCAGCGTCGCAGAGGTGCTCATCCACACCCGTCTGGCCGCCGACGCCATGGGCCCCACCAAGATGGACCGCCCCGAGGACTTCGAGCCCAGCCCGGTCACCGGCAAGGTCTACTGCGCGCTGACCAACAACTCCGCCCGTGAGCCCGGCCAGGCCGACGAGCCCAACCCGCGCGGCCCCAACCGGTACGGCCACATCCTGGAGATCATCGAGGACGGCGACGACGCCGGGGCCACCTCCTTCGCCTGGAACGTGCCGCTGGTGTGCGGCAACCCCGAGGACGACGACACCTACTACGCGGGCTTCGACAAGTCCAAGGTCATGCCGATCTCCTCGCCGGACAACCTGACCTTCGACAAGGACGGCAACCTGTGGATCTCCACGGACGGCCAGCCCGGCTCCCTGGGGATCAACGACGGCCTGCACGTGATGCCGGTCGAGGGCCGCTTCCGCGGTGAGCTGAAGACCTTCGCCACCGTCCCGGTCGGCGCGGAGGCCTGCGGCCCCTTCGTCACCAAGGACAGCAAGACGGTGTTCCTGGCTCCCCAGCACCCGGGTGACGGCGGCAGCTTCGAGGCGCCCACCAGCACCTGGCCCGACGGCGAGTTCCCGCGCCCGTCCGTGGTGTGCATCTGGCACACCGCGGGCCGCGAGGTCGGCAGGTAACCCTGCCCCCCTCCCGCCGGTAGGGACGACGACCACCGGCCCCGGCTTCCATCGTGGGGGCTGCCGGGGCCGGTTCTCCGTGTCCGGGCCTCGGCCCGGGGGCGGAGCCCTCAGAGCACCTTCTCGAAGCAGAGCGAGGAGGGCTCGTCGGCGTAGGCGCCGAAACCGGGGATGGGCGTGTACCCCGAGCGGGTGTAGAACCGCACCGCGTCGGGCTGGCGGTCGCCCGTCTCCAGGCGCAGGCACTTCCAGCCCCGGTCGCGGGCCCGGTCCTCCAGCGCCGCCAGGACCAGCGACGCCGCGCCCGAGCCGCGCCGGTCGGGCCGGACGTACATCCGCTTGACCTCGCCCGCCGCGTCGCCGAGGTCGCGCAGGCCGCCGCAGCCCACCGCCTCGCCCGAAGCGTCGCGGGCCACCACGAACACCGCGATGTCCCCGGCGGAGGGAGCCACCCCCGGCTCGGAGTCGGGGGTGCCGTACCGTTCGGCGATCTCCGCCCGCTGACCGGCCCGCAGGGCGACGGCGTCGGGATCGTCCCAGGAAACCTCGTCGACACGCATGGGCGCCACACTAGCGGCGCCGTGTTTCGCGGCTGTGAAATCCCGTCCGGACAGCGGCCTCTGCGCGCAGCGCCACCCCTGCGCGGAGCGCCGCCTTCGTGAGGGCGGCGGCCCCCGTGCGCGCCGCCGCTCACGTGCGAACGGTGAGACCCGAACCGGGGCGTGGGCCCCGGTCCCGCCCGAGCTCAGACCGGGTCGGTGAGGGCCTCGCGCATCACCCGGAACTTGGACTCGGTCTCGGCCAGCTCCGACTCCGGGTCGGACTGGGCGACGATGCCCCCTCCGGCGAACAGCCGGGCGCGCGCGCCCTCCACGCGGGCGCAGCGCAGGGCGATGCCCCACTCGGCGTTGCCCGCGCCGTCCAGCCACCCGACCGGACCGGCGTAGCCGCCCCGGTCCATGCCCTCGGCCTTCGCGATCAGCCGCATGGCCGCCGCGGTGGGGGTGCCGCCCACGGCCGCCGTGGGGTGCAGGGCCGCGACCGCGTCCAGCGCCGAGACCCCGGTGGACAGGCGGGCGCGCACGGGTGTGGCCAGGTGCTGCACGTTGGCGAGCGCGAGCAGGCGGGGCCGCCCGGGCACGTCCAGTTCCTCGGTGAGCGGTTCCAACGCGGTGCGCAGGGAGTCCACGGCCATGCGGTGCTCGTCCACGTCCTTGGCCGAGGACAGCAGCTCCTCGGCCAGGAGCCGGTCGCCGTCGGGGTCCTCGCCCCGGGGACGGGTTCCGGCCAGCACCAGCGAGGAGAGCCGGTCGCCCTCGCGGCGCAGCAGCAGCTCGGGGGTGGCTCCGACCATGCCGTCCACGGAGAAGGTGAAGCAGCTGGGGAAGCGCAGCCGCAGCCGCTCCAGCAGCGTGCGCACGTCGATGGGGGCGTCGGCCTCGGCCAGGGCGTCGCGCGCCAGCACGGCCTTGTCGAGCTCTCCCGCGCGGATGCGCTCGACGGTACCGACCACGGCGGACATCCACTGCCCACCGGTCAGCGACCCCGTGCTCCAGGAGAGCGGGCCGACGGGCCGCGGCGCGGACGCCGTGCGGATCGGCTCGGCCGGGTGCGCCCCGGGTGCGTCGGTGACGGTGGTCAGCCAGGCGCGGCCGTCGCGCCGACCGACCAGCACGCGCGGTACCACCAGGGCCGACCCCGCGGAGGAGGGGGCGAAGGCGAACGTGCCGAACGCGACCGGTCCGGTGCCGGGCACTCCCACCTCGTCGTGGACCTCGGCGCGCTCGGTGAGGGCGTTCATCCAGCGTGCCGCCTCGGTGAAGCGGGTGGTGTCGGTGGGCTCGGCCGTCTCGGGCTCGCCGCCCAGGTCCAGCCGCGCGGCCCGTCCCCAACCCACGATGCCCTCGTCGCCGGTCAGCCAGGCCAGGGGGGAGTCCGCCGGTAGGTGGCGCACCAGGCTGGCCGTGTCATCGGGCACGGCGACGGTGCGGACGAACAGGCGGGGCGGGCTCAGGAGGGCGTTCACGGTCCCCGAGTCTAGAACCTCGTCTGGGGCGGTGTGTCCGGTATCGGCCGTGGTGGCCGGGGTGCGCGGCGTGCCCCTTCCCGGGCCGGGGCCGCCCTCGTGGCCCGGACTTCGCCGTTGCCCGGCGGGGACCGTGCTCCACGGCCGCCCGCGCAGACACTCCGTTGACCTGTGGGGACGGCCCCCTGGCATGGGGGGTGCGAGGTTATCCACAGTTTGCCGCGATCGTGTCCGAAAATTGACTGTCTGGCCTACTCTGGTTCGCGGTGCGACGCCGCGGTGACGGCGGTACGCGACTCACCCCTCAGAGGAGACCTCTTCCATGGATTCAGTGGCTCGTGCCGTGACCTCGCCGCGCGCCGCGCTGCGGTGGGCCGCGTCGGCCGCCGCGGCCACCGTCCTGCTGGCGGGCTGCACCGCACGGGACACCGGTGCCGAGGAGCCGCGGACCGGCGGTGGGTCCGGGACCGCCGCCTCCGCCGGGTGCGGTGACGGCGGGGCGGAGCGGCGGATGCGCGGGGCGTGGCTGACCACGGTCCGCAACATCGACTGGCCCTCGGAGCCGGGCCTGTCCGCCGAGGAGCAGAGGGCCGAGCTCGACGCCTACCTCGACGACGCCTCCGGCATGGGACTCAACGCGGTCTTCCTGCACGTGCGCCCCACCGCCGACGCCGTCTACGAGTCGGACCTGGAGCCGTGGGCGCGCTACCTCACCGGCGAGCAGGGCGGCGACCCCGGCTACGACCCGCTGGAGTACGCGGTGGCCGAGGCGCACGAGCGCGGTCTGGAGCTGCACGCCTGGTTCAACCCCTACCGCGTGGGCTTCCAGGACCCCGACGTCGAGAACCTGGCCGATGACCACCCGGCCAGGGAGAACCCCGAGTGGCTCGTCGACTACGGAGACGAGGCCTACCTCGACCCCGGCAACCCCGAGGTCCGCGAGTGGGTGACCCGCGTGATCATGGACGTGGTGGAGCGCTACGACATCGACGGCGTGCACTTCGACGACTTCTTCTACCCCTACCCCAAGGACGGCGAGGAGTTCGACGACGACGCGTCCTGGGAGGAGCACGGCGAGGGCTTCGACGCCCGGGCCGACTGGCGCCGTGACAACGTCAACCAGCTCATCGCCGACGTCCACGAGGGCATCGAGGCGACCAAGCCCTGGGTGAGCTTCGGGATCTCCCCGTTCGGCATCTGGCGCAACGACTCAACCGACCCCAGCGGCTCGTCCAGCTCGGGCCTCCAGTCCTACGACGCCCAGTACGCCGACACCCGCACCTGGATCCAGGAGGGCACGGTCGACTACGTCGCACCCCAGCTGTACTGGGAGCGGGGCTTCGACACCGCCGACTACGAGGTCCTGTCCGACTGGTGGGCACAGGAGGTCGAGGGCACCGGCGTGGACCTGTACATCGGCCAGGCCGCCTACCGGGTGGGCGAGGACGGCTGGACCGGCGAGGACGCGCTCAGCACCCAGCTGGACTACTCCGGCGAGCTGTCCCAGGTGGACGGCGACGTCTACTTCTCCATCAGGAACCTGCGCGAGCAGGCCTCCGACGCCTACTCCGCACTGGCCGACGAGCACTACGGCAACCCCGCGCTTCCCCCCCTCTCCGACGCGCCCGAGGGTCAGGGGCCGCTGGTCGGCACGGTCGGCGGGGTCACGGCCCGGGCCGCCGACGAGGGGGTCGACGTGGCGTGGGAGGCCGTGGACGGCGCCCGCTTCTACGCCGTCTACCGGCTGCCCGCCGACGCGTCCGCCGCAGGGTCCGAGGAGGAGCGCTGCGCCGCGGTCAGCGCGGAGAACCTCGTGGGCCTGACGGGGGAGACGGCCCTGACCGACACCGCACCGCTGGAGAACGGCGTCGGATACGTGGTCACCGCGCTGGACGACTACCGCGCCGAGGGACCGGTCAGCGAGGCCGCCGACGTGCGCGGCTGACCTGCCGACGAGGAGCGCGCGGGCTCCGGCCGGGGATCGCCTCCCCGGCCGGAGCCCGCTTCGTCCGCAGGGGGATCCGCTCTCCGATCCCTCCGCGCGGCCGTCTGTCGCAAAATCCCAGAAGCAGGGTGAAAAGATAAGCATCTGCTAGCGGAAAGCCCCTTTTGCCCCAGCAGATGCCAGAGGTAGGTTGTCCCCATGCCGACCTTCCACATCAGCGAGGCCGCCGACCTCCTCGGCGTCAGTGCCGACACCGTCCGGCGCTGGGTCGACTCCGGCCGCCTGTCCGCCACCCGTGACGCCTCCGGGAGGCGTCTGATCGGGGGCGCGGACCTGGCCGGGTTCATGCGCGCGGACACCGGCGAGGACCCGGACCGGCGCCGGTCCTCCGCCCGCAACCGCTTCCGCGGCCTGGTCACCGACATCGTCCGCGACCGGGTGATGGCCAGCGTGGAGATCCAGGCCGGACCCCACCGCGTGGTCTCGCTGATGAGCCGCGAGGCAGCCGACGAACTCGGCCTGGAGGTGGGCACCGTCGCCACCGCGGTGGTCAAGTCCACCAACGTGGTCGTGGAGACCACCGGGGATCGCCATGCGTGAGCGCGCCCTCCACAACCCCGGGCCAGGTGTTCCCCGGCGCCCCGGACACGCTCCGCTCGGCTGGCTCCGGTCCGGCGTCCTCCGTACGGGAACCGGTGCCCCCGGCCGCCTCCGGCCCGGCGCGCTCCGCCTGGCCTGCGCCCTGACCGCGGCCTCACTCACCCTCTCCGCCTGCTCCTCGGGGGAGGGGGCCGACGACCGGCTCAACGTCTTCGCCGCTGCCTCCCTCACCGACGTCTTCACCGACCTCGCCGAGGAGTTCGAGGCCGAGCACCCCGGGACCGAGGTGGTCCTCAACTTCGCGGGCAGCAGCGACCTGGCCCTCCAGATCAACTCCGGCGCCCCCGCCGACGTCTTCGCCTCCGCCGACACCGCCACCATGGACCGGGTCGTCGAGGGCGAGGGGCTGGACCCCGACTGGGCCGCGGAGCACGGCGTCCGGGGCGTCGTCTTCGCCGCCAACACCCTGCGCATCGCCGTGCCCCCGGGCAACCCGGCCGGTGTCGGGGAGCTGGCCGACCTCGCGGGCGGGGACACCGCCGTCGCCTTCTGCGCCGAGGAGGTCCCCTGCGGCGCGGCCACCGACGCGGTCCTGGACGAGGCCGGGCTGGAGATCACCCCCGACACCTACGAGGAGGACGTGCGCGCGGTCCTGACCAAGGTCGAACTCGGCGAGGTCGACGCCGGACTCGTCTACGCCACCGACATCGTCTCCGCGGGCGACCGGGTCGAGGGCATCGCGTTCGACGAGTCCGACGAGGCGGTCAACGACTATCCCGTCGGGGTCGTCTCCACCACCTCCGACGCCGCGCTCGCCGCCGCATGGGTGGCGCTGGTGCGCTCCCCGGCGGGCGAGGAGGTCCTGCGGGCCGCCGGGTTCGAGGTGCCATGACGCCCGACCGCGCTCCCGCCGCGCCCACCGCCGCCGCGCCGCGCCGCCGCCCGCCGCGTGTGCGCTCCGGGCGCCCGCCCTGGATCCTGGTGCTGCCCGCGCTCCTGGGCGTGGCCTTCCTCGTGCTGCCCATGGCGGGCCTGCTGGTCAGCGCGCCCTGGTCCACCATGGGCAGCCGCCTCGCCGAGCCCGAGGTGCTGGCCGCCCTGTGGCTGTCCCTGTCCACCGCCACCGCCGCCACGGCCGTGTCCCTGCTCCTCGGGGTGCCGCTGGCCTGGCTGCTGGCCCGCACCGACTTTCCTGGGCGCCGCCTCGTGCGCGCCCTGGTCACCGTCCCCCTGGTGATGCCGCCCGTGGTCGGCGGCGTCGCGCTGTTGCTGGTCCTGGGACGCAACGGGATCGTGGGGCGGTACCTGGACGCCTGGTTCGGGATCACGCTGCCCTTCACCCCCGCCGCCGTGGTCCTGGCCCAGGTGTTCGTCGCCATGCCGTTCCTGGTGATCAGCGTGGAGGGCGCGCTGCGCGGCGCGGACCGCCGCTACGAGGAGGCCGCCGCCACCCTGGGCGCCAGCCGGGCGGCCGTCTTCGCCCGCGTCACCCTGCCCATGGTGCTGCCGGGCATCGCGGCGGGCGCGGTCCTGTGCTGGTCGCGTGCCCTGGGCGAGTTCGGCGCCACCATCACCTTCGCCGGGAACTTCCCCGGCACCACGCAGACCATGCCGCTGGCCGTGTACGTGGCCATGCAGCGCGACCCCGAGGCCGCCATCGTGCTCAGCCTGATCCTGCTGGCGGTCTGCCTGGCCGTCCTGGCCACCCTGCGCGAGAGGTGGACGAACACCTGATGGCCCCGAACCACGGCCCCGGGTCCACACCTGACCCCGGCCCCACACCCGGCCCCGGGCCCGCACCGGCACCCGAGCGCACAGCCCCACCTTCGGCCACACCCGCCCCGGAGCCTGAACCCACGTCCGCGCCAGCGGCCACATCCGCATCTTCGGTTGCACCCATGCCCGAGCCCACACCCGCGCTGGAGGCGGACCTGCGCCTGAGCCGGGGCGCCTTCACCCTGGAGGCCTCCCTCACGGTGCGCCCGGGAGAGATCCTCGCCCTGCTGGGGCCCAACGGCGCGGGCAAGTCCTCGGCGCTGCGCGCCCTGGCCGGACTGGTGCCCCTCACCGGCGGCCGGGTCCTCGTGGACGGGCGCGACCAGACCACCACGCCCGTGGAGCGCCGCCCCATCGGCATGGTCTTCCAGGACTACCTGCTCTTCCCGCACATGAGCGCCCTGGACAACGTGGCCTTCGGTCCCCGCCGCCAGGGCCTGTCGCGGGCGGCGGCCCGCGAGCGCGCCGCCGAACTGCTCGCCCACATGGACCTGTCCGCGCACGCCCGCGTCCGGCCGCGCCGACTCTCCGGCGGCCAGGCCCAGCGGGTGGCGCTGGCCCGCGCCCTGGCCGTGCGACCGCGCCTGCTGCTGCTCGACGAGCCCATGGCCGCCCTGGACGCCAGCACCCGCATCGACGTGCGCGCCCGGCTGCGCCACCTGCTGGAGGAGTTCGACGGGGCCACGGTGCTGGTCACCCACGACCCGCTCGACGCCATGGTGCTCGCCGACCGTGTGGCGGTGATCGAGGAGGGCCGGGTGGTGCAGCAGGGCGAACCCGCCGAGGTGGCGCGGCGCCCCCGCACCGCCTACGTCGCGCGGCTGGTGGGGCTCAACCTCTTCCGCGGCACGGCCGAGGGCACCACCGTCACCCTGGACGGCGACGGATCCGGCGAGTCCGCGCGGGTGGAGGTGCACGAGGCGCACCGGGGCCCGGCCCTGGTGGCCTTCCCGCCGCGCGCCGTGGCCCTGTACCCGCACCGTCCGCACGGCAGCCCGCGCAACGTGTGGCGGTTGACGGTGGAGGGGACCGAGCGGTTCGGCGACCAGGTGCGGGTGCACCTGGCGGGGAGCCCCTCCCTGGTCGCCGACATCAGCCCGGCGGCCCTGGCCGAACTGGGCCTGGCTCGGGGGGACGCGGTGTGGGCGGGGGTCAAGGCCGCCGAGGTCGAGTGCTACCCGGGATGACTCCCGGCGGATCCGGCCCGCGGCCCCGCGTCGGCGCGGCGCACGTCGCCGGTCCGGGGCGGCGGGTTGTGTCCTACGGAGAGAACCGATTTTTCTACCCAGAATCGGGCATAGAAACCCACATCGGAAAACCTGTGCACACCTGGATATCTCAGGTACACCCGGGGGAGACTGTAAGTCTGGCGACGACAGTCCTTCCCCCCGTGGCCGAGGAGGGTTCCATGTCCCTGAGAGAGCACGAGAGAAGAATCCTCGCGGAGATCGAGCGGCAGCTCAGCGAGGAGGAACCGGACCTGGCCGGACGACTGGAGTCCTTCGGGTCGACGGACCCCGACGCTCCGGCCGACCCCGGTCTTGGCGGCTGGAAACCGTGGGTGGCGTGCGGCCTGATCGCCGCGGTCACCGCGGGCCTGCTCGTGATGCTGTTCGTACTCACCCCGAGCACACCGCAACCGTCCGCGCCCACGGCGCCGGTCGACACCTCACAGACCACCGGCGATCCGGCGCCCGAACCGGACCCCGTTCCGGACGGGCCCGAGGCCGTCGGCACCTCCTGACCGGTGTCCCGAGCCGGAGCGGCTGGGCGTCGCCCGGGACGCGTGACGGGCGGTGTGCGTCGGGTGCACACCGCCCGTCACGGGCCCCGGGTTCCGCGCGTCCGGCTCAGTCGCCGTGGCCGAGGATGACGGTCCAGTAGGGGCCGTCCTCGCCCTTCACCACACCCACGCCGATGTGCTCGGCCCCGCAGTCGGCGAGCACCTGGTTGTGGCCGCGGCGCGTCCAGGCCTCCACCGCCTCCTCGGCCGTCTCGAAGCCGCTGGCCACGATCTCGCCGGAGGGGTGCGCGTACCCCAGGCCGCGGGCGCGGTCCCTGGCCGACGAGTTGTCGAGGAACCCGCCGCCGGGGAACCCGCTGTCGCCGGCCTCGGCCTGGCTGTGCTCCCGGGCGGCCCGGGTGAGCAGCTCGTGGGCGCTCAGCTTCTCGCACCCGTACCCGGGCCTTTCGTCGTTCACCAGCCGCACGACCTCGGCCTCGGCCTCGGGCCAGGGATCGGCCGGGTCCTCCTGCGTCCACGGCGGGGGCCAGCCGCCTCCGGAGCCCGTCCCCTGGGACGCGGACGGGATCCCGCCGCCGGCGAACACGTCGCCGGGGTCGGCCGCGCCGGTCACACCGGCGCAGCACACGGCCGCCGCCGCCATCCCCACGAGGACACGGCCTCGAAGCAGGTTTCGCATGTCTTTCCACCTTCCGTGCGCGGGGGCGCGTGTACCGCGCCGCGCCCGCGCACACCAGGGGCGGACAGCCGTGAAGACCGTCCGCCCGCAACCTCGCGGGAACTCAGTTCGCCTTGCTGGTGGTCCTGTCCACCGTGGCTCCGTGCATGGAGGCGGTGTAGGTCACGTACTCGTAGAAGACCTCGCCGTCGTCGCCGACGCGGCTGTGGACCACGGTCATGGTGGCACCTTCGGCGCTGGCGCTGCCGAAGTCCTTCTCGAAGACCGTGTCGGCCATCGCGACCGAGGGCGCACCCAGCGCCAGGCCGAAGGCCACACCGGTCAGGGACAGCGCTCGTCGTAGTCGGACCATCGTCCTTCCCCTCCTCGGGTTGGGTCGGGTCACGCCCGCCGGGCGCGGCGGCCGACACGGCCGCCGCGCCCGACGGAAACGGGATGCCTAGTTCGCACCGCTCACGATGCTGTGGGAGGCGGCGCCGTCGTGGCCCGCCCAGGTGGCGCTCTTCTTGTAGAAGGAGCCGCCGCCGTCCCAGTGGTCGTCGCCCTTGCCGTCCTTGTGGCCGTGGCCGTGACCGTGGCCGTAGTCGCCGCCGTCGAAGGCGACAGCGGTCACGTTGTGGCTCGCGGCGCCCTCGGGGCCGGCGGCGCTGGACTCACCCGAGAAGAAGCTGTCCGCCATAGCGGTGGCCGGGGCGCCGAAGGCCAGGGCCGGAACGGCGACGGAGGCGAAGGCGATCCGAGTGAGAGTCTTGCGGTTCATCCTGTGTCCTTTCGAGGCGGACCGACGATCTGTCGGTCCGGTGGCGCCGATCCCCCCAGCTCGACCCTCGGGGGAACCGTTCTCCTGGCGCCATCCGTAGATCTGCCCCGGGCGCCCGTCCATTAACTCTTAGTAGTCACTAAATAGCTTAAAGTAATAATTGGTTGTTTTGGGTCGGATTTTTCCTGCTTGGGGAGAGCACATGCCCCGCAGCGGAGACAGGGGGCTACCGGTCCACGAAAGGACGAGGACGGGTTCGCGGCGTGTGGCGGAGCCAGGGAGCATGGTAGACGCAGGGAAACCGGTACCGACACCGGCCACGCCGTCCCGGGCGCGCGCCGTCGGACCGCTTCCGGCCAGGCTGCCGCGGGCCGCACCGTTTCCGGGGACGGGCCGCCGCACCGCTCCGGGGCCGCGGGCTCACATCCCCTCGCGGGCGCACCGCGCGTCGCGGGGGCGCCTCAACGCCGACGGCGCGCACCGGCGGGGCCGGTACGCGCCGTCGCGGCGGATCCGCCTCAGAGGGCGTTGGTGAAGCTGGCGGCCAGGGGACCGGCCACGGACGAGCCGCCGCCACCGCCCTCGACCACCACGGCGAAGGCCACGTCGCCCTTGAAGCCGACCATCCAGGCGTGGCTGGGAAGCTCCCCGTCCTCGTCGGCGTCCTCGGCGGTGCCGAACTCGGCCGTACCCGACTTGGCGTGCACCTCGCCCTGGAAGGGCACGTCCTCGGCGGTGCCCTCGGTGACGACCGCGCGCATCATCGTCCGCAGCGCCTCGGCCTGGGCGATCGCCCGGGGTTCGGGCAGACCCTCCTGGGCGGGTTCGGTCACCAGCACCGGGTGGCGCCAGGAACCGTCGGCGACCGCGGCGGGCACCGTGGACATGTGCAGCGGCGAGGTGAGGATCTGGCCCTGGCCGATGCTCTGGGCGCCCAGCATGGTGGCGCTGTCCACCGGCGGGAAGGACGGTTCGAGCGTGGGCACGCCGATGTCCAGCGGCGCGTTCATGCCGAACTGCTCGGCGCTGGCCTGGAGCGTGTCCGAGCTGAGCCGGTCGCCGACCTGCTCCACCAGTGCGGTGTTGCAGGAGGTCGCGAACGCCTCGGTCACCGTCTGGGCGCCGTACTCGGCGTCGCCCGCGTTGACGAACGGCCACCCGCCCAGGTCGTACTCCTTGGGGCAGTTCATGGTGGAGTCCATGCTCATCCCGTTGTCCAGCAGTGAGCTGTAGGAGATGATCTTGAACGACGAACCGGGCGGGTACTGGCCCTCGAAGGCCCGGTTGAACCCGCCGGGCACGTTCGCCGCGGCCAGGATCTCCCCGGTGGAGGGGCGCACCGCCACCAGACCCGCCGGGTCGGGGGAGCCGATGATGGCGTTGGAGGCCGCGTTCTGGACGGCCATGTCGATGCTGGTGGTGATGTCCTCGCCGTCGGCGCCGTCCAGGGTGGCCACCGTGTTCTCCTCGGTGGCCTCCAGGGAGTCGCTGTCCTCGGCGGCGGCCGCGTCGACCATGAGGATGGTCGTGGCGGCCTCTCCGGCCAGCCGCTCCTCGTAGGTGCGCTGGAGGCCGCTGACGCCCACGGTGTCACCGACGCTGTAGGCCGGGCCGAGCCGCTCGACGTCCTCCGCGGTGGCCTCGCCCAGGGAGCCCGCGATCATCTGGAGCGAACCGGAGACGTTGCCGCCGTCCAGGGCGGTGCCGTCGGCGGCCAGGATGTTGCCGCGCTCGCCCCACACGGCGGTGCGGGCCAGGACCTGCCCCTCGCCCAGGCCGGGGTAGGCGACCTCGGGGGAGAACTCCACCCACCACTCGCCGTCCTCGCGGACCAGGGGCAGTTCGCCCTCCCATCCCCAGTCGTCGGCGTTGGTCAGCGACACGGTGACCTCGTAGGGCGCGCTGCCGGTACCGCCGTCGGCGGTCACCGTGCCGACCTCCACCGCGATGGAGTCGACGCCCAGCCCGGAGTCGATCCCGCCGAGCACCGCGGCGGCGTCGCCGCCCCGGGTGACCGCGGCCAGGCGCTCGTAGTCCTGCGCCTCCCAGGCGGCCTCGTACTCGGCGGTGGCCTCCTGGGGTTCGGGCAGCGTCAGGACGTACCAGGACGCGCCGCCGCCGACGAGCAGCAGCACCACGACGGCGGAGAGCACGCCGATGAGCAGGCCGCGCCGCGACTTGCGGGGCGGGGGACCGGGGTCGTAGCCGTCGTCTCCGTAGCCGTCGGGCTCGTCCGGTCCGCCGGAGCCCGGGCCGCCGCCGTAGAGGTACTCGAAGCCGTCCGGGGATCCCTGGCCGCGCTGGGGCCCGGTCTCCCCGTGGCCGCCGTGGCCTCGCGCCGGGTCGTCTAGTTCGCCCGGGTAGGGGGTGTCGCCGTGGTGGACGGGCTGACCCGGGTAGGGGTCGTCGTCCCAGGTGTCGGTGCGGCCGTCCGCGGGACCGTGTCCGGCGGCGGGCTCGCGGACGCCGTGCCGGGAGGCCGGGGTGTCCTGCCAGGAGCCGTGCGCCTCGTCGTCCCGGGCCCCGTTCCAGCCGCCGGAGGGACCCTGCGCCGAGGGGTAGGGGGCGTTCCAGCCCTCGTCGGCGGGTCCCCCGTGCGGGGGCTCGTCCCAGGAGGCGGGGGCGGGGGCGGGAGCGTCCCAGGACCCGGCGGACCGTTCCGGGAAGTCGGGCTGCGGGGGAGTGCCGGGAACGGGCGCGGACGGGGCCGCCGGTTCCGGGGGATGGGGACGTCCGTGGCCGCCGGTGTCCGCGGGCGGGGGCCCCTGGGTGCGCTGGGGGATGCGGTAGGGGTTTGCGGGGCGCGAGGGGTGCGCCGGGGACTCGTGCGATGCTTCGGGCGGCCCGGAGGAATCCGGTTGCCGGGGGGACCGTTCGTCCACGCCTGACCGTCCTTCACTGGGGATGGCTGGAGATACCACGATGCCCCGCTCCCACCTCAGCGGGAACGGGGCACGAGGATGAGGGTCGGCATGGCGGTCGCCTCTCGGCGCGGGGCACAACGGGGCTCCTGGCCGTACGGTCACCCACCCGGAGGCGGGGCCGGACGCGGTATTCCGCGAAGGCAGTTGTTGAGGCCCGGGGGACACTTGCTACCACACCGACCAACAGTGACTCTAACCCATCGGGCCGGGCCGTTGTTCCGCTACCGGCAGATGCGGCGCATGCGCAATCTCACGGTAGCCGCGGGCGAAGCGGGGGAATGCGGTGGCCGGTCCCGCAGAGGGGCGCGGGACCGGCCGGGAAGCCCGCGAACCGGAGGCTACTCCTGGCGCGCGATGCTGGTCTGCTCGTCACGGGAGAGGAGCTTGAGGCGCTTGCGCCCGCGCTCGGCGCCCAGTTCCTCCTCGCGGGCCTCGATCCGCTGCCAGCCCTCCCACGTGGTGTAGTGGACGCCGCGCGCCTCCAGCAGGGCGCGGAAGGCGACGGGGTCGGGCTCGGAGGCCGGGGTGAGGTCCTCGCGGTCGGCCACCAGGTTGGTGACCGTCTCCAGGGCGTCGCCCTTGGTGTGGCCGATGAGGCCCACGGGGCCGCGCTTGATCCAGCCGGTGGCGTAGACGCCGTCCATCGGCTCCTCGTCCAGGTCCAGGACCCGGCCCTCGGCGTTGGGGACGACGCCGCGCTCCTCGTCGAAGGGCAGGTCGGCCAGGGGCGAGCCCAGGTAGCCGATGGCGCGGTAGACGGCCTGGACCTCGTGGTCGACGTACTCGCCGGTTCCCCGGACGCCGCCGTCGCCGGCCAGCTCCATGCGCTCGGTCCGCAAGCCCGTGACGCGGTCCTCGCCGAGCACGGCCACCGGGCTGTGCAGGAAGTGCAGGTGCAGGCGGCGCTCGGCGCCGCGCGGGTCGCGGATCGCCCAGTTCTGCAGGACCTTGACGTTGGTTTTGACCTGGTTGGAGTCCTCGCAGGCCTGGAGGCTCCCCTCGTCCATGTCGAAGTCCTCGGGGTAGACGATGACCTCGACGCCGGGCTGCTTGTCCAGCTCGCGCAGCTCCATGGGGGTGGCCTTGCACTGGGCGATGCCGCGGCGGGCGAAGACGTGGACGTCGGTGATCTGCTTGGCGCGCAGCCCCTCGTACACGTTGTCGGTGATGTCGGTCTCCAGCAGGTCCTCGGCGCTCTTGGCGAGGATGCGGGCGACGTCGACGGCGACGTTGCCCGCGCCGATCACGGCGACGCTGGTGCCCTCCACGTGCCAGGACGGTGACACGTCGGGGTGGGAGTCGTACCAGAAGACGAAGTCGGCGGCGCCGTGGCTGCCGGGCAGGTCGATGCCGGGGATGTTCAGCGGCCGGTCGCGGTCGCTGCCCGTGGCGAAGACGACCGCGTCGTAGTGGTGGCGCAGGTCCTCCAGCTTGAGGTCCACGCCGTACTCGACGTTGCCGTAGAAGGTGATCTCCGGCTTGTCCAGGATCTTGTGCAGCGCACCCTGGATCTGCTTGATCCGGGGGTGGTCCGGGGCGACGCCGTAGCGGACCAGGCCGTAGGGGGAGGGCAGCTTGTCGAGGATGTCGATGCTGACGGACGTGCCGCACGCGGACAGGGTCTCGTCCTTGGTGAGCAGGTCCGCGGCGTAAATCCCCGCGGGGCCCGCACCCACGATTCCCACTCGCAGTGGTCGCGTCATCGCACAGCTCCAAGTCTTCGCGCCAGAGTCGGACGCCATCAAAAGGTAAGGCTTGCCTAATCTATCCGGTGTTGGCACCGGGAAAACCTACTATAAAGGTAGAGAATTCCGCTCCCCGCCCCAGGACCGCGTGCCCGGCCCGGAGGCCCTGCAGGGCCTCCGGGCCGGGCAGGACCCGGTAGGACCAGGTCGGGGGGCTGTCGCCGGTGCCCCGAAAGGTCCCTCAACCAGAGGTCAACGCCCTGTCACCGGTTCCCCAGTTCCGAACGGGCTGTGAAGAAAGTCACCGCGCGCCGGGGCGGTTCGGCGTTCCGGGGGCCACCCGCGGGGGAGGGGGAGTCCGCTCCCCCGAAGAGCGACCCTACTTGCCCGAGGGCCGGGCCTGCTCCAGTTCGGCCTTGACCGAGGCGGCGAACCGGGGCACCTGCTCCTGCCCGGACAGCTTGGCGATGGCGGCCATGATGGCGTCGGTGGCCTCACGGCGCGGGCGCGCCCTGTCCGCCTGGCCCTCCCACGGCGACAGGTCCACCGGTTCGCCGAAGCGCACGCCCACGCGGTTGAGGGAGGGCACCCTGCGGCCGGGGGGCAGGATCCGCTCGGTCCCCGCCAGCGCCACCGGCACCACCGGGGCGCCCGTGGTCAGCGCCAGCCAGGCCAGGCCCGTCTGTCCGCGGTAGAGGCGGCCGTCGGGGGAGCGCGTCCCCTCGGGGAAGATCCCGAAGACCTCGCCGCTCTCCAGCACACCGAGGCTGTTGTCCATGGCCTCCTGGGCGCTCTGACCCGGGCGCCGGTCCACCGAGAGCTGGCCGATGGCCCGCAGCGCGCGGGTGAACAGCCGCCGGGGCAGGGTCCCCTCGTCGAAGAGCTCCTGCTTGGCGATGAAGCGCACCGGCCGGGGGCAGGCCACGCCGATGAAGAGCGGGTCGATCAGCGCCAGGTGGTTGACGGCCAGGATCACCGGACCGCGACGGGGGACGTGGTGCGCGCCCTCCACGCGCTGGGGCCACACCACGCGTGTGGCGGGCGCGATGACGGTCTTGGCCGCTCCGTACAGGGTCACTCGGTCGCCTCTTCTCGGGGTGGGGTGGGTCCGCGGTGCGGGGGTGACGGACGTGCGGAGGGCTCCCGTGTCCGTGTCTTCCGAGCTTATCGGGGCCGCGGGGCGGAGGGCGTGGCCGGAGGACGTGATCTGGGCCGGACGCGGGTGCCGTGGCGCCGGTCACAGGCGCTAGGCTATGGTCTAGACCTCTGGTGCAGGTCAGGGGTCTTTCTCCGGACGCGCGAGCGAGGAAGAACAGCCATGCCGAAACTGGTCGACGTCAGCCACCAGATCACCGACGGGATGACCACCTCTCCGGGCCTGCCGGAACCCGCCGTCGAGGAGCGCACCGCCGTCCCGGGCGCGGTTCCCGGCCACGGCACCAGCAGCGGCCGCGTCACGATGGTCGGTGCCACCGGCACCTACGTGGAGACGCCCGCCCACCGCTACCGGGACGGCGCCGACCTGGCCGACCTGGACCTGTCCCGCGTGGCCGACCTGCCCGGCGTGGTCGTCTCCACCGACTCCGCACGGGTCGGGCCGGAGGCCTTCTCCGGCCTGGACGTGCGCGGACGCGCCGTGCTGGTGCGCACCGGCTGGGACCGGCACTGGCGCACCGAGTCCTACGGCCACCCCGAGCACCCGTACCTGACCGAGGACGCGGCCAAGGTGCTCGTCGACGGCGGCGCCACCCTGGTGGGCATCGACGCGGTCGGCGTGGACGACCCCTCGCCCGCGGCCGAGGGCGCACGCCCGGCGCTGGCCGTCCTGCTCGCCGCCGGTGTCCCCGTCGTCTCGCACCTGTGCCTGCTCGACCAGCTCCCTGACGAGGGCTTCACCTTCTTCGCGGTGCCCGCCAAGATCCGCGGGATGGCCGCCTTCCCCGTGCGGGCCTTCGCCCTCGTCGACTGACCGGCCGCGCCCCCGGCGGCCGGGGGCGGGTCCGGGGCTGTGTCACAGGTCGGCGTCCAGGTCCTTCTGGGCTCGGCGGTGCTCGCGCTGGGCCCGCCGCTCGGCCTCCTGGCGCGCCGCGCGCTCGTCCTGGGCGACCGCGCTGGTCATCGCGTTGGACAGGGCCCGCAGCTCCATGTTGATCCTGGGGTAGGCGGGCAGCCGGGGGATCGCGCCCATGCGGGGCGTGCGGCGCTCCCGCATCGAGGAGATGAGCTCGCCGAAGGCCAGGTCCACCCGTTGCAGGGTGATGGCGCCCGACGACTCGGGCCTGTCCCGGGCCAGCGCCGACAGCGCCAGGTAGCCGGTGCGCTGGGTGGCCACCACCACCGGCCACAGCGGCAGCGTGGACGCCGCGCGCGGCGCGTCCCCGATCGCGCTGTCGTAGACCCCGCGCAGGTTGACCAGGGCCGCCCGCATGTCCCTGCGCAGCCGGTAGCGCCGTTCGGGGCCGATCTCCACGTCCTGGTCCAGGACCGCCATGATGCACTCGCGCGAGGTCTCCAGCACGCTCGTGATGGCCTGGGGCAGGCGGGTCGCCGACGCCCTGCGCCACAGCAGCAGCGATCCCAGCAGGCCGAACACCGAACCCACGACGGTGTCGATGATGCGCGACCCGGCCAGGTCGGTGATGGGGTCGGGCGCGGCGGTCCCGGCCAGCAGCAGCGCCATCGGCGTCACGAGGACCGAGGCGTAGAAGAAGTTGCGCCCCACCACCAGCTGGGTGAGCCCCTGGAACAGCGCGGCGAGCACGATGACCACGACCAGCGGCGGGTGCGCCGCGATCAGCGCGGCGCCGATGAACACGCCCACGAGGGTGCCCAGCGACCGCTGGAGTGCCCGGTTCATGGTCAGGACCACGCTGCCCGCCTGGAGGACGGCGGTCGCGGTCAGGCCCACCCAGTAGTAGTGGTCCAGGCCCAGCAGGAGGCTGAACGCGCCCGCCGCGGTCACCGTGATCCACATGCGCAGCGCGGTGGGGCGCACCAGCGAGTCCGAGCCCAGGCTGGAGCGCAGCGCGTCCCACAGCGCCGGATAGCGCTCGTCGTGCAGGGTCGCCGCGTGCTCGTCGTCATCGTGGGAGGAGCGGCGCGCGGCCTGCGCGGCCCGGGCCAGCTGGCCGTAGAGCCGGGCCTCCAGGGAGCGGGGGCGCAGGCCCCGGCGCAGCTCGTCGAGTTCGTCGGGATCGGGGCCGCGGGAGGGGTCGGCCACGGCCTGCGCCATGCGCTCGGCGAAGTCGGCGGCCTTCTCGGGGAGGGTCGTGGGGCGCGCCATGCACACCTGGGTGGTGGCCAGGTGCACGTCGGAGACCCAGCGCAGCAGGGAGCGCAGCCGGGCGGCCTCGGGGCTGGTGCGGTAGCCGCGGGTCTGGGCCAGCAGGACGATCCGCCAGGCGTCGGCCACCGCCACCGAGGCCTCGTGCTGGGCGTGGTCCAGGTCGGGGGTGCCCACGGCGCGCAGCAGGGAGCCGAGCTGGCGGTAGGCCCCGGCGACGGCGCGGTACTCGGGGTGTCGGGCGCGCACGGGCGCGCCCGACATCGACACCGACCAGCCGATGGCCGCGCCGAGGGCGGCCACCAGGGCGTGCAGGGGGACGTCGGCCAGGCCGCCGGGGGCGATGGTGGAGATCGCGCCGACCAGGACGAAGAACAGGGGGCCGGGCCTGTCCACCCGCCAGGCGGCGCACACCCACGTGGCGATCCCGGCGGTCAGGCCGATGGAGAACACGGGCGCCCAGGAGGCCAGAGCCGAGGCCAGGGAGCCGAGGGCGACGCTGGCGACGAAGCCCAGGCCGACCAGGGCCAGGGCCGCCGACCGGTAGACGTAGGGCGTCTTCTTCTCGTACAGGACGGTCATGGAGCCCAGGGCGGCCAGGGTGCCGACCTCGGAGCCGAACAGCCACGTGGCCAGGGCGAAGGAGAGCGACATGGACACGGCGGCCTTGACCGCGGTGGTCCACGCCCAGGCGCCGGGCTGGAGTCCGAACAGTGCCCGCAGGTCGACCCTGGGGTGGGGGCGTTCGCCCACCTCGACGCGTTCGGGTCCTGATCCTTCGCCGGGGGAACCACCCACGCTCATCGGTCCGGTGTCTCCAGTGGTTCCCAGATCTCGCACGATTCCCATCCTAGACCGGGGCGAACCGGTACTTAGGTGACTGACTGGACATCCGTAGGGGCAGGGCCGTTCAGAGCGGGCTGTTACGTGGTGGTGTGTTCCGCGTCCTGCCCGGCAGAGGGTGACTCGACGCGCTCCGCGCGCTGTTCGGCCAGTTCGGCTCGGGCCACGGCCCGGTCGCGCGCCTCCTCGGCCAGGGCCAGGCGCGCGGCGGCGGCCTCCCGCGACTCGGCCAGGGTGATCTCGGCGTTGCGGCGCTGGGCGTCGAGGTCGGCCGCCAGGCGCTCGCGGTCGGCGCGGAGCCGCTCCAGTTCGGCGGTGAGGCGTTCGCGCTCGGCGGCGGCCGCCGAGCGGTCCGACTCCAGGCGTTCGCGGGTCCGCTCCAGTTCGGCGTCGAAGCGGTCCCGTTCGGAGGCCAGGCTCCGGGCGGCCTCGTCCGCGCGCTCCTCGGCGGTCGCGGCACGGGCCCGGGCGCTCTCGGCGGCCAGGACGGCCTCGTCGCGCTGGCGGGCGTGCTCGGCGGTCTCGGCGCGCAGCCCCTCGGCCTCGGCGCGGGCGTGCTGGAGCCGCCGGGCCGCCTCGGCCCGCTCGTGCTCCAGCGCCTCGCGGGCCTGGGCGGCCTGTTCGACGATGCGGCGTTCGGCGGTGGCCAGCCCGGCGTTGGCCTCGGCGACGGCGGCGTCGCGTTCGAGCCGTGCCTGGTCTGCGAGCGTGCGCTGCCGGTCGCGCTCGGCCTCGGCGGCGTCCCGGGCGGCCAGGGCCTCCTCGGCGATGCGCTCGGCCTCCTGGGTGGCGGAGACGGCGGAGGCGGCGGCGTCCTCGGCCACGCGCCGGGCGCTCTCGGCCTCGCGGCGGCGGTTCTCGGCCTCCAGACGGGCGGCGTCGGCCTCGGCGGCGTGCCGGGCCCCGGCGAGGCGGGCGGCCTCCACCTGGGCCTCGGCCGCGGCCGGGTCGGTCATGGTGGAGAAGGCCTCGGTGGCCGCCTGGAGGGTGGCGGTGAGCTGCTCGCCCTGGACGGCGAAGCGGGTGAGCAGGTCGTCGGCGCGCAGGCGGGCGGAGGTGACCGGTTCGCTGCTGAAGGAGCTGAAGGAGGGGGAGGACGCGGGCCCGGCGGAGTCGGCGGAGGAGGGCTCCTGGGCGGCGCGGGCCAGCTCCTCCTGGCGTTCGGCCTCCTGGGTCTGGCGCTGGCGTTCCTTCCAGGCGCGCCAGCGGGTGTGCTCGGGAAGGTCGCAGTACTGCGGCGGGCGGCCGGGCGAGGAGGCGCGGGGCACGGGCCGGTCGCAGCCGGGGAAGTTGCAGGTGTTGGAGTCGGAGGCCACGGGGTGAGCGTAGCGGTTCGCCTGCGGGCGGTGCGGGGGTGTGTCGGTGACAGCGACCGGCTCCCGTGCGCTCTAGGGTCCCCGCGCGCTGGTGCCGCGCCCACGAAGGCTCGCCGGGCCCGCCCCACACACCGTGATCTTGTACCCATAGCGCGTCTCGACCGTCCAACCTCGCTATAAGTACAAGATCACCGCAGGTCAGGGCCCGTGCTTCACACCAGCGACGGTTCCGGCCGGTTCGCTAGTCGTGGGCGCCGAAGGCGTCCACGCGGCAGACCATCGTGGTCACGAAGGGCCGGAAGCCCTCCTCCTCCAGGAAGCGGATGTCCTCGGAGGCCGTGGCCAGCGCGGAGAACTCGATGTCGCGCACGCCCATGCCCGCGAGCTGGCGGCGCACCTCCTCCAGCAGCTTGGAGCCCACACCGCTTCCGGTGTACTCGGGGTCGATGGCGAAGGTCTGCACCACCGCGCCCCGCGCGCCGCGGTCCCAACTGCCCTGGGCGTTGTCGCGGATGGTGACCATCGCGTACCCGGCGAGGTCGCCGTTGCTCTCGGCGAGGATCGCCAGGGTCTCGGGGTCGGCGAGCCAGGCCGTGTACTGGGCGCGGCGGCGCCTCCAGGACTCGTCCAGGCTCACGGGGCCGATGATGTCCGCCAGGTGCGGGGCCGTCAGGGTGTGCTGCTGGTGGAGGGCGCCCCACAGGTCCGCGAGTTCCTCCACCTCGTGAGCTCCCAGGTAGCGGAAGCTGAGCACACCGACGTCGGACTGTCGAGGTTTGGTCATCAGCGAATTTTGCATGTTTTTCTCACCCGTTTCACCAGCATTGGGTGCTGATCCCCCCGGGACTGACCCGTGGTTGAGCTGTGAAACCGACTGTACGTGTCCGTATCGACCGGAACGTGCTCGACACGGAGAAAGAGGTGTCGGAGATTGCAAGAAGAGAAGAAGATCGGTTTTTTCTTTTGGTGGAGGTCTCGCTGACAGTGTGCATGGAATCACGCCCCTAACCTGTGCAACGCGTGCGAAACCACCCTGAAATCTGTACGTACTGCCATAAGTTGGAGGTCATGATCGACGTTCGGCGGCTCCAGCTCCTCCAGGCACTCGACCACCACCACACGGTGGCGGCGACCGCGGAGGCGCTCAACGTCACCCCGTCGGCGGTCTCCCAGCAACTCGCCGCCCTGGCCAAGGAGGCCGGGGTCCCCCTCGTCGAACGCAACGGCCGCCGTTTCCTGCTCACCGGGGCCGCCCGGGTCCTGCTCAAGCGCGCGCACGTCATCTTCGCGGAGATGGAGCGCGCCGCCGCGGACCTGGCCGAGTACGCCGAGGGCGACCGCGGCGTCGTCCGCATCGGCGCCTTCTCCACCGGCATCAGCGACCTCATCGCCCCGGCCCTGGCGCGCCTGCGCACGAGCCACCCGGACTGGTCCTTCGAGGTCGTCCAGGCCGACCCCGAGCACAGCGCCGAGATGGTGCGCTCGGGCCGCCTGGACATGGCGCTGACCATGTCCACCGGCCACCTGCCCGCCAGCGGCGACCCGGACTTTCGCGTCGACCCGGTCATGGTCGAGCTGTTCGACGCGATCCTGCCCTACCAGCACCCGCTGGCCGCGCGCACCAGCCTCCACCTGGCCGAGGACCTCTCCGACGAGGACTGGATCCTGTCCGCGCCCGGCACCGCCTGGCACGAGTGCGTGTCCGGCGCCGCCCACCAGGTGGGCTTCCAACCCCGCGTGGTGCACACCGTGGACGACTTCAGCGCCGTGTTCTCCCTGGTGCAGGCCGGGCTGGGCATCGCCCTGATGCCGCGCCTGGCCTGGACCGGCCTGAGCACGCCGCGGATCGTGGTGCGGGGCGTGCGCGAGAGCGCGCGCCGGCACATCGTCGCCCTCTCCCGCGCCGGCTCCTCGCCCGAGCCCCTGCTCACCGCCATGCGCGAGGCCGCCAGCAAGGTCCCGGTGCCGTCGGTGGGGCCCTTCGCCATCGCGGGCTGAGGCTCCCGGCCCCGCCGCGCCACCCGAGCCCCCCTCACTCCGTCCGCGGGCCCCGGTCCTGCCCGGCCACTCCGCCCAGCACGCTCGCGGCGGACTCCCGCAGGTACTCCGCCACCAGCCGGATGGGCTTCCACGCCCATCCGCCGGTGCGGCCCGCCAGGTAGACACGGCGGACCCCGCCGAGCTCGCCCAGGGGCGCGTGCGCCACCCCGCGCCGGGTCACCGCCGACAGCCGCGGCACCACGCCCACCCCCAGGCCCTCCGCCGCCAGCTCCTCGAACAGCTCCAGGTTGTCGATCCGGTGGACGATGCGCGGCGTGAACCCGGCCTCGGCGCACATGCGCTGCACCAGCGCCTCCTCGTCGTGGCGGTAGGGGCTGGCTATCCACGCCGCGTCCGTCAGCTCCCGCAGCCGCCGCCGGGTCAGGGTGCGGCTGTCGGCGCCCTCCGAGGGCTGGGCGAGCAGCAGGTCCTCGCTCCCGACCGGGTGCACCGTCAGTGTCCCCGGGAAATCCCGGGGAAGCAGGCTGTACTGGTACACCACCCCCAGGTCCGCCCGCCCGTCCTGGAGCAGCTCCAGCGCGTGCTCGGACTCGTGCTCGGTCAGGTGGATGTCGATCCCGGGATGGTCGCGCCGCAGACGGCGCAGCGCGGGCAGCACCAGGGGCGCCGCTGTGGTGTACATCACCAGGTCGACGCGGCCGACCGGCTCGCCCTCGCCGTCGAACTCCGCCCGCGCCGCCTCCACCCGCGCCAGGATGCCCACCGCGTGCTCGGCCAGCCGCCGCCCGGCCGGGGTCAGGCGCACCCGCCGCCCGTCGGGTGCGATCAGCGGGACGCCCGCCTCCCGCTCCAGGACGGCGAAGTGCTTGGAGACCGCCGACGTGCTCATGCCCGTGACCTCGGACACCGCGGCCATCGTGCCCAGCCGCTCCAGTTCGACCAGCAGGCGCAACCGGGTGAAATCCATCCACCGAAACTACATGGTCCGTCAACCAACGGTCCGTGGACAGAAACGAACCCCGTCGATGCAATGGTCGGGTGATCCGCTCTCTCGTTCCCTCGCTCCGCCATGCCCGCTTCGGGGTCCCCGCGCCGTTCATGCTGCTCATCGGCATGTTCACCCTGCACACCGGCAGCGCGCTGGCCGTCACCGCCTTCGCCCAGGCCAGCCCCGCCACCGTCACCTGGCTCCGCCTGACCTGGGCCGCGCTCCTGCTGCTGGCCCTGGGCGGTCGCTCCCTGTGGCGGGCCGTACGCGCGGCGACGAGGCGCGAACTGGGCGCCGTGGTGATCCTGGGCACAGCGAGCGCGGGGATGATGCTGTTCTACTCCGAGGCCACGGCGCGGATCGAACTCGGCACCGCCACCTCCATCGAGTTCCTCGGCACCCTCGTGGTGGCCGTGGCCGCCATGCGCCGCCGCCGCGAACTCGTGTGGATCCTCGCCGCGGTCGCGGGCGTGCTCTGCCTGACCCGCCCCTGGCAGGGCGAGCTCGACCTGGCCGGGGTCGGCTTCGCCCTGGCGGGCGCGGTCTGTGTGGTGGGCTACATCGTGCTGACCCAGCGGGTGGGCGCGGGGTTCGGCGCCGTGCACGGCCTGGCCCTGACCATGACCGTGGGCGCGGTGGTCAGCGCGCCGCTGGGCGTCCCCGGCCTGGTCGCCGACTTCGACCTCGACCTGGTGCTGTTCACCCTGCTCATCGCACTGCTGTTCCCGATGGTGCCGTTCCTGCTGGAGATGGTGGCCCTCCAGCGGATGAGCCGCACCGCCTACAGCACCTTCTCCAGCCTGGAGCCGGCGGTCGCCCTGGTGATGGGCCTGGTGGTCATCGGCCAGGCGCCCGCCCTCGTGCAGGTCGCGGGCATGGCCCTGGTGGTGGTCGCGGGCGCGGGGGCCGCCCGGGGCGACGGCTCCCAGAGGCCCGCCGTGCCCGAACGGGCGGCGGCGACCGCCGCCGACCCGCACCGGACCGACGGGGAGGTCGCGGCGGTGCCGGGCCGGGCGGCCTGAGGGAACCGCCCTCACTCGGCCTCGGGGACGCGGACGTGGGTTCCCGAGGCGATCTCGCGCAGCGCCAGCACGTGCTGGTCGAAGGCGGCCCGTCCCTCACCGGTCAGTGACAGGGAGGTGCGGGTGCGCCGCCCCACCGCGGCCTTGTGCACCTTCACGTAGCCCGCGTTCTCCAACACCGTGACCTGCTTGGACAGCACCGAGTCGGAGACCTCGACGGTGTCGCGCACGAAACGGAACTCCGCGCGGTCCACGGCGGCCAGCGCCGCCACGACCGAGAAGCGCACGGGGGAGTGGATCACCTCGTCCAGCCTGCCGCGGGGGTGCTCCATCAGGCGCTCCTGCCCTTGCGGATCGCCAGCCACCCCGCGACCAGCGGAGGGACCGCGCCCAGGGCGGCTCCGGAGACCCACCACACCGGGTCCCCGGGGAAGAAGCGGATGCCGACGAACAGCGTCACGCCGTAGACCGTCGCCCAGCCGAACACCGCCAGCCCGTGCAGTGCTCCGAACCGTCGCGGGGAGACCGGCTGGCGGGCCGCGAAGACCAGCAGAGCCGTCAGGATCACCATGAATCCCGTCGTAGCCGCGACTAGCGAGACCGGTGACGGGAACAGGCCGATCACCACCGTCAGGCCGAAGGTCGAAGCGGCGAACAGGGCTGAGAACACCATGTACCACCCGCCCCGCGAGCGCACCCGCGTCCCCACCGTCTCCGCCCGCTCCAGCGCGTCCAGCGCCTCGTTCCTGCGCATGTCGTTCTCCGTTCGCTCAACCTGTTGTCAGCATGGCACTCACTTTCCAACTTGGCAAGTGATTGCCCACCCGGAATGCGGTACTGGGACGCGCGCGCCAGCCCCGTCCCACAAGCGACATCCGTCACTCGCGCCACTTCGCCGCGTCGGTACGGAGCGTCTCCGGAATGCACTAGCTTGGTGCGAACCATGGCCGCGAAATCTGATCTCGAACTCCTCCGCGCCTACGAACCGGTGCTCATGTGCACCAAGGGGGAGCTCTTCTTCCCCACCGACGTGGACGCCTACGTACGCAACTGCAGCCTGTGGATCGAGGAGCCGGGCGGCGGCGAGAGCCGTCTCGTCCCGGCCGGGGAACTCACCCTCGACCGCCTCTCCCGGGCCGAGGAGAAGTGGCCCGGACGCCACAAGCACCTGCGCTTCGTCCAGGAGGAGACCCTGCGCGAGGAGGCCCGCCGCTACAAGGGCGTGGCCCGCACCGTCATCCCCAAGAGCGGCCGCCTGGCCGCCGTCGGAGTCCTGGGCCGGGTCCTGGACATCCTGATGAAGCTCTCCCTGCTCATCCGCGGGGCCGTCCCCGGCGGCCTCACCTTCGCCGCGGTGACCCGCTACCGCGAGCGCGTCGACAACGGCGGCGTCACCTACTACGGCCGCGTCACCCGCGAGGGCGGCTACACCATCCTCCAGTACTGGTTCTTCTACGCGATGAACGACTGGCGGACCATCTACGGCGGCGTCAACGACCACGAGGCCGACTGGGAGCGCGTCACCGTCTACGTGGTGCAAAACCCCGACGGCACCACCCGCCCCGTCTGGGTGGGCGCCTCCTCGCACGAGTACCACGGCGACGACCTGCGCCGCAGCTGGGAGGACCCCGACCTGCACCGGGACGGCGACCACCCCATCGTCTACGTCGGCGCGGGCTCGCACTCCCACCAGATGCTGCCCGGCGACTACCTCATCCAGGTCGACCCCTCCTTCCTGCGCGGCCCCATGCGCGCCTGGCGGTGGATCACCCACCGCATCTTCCGGGCCGACAGCGCCCTGAACCGGCACGGCATCGGCGTCCCCTTCGTCGACTACGCCCGCGGCGACGGCATGCGCCTGGGCCCCGGCGGCGACCGCGAGTGGTCGGCCGTCCTCATCGACGACGACACCTCCTGGCTGACCGGGTTCCGCGGCCTGTGGGGACGCGACACCGGCGACTTCTTCGACGGCGAGCGCGCCCCCAGCGGCCCGCGCTACGAACGCGACGGCACCATCCGCCGCTCCTGGGCCGACCCGCTGGCGTGGGTGGGCCTCCAGAAGGTCGCCCCCACCGAACCCGCCGCCCGCGCCGAGCTGCGCGCCCACGTGCGCGCCCTGGACGAGCGGCTGCGCGCCCTGGACGCCGACGTCATCAGCCGCCGCGACCGCCTGCGCCAGCTCCACTCGGCCCGCATCGTCCTGGAGCGCGAGGCCCACTCACGGCCCCGCGCCCGCGAGTACGCCGAGCGCATCGCCGCCCTGGAGATGGAGCTGGGCGAGGTCTACGAGACCCGAGTGCTGACCGCCGACGAGCGCGACACCCACCTGCGCGCACTGGCCGCGGACACGCCCCTGGTGCCCTCGCCCACCGGGCACCTCAAGGCCCCGCACCTGCCCTACTCCTCGGGGACGCAGCGCTCCACCCGCTTCCTGCACCTGTGGGTGGCCCTGAGCACCCCGCTCCTGCTGATCTCGCTCGCGCTGCCCATGTTCGTCCTGAACGGGCAGTACACCTTCTACGCGATGATCGGCGTGGTCGTGGTCTTCGCCGCCGTCGACTCCGTGGCCCGCCGCAAGTTCGTCCAGTACCTCATCGGGCTGGCGGTCATCGCGGTGGTCGTCGGACTCGTCGTGGGGATCGTGGCCGCGTTCGTGGTCAACTGGCGCATCGCCATCACCGTCCCCATCGCGGTGATCGTGGTGCTGCTGCTCGTGGTCAACGTCCGCGAACTCCTGCGCCGCTGACCCGCGCTGTCCCGCCCCGCGCTGGCGCCCACCGCCCGCGCGGGGCAGCATGTGTTCATGAGCGACGCGCTGTTCGACCGCCCGCCCGCGCAGGTGGCGCCCGGTGCCGTGCACGTGCCCGGGTGGCTGCGCCCCGAGGACCAGGCCGACCTGGTCCGGCGCTGCCGCGACTGGGCGCGCGGGCCCGCCGGGATGCGCCGCCACGCCATGCCGCGCGGCGGGGTGATGAGCGTGCGGACGGTCAGTCTGGGCTGGCACTGGTCGCCGGGGCCCAACCCCCACGCCGAACGGCGGGGCACGCGGGGCTCCGGTCCCTCCCGGCACCCGCAGTCCTACTCCTACGCACGGCTCCTGCCCGACGGCACACCCGTCCAGCCCTTCCCCGACCTGCTCGGAGACCTGGCCGCGCGGGCCGTGGAGGCCGCCTACGGCGCGCCTCCCGGACCGGGCGCCGACCCCTACGACGTCGCCCTGGTCAACTTCTACGACGCCGACGCGCGCATGGGCATGCACCAGGACCGCGACGAGCTCTCCCGCGAACCCGTGGTCTCCCTCAGCCTCGGCGACACCTGCGTGTTCCGCTTCGGCAACACCGAGACCCGCACCCGGCCCCACACCGACGTCGAACTGTGCAGCGGGGACCTGTTCGTCTTCGGCGGCCCCTCCCGCATGGCCTACCACGGCGTCCCCCGCACCCGGCCCGGCACCGCGCCGCCCGGCCTGGGCCTGGACGGGCGGCTCAACATCACGGTCCGCGCCTCGGGGCTGCGCGGCTGAGGCCCCCTGGAGCCCGGCACGGGCGCCGCGTCCCGTGCCCCGGCCCGCCCGCGCCCGCCGCGTGCAGGACGTCCCGGCCGACTGCCCCGCCCCGTTCGGGGCAGTCCCTCCAGGGAGCGCCTCCCCGCCGGTCCGGTGCCGGCGGGCGGGCGCGCCGTCCGACCACGCACAGGAGGGGCGACCACGTATGAGCGACTCCGCGCCGGAACGCATCATGGACCTGGGCCGCAGAAGGGCCGCGCTGCCCGAGCGCGGCTCGCCCGGCCCGGTCCGCGCGGTCCTCTACCGCGACGGGCGCCGCGAGCGCGAGGCCGACACCGTCGCCGAGGCCAGCAGCGCCGCCGAGCGCGACCCCGGCCTCATGGCCTGGGTCAGCATGACCGTCCCCGACCGCGACCAGCTCACCGAGGTCGCCCGCCTCTTCGGCCTGCCCTCCCTGGCCCTGGAGGACGCCATCGTCGCCCACCAGCGCCCCAAGGCCGAGGTCTACCGGGGCGTGCTCTTCCTCGTGCTGCGCCCGGCCCGCTACGACACCGTGCGCGAGTCGGTCGAGGTCGACGAGATCCACCTGTTCGCCGGACAGGACTTCGTGGTCACCATCGGCCACACCGAGCGGGTGGACTTCGAGAGCGTCCGCGACTTCCTGGAGGCCGAGCCCCGCGCCCTGGCGCACGGCACCCTGGCCGTGGTCCACGCCGTCCTGGACCTGGTCGTGGACGGCTACGCGCCCGTCGTTTCCGAACTCCAGGACGACATCGACGAGGCGGAGAACCAGGTCTTCGGCGGCGACTCCCGGGCCTCGCGGCGCACCTACCGCCTCGCCCGCGAGGTCATCCTGCTCTCACGCGCGGTGGAACCCCTCGGGGGCGTCCTGGACAGGCTCATGGGGCCGCTGGCCCACGACCCCGAACGCCCCGGGCCCCCGGACCCGGACCCGCAGCCGTTCGCGGACGCCCTCGTCGAGCCGGAGGGGACCCGGCCCCCGACGCGCCGCCGGGGCCTCGCCTCCGCCGACCCCTTCCGCATCCCCGCCGAACGGCGCGGCGAGCTGCACCACCGCCTGCGCGACGTCGCCGACCACGTCGCCGCCGTGCGCGAGCGCGTGGACGGCTTCCGCCAGCTGTTGCAGAACATCATGTCGGTCAACAGCGCCCTCATCGACCAGGCGCAGAACGAGGCGATGAAGAAGGTCTCCTCCTGGGGCGGCATCCTGGTCGTGCCCACCCTCATCTCCTCCGTCTACGGCATGAACATCTCCCCGGGCGGCGACTACCACTGGGCGTTCAGCTGGCCGCTGGCCCTGGCCCTCATGGCGCTGACGAGCCTGAGCCTCTACGTCGTCTTTCGTCGCAACGGTTGGCTCTGAGGGTTTGTTGACGGAGGTGGGGGTGACCTTCTCCTCTCCCTCAGGGGGAGGTGATTCCAGCGATCGCCTGCCTCTTCGGGCTGTCCTCCTCTGGCTCGGACAGGGTGGTGCGACATCACCATCCGCGTCTTGGGGCTGCGCGGCTGTCGCCACTTTTCGCATTCGGCCACAAGGTGACGTTGCGTGGTGCTGACTTCACAGCGACATTGTTTTCGTCGGTGTTCGAGCCAGTTCATGAGCAAGGGGGTGAAGAGGTGGGCAGAGCCCATCGGGGCCACCGAACCTGTCCCGCCCTCACAGCCGAGCAGACGAAGTCATCGGATGCCCAAGCCCACGCCGCCCGGGCCCTGTGGAATCTGCTGCACGAGTGGTGGACCATGGTTGGCGAGAACCGGTGGGTGTCCCTCACCGATGCCGACGCGGCCATCCGGCAGGCCCGTAAGGACATCGACTTCCTGGCGGTGCTGCCCGCGCAGGCCGCACAGGCGGTTCTCAGGACGTACTTCCAAGCATGGCGCACCTGCTGGGACGGCCACGCCGACGAACCCACGTTCAAGTCCCGCCCGCGCCCTGTGATGTCGGTGGACGTTCCTCAGGGGCGGGATTTGAACGTCCCACGTGTGCACCGCCGCTGGGGCATGGCCAACCCTCCTCAACCGGGTCGGGTGCGGTTCCGCTGGACTAGGGATCTGCCCGTGGGCAAGCGCGCCAACGCCGAGAACCGGATCACCGGGGCCCGGTTGGCCAAGGACTCGTTGGGTTGGCACATCGCTTTCCGCGTCCAGACCCTGGAGACCGAACCCGAGACCCGCACCGGCCCGGAGGTCGGCGGTGACGTCGGGGCCACCGTGCCCTTGACCCTGTCAGAGGGCAATCACCAAAACCACGGACGCCCCCACCGTACCGGGGATGGCACAGCCGACCAGGACAAGTGGCTGACCCCCACGGAGAAGGCCAAACTTCTGCGCCTGGAACGGCGGCCGCCCAGCGCAAACAGCACCACACTCCCGGCCAGCGCACATCGCGCCGGTTGCACCGCACCATCGCCCAGGAGGCGTGGGGACGGACGGTCACGATGCTGACGTACAAGCCCTCCCGACGCGGCGGGACCCTGGTCAAGGTCCCCGCCCCGGGTACGTCCCAGCGTTGCTCGGAGTGTGGCCTCACCACGCCCGGCAGTCGGGAGGACCAGGCCACGTTCGTGTGCAAGAGCCCAGGTTGTGGGTGGTCGGGTAACGCTGATGACCATGCGGCCCGCAACATCTTGCACCTGTACCGGATCGGCCTCGTGGTGGTCCCGGCTGCCGGGAGGGCAGTCGTCAGGCGCGCTCGTCGCGTCAACCCCGCCACCGCAAGGTAGGTGGGAATCTCCTGGCCTTGTCAAGAGAGCACTCCAACTTGTCTTCCGTCGCAACGGTTGGCTCTGAGAGTCTGTTGGCGGAGGTGGGAATGACGGGGGACGGATCCGCCGAGCGCGAGGTGCTGCGGCTCATGACCGGGCCGTGGGTGGCCCGGGCGGTGGCCACCGCGGTCGAACTGGGCGTGCTCGACCGCCTCGCCGGGGGCGCCGCCGACGCCGCGGCCCTGGCAGGTGAACTGGACCTGTACCCCGACCGGCTGGGGCGCCTGCTGCGCCTGCTCGCGGCCGTGGGGGTCGTGGAGCGCAGCGACGGGCGCTACCGGCCCACGGAGGTCGGGGCCGCCCTGCACAGGGACCACCCCTCGGGGATGGCCGACCTGGCGCTGCTCTACGACAGCGAGATGTTCACCGCCGCGTGGGCACGCCTGGGCGAGAGCGTGCGCACCGGCGGCACCGCCTTCGAGGCCGCCCACGGCACCGACGTGTTCACCCACCTGGAGCGCCACCCCGGCGACGCGGCGCGCTACACGGCCGGGATGGCCGCGGGCGGCCGGTTCTCCACCGCCGTCCCCGACGTCCACGACTTCACCGGCGCCCGTACGGTGGTCGACCTCGGGGGAGGGGACGGCGAGCTCCTGGCCACCGTCCTGGCCCGGGCGCCGCACGCGCGCGGGGTGCTCGTGGAGCGTCCGCCCGCGCTGGCCGCCGCCCGCGTCCGCCTCGGCGCGTTCGTCGAGGACGGGCGGTGCGAGCTGGTGGAGGGCGACTTCCTCCGGGGCGTGCCCCGGGGCGCCGACGTCTACCTGCTCAGCCGGGTCCTGCACAACTGGTCCGACGAGGACGCCCGCACCGTGCTGCGCCACTGCCGCGAGGCGATGGCCCCCGACGGGCTCGTGCTGATCGCCGAGCGCGTCCTGCCCGACGACGGCCTGCCCTGGCTGTCGACGGTGTTCGACGCGCACATGATGGTGATGACCACGGGGGCCGAGCGCACCGAGCACGAGTACGAGGCGCTGCTGCGCCCGGCCGGGCTGACCACCCGGGGGATCCGCGACCTGCCACTGGAGATGCGCCTGCTCGTGGCCGGGCCGGTGCGGGACAGCGCCTGAGAGCCGCCGCCCCCGCACCGCGTTCCACACCCCCTCCTGGCCACCCGCCGAAGGGCATGGGCGCCGGAGGCCGGCGCGTGCGCCATCGGGCCCTGGAAGAACCCCTGCGGGTCGCTGCGGAGCCCGGCCCGCGCGGAGAACAGTCCCATGTCCCCTGGTGCCCTTCTTCTCTCAGGTGTTCAGCAGGCGGTCGATCCGTCCCGCCTCGTGCCTGGCCGTGACGGCGTGCTCCTCGGAGGCCAGCAGCGACTCACGCCACTTCTCGGCGGCCTCGGCGATGTGGGCGTCCAGCCGCCGGACGGTCGCCTCGGCGGTGTCGCGGGCCTCGGCGCGCCTGGTCTGGTCGACCATCAGCGCGATCCCGGCGCCCACCGCGGTGGCCACGCACAGGAACCAGACCAGGCCGCTGGCCGACGCCAGCCCCAGCACCGCCAGCAGACCGGTCATGGCCAGGAGGCCCCACGCGTAGGTCCGGGCGGAGCCGGTGTCGCGCCAGCGCTCGCGCAGCTGGGTGCGGGCGCGCTCCAGCTCCCGGGGTTCGGCGCCGTGGGAGGAGAGCGTCACCCGCACGCCCTGCACCTGGAGGGTCGTGGAGTCCTCCACCGGCGCGGCGGCCTCGCGCACCAGCTCCTCGGCGCGCTCCATCACGGTCGGGCGCTGGAGGGCCAGGGCGAAGGTGCGGCGGCGGGGCGGTGCGTCCTGGCGGACCAGGTCGTCGCCGAGCAGGGAGGCGACGGTGCCCACGGTGTCGGTCCACCGCTGCGGCGGCCCGCCCTCGCCGCTGCTCTCGATGACCGCGCGCAGTTCACGGGCGCGGGCCAGGAGCGGGGCCTCCTCGGGGCTGCCCTCCTCCACGAGCAGGCGCAGGGTGTCGTCGAGGAACGCGGCGCTGACCTCGTCGGGGGCGAGCGCGGCGGGGGAGGCGTCCTCACCGTCGAGCTCGACGACGCGGGCGACGCCCTCGCGCAGCGCGGTGATCCGCCGCGCGGCCTCGGCGCGCTCGACGAGCCCTCCGGTCTTCTTCCCACGGGGGGCAGGGGAGGGGGAGGCTCCGGAGGCGTCCTCCGTCAGGGCGGACAGGCCCGCGGCGGCCGGAACGCCGACCTGCTCCTCGGACCAGGCGCGCAGCGTGGACAGCAGCAGGTGCTGGCGGGCGTCGTCGCCGAAGGAGCCGTCGGCCGTGAGCAGCCACAGGGCGCGCTGGCCCCGGGTCACCTCCTCGGTGGGGGAGGGCAGGCGGGGGAGCAGGTCGGCGGTCGCGGCGGTGTCCATGGCGCGGGCGTGGTCGGCGCTGGTCAGGGCGGTGGCCAGCGCCGCGAAGTGGCCCGCGCGCGTCGCGTCGCGCCGGGCGGCCTCGTCGAAGCGGACGCGGGCGGCGGCCGCGTCGCCCTCCATCAGGGCGTGCAGGCCGAGGGCGGCCGGGACCAGCCAGTAGTCGGGGACGTCCTCCAGGCCGGGGCGGGCGACGGGTACGCCGTCCAGCATCTGGAGGGTGCGGTGGCGGGCCAGGGCGGCTCCGTCGAACATCGCCAGGACGGCGCGCACGTCGCTGAGTTCGATGAAGGCGTCCAGGGAGGCGGAGACGCGGTCCAGCCTCTGTTCGAGGGTGCCCCGGACGTGGGACAGCTCCGAGCGTATCCTGCGGCGTTCGGTGGCCATCTGGTAGTAGGCCGAACCGAGACTCTCCTCCAGTTCCCGGATCTTCCGGTTCTGGGAGTAGTCGATCCAGTCGCTCATGGGGTCCTTTCACGCGCGGGGGAGGGGGTCGGCGGGGCAGGGGACGCCGTGCAGTGCGACGATACGGGAGGCCGTCCGGCTTGCGTGACGCCCCTGTGCCGCGGGCGGAACCGGGATCGGACAGGGGCGACGGGAGGAGGCTGCGCACCGGTGTTCCGCGTGCTCAGGGTGTTTGTTCGACTACTGAAGGATGATTGGTGTCGGAGGTCGCCTTCGGTAGGGTTGGGAGCGCTCCCAGGAAAGGAACGCCATGGAAGAGCCCACACTGCCCGCCAGCCTCCTCTTCGGCACCGCCACCGCCGCCTACCAGATCGAGGGCGGCGTACACGAGGGCGGACGGGGTCCCTCCATCTGGGACACCTACTGCCGGGTCCCGGGGCGCGTCGCCCGCGGTGAGAGCGGCGACGTCGCCTGCGACCACTACCACCGCTACGGCGAGGACGTCGCCCTGCTCGCCGACCTGGGCGTGGACCTGTACCGCTTCTCCGTGGCCTGGCCGCGCGTGCAGCCCACGGGCAAGGGCCGCCCCAACCCGGAGGGGCTGGCCTTCTACGACCGCCTCGTGGACACCATCCTGGGTGCGGGAATCGAGCCCGCCCTGACCCTCTACCACTGGGACCTGCCCCAGGCGCTGGAGGACGAGGGCGGCTGGCGGGTCCGCGACACCGCCTACCGCTTCGCGGAGTACTCCCGCATCGTCGCCGACCGCCTCGGCGACCGGGTCAACCGGTGGATCACCCTCAACGAACCCTTCTGCTCGGCCTTCGTCGGCCACGCCGTCGGCCGCCACGCCCCCGGCACCAGGGAGGGCACACCCGCCCTGGCCGCCGCGCACCACCTGCTGCTCGCCCACGGTATGGCCACCGGCGAACTGCGCGCGGCCGCCGCCGGGGAGGTCGGCATCACCCTCAACCCCGACCACTTCCTGCCCGCCACCGACTCCGAGGCCGACCGCGCCGCCGTGGAGCGGGCCCGCACCCTGCACAACCGCGTGTGGTTCGACCCCATCTTCGCCGGGACCTACCCCGACAACGAGGACGAGGTCTGGGAGGGGATGGCCGACGGCTCCTACCGCGCCGACGGCGACCTGCGCATCATCGGCCAGCCGCTGGACTTCCTCGGCGTCAACTTCTACCGGCCGATCATGTTGCGCGACGCCCCCCACAGCGAGGCCGACCCGGCCGCGCGCACCGCCGTGGACATCCGCACCGAACAGGTACAGGTCGAGGGCGTGCGGCACACGACCATGGGCTGGCCGGTGGTCCCGGCCACCTTCGCGGACCTGCTCATCGACCTGGACCGGCGCTACCCGAACCTGCCGCCCATCTTCATCACCGAGAACGGCTCGGCCGAGGACGACCAGCCCGACGAGACCGGCCGGGTGCGCGACACGGGCCGCATCGAGTACCTGCGCGACCACCTGGACGCCCTGGCCACGGCCATCGACGCGGGGGTGGACGTGCGCGGCTACTTCGTGTGGTCGCTGCTGGACAACTTCGAGTGGGCCTACGGTTACGACCGCCGCTTCGGGCTGGTCCGCGTCGACTACGAGCGCCTGGAGCGCCACCCCAAGGACAGCTACCACTGGTACCGCGACTTCCTGACCTCGCACCGCGCCCGCAGGGTCCAGGAACTCGCCACCCCGAGGGAGAGCTAGACGGTGTTTTTTGGGACCTCCGCTTCGCTTCGGCCCGTGTTCGGGCGCCCGAAGCACGGGAACCTTCGGTGTCTCCGGCGGGTTCGCTCGTGCCCACCCGTCGCCCGCCACCACCCTCAACGGACGCCTACGGCGCGGTTCTCCCACGGAAACCCGCCTCCACCACCTCCAGAACCCCGTGGGCGCCCGAACCAACCCCCCACAGGCTGAGGCCGGTTCAAAAAACAGACCCTAGTGCTCTGACCTGGAAGGTTCGCCGGTTCGGATGCCTTACAGGTTGTTCGTGTAGAAGCTGGTGAGTCGTTCGACGGCAGCGTCGACGTATTCGGGTTCGTCGTACATCTCGTAGTGGCCGGCGCCGTCGATCACCATGAGGTCGACGGGGTTGGGGGCCAGCTTCCACAGCTGCATGCCGGTGTCGTAGGAGCCGGTGTTGCCGATGCGTCCGGCGAGGATGACCTGGAGTGGCTGGGTCATGAGCCGATCGGCCAGGTGGAACGCGTCGTAGCCCAGCAGGAGGGAGTCGCTGCGCAAGAGGCGCCGGTTCGTGGAGTGTTCGTTGCCGCCGCGCTCGGTGCGGTAGTAGGTGACGGCTTGGATGGTGTCGATGTCGGTCAGGCCCGCTGTTGTGGCGTCCTCCAGGGTGGCGGGCAGCCAGTTCACGCGGGTCGTCTCGCCGGAGCGGGCCTCTTCGGTCCGTGCGTCCGCGAGGGCGTCGAGTGCTGCGGCCGGACCGTCGGGGGAGAAGCTGCGGAACGCGGCGCCGATGTTGACGGGGACGACCGTGCCGACCGCCTTGATGCGGTGGTCCGTGCGAGCGGTGTGCACGGTGTAGCCGCCACCGGCGCAGATGCCGAGGACGCCGATGCGCTGCGGGTCGATGCCGGGGGTCGTGGTGAGCACGTCGATGGCGTAGGAGATGTCCTCACCTCGGCGGTAGGGGTCTTCGAGGTCGCGGGGCTCGCCCTCGCTCTGACCCTGATGGGCGGGGTCGAGGACGAGCGCCGCGATGCCGCGGGCGGCGAGACGGGAGGCGTAATTGGCGCCGATCTGCTCCTTCACGCTGCTGCCCGGGGTGGAGAGCACCACGGCGCGCAGCGGTGCGCTGCTGCCGGCGTTGTCGGGCAGGTGGAGGTCCGCGGCGAGGCTGAGGGGACCGCGCGGGATCGTGAGGTGCTTAGGCATGCCTGGCTTCCTTCGTGAGATTGTTGTTCCATAGGAGTCCAGTACAAGTCAATGTATTGTACGATCTGAAACTAATACGAAACTGTACCATATGCACGGAGGGGTCGCATGTCAGTTGACGGGGCGCAGCTGTGGACGCTGAACCAGCGGCTGCTGGGCGTTGTGATGGATGCCTGTACGGGGGAGCTGGCCGAGCTCGGGTTGGAGACGAAGGAGTTTTTCGTCCTGGCCGAGGTGGAGGCATCGCCGTACCCGGCCGAGATCGCGACGGCACTGCTGCTCCCCAAAGCGAGCGTGACGGTCTACGTCCGCAACCTCGTCGCCAAGGGGTTCATCCGGCGCGAGATCGACGACGCGGACCTGCGGCGTCACCGGCTCGTACTAACCGCTGAGGGCACAGAGGCACGGGATCGTGCACTTGCGGCCCTCGCGGCGGAGTACGACCGCAGACTGGCGAGGATCACTCCGCGGGACCGCACCGAGCTGCAGCGCATCCTTCAGGAGATGCTCTCGCCCGCATGAGTCCATGGTCGCGAGCGGTTCGCCTGCACGGTGACCCCCTGCCTGCCAGTGCTGTGTGCGCACATGGACAAGCTCAGCCACTCCACCTCCAGCAATCGGATCGGACGTCACCGTGCATCCAACCGCCCGGACGACCGCCCCGGCGAACCTTCCCGGTCAGAGCACTAGCCGACCTCCGGCGCCTTCGCGCGGGGCAGGGGAGCACCACCGCGGTGGTGCTCCCCGATCCCGCCACCTGACGCGTCCGCGCGGGGCCGGCACCGCGCTCCGGCCCGGTCCGCCCCGGAGCGGGGGAGGGCCCCGCGCCGGGGCCACGTGTCCGAACTCCCCCAACGCCGTGTTGGAGAAAGTCTCCCCGCTGCGGCAGGCTGGGGGGGAGTTCGGTCGACGAGGGCTGTGGGGACAGATGGCGGAACAGGGATCGGGCACGGCGGCGCCGAGGGAGGCGGGGCAGGGCACGAGCGGCAGCCTGCGCGCCGCACAGCGCATGCTCCAGTTGCAGAACAGCCTGGTCGAGCTGCTGAGCGCCAAGCCCTTCAGCCAGATCACCTACAAGGAGATCACCGAGGGCGTGGACATCGACCGCTCCACCGTCTACCGGTACTACAACCACAAGAACCAGGTGCTCCAGGCCGCCGTGGACGTGCGGCTGGCCGCGTTCGCCTCCCGGCTCGACCTCACCTTCGGCCGCATGGAGAACATCGACGGCTACATGGGCCGCGTCGTGGACGCCTGGGTGGGACTGTGGCTGGAGTCGGGCGGGCTGCTCGCCGCCGCCTCCGGCCTGGGCTCCGAGCCCGGCCCGCAGCGCGACTGGTGGCGTGAGCGCACCGAACCGTGGGTGGAGGCCGTGCGCGAGGCGGTGGAGATCGCCCGCTTCGTGGAGGAGCTGCCCAAGGACGGCCGTCCCGCGCGCCCGCTCGCCGAGATGGTGGTGGGCCTGTGCCTGTCCACGTTCAACAACGAGCTGACCGTGGCGCACACCGCGGAGCACCGCGCGATGGTCCGGGACCTGCTCCTGGACGCCGTGCTGCGCACCATGGGCCGCACGGCGGCCGCCCTGTAGCGGGTTCCGGTTGAGGCGCCCGCGGCCGTGTGCGGCCTGGGACCGGAAGCGCCGCGGACCCGCCCGCTCGGCCGGTGCCGCCGCGGATCCGCCCAGGCCGGGCCGCGGACCGCGTTCAGGCGTGCTGGCGGGCGATGGCGCCGAACGCCCCCACGACCGCGCCGAGCGCGAACATCGACGCCTCGTCCTCGTCCATGTGGACCAGGCCCGCGGGGACGAGCACGCGGTAGGGCTTGGCCTCGCCCGGCAGGATCTCCAGGCCGTCGATGATCCCCTGTCCCTCCAGCATCAGAAGGGCTTCCTCAACCCTTCCGGTACGGTCACCACGGGACCAGATCGACATAGGTCACACCTCACTACGGCCGGGGCCGGGCAGTCCACTGTTCCCAGGGCCGGGAAACCCGGCCCTGTCGCGCTTCGGTAGTCGGCTCCGGTCTGCGCGGGGGAGTCCAGACCAGTGATACCACCGTGCGGCCCGGGGTATTCCGGCGTCCGCTCACACGCGTGCTGGCCGGAACCGGCCACCGTCGCGCGGTGTCGGACTCCCCGGGCCGGGGCGGTTCAGCGGGCGAACACGGTCATCTCCTCCCCGCGCACATCCATGGCGACGAGCCCGACCTCCTCGGCGGGCGGCTCCCCGCCCTCGGGCCCCTCGACGGAGAGCGCCTCGCCGCCCTCCGTGCTGCCGCTGGCGCCGCCCTCCGCGCTGATCCGGTCCGCCTCCCGGGAGGCCGCCGCCAGGTAGTGCCACCGACCGTCCTCAGCCTGCCACCACGTGCCCGCCGCCACCTGGCGGTCGAGGTTGCTGCACTCCCAGCCGCCCGCGCGCTCGCCCGCGACCACGGTGTCGGTGCCCCCGTCGGTGTCGGTCACCAGCACCGTGCGGGCCAGGTCGTCGCTGTCGTGGGCCCCGTAGCACACGCACACCCACCGGCCGGTGCCGCCGCCGGGCAGTTCCTGGCGGGCGAACTCCCAGGCCGTGGCCGTGCGGACCGGTTCGGCGGGTGCTTCCCCGGCGCAGGCCGCCAGCCCCCACAGCCCGAAGCCGCTGTCGGCGTCGAGCACCTCGTGCGGGCCCCGGCCGCTGACCCGGACGACGGCGGGGTCGGGGAACCGGTGCTCGTCCCCCGCCCCCAGAGCCCGCTCCACGGCGCCGGACGCGTCGTGCACGCCGACCGAGGACAGCAGGGCGGCGGCCTCCCCGGCGGACCGGCCCTCCACCCGCAGCAGCCCGTAGGCCGCCCGCGCCCGCGCGTCCAGACCGTCCAGCCCCTCCAGGAGCCGGGCTTCGCCGCCCGCGCCGTCCACGGGGGACAGGCACAGCCCCGCCGCGCCGCCTCTGAGGTGCCACCCGCGCGGGCTCAGGGAGCGGCGCAGCACACGACGGCGCACCCGCGGGTAGGCGTGGGGGCGCGGGTGGCGCCGCCCGCGCGGCAGGGCTCCGGTGACCGGCCGGTGCGCGTGTTCGAGCAGGCCGTGCGCGGGGCGGCCGCCGGACAGGGTCAGCAGGGACAGCAGCACCAGGTTCCGGTAGGGGTGCCGAGGGGCGTGGGGCTCGGACAGGGCGGGCATCAGGACTCCTCGGGGCGGTTCCGAGCGAGCCTAGGGACGCTGGGACCGCCGCACCCGGGAAACGCCGAAACCCGACGCCTATGCCCCAAGAGTCCCGTGTAACAGGTGTTTCCCGGATGGCGCCCGTCCGGGAGGGTGCTGCACAACGTCCTTCGGGGACCTCTCTGAGGCATCCCCGAAGGACGTCTCTCCCGGCTTTCCCCGCACACGGCTGAGGGGAGTGCCGGACGCCCTTCAGAGCGGTTCCAGGACGGTGTGGGAGGTTCCCGTCTCCCAAGAATCTCCCACTCCTGGGTGGGAGACGGGAGTCTTCCACCCGGCCGGACCAGGGGGCTTGCGCCTCGGCGCGGGAACCCTTCGCCACCGAGACGAGCAGACCGAAAAAGACTTTCCTCCTTGGTCACGTACCGTGATCAAGGAGGCCGTCCCGCCGTGCAGGTACCACTACAACGACGCCCTGCCCGTGTGGGCTTGGTCCTGCATGGTGCTGTGGCCGATCCCGGCTGGGACAGCTGTCTGGTCGCCGTAGTGCTGGGCAAAGCCGAGGCCGGATCTTCTGCTCGGCAGGGGAGCCTTCAGCGGCCTGCATACGCTCTGGGGGAATCGTCGGCTGGACCAGCTCAACCGAGGCGAGCCAGGGTTGCGTGACTCATCTAGGAGAAACGTCCACTCGGGGAGGAAATCGGGGTGCGCACCGACCCCTCTCAGCTGGGCATGGTCGCTCTCATTCACCACCGCCAGGAGGCCGACCACACCCGCATCGGCGTCTTCTTCGCCTGCGAGCAATGGTCGGGTCAGCCCTACAACCGCGAGCCCGACAAGTGCGCCGGACTCTCCTGGGCTGATCCCACCGGCCTACCGGCGAACGCCATCGACCACCCGGCCGAAGGCATCCGCGCCTGGGCCTCCCGCACGCGGTACACCGCACACGGGTGGTGACCACACTCCTCGGAGGGGCGGGGAGTTCCGACACCGATCTGGACGAAGCCCGGACACACACCCCGGCTCGGTCCTAACCTGCTGCTGGACCACAGCACATCCAACGGGGGCGAGGGTACAGCGATGGCGCGGACCGTACGGGTGGGCTCACGCGGCAGTCACCTGGCCAGGACCATGGTCGGCGAGCTCCTCGGTCAACTACGCACCGCCCACCCCGACGCGGCCTGGACCCGTCACACCATCATGACCACCGGTGACCTGGACCGCACCACCAGCCTGGCCGAACTGTCCGCCTCCGGCGCCGGCGTGTTCGCCTCCCAGGTCGAGGCAGCACTGCTGGCCGGGGAAATCGACGTGGCCGTCCACTCCCTCAAGGACCTGCCCACCACCCCCGCCCCCGGCACGATGCTTGCCGCAGTGCCCGCGCGCCACGACGTGCGCGACGCCCTGTGCGGCGCCACCCTGGACACCCTGCCCCAAGGTGCGCGGGTGGGCACCAGCGCCCCGCGCCGCATCGGCCAACTCCGCCACGCCCGCCCCGACGTGCGCCCCACACCCATCCGCGGCAATGTGCCCCCGCGCCTACACCAGATGCGCCAGAAGGGCTGGTCAGGGCTGCTCCTGGCCGCCGCGGGCCTGCGTAGGCTGGGCCTGTCCGACCAGATCACCCAGTTCCTCGACCCCTGGGAGTGGCCGCCCTCACCCGCCCAGGGAACACTCGGGGTGCAAATCCGCACCGGAGCCGAGGACGCCTGGCTCCAGGAGCTGTTATCGGTCGTGCACGACCCGGTAACCGACACCGCGGTGCGCGCCGAACGCGCCCTGCTCGCCGCCCTGGACGGTGGTTGCCACGTACCGATCGGCGCGACAGCGGTCGCCGGGGGCCCGTCGCTACGGCTGCTGGGCCAGGTCACCGCCGTCGACGGCAGCCGGGCGATACGAGCTGAGAAGACCGGCTCCACGCAAGGTCCCGAAGCCCTGGGAGCCCAGGTCGCCGACGAGCTGCGCGAGCGCGGCGCGACCGCCCTGCTCGAAGAGTTGCGCACCGCACCCCCGCCGCAGCGACCCTGACCCACCGAAGCGCACAAGCACCGGTCTGAGCTCAGGGGGCACACCCTGGTGTCGCAAGGTCACGGTAGGTTCGCGACCATGGACCACACCGAAAACCCCATCCCCCTCCCCGTGCGTCTGCTGGCCGTGAGCGGCAGCGCGGTGCTGCTCGCGACCGGCTGCGCCGACGGCCAGGCGGACGAGGAACCCCAGGACGCGGCAGTGCAACAGCCCCCAGCCACGCAAGAGGCCGCCGAGCCCACCGAGGACGGCACGCAGGCCGACGAGGAACCCGCGCAGATCGTCGTGGAGAGCGACACGCTCACCTACACCCTCCCCGCTGGTTGGGAGCCCGTGAACGTGGTCCCCACGCCCATGGAGATCGACTCCGAGCCCCTGCTGCACGCGTTGCGTCGTGAGGACGGCACGATCATCGCCTACACCAGTGAAACCCTCGCGGAGAAGTCCCCACCCGGCACCGCTGCGGCGACCGCCGTCTCCGCAGCCGCGATTCTCCCCGGCCTCTTCAGCGACCAGTTCGTGGGCCTCGAAGACCGCGGCAGCCAGCCCTACGACGTCCCGGGCAGTGTGGAGGCGGCGCGCGCCGACATGCGCTACTCCCAGGCCCACTCCGGAACGACCCTGGTCGTGGACACCGGCGACGCCGACTACACCATGCTGCACGTGGTCATCTGGGACGCCGAGGACCCCACCGAAGACGAGGTCAACGTCGAGGTCGTGGAGGAGATCCTCGCGGGCGTCGAGGCCGTCTGACACCACCGAGCCCCGCGGTCGCGGTGTCACACCGGCGGGCCGGGGGTGAGGGGCTGCCCCACCACCGGCTGGCCGGTGCGCGGGTCGATCTCGTAGAACCGGAGAACGCGCTCCTCCTGCTCCGGGTGGAGCGGGAAGGGCTGGTGGTGGGCTCGGTCGGGGGCGGCGAGCATCTCGGCGATCCAGCCGATCACCATGTACGGGAAACGCCGAAACCCGACGCGTATGCCCCAAGAGTCCCGTGTAACAGGCGTTGCACCCTGTCATTGGCGGGTCGTGCCCGTACGGCTGGGAGCGTGCGGCGCTGACTGGTCAGCGCTGTGGACTCACCACGGGAGATGCGCTCCCTCCCACGTCGTGAAGGTGCCGGAGGGCCCTTCAGGCCCGAGCCGAGCGACACGCACGATCTCACGAGCGGCGTCCTCGACCGTCTCCGTGCCCTCGAAGTTGACCAGCGCGGTGTTCGCGAACCCCGGCGAAACGAGGTTGACCTTGATGCCGGAGTCCCGGAGTTCGGTCATCATCGCCACCGTCACGGCGTTGAGCGCGGCTTTCGACGCCGCGTAGACCGGCTCGAAGAGCGAGTGGTGGGGGAGAGCCGGGTCGGTGACGGTCGTCAGAGAACCGAGCGCGCTCGTGACGTTGACGATGCGTGCGTCCGATGACAGGCGAAGCAGCGGGAGCACGGCCTGGTACACCGCCATGGGCCCGAAGACGTTCACCTCCCAGACAGCCCGCACCTCCTCCAGCGGGACCGTGCCCGCCGCTGACAGGGAGCGCAGCTCGGCCATGTCGGCACCCGACCGAGTCGTGGAGATGGCGGCGTTGTTGACGAGGAGGTCGAGTCGACCGGCCTCGTCGCGGAGCCGCTGGGCCGCCGAGGTGATCGATTCCGGATCCGTCACGTCGAGCTGAAGCGGGGTCGCGCCGGCTCCGATCTCGGCGGCGGCCGCCTTGCCGCGGGCGGCGTCGCGGGACCCGACGAACACCGTCGCCCCGTCGGCGGTCAGCTCCTTCGCGACCTGCTTGCCCATACCCTGGTTGGCTCCGGTCACCAGAGCGATTCGATTCGAGGACACGAGGACCTTCCTTGTTCGGGGTGGAACACATGGGCTGAGCGCCCGTACCTGTCGGCACGTGTCGCGCTCCCCAGCGACGATCCGTCACCGCCGCCAGCTCCGGGTAGGCCACCTGCATCCTGGGAGTGACAGGACCAGGCAGCCTCCCCGTCCGGCCGGGTACGATCCGGGGTGATGACAGGACGCGGATCCGACAGCCAGAACCCGTTGGGGGAGTACCTACGTGCCCGACGGGAGCTGGTGGCCCCCCGGGCGGTCGGCCTGCCCGAGGACTCCCGCCGCCGCGTTCCCGGGCTGCGCCGCGAGGAGGTCGCCCTGCTCGCGGGCATCAGCTCCGACTACTACCTGCGGCTGGAGCAGGGGCGTAACCGCAACCCCTCAGCCCAGGTGCTCGGGTCGATCGCGCGGGTGCTGCAACTGGACGAGCCCTCCACCCAGCACCTGCTCGGACTGAGCACCGCCCCGCGGCCTCCGCGTCGCGAACCCCGCGGGCGGGAGGCCCTCACTCCCCGGGTCCTCGACCTTCTCCGCACGGTCAACGCCCCGGCGTTCGTCGCCGGGCGATACACGGACGTGCTCGCGAGCAATCCTCTGGCACGCGCGCTCTCCCCGGAGCTGCGGCCGGGCGAGAACCTGCTGCGCACGGCCTTCCTCGACACGGACCATCGCCTGTACCTCGACCGGCGGGAGATGGTCGCGATGTTCCGCAAACGCGTGGGAACGGATCTGAGCGATCCACGAGTCGCGCAACTGGTGGAGGAGCTCTCTCAGGCGAGCACGGCCTTCCAGCAGGCCTGGGCGCGTCACGATGTCCGTCCACCTCGCGGCGGCCTCGTCCGCGTCGACCACCCCCAGGTCGGCACCATGGACCTGAACGTGTCCAAACTCGCCATCGACGACACTGACGAGCAGCTGCTCGTCGTCTACCACCCCGACCACGCACACCCGGAGAGCGCGGACCGCCTCACGCTCCTGGCCTCCCTGACAGCCGGGACGCCCTCCTCCCGGGCCAGGGTCGAAGACCGCTGAAGCTCGGTCGGGCTTCCCCCGGCCGCGCGCCGATGGTGGAACGGCGATCATCTTCGGGGCCGACGCCGGCTGCACCTGGGCCCGACGTCCACCGGTTTCCGTCCTTTGTGCCGGGAATATCCGCTCCCCGAACCTCGCCGGTCCGCGGCCTTTCCACCGTTGGGGCGGTTCGGGGGTGGAGGCCGCCGCGAACAGGGAAGCCGGGGGTGGGCGCAGCCCTTTCGGCCATGCCGTCGCACGGGCGTTTCCGACCGGCCCTGAACCTTCCTGGGGGAGTGGTCCGCGCGAGGGAAGGGCGTGTACACCTGTGCCCCAGGATGCCGTTGGGGTTGTCCGCCGGGGGCGTGCCGTTGGATGCTGGCGGCACCCACCGGACCGGCGCGGCTGGCTGGAGGGAGCGTGTCGGAGACGGAGCCGACGCCAGCGCTCCCGGGAACCCCGTGGCGGCCCCAGGGCCGTACCCGGGCGTCTCCGCGTCCACGCCAGCCGTGCCAACGAGCCCCGACCTTCCCCTGCGAACCCGAACGGACCACGGCCGACCGGGCCGCGTGCACACCTGCCAGGCGGCCCGGGTCGGCCCCAGGTCCGCGGTGCGTCCGAGCGGCGGAGCGCCGTGCCCCCGGCCGGGGCGGCACGGGTTTCGGCGACTACGAATCTACATAATAAAGATAGGGATTCCTTGTGTCATAACAAAGGGGGGCAAGGGATGGAAACGCGAATGAAAACGATCTTCGGTACCAGTTGCCACGAACCAGAAGAAGGGGGCGGTGATCGCGCGCCCTCCGTCCGGCGCGCATCCGGAGCGGCCCCGCTTCGGGGAACCGAACACCGCACGAATTTCCCGGACCGCTGGTCCTCCTTCCGCCGGGGTCCGTAAAATGGACCCGTGCGGGTGCGCCCGTACCGCCGGTGCGGGGCAGCGTGGACGGATGCCCCGCACCGGTCGCCCGTGCTGTCAGCGGGCCGGTCTCACGGGCGCCTCGCGCCGTGCAGGGCCCCAGGGGCGATCTGGAGCATCCAGTGCCCCCTGGCCGCCCAGCCCAGGAAGCGGCGCCTTCCGGTGGGAACCCCGGTCTCCTGCAGGGGGTCGCCCTCCACCACCTGGCGCAGTCCGGCCAACACCGGCTCCAGGCGTTCGCGCGTGTGGTGGGGCTGGTCGGGGGCGAGCCCCTCCATCCACGCCGTCACCTCGCGCTGTTCGGGCTCGGTGCACAGGGACAGGAAGAACACCGTCTGCCGCCAGGCGAAGGCCGCGTTCTTGACGTGGGGCATGGGCGGGGACACCCGGGGCAGGCTCTCCACGGTCCGCACGGTCAGGGCGTGGGCGCGCCGGGCCAGCTCCGCCCACCCGCACGCGGGCCGCGCCCCGGCCTCGACCAGGACGGCCAGGTTGTGCGTGGTGAGGATCTGCGCCTGTTCGATGACCGTGCCGTTGCCCGCCACGCCCCAGCGCGGGTCGCCCGCGCGCTCGCGGCACAGCCGGTCGAAGGCCGTGGCCCCGCCGCCGGGCCGGGGCGGTTCCTCCTCCAGGGCCAGGACCTGGGCGGGGTCGATGCCGTAGTACCGGGTGTAGAGGCCCTCGCCCAGCAGGGCGGCGGCCACCTTGGCGGCGCGCGTGAACTTGCGGGCGAACGTGCCCATGAAGATGTCGGCGGCCAGTTCCTCCACGAGCGGCAGACGCAGGTCCGCGGAGCGGGACAGGGCGGCCAGCTGGCTCACCATCGGGTTGGGCACGATCGTGCCGGGGAAGTGCGTGAGCACGGAGGAGCCCAGTGCGGGCAGCAGCTCGGCCACCGCCTCGCGGCGCGCCTCGGGACCGGAGCGGTGTGCCAGCAGCGCCTGCGTCCAGGGCAGTTCGTCCGCGCGGACCTGGCTCTCCAGGTTGAGCAGGAGCAGGGAGCGCCTGCGGCTGAACGCCCGGTGGTGGGCGGCGACCAGCCGGGCCAGCGCGGGGTCCGGGGCGGAGGCGGCCTCGGCCTCCGCGGTCAGGGCGGGCACGATCTCGGCCATCACCTCGGCGGAGGGCACCACGCCGAGTTCCACCAGGTCGTCCAGGGGAGCGGCGGTGGCCCTGCGGGCGACGTCGCCCAGGGTCCCGGGGATGGGCCAGCCCTCGGGTACGGCGCGCTCGCGGGCCTCCTCGGCGGAGGCGGGTGTGAGCAGCTGCGCCATGTGCGGGGTGCCGAAGGTCTGGGGGAGCGGGGCGAGCCGGGCGGCCAGCAGAGCGGCGAGCACGTCGTGGGTGGGGCGGGCGGCGTGCTCGGCCTGTCCGGCGCGCAGGGCGGTGTGCCGGTCGGAACCGGGCAGGCCGCGCTTGGCCACCATGGAGTCCACGGCGTGGCGGAGCAGGCCGCGGCGGCGGGGGGTGAGTTCCGCGTCGGGTTCGGCGACCGCCTCGCGCAGTGCGGCGAGCAGGATCGCGAGGTTCTCCTTGGGCTTGCGGTGCTTGGTGCACAGGGTGTGCTCGGCGGCCAGGCGCTCGTACTCGGTGAGCAGGGCGGCGCCGCGGCGGGTCCAGCCCGTGGGGCGGTGGGCGTCGGTCCTGCCGTCGCGGACGGTCTCCAGCCAGTGGGTGAGGATCCGGTCGGCGAAGGGGTTCCACACGGCCAGGGCCTCCTGCTGTGCCCGGGGCCGACTGGTGGCCGGGTTGCGGGCGGCGCGTTCGGCCAGGGCGTGGCGCGCGTCGCCGACGCTCTGGCGGAAGACCGTGTGGGCGGGCAGGTCCTGACGGGGCGCCGGGCGGGGGGTGAGGCACAGGGTGTCGGCGAGGGGTTCGACGGTGGCGAGCAGGCGCAGGGCGCCCTCGGTGTCGCCGTTGCGCAGCAGCCAGGCGGCGGCGAGCGGGACGGCCTGTTCGGGCAGGTCCAGTTCGTACCCGCCGCTGTCGAGCAGGGTGTTGAGGTCGGCCAGGCCCCGTTCGGTGAGGTGGTGGGCGTGGAGGGCGGCGCGCCGGGCGGGCAGGCCGTGGCGTCGGGCGAGTTCCTGTTCGTGGGGGCGCAGGGGGCCGCCCGCGGCGGGCAGGCCGGTGGCGAAGCCGCCGTGGACGACCTCGGGGGTGACCCAGGCGGGCAGGTCCTTGACGGGGGTGCGGGAGCCGATGGTGAGGGTGCCGTCGTCCATGCCGGTGACGACCCGTTCCCAGGAGTCGACGCGTGCGCGCGCGGCCTCGCGGACACGGGCGTCCTGGTGGGTGAGGGCGGTGGTGAGTTCCTTGGCCAGCCGTCCGGCGGCGTAGTCCCGGTCGGCGCGCAGGGGGGTGGTGTCGTCCATGCCAGCGTGGCGGGACCTGCCCCCGCACCCTCCCGGACCGAAGCCGGGCGCTCTCACTGTTTGAGCCACACGCTGTCCGGTCGGCCCGCGTGCTCCCGGTCCTGAGCGGGTGCTCCGGTGGGGGAGGTCGGCGTGCCGTGGTCCGGTCGTCGGCCGACGTGGCGGGTGCCGCCCCCGCGCCCTCCCGGTCTCAAGCCGGGTGCTCTGCTGTTGAGCTACACGTCGTTTGCGGGGCTCACGTTAGTGCTTCGGGGACGGGGGCCGAAAGTGTTTTTCGGGGGTGTGGGCGTCCGGGGCCCGGTGAGCCCCGGCGGGGCGGGGAAACGGTCTGACGGGTGCGGCCGTGTGGACGCACCCGTCACCAAGCCTGGTCGTGCTTCCCTAGCGGGTCTTGATCACGGCCGCGATGAGCCCGGTGGCGAGCATCATCGTCAGGCCCACGACCATGAGCACGAAGGCGATGGTTCCGACCATGGTGTTTCCTTAGTGTTCGTTGTTTCCGGGTGCTGTGCGCGGCGCCCGCCGCGCCGGGAGCGCCCGGAGGAGCCGGGAGCGGCGCCTACCTCTTCGGGGGATCACCCTATCCCGGCCCCGTGCCGGGGCCGCGCCGGGTGGCCGCTGTGACCAGCGTGGTCGTGGCCACGGTCGCGGGGTCGGGCGGTGGCGGCCGGTTCGCGGGGCGGGGTCAGCGTCCGGCCCAGGCGCGCTGGTAGGTCTGGACCAGCCAGCGGTCGGCCCAGGCGTGGTCGGGTTCGGCGGGCAGGTCGCAGGTCCGGCACAGCTCGCTCAGGCGGTGTTCCAGTTCGCGCGCCCGGGTCAGGGCCTCGTCGCGGCTGTGTTCGCCACGGCGCAGTTCGAGCAGCCAGGTCCGTTCGGGTTCGGGCATGGGCAGGGTGATGCGGCCGGTCTCCATCAGTTCCACGCCCTGGATGCCGAGACGGACCATGTGGTAGGCGAACTTGGTGTCGAAGCCGTGCCGGTCGACGAGTTCGGGGCGGTTGGTGTGCTTGCCGCCGCGGATCCCCTCCATGCGGTCGCGTTGGGCGCGCAGGTAGCCCAGGAAGCGCAGGCCCGCCCGGCGGGAGAGGAACCGTGCGGCGTTGGCGCGCAGGTCGTGTCCGGCGGGGGTGATGGTGACGATCTCGTTCGGGGGGACGAACAGGGGCAGCAGGACGGTGGGGTTGCCGTCCAGGGCCAGGCGCGTCCACTTGCGCAGGGAGTAGACGGTCAGGTCCAGGTCGCCGGGGCCGGAGCGGGTGTGTTCGGGGCGGGTGTGGTGGATGTACTGCTCGAAGGGGCGCAGGCCGATGACGTACTCGGGCGGTTCGACGCAGATGCCCATCTCGTCGCGGTCGGCCTGGCCGGTCAGGGCGAGGCCGTGGGCCTCGGAGCCCACCTGGCACCGCAGGACGGTTCCCTCGTGCGCGATCCGCGCGAACTCGGGGCTGGAGTGCTTCACCTGCGGCTCCATTCTTCTGGGTGCTGGGTGCTGGGTGCTGGGTGCTGGGTGCTGGGTGCTGGGTGCTGGGTGGTGCTCGGGCGCGGTCGTCGGGGCGCTGCCTGGCACGTTATCCGCCGGGGGTCCGGGGCACGAGTGCTTTTCGGCGGGCGGTGCCGGTCGCTGTCCGGTTGCTTCGGGAGGCCTGGGCGGGCCGGTGCCGTCGTCGGGGGACACGCCCCGGGGAGCTTGCCGGTGGGCACCGGGATCCCTTTACTTGTCCGAGTACGCCCCTTTTCTCCCCAGAACGAGCGTAGAAGGCAGGCCCGTGCCCCCCGAGACCCCTGAGGCTTCCGCCACCCGGATCGACACCTCCGTCCCCCACAACGCCCGGATCTGGAACTACTGGCTGGGCGGCCGGGACAACTACCCGGTGGACCGGGAGATGGGCGAGCAGATCCGCTCCTTCTTCCCCGAGATCGTGGACAACGCGGTCGCCGACCGCGGCTTCCTCGTCCGCGCCGTGACCCACCTGGCGCGCGAGGAGGGCGTCCGGCAGTTCCTGGACATCGGCACCGGGCTTCCCACCCACAACAACACCCACGAGGTGGCCCAGTCGGTGGCGCCCGACGCGAAGGTCGTCTACGTCGACAACGACCCGCTGGTGCTGACCCACGCCCGCGCACTGCTCACCGGCAGCGACCAGGGGGCCGCCGACTACGTCGACGCCGACCTGCGCGACCCGCGGGCCATCCTGCGGGAGGCCTCCCGGACCCTGGACCTGGAGCGGCCGGTGGCGCTGATGCTGCTGGGCGTGGTCAACTTCGTCGCCGACGACGCCGAGGTCCGCTCGATCCTGGACCGGCTCCTGGAGGCCCTGGCGCCGGGCAGCTTCCTGGTCCTGTCCCACCCCACCGACGACATCGACCGCGAACGCGCCCACCAGGTGGCCGCGGCCTGGAACGAGCGCGGCACCCCCAAGCTCACCATCCGCACGGCCGAGCGGATCAGCGGGCTCTTCGACGGGCTGGAACTGCTGGAGCCGGGCGTGGTCTCCTGCTCCCTGTGGCGTTCGGCCCCCGCCGAGGTGGGCGGGGCGCGTCCGGTGGCCGAGTACTGCGGCGTGGCCCGCAAGGCCTGACCCCCGCCCCCCCTGTCAGCCGGGCGCACCGCGACGCCCGGCTGAGGGAGGGTCGCCGCGGCGTCGCGCGGCGGAGGCCGGCCGCGCGGAACCCCGGCTCAGTCGGCGCGGGCGATGGCGATGGTCGCCCCGAGCCGGTGCCCGGCCTCGTAGAACATGTACTGCACGCCTCCGTCGGAGCCGAACGAGGGCGCCGCGCTGCGGCCCGAGTCCGGCGGCCCGGCCATGGGGGTGTGCACCGTGCCCAGGTGGCGGCGCAGGCCGAAGTCGCGCCCCACCTCGGTCAGGCGGATGTCGCCCAGGTTGGTGTGGTAGGCGACGTAGGTGCTGCCCCCGCGCTCGACCACGTGCGGGCCCGACAGGTCCGACACCCCCACCTCGGCGTGGTCCACGAGCGGGTCGGGATCGAAGTCGAACGTGATCCCGTCCGCCGACCACCCCCACCCGATGGAGCGGTGGTTGCTGGTGCTGTTGCGCATGAAGACCATGACGTAGCGCGCGCCCCGGTCGGGCAGCCGGTACTCGAAGACGCGCGCGTAGGAGGCCTCGGTGGTGCCCGGCACCATCGCCGTGGTCAGCACCTCGCCCTCGTAGGTGAAGCTGACGCCGTCGCGTGAGCGGGCCAGCCGCGTCGTGGTGTTCTCCCCGTGGAAGTACAGCCACATCTCGCGGCGTTCGGAGTTCCACATCACGTGTGGTGAGGACACGTGGCTGACGTCGTAGTGCGGGGCCCACGCGTTGGCCACGACGGGGTTGCGCGGGTACTCGGTGAAGGGCCCGTCCGGGCTGTCGGCGTAGGCCAGGCAGATGCCGCCGGGCCTCTCGTGCGGGGCGTAGTAGAGCAGGAAGCGGCCGGGCGCGTCGGGCAGGCGGCCCACGGTTCCGCGCAGGCAGGGGAAGATCAGCTCCCCGGTGGGGTTGTAGTCCAGTTCGGCGGTGTCGAGCGCCTCGCGCAGGAACCGGTAGGTCGGCAGGACGTCGGCCGCCGCGGTGCCGCCGGCGGTGGTGGCCGGGGTCGCGGTCGTGGCACCCGCCGAGGTCGGGGCCAGCAGTCCCGGGGCCAGCAGGGCGCCCGCCGCGGCCGCTCCGGCGCCCCGCAGGAGTGTGCGGCGGTCGGGGACGGAGAGGGGGCGGGGGTGAGCGTCGTCGGACATGACGGTTCCCTTCCGGAGCGGGTCGGGGGGAGGCTCCGAGGCCCAGAGTCTTCACCAGCGCCGATACGTCGGTCAAGGTTCTAATACGTATTAACGAAAGATCCTGTCCCGGGGTGGAAATCCGCCCGTCATCCTCTTGACATACGCCGTGGCGCGGCTCACAGTCGTCAACTAATGCGCATTAACACGGCATGCAAGAGGAGAAACAGGTGACGGAAGTCAGGAGGGCGGGGCCGAGGCGACGCCCCCGCCAGTCCGACATCGCGCGGGTGGCCGGGGTCTCCCAGGCCACGGTCTCGCTGGTGTTGCGGGGTACCCCCACCGGGATGTCCCTGGCCCGTGAGACCCGCCAGCGGGTGCTCGACGCCGCGGAGGAGCTGGGCTACGTGCCCGACCCGGTCGCCACCCGGCTGGCCTCGGCCAGCAACGCGATGCTGGGGCTGTACACCTTCAGCACCACCTTCCCCACCGACGTGGCGCACTCCTACTACCCGGTCCTGGTCGGGGTGGAGGAGGAGGCCGCGGCCCAGGGCCAGGACCTCATCCTGTTCACCGGGTCCGCGCGCGCCGCCGCCAGCGCCGACGACCCGGCCGCGGTGCGGCGGGTGCGGGTGGCCGACGGCTGCCTGTTCTTCGGCCGCCACGTGCCCGACGAACCCATCCGGCGCCTGGCCGAGGACGGCTTCCCCTTCGTCTACATCGGCCGCCGCGACGAGCCCGGTGTGCCCTACGTGGGCGCCGACTACGTCTCGGCCTCGGCCCAGGTGGTGGCGCGCCTGGCGGGCCTGGGCCACCGCGAGCTGCGCTACCTGCGCGAGCACGACCAGGCCCCGGCCTCGACCGACCGCGAGGAGGGCGTGCTGCGCGGCGCCCGCGCGGCCGGGATCGACACCGCGCGCCTGGTGGTGCGCACCGACGGCTCGGACCTGGACGAACTGCTGCGGCGCTGGCTGGCCGAGGGCGTGACCGCCGTCGTGGTCGAGCAGACCGACACCGGCGCCGCCCTGGACGGCCTGGCCGCCGCGGTGGACCGGGCCGGTCTGCGCTGCCCGGACGAGCTTTCCCTGGCCCTGCTGGGCGCGCCGACCGGGACCCGGGGCCGCGCCCCGGGCGGCGGCGCGGCCTACGGCGGCTTCGACGTGCCCCTGCGCGCGATGGGCCGCGACGCGGTCCGTCTGCTGCTGGAACTGATCGCGGGCGCCCACGGGGAGACCCCCCGGCGCCTGCTGCCCTGCGAGCCGGTGGAGGGCGGCACCGTCGCCGCGCCCCGGACACGACACACCTGAGAAAGGCCCTCATGACCGAGACCAGCACAGAGATCCTCGTCGTCGGCGGGGGACTGGGCGGCGTGGCCGCGGCCCTGGCCGCCGCCGACTCCGGCCGCCGCGTGGTGCTGACCGAGGAGACCGACTGGATCGGCGGGCAGCTCACCGCGCAGGCGGTACCGCCCGACGAGAACCCGTGGATCGAGCGCTTCGGCTCCACCGCGTCCTACCGGCGCCTGCGTGAGGGCATCCGCGACCACTACCGCCGCGCCTACCCGCTGCGGGCCGAGGCCGCCTCCTCGCTCACCCTCAACCCCGGCGCGGGCCGGGTCAGCAAGCTGTGCCACGAGCCCCGCGTGGCCCTGGCGGTGCTGGAGGAGATGGTGGGCCCGCACCGTGCGGCCGGTCGCCTGACCGTCCTGCTGCGCCACCGGCCGGTGGCCGCGCACACCGACGGCGACCGGGTGAGCGCGGTGGAGCTGGAGGACGAGCAGGGGCGCCGCCACACCGTGGGCGCCGCCTACGTCCTGGACGCCACCGAGAACGGCGACCTGCTGCCGATGGCGGGCCTGGACCACGTCACCGGCGCCGAGGCCCGCTCCGAGCACGGTGAGCCGCACGCCCCCGAGGTGGCCGACCCGGCCAACCTCCAGGGCATCACCTACTGCTTCGCCATGTCGCACCACGACGGCGAGGACCACACCATCGAGCGCCCGGCGATGTACGACTTCTGGCGCTCCTACACGCCCGAGTTCTGGCCGGGGCCGCTGCTGGGCTTCTCGGCCCCCGACCCGCGCACCCTGGAGCCGGTGGCGCGCACCTTCGTGCCCAACCCCGACACCGACCCGCTCGCGGTGGCCGCCGACCAGAGCGCGGACGCGGGCGACAAGGAGCTGTGGGGCTTCCGGCGCATCCTGGCCCGGCGCATGCACCTGCCCGGGGCCTTCGACTCCGACATCACCCTGGCCAACTGGCCGCTCAACGACTACTGGCTCAAGCCCGCCCTGGAGATCGAGGGGCTGGTGGACGCCCAGGCCGTCCGCGAGGCCCACGAGGAGGCCCGCCAGCTGTCGTTGTCGGTGCTGTACTGGCTCCAGACCGAGGCGCCCCGCGCCGACGGCGGCACCGGCTTCCCCGGGCTCAAGCCCCGGCCCGACGTCACCGGCGCGGAGTTGGGCCTGGCCAAGGCCGCCTACGTGCGCGAGTCCCGGCGCGTCCGGGCGGTCACCACCGTCACCGAGCACGACGTGTCCCTGGACCTGCTGGGCCCGCACGGCATCGTGCGCCGCCACGACTCGGTGGGCGTGGGCAGCTACCGCATCGACCTGCACCCCTCCACGGGCGGCGACAACTACGTGGACGTGGCCAGTGTCCCGTTCGAGATCCCGCTGGGCGCCCTGCTGCCCGAGCGGGAGACCAACCTGCTGCCCGCCGCCAAGAACATCGGCACCACCCACATCACCAACGGCTGCTTCCGGCTGCACCCGGTGGAGTGGAACATCGGCGAGGCCGCCGGGCGGCTGGCCGCCTTCGCCCTGGAGCACGGCACCACGCCGCACGCCGTGCGCGCCAAGGACGAACTGCTGGAGGCCTTCACCTCCGTGCTGGACCGCACCGGTGTCGAGCGCCACTGGCCCGACGTGCGCGGCTACTGACCCCTTCCGCACCGGGGGCGGGCGGTCGCGCCCCTGCGGGCCTCCGCTTCGCTTCGGTCCGGACGTCCGCCCCCGACCCCGCGCAGTCCCATCCCGCGCAGTCCCATCCCGCACAGTCCCACCCCGCACAGTCCCACCCCGCACAACCCCACTCCCCACCGACCGACTCCCCACAGAAGGGGTGACCATGAGCGACGCGACCCCAACCCCGTCCCCGGGCCCCGGTTCCAGTCCCGGTCCCGTGCGCATCGGCATCGACGTCGGCGGGACCTTCACCGACGCCGTGGCCGTCAGCGCCACCACCTACGCCCTGTTGGGCCAGGTCAAGGTGCCCACCAGCCACGACCACGCCGACGGCGTGGCCCACGGCATCATGACCGCGCTGGAACGCCTGCTCGGCGACATCGGCGTGCGCGCCGAGGACGTGGGCTTCCTCGCCCACGGCACCACCCAGGCCACCAACGCCCTGCTGGAGGGCGACGTGGCCACCATCGGCATCGTCGGCGTCGGCAGCGGCTACGACGCCTTCGCCACCCGCAGGCTGCGCTCCCTGGGCAAGCTCAAGTTGGACTCGGGTCACCCGCTGCCCGTGCGCTACGCCGCGCTGCGCGAACCCGACCGGCAGGACGCGGCCCTGGCCAGCGTCGACCAGGTGGTCGCCGAGGGAGCCGAGGTCGTCGTCGCCGTCGAACCCTTCAGTGTGGACGACCCCCGCGGTGAGCTGGCCGTACTGGAGGCCGCCCGCGCCCGCGGGGTTCCGGTCACAGCCACCCACGAGATCACCCAGCTCTACGGCCTGGGCAAGCGCGCCCGCACCGCGGCGCTCAACGCCGGGGTCATGCCCCGGATGCTCCAGACCGCCGACCTGGTCGAGCGCAGCATCCACAAGGCCGGGGTCACCGCCCCGCTCATGGTCATGCGCTGCGACGGAGGCGTGATGTCGCTGCCCGAGATGCGCCACCGGCCCCTGCTCACCGTGCTCTCCGGCCCCGCCGCGGGGGTGGCGGGCGCCCTGATGGGCGAGAAGGTCAGCGAGGGCGTGTTCCTGGAGACCGGCGGCACCTCCACCGACATCAGCGTCATCCGGCGCGGGCGGGTCCAGATCCGCCACGCCCGCCTGGGCGGCAGGGAGACCTACCTGTCGGCGCTGGACGTGCGCACCGTCGGCATCGGCGGGGGCTCCCTCGTCCGGGTCGGCGGGGGAGAGGGCCCCGGCCGGGCGAGCCTGACCGACGTGGGGCCGCGCAGCGCCCACATCGCCGGGCTGCCCTACGCCTGCTTCGCCGGACCGGAGGAGCTGGAGGGCGCCCGCCTGGTCCGGATCAGCCCCATGTCCTCCGACCCGGGCGACCACGCCGTCCTGGAGAGCGGCGGGCGGCGCTTCGCCCTGACCGTGACCTGCGCGGCCAACGCCGCCGGGCTCGTCCCCGAGGGCGACTACGCCCGCGCCGACGCCCGTGCGGCCCGCGCCGCCCTCGCCCCGCTGGCCCGGGCCCTGGGAGTGGAGGTGGAGGAGGCCGCCCGCGCGGTGCTGCACAAGGCCACCGAGCGCGTGGCCGCGGTCGTGGACGAGATGGTGGGCGACTACGGGCTGGACCGGCAGGTGTGCGCCCTGGTCGGCGGGGGCGGCGGCGCGGCCACCGTCACCCCCTACCTGGGCCAGCGCACCGGGCTGGACGCGCGCATCGCCGCGCACAGCGAGGTCATCAGCCCCCTGGGCGTGGCGCTGGCGCTGGTGCGCGAGTCGGTGGAGCGCATCATCCCCGGCGCGACCCACGCCGACGTGCTCGCGGTGCGCGCCGAGGCCGAGCAGGCGGTGCTGCGCCAGGGCGCCGACCCGGCGGGGATCGAGGTGGACGTCACCGTCGACCCCCAGCGCAACCTGGTGGCGGCCGTGGCCACGGGCGCCACCGAGCTGCGCACCAGGGACCGCGCCGCCACCGCGGATGCCGAGGCCGGGGCGCGCGCCGCGGCCGCGGTCAGTCTGGGCGCCGAACCGGACGAGCTCACCGCGTACGCGGCCAACGGCCAGTACCGGGTGTTCGGGCTGGTGCGCAGACCCGGGGGACCGCTGGGGCGCTTCGCCCGCGAACGCACCCACGTTCGGGTGGTGGACGCCGAAGGGGTGGTGCGCCTGCACAGCGCCGACGCCCAGGTGGACACGCTGGTGGCCGCCGAGGCCGAGGGGAGGCTCAAGGACCTGGTGGCCGAGCGCACCGCCTACGGCGACGGCGGGGCGCTGCCCCCGGCGGTGTGGCTGCTGCTGGGGCCCAAGTTCGCCGACCTGTCGGGGGTGCTGGACCCGGGGCACCTGGTCGCGCTGGCCTCGGCGGAGATCGCCAGGCGCGCCCCCGACGAGACGGTCATCGCGGTCATGGAGAAGCGGCGGTGAGCGCGCACACGCCGCCGGGCGCGGTCCACGCCGACCTCGCGCAGGAGTACGCGCGCATCGGCGCCGCCTCCGACGAGGAGCTGGCCGCCGACCTGCTCGCCCTGACCGCCACCCACGAGGGACGCGACCGCGACCTGCTGCTGTCCTGGGCCGCCACGGCGCTGCGCTTCGGCGAGCGCATGGCCGACGAGGACGCCGGAGCGGCCGGGAACCCCGGGGTCGCTGGGCCTTCCGGGCCCGCTGGGACGGTGGGCAGCAGAGGGGCCGGGGCAGGCGCCACGAGCACCCCAGCCGCCCCAGGCGTTACGGGTTCCTCGGGTGCGGTGAGCGCTCCAAGCCTCATGGGTCCTTCGGGCCTGCGTGTGGAGGAGCGGGCCACCGGCGGGCTGCGTCCGGGCGAGGTCCTGCTCGCCGAGTACCTGCACCGCGCCTCCGGAGACCGGGTGGTCGTCTACACCGACGCCCTCGACCACGCCCACCGCGTGGCCCGCGACGCCGGGTGGGGGCGCGATCTCACCCGCGCGGCCCTGCGCGAGACCGCGCTGGCCCACGAACACGCCCACCGGATGCTGCACGCCGGACGAGGCCGCGCGCTGCGGCGCGAACTCGACCACGTCCTGGTGCGGCTGGGGCCGCTGCGCCTGCGCGGCCACGTGGTCGGTGCCGACGAGATCGCCGCGCACGCCTACGCCCGCCGCCGCGCGGGGCTGCGCCGCAGCCCGATCGCGCTCACCGCGGCCATCGCCGCCACCCTTGCCCACCGGGGCGCGGGCCACGACCGGCCCGCCCCGCGAACCTCCCCCGGAGAACGCCCGTGACCGCCTTCGCAATCCTCCTCGCCATGGCGGTGGGCGTCGGCCTGATGCTGACGCGCCGCCTGCCCACCGCCTTCGCCCTCGTCCTGCTCTCCGTCGCGATCGCGCTCATCGCGGGTGCTCCGCTCATGGGGGAGGAGGGCAGCGTCACCGGGACGGTCATCCAGGAGGGCGCCCCGCGCCTGGCCGCGACCATGATCGCCATCCTCCTGGGCAGCTGGCTGGGCACGCTGATGTCCGAGGCGGGGATCGCCTCCACCCTCGTGCGCAAGATCGTGGAGTTCGGCGGGGATCGCCCCTCGCTGGTCGCCGTCGGCGTCTTCGTCGTCGCGATCCTGTGCGGCAGCATCACCGGGTCGGCGCCCGCGGCCATGCTCGCCGGCGTGGTGGGCATCCCCGCGATGATCGCGGTCGGGGTCACCCCCACCGTCGCGGCCGGAACCGTGCTGGTGGGCATCGCCGCCGGGCTGCCGCTGGAGCTGATCAACTGGCAGTTCCTGTCCGACGCCATCGGGGTGCCGGTCTCCACCGTCCAGCACTTCCAGCTGCGCCTGTTCCCGATCGCGCTGGTGGGCGGACTCGCCTACATCCTCGTCGAGATGCGCCGCAAGGGCGCCCGGCACACCTGGGCGGTGCGGGTCCCGGCCGGAGCAGGGGGAACCGGTTCCGGGGCCGCCGGGACAACGCCGCCGAGCCGCCGTCAGCGGGCCGCCGAGCGGCGCAGGCGGCGCGGGGACGCGCCCTGGTACGCGCTGGTCACGCCGCTGGTGCCGATCGTGCTGGCGCTGGGGCTGCACGTGCCCATCGTGCCCTCGCTGCTGGCCGGTGTGGTCTTCGCGCTGCTGACGGCCGTGCCCTGGCGCGAGATGTCCTCCACCGCGCTGCGCACGCTCTACCAGGCCTTCGACGTGGCAGCGCCGCCCATCGTGCTGTTCATCGCGATCGGCATGCTGCTGGCGGCGGTGAACCTGCCCGGGGCCGTCTCGGCTCTCACCCCGGTGGTGACCGCGATCAGTCCGAGCAACCCGTGGCTGTTCGTGCTGGTCTTCGCCGTGCTGGTGCCGCTGGCCCTGTACCGGGGGCCGATGAACATCTTCGGTCTGGGCGCGGGTGTGGCCGGGGTGCTCATCTCCGGCGGCATCTACCCGGCCCCGGCGGTGCTGGGGCTGATGGCCTCCTACGGCCAGGTGCTGGGGGTGTCGGACCCCACCAGCACGCAGACGGTGTGGAGCGCGCAGTACGCGGGGGTGCGCCCGGAGCGGTCGATGCTCTCGACGCTGCCCTACACGTGGGTGATCGCCATCGCCGGTCTGGTGCTGACGGTGTTCCTGTACCTGATGTGACGCCGGTGGGGCCCAACAGGCGTGAGCTGGGCCCGCGAGAGCACGGCGGACGGTCCCGTGGAGGTGGCGCGGGGCCGTCCGCCGCGCTGTGCGCCGCGCCGACGCCGGGCCTTCACACGACGGAAATATTGGCCTTACCAATCCATTGACGCCCGCGACCTGCGACTTGTACGCTCTCTCACATTGGTCAGGCCAATCAGGAGGTGCGGTGGACACGAACTTCGACGCCCTGGTCGAGGCGCTGGCGCCGGAGGCCAAGGCCGCCGGTACCGAGTCGCGCCTGATGACGGAGCGGGAGCTGGCCGAGCGGCTGGGCACGAGCCGGGCCACGGTCCGGGAGAACCTCGGCAGCCTGGAGATGCTCGGCATGGTGCGCCGCACCCAGGGGGCGGGGACGTTCTTCACCAGGCCCGACGCCTCCTTCGTCCAGTTCCTGTTCGGCCTCATGTCCAAGTTCGGCCACATCGACGACGCCAGCGTCGAACGCGCCCGGGAGATGATGGAGGTCGCCGTGGTCCAGGAGGCCGCCGACCGGGCCGACGAGGAGGACGTGCGCGTGCTGCGCGGCCACGTCGAGGACATGGTCCGGGCCACCGCCGCGGGTGACGCCGAGGCCGGGCACGAGGCCGACTACGCCTTCCACAAGAAACTGTTCCAGATCGCCGACAACCCGGTGATCGAGTTCTTCGTCGACGGCATGAGCCTGGCGCTCAGGGACGTCCTCGCCCACAAGCGTGCCCTGGCCCTGGACATCGAGGCCCGCGCCGCCGAGGACGACGCCACGGGGCCCCGCAGGACGGACACTGTCCACACGCCCATCGTCGACGCCGTCGAGGCGCACGACCGCAGCGCCGCCGCGGCCGCGATGGTGGAGCACTTCACCCTGTGGCGCCGCATCACCGAGGGTGCCGCGCCCGCCGACGGGCACTGAGGGACCGGCAGACGTGCTGCCGGTGTGACGCCTGGGGTCCTGACCTGCGGCGAAACGGGGGGCGCGTCCCGCTCCGGTCCCTGCGTTCACGGACACCGACCGGCCCGAAACATCCCCCGCGGGGGAGAAGGAAGACACATGGACACCACACCAGTTCCACAGCCATGCCCGAAAACGGCCGTGATGTTCGTCGGCGTCGGCGCCATCGGCCTGCCCATGGCCCTCCAGGTCGCCGCGGCCGGGCACACCGTGGTCGGCGTGGACCCCTCGCCGCACCGCCGCGAGGAGGCCCGGGCCCAGGGCCTGCGCACCCAGCCCGACACCGCGGGCGTCGGTGAGGCCGACGTCGTCATCGTCATGGTCGCCACCCCCGACCAGCTGCGCGCCGCGGTCACCGCCCCGGGCGGCGCCCTGGAGACCATGCGCGCCGACTCGGTGCTCGTGGTCATGAGCACCGTCGGACCCGGCCCCGTGCGCGAGGTCGCCGACCGCGCCCGCGAGCGCGGGGTGCGGCTGCTGGACGTGCCGGTCACCGGAGGTGTGGCCGGGGCCCGCCGCGCGGCCCTGACCCTGTTCGCCTCCGGCGACCCCGGGGCCCTCGAACGGTGCAGACCCGTGCTGGAGGCGATGGGCACGGTGCGCGACTGCGGCGACCAGGCCGGGCGCGGACAGTCCTACAAGGTCGTCAATCAGCTCCTGTGCTCGGTGCACATCGCGGCCGCGGCCGAGTCCCTGGCCCTGGCCGAACGCCTCGGACTCGACCCCGCCGACGTGCTGGAGGCCGTCGGCGGCGGCGCCGGAGGCTCCTGGATGCTCGGCGACCGCGGCCCGCGCATGCTGCCGGACGGCCCCGACGAGATCACCAGCACCATCGGCATCTTCGTCAAGGACTCCGGGCTGGTCGCCGACACCGCCGAGGAGGCCGGGTTCTCCGCACCACTCCTCCTGGCCGCCCGCGACGCCTACACCAGGGCCGCCGAGGCCGGTCTGATCGACCACGACGACTCCCAGGTCATCCGGGTCTACCGGGACTGACCCCGCCGGGCCCCGCCGGGTCCGTGCCCTCCCCCTCACCTCCCCCGTCCCCGCGCGGCGCCGACGGTCCGCTCACCATGCCCGGAACACGCCTTCGGGGGAGGTGCGCGGGGACCCGCGCCGCCACGACAGAGAGAACCCGAGCATGGACGCCCTCGTACTCGCACTGATCGCCCTGGGGGCGATCGGCGCGCTACTCGTCCTCATCATCCGCTTCAACGTCCCCGCCTTCGTCGCGCTCCTGCTGGTCAGCGTCGGCACCGCCCTGGCCACGGGCATGCCCTTCGAGGACGTGGTGCCCACCATCGTGGAGGGGCTGGGCGGGACCCTGGGCAACGTGGCCCTCCTGGTGGGGCTGGGCGCCATGCTCGGCGCCATCGTCGAGCACTCCGGCGGAGCGGACGCGCTCTCCGAGCGCTTCAGCGCGCTGCTCGGCCCGGCCAGGGTGGGCGTGGCGCTGCTGATCGCCTCCTCGGTGATCGCGGTGCCGATCTTCTTCGACGTCGCCTTCATCGTCCTGGTCCCGATCATCTACGCCTTCTCGCGGGCGGCCCGCCTGTCCTCGCCCATGCGCATCGGCCTGCCCATCGCCGGGCTGATGCTCTTCATCCACGTGGTGCTGCCGCCCCACCCCGGCATCGTCGGCAGTTCCGTGCTCACCGGGGCCGACATGGGCCTGGTGACCCTCCTGGGCGCCGCGCTCATCCTCCCGGTGGGCGTGGTCGCCCACTACACGGCGAAGCTGCTCAACCGGCGCGCGTACGCCATGCTGCCCTCCACCGCGGAACTGTACGAGCAGAACACCGGCGAACCCGGATCCGGCGGCACGAACGACGCGGGGTCCTCCGGCATCGTGGGTGGTGCGGGTTCTCCGGTCGGCACGGAGCCCGCCGGCGGCGCCGACGGCACCGGATCCTCCGGCGCGACCAAGGTCTCCGCCCGCCCCCGGGTGGAGCCGCAGCGCCCGCCCAGCGCCGCCGCGGTGATCACGGTCATCGCCGTGCCCATCCTCATGATCGGCCTCCAGACCGTCGCCGCACTGTTCCTGGAGGAGGGATCCGTGTCCCTGCGCCTCCTGAGCATGGTCGGGGCCCCGCCCTTCGCGCTGCTCACCGGCTGCCTGCTGGCCCTGTACCTGCTGGGCGTGCGCCGCGGCTGGTCGATGCGCTCGGTCGGCTCGGTCATGGACGCCGCGCTCGCCCCGGCGGCGGTGGTCGTGTTCGTGACCGGCGCGGGCGGCGCGTTCGCCGGGGTGCTCACCGCCAGCGGCATCGGCGAGGTGCTCTCCGGGAGCATGCTCGGCCTGGGACTGCCCCTGCTGCTCCTGGCCTTCTGCCTGGCCGCACTGCTGCGGGCGGCCCAGGGCTCGGCCACCGTCTCGGCCCTGACCACCTCCGGGCTCCTGGCCGAGGCCATCTCCTCGGGTGGGTACAGCGGCCTGGAGGTCGCCCTGATCAATCTCGCCATCGGCTGCGGCGCCATCTGCCTGTCCCACGTCAACGACTCGGGCTTCTGGATCGTCTCGCGCTACCTGGGCCTGTCAGTGCGCGACGCGCTGCGCACCTGGAGCGTGCTCGTCACGGCCCTGGGCACGAGCGGGTTCGCCCTCGTCGGCCTGACCTGGGCCCTGGTCTGAGCCCCGCGTCCCGGAACGGGACGCGCCGCCCCCCGCACCACACCCTTCGCACACCGAGGAAGGTCCGTATGAACCAGACCGCCACCCGACCCGGAGGCGGCGTCGACACCGCCAGGCTGGAGCGGCTGCGCGCCGCCGCCTACCGCATCCGGCTCAACGCACTCACCCAGGCCCAGGTCCAGGGGCAGGGCTACATCGGCCAGGCCCTCGGGTTCGCCGACGTGCTCGCCGCCCTGTACGCCGACCACCTGCGGCTGCGGCCCGACGAGCCGGGCTGGGAGGGGCGCGACCGCTGCCTGCTCAGCATCGGCCACTACGCCATCGCCCTGTACGCCGCCCTGGCCGAGGCGGGGGTCATCCCCGAGGAGGAGCTGACCACCTACGCCACCGACGACTCGCGCCTGCCGATGTCGGGCATGGCGACCTACACGCCGGGGATGGAGATCTCCGGCGGCTCCCTGGGCCACGGGCTGGGGATCGCGGTGGGCGTCGGGCTGGGACTGCGCCGCAAGGGCAACCCCGCCCGCGTGTACAACCTGCTCTCCGACGGCGAGCTGAGCGAGGGCTCCACGTGGGAGGCGGTGCAGGCCGCCGCCCACCACCGCCTGGACAACGTGACCGCGATCGTGGACATGAACCGCCAGGTGGCCGACGGGCCCGCCCAGGAGGTCATGGGCACCGAGCCCGCCGACGAGAAGCTGCGCGTCAGCGGATGGCACACCCTGCGGGTGGACGGCAACGACGTGGCCGCCGTCGCCGCGGCCCTGGACGAGCTGCGGGCGCACCGCGGCTCGCCCACCGCGCTGGTGTGCGACACCAGGATCGGCGCGGGGGTGCCGATGCTGGAGAGCAGGGAGAAGCTGCACTTCATGCGGGTGGCCGAGGACGAGTGGCAGACCGCGCGCGAGCAGCTGCGCCAGGGATACGAGGGGTACACGGCATGAGCACCACCATCAGCAGCAGCGCCAGCACCGGTAGCACCGGCAGTGGTGGCGGTAGCGGCAGCGGCAAAAGGCTGACGTCGGACGCCATGATCGCCTCGATCGCGGAGGAGGGCGCGCGCACCGTCCAGGCGCCCCTGGGGCACGCGCTGGTGCGCGCCGCGCGCGAGGACGAGCGCGTCGTGGGGCTGTCGGCGGACCTGGCCAAGTACACCGACATGCACGTCTTCCGCGACGCCATGCCCGACCGCTTCCACCAGATGGGCATGGCCGAACAGGTGATGATGGGCGCCGCCGCCGGGTTGGCGATGGAGGGCTTCGTGCCCTTCGCCTCCACCTACTCGGTCTTCGCCACCCGCCGCGCCTACGACTTCCTGTGCCTGGACATCGCCGAGCCGGGGCTCAACGTCAACGTCGTCGCGGCGCTGCCCGGCCTGACCACCGGCTACGGCCCCAGCCACCAGGCGACCGAGGACGTCGCCCTGCTGCGGGGTATCCCCGGGATGGTGATCGTGGACCCGTGCGACTCGGTGGACATCGAGCAGGCGGTTCCCCAGTTGATCGCGCACGAGGGGCCGACCTACACCCGCATTCTGCGCGGCGCGGTGCCCACGGTGCTGGACGAGTACGACTACGAGTTCCAGCTGGGCAAGGCCGCGCTCCTGCGCGGCGGCGACGACGTCCTGTTCGTCTCCTCGGGGATGATGACCGAGCGCGCGCTGCGCGCCGCCGCGGAGCTGGAGGCCGACCGGATCGGCGTCGCGGTCCTGCACGTGCCCACCATCAAGCCGCTGGACGTGGAGGCGGTCCTGGAGCAGGTGGGGCGGGACCGCAAGGTGTTCGTGCTGGAGAACCACTCGGTCGTGGGCGGGCTGTTCGAGTCGGTGGCCTCGGTGCTGGTCCAGCGCGGGGTGGCCCGCCGGGTGGAGCACATCGGACTGCCGGACGAGTTCCTGGACGCGGGGGCGCTGCCCACCCTCTACGACCGCTACGGCGTGTCCGTGCCCAGGATCGTGGAGAGGGTGCGCGCCTCGCTGTGACGGGCCGAGCTGGGGTGGGCCGAGCTGGGGCGGGCTGAACTGGGGCAGGCCGAGCTGGGGCGGGCTGAACTGGAACCGAACGAGGTGCAAGGTGACGTGACGAGACGCAACGATGCATGAGGTGATGTGACGGAACGGGCCTCGGCCGAGGAAGAGAGCCGGGGCCCGCGAAGGTGTGGCGGGAGACCTCTACGGGGTGGGGGTTCCCGCCGCACTCGCTCGGGGGGGCGGGCCCTCCTCCCGCCGTACCGCTTCGGGGGAGCGGGCAGAGGTGGCTGTTGCGGCTGCTGTGTTGGCACCAACGGCGGGAGCGGCTCGGGGAGGGCGTTCAACGCTTGCTGTGCGCGCGTGGTCGCTCGCTCCTGCGGCACCGGCTGCCGCGAGGTGGCTTGGGAGGGCGACCAGCGCTTGGCGTTCGGGGATGGTGGGCCTCTGCTGCGTCGGCACCAAAGGCGAGCGGTCCCTCCGGCCTTGGGCAGCGGTACCGGCCCCGGTGGTGGGGGTGGGCGACGGTGGCAGCGACGACGGTGGGCGTTGGGCCCGGGTTGCGTGTCGGGCGCGGGCATGCCAGGGCTCGGCACGGCCGGGGGTCATTCCCGGGGCGGTGGGTCCGGGTCCCCGTCGGACGGGTGGCCCCGTCCTTGTCCTCGGTGTTGGTGTGTGCGCAGTTCGCGTTGGTACTTGGCCCGGTTGTGCGGGCCGCACAACGGTTGCAAGTTGGCTACCACCGTGCGCCCTCCTCGGGAGAACGAGG
>NZ_VWVS01000024.1:0-109527 GCF_008638355.1 Nocardiopsis deserti | reverse complement strand
GGGTGTGGAAGCCCTGTGAGGGGTGGAGCTGACCGGTACTAATAGGCCGAGGGCTTGTCCGCTGCAGATAATTGGATGTTCGCGCACACTTTTCACGGATTTCCGCCGTGGATGACTCCTTGCCGGGTTGGTGGGTTGAGTTGTTCGGGGTGGTGTGGTTTCCGTGGTGGTTATTGCTGGAGGGTCACACCCGGTCTCTTTCCGAACCCGGTCGTTAAGTCTCTTTGCGCTGATGGTACTGCCCTGTGGTGGGGTGGGAGAGTAGGTCGCTGCCACGGTTTTTTGTGAGGGTGGGGGATCGTCTGTGGGCGGTCCCCTGCTTTTTTGTGGGGGGAGGGGTCGTCTTACGGGGCGGCCCCTTCTTTTTTGTGGGTGTGTTTGTGCGTTTGTGAACGCGGGTGGTGGTGCGGGGGTGTGGGTGGGCCCCCTGTTTCCAGTCAACCGTGTGGGGCCTGCCGGGGCCAGGGCGTGCTGCGTGCTGTGGACAACCCACACGAGGCCCTTGCGGGAAGCTGCTCCGGCTGACGCCCCGCCTCCAGCGGGCGAGACCTCTCGTGGGTGAGGCGGACGACGCTCCCGCTGACCCCGGGCCGCGGGGATCGAGGAGCGGGCCCTCCTCAGAGGCGAGGAACAGGCACCGTCACGGCAGAGGTGGACGAGGGACGTGCACGTCCTCCTCACCGGGCCCGACGGGCAGCCGAGCCCGACAACAGGCGCAACGCGGAAGCGCGAGTCACGGAAGTCCCTTCTCGGCGCACGCTGAACACCGTGGTCACGGCCTCGTTGTGCGCCTGGGGGTGAAGGGGTGGGGGCCCGCGTCGGGGGACTGCTTCTGGTTAGTCCTCGTCGGCTTCCGGAATGTCGATGAGCTGCCGCAGCAGCGCAAAGAAGTCTTCTTCGCTCATCGCTGACCAGTCCACGTACTCGTTCATGATCTGCGATTTTCCCCAACCGGGGGCTGATAAGCCTGTGTGCGCCGTATTGGTTCGGGAAGTCTCGGTTAACGAGGCGTTAGCGCAGGTGGTCGGCTTGGTCTTCTCAGGCCCGAGGAGCCCACCGGATCAGCTGAAGGACCCACCAGATCACCCCGGAACCTCAGCCGAAAGGAACCGAAACCTGTCCCGGTCAGCTTCCCCGCGGCAGGGCGCACAGGACACACACGACGCAACGGCTGTTCGATACCCCCCGTCGCGCTCGCCCCCGGGCTGCGCTCCCGTCCCCCAGCCCCCGGCAGCGTCTCAGAACACCCCCAGCAGCGCCTCAGACGCGCTGCTGGAGGGCTCCCCGGCACTCGGGGCACCGGCACCGCTTGTTGTACCCGGTGACGGTTCCATGCGGCAGGGAGGGGTCTCGCTGCTCGGTGAGCGTGAAGTCGAGCTGGTCGCCGAAGGCCGTGAGAATACGGCCGGTCGAGAAGATCTGGGCCGGGCTGACATCGAGTTCAGCCGCCGCCTCGTCGATGTGCTTCCCCATCCGGAGTTTCGCGATGAGACGGGAGCGGGTGCTCGGCGGCATCTCCGCCTCCGCGTTCGCGATCAGCTGCTCGGCGTCGTCAATGGGGTAGCTCATGGGTGTCCTCTATGTGTACGGTTACGCCCGCCGAGGCAGGCACCTCAAGCATCGTACGCTGTTTCTCCACGCTGGCATCAAGGTGAGACATACAGGACAGGGGCAACCAGGCGGTCCTCCCACCTCTGGAGCCACCGCACCTCTGGAGCCACCGCACTTCTGAGGTCACCGCACCCGCGGAGATACGGACCCGCAACACGCCAGCGGCCCCGACCCTCCCGTGGATTCCGGTCGCGTCCCGGGAACCCGGGCCTCCCAGGGGCCTTGAGGGTCTGAAGGGCCTGCGACTGATGTCATTCCTGGCTAACTTGTCTGGTGCGCTTGTTATTCCTGTTGCCCTTGTTGTCCCTGTTGTTCCTGTTTTTCAAGCGCCCAGAGAAACACTCTGTACCTCTCCTCCAGCCCTCGTCCTTCCCACGGTCTACCTCCGCCCCCAATCCTGCTCTGCTCGCACCTCCACTTCCGCTCCCAGTTCCGCTCCGCTCCTGCCGCACCTCACGTGTCCTCGTACGCCTTCAACTCCCCTTCACCCTCCCGACCCCCTCCAGCTCTCCCCCGGCTCTCGCCCTCATGACAAAAGACGGGTTTGTCGTTCTCCCACCCGGGTTTCCGCCCTCCGTAATGCATCGAATCGGCAGCTGTTTTCTAGAAACTCATTGCTAGATGCTAGGTAGCGTGTTTCTCTGGTGGTACACCTCCGCCACTCTGCGTCATGGGATCATCGTTATGACCAGCCCCACGGTCCGTCGTCGACGGCTGTCCGCCGAACTCCGCCGCCATCGCGTACGGGCGGGTATGACCCTCAGCGATGTCGCGGACGAGCTGGAGTGGTCCCCTGCCAAGCTCGGACACATCGAAACCGGCATCCGCAAGTGGCCGTCGGTCATGGAGATCTCCGCCCTCCTGCGCCTGTACGGCGTCACCGGCGGGCAGCGAGAGGCCATCTTGACCCTCGTCCGGGAGTCCCGTCTCCGCCCGTGGTGGACCGAGTACGAGGACGTCCTGTCCTCCGCGTACGTGGGCAACGAGGCGGGCGCCGTCTCCGTGCAGGCCTACGCGGGCATACTCGTCCCCGACCTCCTCCAGGTGCCCGACTACACCGCGGCGGTGGCGCGGGCCCTGGGCCACGGCGAGCGCACCGTCGAACGCATGGTGGCCGCCTACCTCAAGCGTCAGGAGGTCCTGGACCACGGCGGCCCCGACCTCGGCTCCTCAGGGGGCCTGGTCCGCTACCACGCCATCGTCGAGGAAGACGCCCTCCAACGGGTGTCCGGGGACCGCGAACTGCTGCGCGCGCAGACCAGCCGCATCGTGGAGCTGGCCACCGGGTCCGAGCGGGTGACGGTGCAGCTGCTGCCGACCTCGGCCGGCCCGCACCCCGGTGTCGCGGGGCCCTTCTCCGTCCTGGAGTTCGACGAGGACGAGGCCGCCCTGGCCTACGTCGAGGCCACCCAGGGCGGCTCCATCGTGGAGGCGGAGGAGTCGGTCGCGGCCTGCAAGCGGGTGTGGTCCGAACTCACTCGGATCGCGGCCTCCCCGCAGGCCAGTATGGGTATTCTGCGTCGGATGGCACTGCTGACCTGAGGTCCCGCGTGCGCTCTTCACGTATCGGGCCCAGAAGTTGGTGGAAATCGGTCCACTGTGGCGGGGACCGCTCCCGGCGGCTTGCTAGTCTGCTTGGTGACAACCTCATAAAGTTCTCCGCGGAGCCCCCGTCCCGGACGGGAGCCCGCGTTGACGCACCGGATCAACGAAAGGGTCCAGACAGTGAAGAAGATCATCGTTCTGGCGCTGGTGGCCCTCGGGGCTTTCGCCGTCTACCGCAAGATCCAGGCGGACCGCGCCGAGCTCGACCTGTGGACCGAGGCCACGGCGGCCAGCGAGAGCTGACCGACGGACCTCCTGGCCGCCTGACGCGGCCGTGGGGCTTCCACAGGGCGAACCGGGGACTGGCGCGCGCGCCGTCCCGGCCCGCTCGTGAGTGACACGAAGACGTGGGTGGGCCGAATAATCCCGAGGTGCGACCCACGGCTTTGTGCTGCTCTCAGCTCCGAACCGTGGCTCCGCGTGTGGGACCCCGGTCGGGTGAGCGGGACCGCCCTCCGATGAAGGTATGCTCTCCAGAGTGACCAGGGCTTGTGCCCGGGCTCATGGGGCCATAGCTCAGCTGGCAGAGCGCCGGTTTTGCATACCGGAGGTCAGGGGTTCGACTCCCCTTGGCTCCACCCAGGAAAAGCGCAGACAGGCGTTGTGACGGGGACTCCCTACGGGGGGTCCCCGTTTCCTTCTGGGGCACTGGGTCGGCTGCGGGCCGCGCGGTGGCGGAGCCCGTCACCTCGGGGCCTCTCCTGTGCTCTGGCCCTCGGTTCCCAGAACCCGGGGGCGGTCGCCCGGTGCGGTGCCTCCGGACGCGGTCGAGCCCTCGTGGTGCCCCTCCGCGGGAGGATCTTCCGCCCCTCCCGCGCGAGCCGTGCGGACCATGGCGGATACGTCGCGAAAAGGCGTAATGGGCGTTTCGTGTCGACCTGGAAAACCTCTTCCTTCGCCGAAGTCCACGAAACTGACTTTGTTACTAATCGGTAGTTCCGGTTCGTCCCCCACGGTGGAAAATGGGGGGACGGCGTGGTCCCACCATGTGTGCGACCGAGGGGTCCGTATAGCCCGTTCGGATGACATGGATGACGCAGAGTCCACTTCGCCCGGTCGCGTCCGGGTACCCGGTCCCACCGGTCGGACGCTATGAACCCGCAGGTCATCGCGCATGGAATGGAAAGCCGGGGCGGTGTCCTGGCGTCTTCGTGCCTCAGGCTCGCTTCTACCATATGCAGTTACTCTGCGTGTGTGTATGATGACACTTCCCCTAAGTGCAATGGTCCTACTGGGCCATATGAGAAATAGGCCTCTTGGGGTCTGTTGGTGAACTGGGACGAACCGTAGTTTCGACACCAGCGACAACGAGGAAGACAGCGCGCCGAAACGATCGACCCCCGAAGGCGAGCCTGGCGGCCCCCGCCCGGCCTCGTACCACCGTCCTCGGATCGGCCCGCGTCTCCTCACCCGCCGACGGTCGCGCCAGTCGGCGGATTCCGATCACCACACATGCTGATCTTGGGAGTGGGGCAACATGTGGAATGAGAAGATGGCGGCCCGTGCCAAATGCCGCGAGATCGACCCGGACGCGCTGTTCGTGCAGGGTGCTGCGCAGAACCGCGCCAAACTGATCTGCCGGGGCTGTCCGGTCCGGACGCAGTGCCTGGCAGAGGCGTTGGACGGCCGTATCGAGTTCGGTGTCTGGGGAGGCATGACCGAACGTGAGCGCCGCGCCCTGCTGCGCCGACGCAAGGACGTCACCAACTGGCACGAACTGCTCACCAGTGCCGAGCGCCAGTACGAGCGGGAGCAGGCCGAGCAGGACCCCCCGACCGTTCCGACCCCGGTCGCGGTCCCGGCCCTGACCTCGTCCCCCGCCCCGGGACCGGCCCCGGTCACGGCCTCGGTTGCCGCTCCGGCTTCGGTTCCGTCCGCGGAATCGACCAGGGCCCTCGCACCGGTCCCGACCCGGATCCCCGCCGCCGTCGCCGCTCGGTGACAACGGGCTTCCGGGGAGGGGAGCCCCGGTAGCCCGGCAGCCGGTGGCTCCGAGTTCCGGCAACCCGGCGTCCTGGGAGCCGGAAACCCAGCAGACGAAAGTCGATGCGGTCTCCACCGAAAGGGGGAGGCCCGGATCAGGGGAGGATCAGGGACGGCCCCGATAGCCGTAGCCGTTCCTATGGCGCATCATGAGGGGAGTACGGCCGAACCGTGCCGTACTCCCGTCGCCGTTGGGAGTGGGAGTGGCTGTGCAGGACCCTCAGTATCCGGCGAGGCGCCCCTGGGAACCGCAGGCCAGGCCGCAGATCCGCCTCACCGACGCCGAACGCGACGCCGCGATCACGGTTCTTCAGGAGGCCTTCGGCCGCGGTCAGCTCGACGAGGAGGAACTCGACGAGCGCACCGACAGGGCCATGCGGGCCAAGTTCGGGGCCGACCTGGCCCCCCTCACCGAGGACCTGGGCGTCACCCCCGCGGGGACGCCCCAGGCAGCGGCCACCGGCCCGTTCGGCCTGTTCACCGGCCAGGGCGGCCGCCAGAGGACGGACTCACGCGAGCCCCTGCCGAGCACCTCGGCCGAACGGGTCGTGGCCGCGGTCGGGCACGCGGGGAACTACTTCCTCCCCGTCATCGCCCCCCTGGTGCTCCTCCTCGTGAGCGACCGGATCTCGCCCTACGTGCGGCGCCAGGCCATGGAGTCGCTCAACTTCCAGCTCTTCTGCGTCATCACCGGGCTCACGAGCCTGGCCCTCTTCTGGCTCGTCGCGCCCCTGCTGGTGACGCTGGCGGTCGCCCTGGGCTGGGCGATCCTCCCGGCCATCGCCAGTATCTCCAGCCTCCTGGGCCACAACTGGCGCTACCCCCTGACCATCCGCGTCCTCAAGGGCCCCTGAGGGCCCGGCCGGAGCCGGGGCGGGGTGTCCGGGAGGGAAGCCGCCTCCGGGACGCGGCGGTTCTCGAACACGCCGCCTCCGGACACCCCCCGACGGACTCCCCGGCACGACGAAGCCGGGACGGAGGGATCCGTCCCGGCAGGGAGGGAGGGTAGCCAGTCCGGGGGCGGGGTCTCCCCCGCACGGCACGGCTGTCCGTCTCTCGTCGCTCCTGCGAACAGCCCTAGTGTCCGGGCTTGCCGTTCTCCTTGGCACGGTTCTCGCCCGCGGCGGTGCGAACGGTCTCCTTGGTCTTGTTCTTGGCGGTCTTGGCCGCCTTGGCGGTCTCCTCCGCGGCCTCCGTGGCCTTGTCCGCCGTCGCGGAGGCCCGCTCCTCCAGGTTCTCCCGCGTCTCGCGGACCTGGTCGCGCGCCTGGTCCAGGTGCTCCTGCCACTCGGCGTCCTGGGACGCCTGGCGCATACGGACCAGCGAGTACACGACGATGCCGCCGACCACGGCGGCGCCGCCGATCAGAATTCCCCGGGGGACCCGGCGGTTGCCCCGCCGGAACAGCATCAGCCCACGGCGACCCGGGTTCGGGTCCACGCGGTGGGCGGCCGCGGTGAGCACCTCGGCGACCCGCGGTGCCACGGTGTCCTCCACGCGCAGCGCGGCGTTCTCCAGCCGGGGTGCGGTCCAGCCGCGCGCCTGGAGGAGCTTCAGAGCGGCCTGGTCGCGTGCCTGGTCGGCATACGGGCCAAGCCGGTCGGCCTGTTCCCGGGCCTTTTCCCGGGCCATGCCCTGTAGGCGGGCGAGGCTCGCCTCAGTCTCTTTCTTGCGTGCCTTGAGTCGCTTGGAAGTGATAGGCACGTCGTCAGCTCCTTCGGTCGTTCACCGGTTCTACGGTCTCCATCCGGTGAGGCCGACGCTCGACGCCACACGGATGGTTTCCCCGTCGTCCTTACCCGTTACCCGGGTGTTATCTCAACATACGTCCTCTCCGTGTGTGATCTTCGTTTCGACACCGCCCGAGGGTTTTTCTCCTGTCCGCCCGCCGCGAACGGCGGGCCCGGGAGGAGGGAGGACCGCCCTGCGGAACCGAGAGGACACCCACGGTGAAGGAAGGTCCGTCCCGCCGAGGACGGAGCCCCGGCCGCGGCGGGCGGAGGAGCGGCGAGCTGCCCGGACGCCGCGGAACCGCGGCGGATCCAGGACGAGCCCGGGGGACGGACGGGTAACGTGAGCACGTAAACGAAGTCGATCGAAAGGTACGTAGGTGTCGGACTCCACGGCTCAGCCCACCGCGCGGCTGAACACCTCCAAGGGAACCATCGTCGTCAGGCTGTTCGAGAAGGAGGCGCCGGAGACGGTCGCCAACTTCATCGGCCTGGCCGAGGGCTCGAAGCAGTGGGTGGACCCCACCACGGGCAAGCCCTCCAGCAACAGCCTGTACCAGGGCACGATCTTCCACCGCGTCATCGACGGTTTCATGATCCAGGGCGGTGACCCGCTCGGCACCGGCCGCGGCGGCCCCGGCTACAAGTTCGAGGACGAGATCCACCCGAACCTGCGCTTCGACCGCCCGTTCCTGCTGGCCATGGCCAACGCGGGCCCCGGCACCAACGGTTCGCAGTTCTTCGTCACCGTGGACAAGCCGTACTGGCTCGACGGCCGCCACACCATCTTCGGTGAGGTCGTCGAGGGGGACGACGTGGTCACCGCGATCTCCAAGGTCGACACCGACTCCCAGGACCGTCCCACCGAGGACGTGGTGATCAACAGCGTCGAGATCACCCGATAGCGGTGACGGCGCCCCGGCTCCGAGGAGGAACCCGCCCATGACCGCATCCCCACCGCCGTCCGGAGCGGCTCCGGAGCCGGAGCGCCCGGCCCCGCGCACCTGCTACCGCCACCCCGACAGGGAGACGGGGGTCAGCTGCAGCAGGTGCGAGCGGCCGATCTGCCCGGACTGCATGGTCGAGGCGTCCGTGGGCTTCCAGTGCCCCGGCTGCGTCTCGGAGGGGAACCGCGGGGTGCGTCGGGCCAGGACCACCTTCGGAGGCAGGGCCGTCGCCAAGCCGTACGTCACCTGGACGATCCTCGGCATGATGGTGGCCGGGTTCCTCGCCCAGCTGGGTACGTCCACCCCGATCGGGCAGGCGGGCGCCTCGCCACTGGTCTGGGAGTTCGCCATGCTCGGCATCGGCCGGGTCGAGGACGGAACCCTGCTCGGGGTGGTCCCGGGCGAGTGGTACCGGCTCCTCACGGCCGCGTTCCTGCACGGCAGCATCTTCCACCTGCTGTTCAACGGGTACGCCATGTACCTGCTGGGAACGCAGCTGGAGCGCTGGCTGGGACACGTCCGCTTCCTGACCCTGTGGGTGCTCGGCGCGCTCGCGGGATCGGTGCTCAGCCTCCTGGCGGAGCCCAACCAGTTCTCGGTCGGCGCCTCCGGAGCGATCTTCGCCCTGTTCGGGGCGGTGCTCGTCATCGGCAGGCGCCTGCGCCTGGACCTGCGCATGATCGGCGTCCTGCTGGCGGTCAACCTCGTGCTGACCTTCGTGGTCCCCAACATCTCGTGGACCGCGCACATCGGCGGACTGGTCGCCGGGCTCGTGCTCGGCGCCGTGTTCGCCTATCTGCCCGGAAAGTCCGCCGGGAACCGGGCCCGCACGGTCACGCACGTCCTGCTGGCGGCGGCGTTCGCCGCTCTGCTCGTGGCCCTGGTGGCCGCGGCGCCGCTGATCATCCTCGGCTGACGGGGAAGGGGTCGGGGCCCCGGAGGAGACTTCCTCCGGGGCCCCGACGTTCACGGACACCCTTGCGCGACCCCTGGTCCCCGACGTGTGCGGGCATGCCGAAGAGAGCTACCCACAGCCTGTGGATAACTCTGTGGAAAACCCGTGTCGTTGCTGTTCATCGGGGTGCGGACATGCCTGTGGAGGAGAGCACCCGGAGGAGGGCCCGCGGTCGTCGTCGGGCGATCCGACCGCCCGGCCGAGGGGTCAGTGCCAGCGCGTGGACAGGATGACGGCCACGATGATGCCGCTGAAGCCGATCAGCAGGTTCCAGTTCTGCCAGTCCTGCATGTAGGGGATCTGGCTGCCCGCGATGTAGTAGACGGCGATCCACAGGATGCCCAGCGTGAAGAAGCCGAGCATGGCCGGTGCCAGCCAGCGCGGACTGACCTTGGGCTTCTCCTTCGAAGGAGGCGGCGTGTAGACGGCCTTCTTCTTGCGATCGCTGCGGGACTTGGGCACGGTCGCTGCTCCAGTACGTGGGGCGGGTTCCTGAACGAGAACACAGTCTACGCCCCGGGGGGAGCCCCCGTCACCGGCGGGACGCACCGGATCCGCGTCAGCTTCCGGGGACGCCGGGCCGGGTCCTTCTTCGGCGGCGCCTCCCCAGCACTCCGCACGCCGACGCCCGCACCGCCCGCCACCGCGCCGACGAAGCCGGTCCCCGTGGTGCGGTCCGCTCTGCCGGGCCGCGAATGAGCATCCTTCCAGGACACGGGACCGTACACGACGACCGCTCCTGCACGGAATCCGTCCGCTTCGCGGCGACCGCCCGCACACGGCGGCGGGCCGCCCCGTGCTGTCGCACGGAACGGCCCGCTGTCACGTCCGCTCCCTCAGTCCCTGCGCATGGACGGGAACTCGAAGCCGTCGTCACCGCCGGGAGGGCTCTCGCCGCCGTTCTCACCGTCGGGAGGGGTCTCCCCGCCCCCGTTCGGAGGGGACTCCCCGCCGTCGTCGCCGCCGGGCGGCGGCTCCTCCGTGGCCGGTTCGGTCGCGAGCACGACGTTCACCGTGCTCCCGGGCGCCACGCTCTGCCCCGACCCCGGGTCCTGCCGGATGACCGTGCCGACCGGCCCCTCCGTGCTCGGCTCCTCGGAGAAGGAGGCGCTCAGGTCCCTCTGCGCCAGCGCCGACTCCGCGCCATCACGGGTCATGCCGACCAGGTCGGGCACCTGCACCTCGTTGGGGCCCGAGGAGATCAGCAGCGTGATGTCGGTGTCCGGCGCGACCGACTCCCCGGCACTCGGGTCGGTGCCGATCGCCTGGCCCTCGGGCACGCTGTCGTCCGCCCTCTGCTCGGAGGTGACGTTCTCGAAGCCCGCGTCGTTCAGCGTGCCGGTCGCGTCGGACTCGGACTGGCCCTCCACGGACGGGATCTCCATGGCGTCCGGGCCGCTGGAGACGTGCAGGACGATCTCCTCGTCCACCGGGACCTCGTCGCCGGCGGGCGGGTCGGTCTCGATGACCTGGCCCTCCTCGACGTCCTCGCTCGCCTGCTGCTCCTGGGTGACGCTGTCGAAGCCCGCCTCGCTGAGGGACGTCTGGGCCTCCGCGACGGTGGACCCCGCCACGTCCGGCACCGCGGCGGTCTCCGTCTCGGGGCTCCCGCCCATCCTCAACAGCACGAATACCAGGATCAGGGAGGCGATCACGCCGACGCCCAGCAGGACCCACAGCGCGGTCTTGCCGCCGCGGTTCTTCCCGCGGTCGTCGTAGCGGTCGTCGTAGTCGTCGTAGTCGTCGTAGTCGTCGTACCGGTCGGCGGGCGCGGGCGGCATCGCCGTCGTGGCGCCGGCGGCGGCCATGGCCATGGTGCCCGCCTGGGTGGGCATCCCCGCCAGGCCGCGCTGGATGTCCGCGCGCATCTCGGCCGCGTTCTGGTACCGCTCCTCGCGGTTCTTGGTCATCGCCCGGAGGGTGACGTCCTCCAGCCAGTGGGGGATCTGGGGGTCGATATCGCTCGGCGGGATCGGCTCCTCGCGCACGTGCTGGTAGGCGATCGAGACGGGCGAGTCGCCCGTGAACGGCGGACGGCCGGTGAGCAGCTCGTAGAGCACGCAGCCCGTGGAGTAGATGTCGCTGCGCGGGTCCACCCGCTCGCCGCGCGCCTGCTCCGGGGACAGGTACTGGGCGGTGCCGATGACCTGGGAGGCCTGCGTCATCGTCGCCTGGTTGTCGTCCATGGACCGGGCGATGCCGAAGTCCATCACCTTGACGTCGGCGCCGCGGGTCAGCATCACGTTCGCGGGCTTGATGTCGCGGTGGACGATCCCGTTGTCGTGGCTGTACTCCAGCGCCTTGAGGATGCCGTCGACCAGCTCCGCCGAGCGCTCCGGCAGGAGGCGACGGTCGTCGTCCAGCAGCTCCTTCAGGGTCCGCCCGTCCACGTACTCCATGACGATGTAGGGGATGGACACCCCGTCGATCATGTCCTCGCCGGTGTCGTACACCGCGATGATGGCCGGGTGGTTCAGGGAGGCGGCGGACTGCGCCTCCCGCCTGAACCTGGCCTGGAAGATGTGGTCCCGGGCCATGTCGTGTCGGAGGGTCTTGATGGCGACGAGCCGGTCGAGACGCAGGTCGCGTGCGCGGTAGACCTCGGCCATGCCGCCGCGCCCGACGATGGTGTCGAGCTCGTAGCGTCCGCCGAGGAGCCGGGGCTGGGACATGTCGTGTAGTGATCCTCGTGTCTTCCGGAGGCCGCCCGCGGGCCGCCGCCTACCCTGAACGACTCTCGCTCACGGTCTCTAGGTGCTGCCTTCTGGGCCTTCTCCGCCGCCGATTCCGCCGCCGCCGTCCTCGCCGCCGCCGTTGCCTCCCCCGCCGTTGCCCGGGGGAGTCTCCTCGCCCCCTGGCGGTCCCGGGGTGCCGTTGTCGGGCGGAGGGCTCTGGCCGCCCTGGGAGTCGTCGTCCTCGCCGTCCTCGGGGGCGTCGCTCTCCTCGTCGCCCTCCTCCGGTGAGGGGATCGGGCTCTCCACCGGCTCCTGCGGCTCCGTGTTCCAGCCGGTGTCGCCCTCCGGGGCCACGGGGACGTCCGCCGGGGCGGACTCCACGGGCTCCTCGGTCTCCTCCGGTGAGGAAGAAGGGGTCGCCGCGGGAGGGTCGACGGTGTCGCGCATGTTGTCCACCTCGGACCTCCCGTTGGACAGGAATCCGGCCACCACCGCGGCCGCGATGATGATCGCCGCGGCCGCGGCCGCGAGGATCACGGGCACGCTGACGCGGCGGCGCCGCTCCGGTGCCCCGGCCAGCCTAGCCGACGCGTCCTCCTGACCGGTGACGGTGGTCGGCTGACCTCCGGTCCGGTACGTCATCGCACCCGAGCCGGGTCCGGTCACCGCTCCCACCACCGCGGTCTGGGCCATGCCCTGGAAGCCGGTGGAGGGCGTGGGCGGACCGGTTCCGGCGTTGGAGCGGATCACCGCGGCCGTGTGCGCGACCTCGCTGGCCGACGCGGGCCGGTCCTCGGGCTCCTTCAGCAGCAGGGAGGACACCAGGTGGTCGACGTCCGCGGGCACGTCGTCGGGCAGTTCCGGCGGCTCCTCCCGTGTGTGCGCGAGGGCGAGCGCCACCGGGGTGTCGCCGGTGAACGGCGGTGTTCCGGCCAGGCACTCGTAGGCCACCACGCCGAGGGCGTACAGGTCCGAGGAGGAGGTCGCGGGCCTGCCCGAGGCCTGCTCGGGGGAGATGTACTGGGCGGTACCCATGACCATGCCGGTCTGGGTGAGGGTGACCGACATGTCGCCGCGGGCGATGCCGAAGTCGGTCAGCTTGAGCTGGCCGTCCGGGGTGACCAGCAGGTTGCCCGGCTTGATGTCGCGGTGCACCACGCCGCGCGCGTGCGCGGCGGCCAGGGCCTTGGCCGCCTGGTACACGAAGTCCAGGGTCTGGTCCGCGCTGAGGTGGCCCTGCTCGCGCAGGACCTGGGAGAGCGGTTCGCCGACCACGAGTTCCATGATCAGGAAGGCGCGGCCGTTCTCCTCGCCGTAGTCGTAGACCTGGGCGATCCCGGGGTGGGAGAGGCCGGCGGTGATCCGGCCCTCGGTGCGGAACCGCTCCCTGGCCGTCGGCTCGGCCATCTGGGAGGGGTGCAGCAGCTTGACCGCCACAGGCCGGTTGAGCAGGGTGTCGGTGGCCTTCCAGACCGTACCCATGCCACCGGAGCCCACCTGCTCCTCCAGGCGGTAACGGTCGCTCAGAACGGTCCCGGTGAGGTCACCGGGACCGTTCTGGGAAGACGGTTCGTAGGCGCTCACTACTGAACCACTGCCTCCATCATCTGACGGGCGATCGGGGCGGCGATCTCGCCGCCGCTGCTGCCGCCGTACTCGACCACGACCGCGACCGCGATCTGCGGGTCGTCGGCCGGGGCGAAGCCGATGAACCAGTTGTGGGTGGGGCTGTCCGGGCCGGTCTCGGCGGTACCGGTCTTGCCCGCGACCTCCATACCGGAGATGGCCGCGTTGGTGCCCGAGCCGCCCGGCCCGGTGACCAGGGTCATCATCTCGGTGAGGGCCTCGGCCGTGCTGGCGCTGACCGCCTGCGAGTAGCTCTCCGGGCTGGTCTGGGTGACCACGGACAGGTCCGAGTCGCGCACGGTGTCCACCGCGTAGGGCTTCATGACCTCACCCGAGTTGGCCACGCCCGCGGCGACCATCGCCATCTGGAGCGGGGTCGCCTGCACGTTGGACTGGCCGATGCCGGCGCGGCCCAGGATGTTGCGGTCGGTCTCCACCGGTGCGCTGCTCGGGATCACCGACAGCGGGACGTTCAGATCCTCCTCGCGGTTGAACCCGAACGCGGTGGCCTGCTCCGACAGGGCCTCGCCGCCCATCTCGATCGCCCAGTTGGCCATCGAGGTGTTGCAGGAGATCTGGATCGAGTGCGCCAGGGTGTCGGGCTGGCCGCCGTTGCAGGTCCCGCCCGGGGTGGCGTTGGGCAGTGTCCCGCCCAGCTCCAGCACGTCGGGCGCCTCCTGGGTGCTCTCCTGGGTGGCGTCCAGGTGCTCCATGGCCGCCGCGGCGGTCACCACCTTGAACGTCGAGCCCGGCGGGTAGAACTCGTGCAGGGCCCGGTTGAGCAGCGGCTTGCGCGGGTCGGCCTCCAGCTCCGTGTAGTTGGCCACGGCCGCCTCGGTGTCGGTGATGCTGACGACCTCGTTGGCGTCGTAGGACGGGTAGGACACCGCGCCCAGGATCGCCCCCGTGCTGGGGTCGAGCGCCACGGCCGCGCCGTTCTTGTCGCCCAGGTTCTGGAAGCCCTCGTAGGCCGCCTGCTGCACCTCCGGGTCCAGGGTGAGCTGGACCTGGGCGCCCTCGGGCTCGCGGCCGGTGATGATGTCGCGGAAGTTGCGCACCGCCAGCCGGTCGTCGGTGCCGTCGAGCAGTGAGTTCTCGGTGAGTTCGATGCCCGAGGCGCCGTAGGTGCGGAAGGAGCCGACGATCGGCGTGTACAGTCCGCCGCCCTCGTACATGCGCTGGAACTTCGCGGACTGGCCCTCGTCGGCGATGTTCTCCGAGTAGGCCACGTTGTCGTCCGCGACCAGGATGGGGCCGCGGGCCTCGCTGAGCCGTTCGGTGAACTGGCGCCGGTTGAGGGGATCCTCCTTGATCGCCTGCGCCTGGAAGCCCTGGAGCCAGGTGACGTTGGCCATCAGGATCAGGATCAGGAGGAAGGCGAAGATGCTGAGTCTGCGGATCGGTGTGTTCATCGTCGGATCACCTGTGTCGCGCCCTCGTCCTGGATGGCCTGCGGTGCGGGGCGCCGGGCGTTGTCACTGATGCGGAGCAGGATCCCCATCATGATCCAGTTCGCCATCAGCGCGGAACCGCCCGCCGCCATGAAGGGCGTGGTCGAGCCGGTCAGCGGGATCACCCGGGTCAAACCGCCCAGGACGATGAAGACCTGGTACGCCAGGAGGAAGGCGACACCGCTGGCCAGCAGCTTGTTGAACGCGCCGGTGGCCGCGAGCGCCATGCGCATGCCGCGTTCCACCAGCAGGCCGAGCACCATGAGGATGGCGAGCAGGCCGGTCAGGCCCAGCTCCTCGCCGATCGTGGCGAGGATGAGGTCGCTGTCGGCGGCGAAGGTGCTGTACAGCTCCCCCGCGCCGAGGCCGGTGCCGAAGAGGCCGCCGTAGGCCATGGCCACCAGCCCCTGCACGAGCTGCGCGCTGCCGCCGACCGCGTCGTAGACCTCCTGGTCGAAGGCGTTGAACCAGATGTTGACGCGGGCCTGGACGTGCCAGAAGAGCAGGTAGGCCACGAACGCCCCGCCGACGAACAGGACCAGGCCGATGGTCACCCACGAGGAGCGCTGGGTGGCCACGTACAGCATCGCCAGGAAGGTGCCGAAGAGCAGCAGCGAGGTGCCCAGGTCGCGCAGGAGCACCAGCATGCCGATGGCCAGCACCCAGCCGACCAGGATCGGTGCCAGGTCGCGCGCCCGGGGCAGTTCGATGAGGGTGAAGCGGCCGACCTTGATCGGCTTGCCGACGATCTGGAGGACCTGGCGTTTGCTCATCAGATAGGACGCCAGGAAGATCACCAGCGCGATCTTGGCGAACTCCGACGGCTGCATGGTGAACGGCCCGATGCCGATCCACAGCCGCGCGCCGTACACCTCCTGGCCCAGGCCGGGGATGATCGGCAGGGCGAGCAGGACGATCGCGACCAGACCGCTGACGTAGGTGTAGCGCTGGAGGACGCGGGGGTCCTTGAGGAAGATGATGATGAGGAAGCACAGGACCAGGCCGACAGCGGTCCACATCAGCTGCGAGCCGACCCCGGCGCGCTCGATGTCCTCGGCCTCGCCCGCCTGGATCCGCCAGATCATCGCCACGCCGATCCCGTTGAGGAACAGCGTGCAGGGCAGGATCAGCGGGTCGGCGTAGGGCGCCACGAAGCGCATCGCCACGTGCGCGGCGGCCGACAGGGCCGCGAAGGTCAGGCCCACCGTCCACATCGCGGAGGGGACCTGGCCGTTGAGGTTGACGCCCGCGATCGCGATGCCCGCCATGGTGATGACGATGGCGAAGAGGATGAGGACCAGTTCGGCGTTGCGCCTCTTGACGGGCGGCAGCGCGGTCGGCGCCTCGGGTTCGGAAGCCTTACTCACGTGGGCTCACCCGGACCCTTCCTCGGCCCGGGCCCCGGTCGCGTCCTCGCTCAGCACGTCGACGCTCGCCCGGGCGTCGTCCAGGCTCTCCGCGGGCAGGGTGTTCTCCACCGAGCCGCGGTCGGCCTCCGAGAGCGAGTCCAGGGTGATCTCGGTCTCCTCCACCTCCTCCGACAGGCTGAAGCCCGCGATGTCGGTGTTGATGCCCTGGTAGATGCTGACGGTGTCCCCCGAGGGGGAGGGGCCCACGTAGTACTGGCTGTTCACGTACCGGCTGCCGAAGTAGTACGTGGCTCCCGCGACGACGGCGACCACGACCAGGAACACCAGCACCATCGGCCACCAGCGTCTGGGGCGGTACTCGGGCTCCGGACGGCTCCGCCGGTCGGCCGGCGGAGCCTCGTAGTCGTCGTACTCGCCGTTGTAGGACTCCTGGTAGGCGCCGCCCGCGGCGTAGGCGTCCGGTCCGGGCTCGTCCCGGACGGGGTCCATCTCGGCGGTGTCGCCGGATCCCCCGCGCAGTTCCTGCGCCCGTCTGGCGGGTGTGTCGTTGCCCTGGTCGACGTTCTCGCGGCGCTGGTCGGCGGCGCCGACCACCTGGGAGGTGCGGGTGGGCCCCTCGCTGTCGGTCTCGGCCTCGATGACGTCGGCGACGACCGCGGTGATGTTGTCCGGGCCGCCTCCGCGGATGGCCAGCTCGATGAGCTTCTTGGCCGCGCCGCGCGGGTCGGCCTCGGTGGCGAGGGTCTCGTGGATGGTCTTCTTGCTGACCACGCCGGAGAGTCCGTCGGAGCAGAGCAGGTAGCGGTCGCCCGCCTTGGCCTCGCTGATGGAGATGTCGGGGTCGACCGGGCTCTTGCCGTCCAGGGCGCGCAGGATGAGGGAGCGCTGCGGGTGGGTGGCGACCTCCTCCTCGGTGATCTTGCCCTCGTCCACCAGGGTCTGCACCAGGGTGTGGTCGTGGGTGATCTGCTCGAAGCGGGGGCCGCGCATGAGGTAGGCGCGGGAGTCACCGATGTGGATGAGCGCCACCCGCGGACCGGCCCAGAGCATGGCCGTCAGGGTGGTGCCCATGTTCTCCAGCTGGGGCTCCTCCATGATCCTGCGCGACAGGGAGGCGTTGGCCTGCTCGACGGCGCGCTGGAGCACCTCGGCCATCTCGTCGGACCGGGGCGGCTCGGAGTCGAGGCGGCGGATCGAGGAGATCGCGATGGAGCTGGCCACCTCACCGCCCGCGTAACCGCCCATGCCGTCGGCGACCGCGAGGAGGTTCTGGCCGGCGTAGCCGGAGTCTTCGTTGCCTTCGCGGAGGCATCCTACGTCGGAGTACGCCGCGTATCGGAGAGCGATTGTCATTTGCGCAGTTCCAGGACGGTTTTGCCGATACGGATGGGCTGTCCCACCGTGATGGGCTGAGGGCGGTTCAGCTTCTGCTGGCCGAGGTAGGTGCCGTTCGTCGAGTTCAGGTCCTCCACGAACCAGCGGCCGTTGTCGGAGTAGACGCGCGCGTGGCGGCCGGACGCGTAGTCGTCGGTGATGACGAGCGTGGAGTCCGGGGCGCGTCCGATGAGGATGGGCTGCGAGGCGAGGTCGACGCTGGTGCCCTTGAGCGACCCCTGGGTGACGACCAGGGCCGTGGGCTCGTTCCGGCGCGCGCGGGGCTGTCGGGGCGGCCGGGCGGGCTGCGCCGAGGAGTACGACGGGGAGGGGTCCCGGTCCCGGCGCGGCGCCGCCGGGCGCGTTTTCTTCCGGGGCTTCTTCTTGGAGCCGAAGAGATCCGTGCGGATCACACCGATCGCGGTGAGGACGAACAGCCAAAGCCCCGCGAGATACACGATCTTGATCAGTATGAGGGTCAAGTTGGACATCGAACTGCTCTTCAGCCCCTGTCGTGCTTCGGCCGGGATGGCGGTCATCTGCGCCGCCACCATGTCTGCCCACCTTCGGGTCGGTGAGTCTCGAGGTCGCTGGACGCGGCCTGCGGCCGCGGCCATTGTGCCCGATCGGTCAGGTCTTCGCGGAGACTACCCTCCCGGCCGGATATCTGACAGCGGGCCTGAGCCCGGCCCGCCCCTTGTCAGACGCCCACGGAACCGCGTTGGTTTTCGGATCCGCCGCCGGGCGTCAGTCGCGGCGGAACGTCATGGTGGTGCGGCCGAGGCTGATCCTGCTGCCGTCCACCAGGCGGGCCTGCCTGACCTGCTGTCCGTTGACGAAGGTCCCGTTCGTCGACCCCTTGTCCACCAGAATGGCCTCCTCGCCGTCCAGCCGGATCTCCACGTGGTGACGGGAGACGCCGTTGTCGACCAGGCGAAGGTCGCAGTCGGTGCCGCGGCCCAACAGGGTGACCGGGGTGGTCAGCTCGAAGGACTGCTGCATTCCGTGGCTGGCGATGGCGCCCTCGGCGGCGGCGCCGCCGGGGGAGATCAGCAGGCGCGGACGTCCGGTCTGCTGCTGGCCCCCACTCGGGCCGGGGTCGCCGACCGGCTGGCGGACCTCGCCGTCCTTGCCGACCATGGTGCCGCGCACGACGCCGGAGCGGATGCGGAAGCGACCGGTCTTGAGGCCTTCGTCGGACCTGAAGTGAACGCGGACCGGCCCGACGAAGGAGTAGCCCTGCTCCGTCGCGTAGTCGCGTGCCAGCTTGGACAGCTCCTGCCCCAGGCTGTCGGCGTAGACTTCGAGGCGCTCTTTGTCGCTGGTGGCCAGTTCGACGATGAAGTCGTTCGGCACCAGGGTGCGGCCCTGGGCGACGATCGCCGCACGCTCGTCCATCTCACGCTGGACGGCGCTCGCCACCTCGACCGGCTGGAGCTCGGACTTGAAGGCCATCGCGAAGGTGCCTTCGATCATGCCCTCAAGCCTGCGCTCGAAGCGTTGGAGCACTCCCACGAGGTACCTCCCTTTTGTACTCCACTTCGTATGTGTAGACGATCGTAACCGGGCCAAGGTGCCCCTGGTTTCAGGCGCACCCCGGGACGGCCGCCCGAGGGCCGCGAACCGGTGGTCCGAAACGCGTGTGCGACCCACCTTCAGACCGTGCTAGCCTTATCCATGTCGCCAGGGGGAAACGGACGAAAAGCCCGGTTCACCTGGCAACACAACTGAATGGCATGTCACTCGGGCGGGTGGCGGAACGGTAGACGCGCACGGTTCAGGTCCGTGTGTCCGAAAGGATGTGAGGGTTCAAATCCCTCCTCGCCCACGTTGCGCGGGTTGCTGCTCGCCGACCTCCGGTCGGCTCGCGGCAGCCCGCGGTTTGTTTTTCGGGGACGAACCCTTCGTACCCCAGGTGGGATCAGGATACTCGGTGAGGGCCACGTGACGGCTTCGCCGGGTTCTCGCTTTCCTGGTCTCCGCACAGGTTCCGGTCCTGTGTCCGGAACCGAAGCACACCACGGACCGGAACGGGGCGGCATCCCCGCACGAACCCGGTCCCGGTACCCGTGTCGTCAGCTCCGGTTCCCCCGTCCCCTCCTCAGTCGGCCCTCCTCGCCCCGTCGAGGTCCCACACCCGCAGGTGCCCGCACATACCGTTGCGCAGCGGCCCGGGAGGGGAGTCGGCGGTGTAGACGGCCGAACCGGAGAGGTGTTCCCCGTCACCCCGGCCCAGCGCCTCCAGGTGTCGCACGGTGGTCCGCGCCTGGTGGACCGGTCCCCTGTCGACGTGGTGGTGCCAACCGGCGGCCCGGTCCCGGACCAGTTCCGTGGCGGCCCGGTACAGCCCCTTCAGCGCGTCCGGTCCCTCCCTCTCCACCCGTTCCCTCAGCTCCAGGTAGCCCTCCACGGCGAGGTCCCGGCGCTCCCGCGCCGCACGCTCGGCCGAGGTGACGGCCCGGGGCAGCACGGTGGCCCGGCGGTAGGCGTCCGGATCGACCAGGATCCTGTCCGGGTAGGTGAGCACGGCGTCGCCCGACTCCGGCAGACCGGCGTTCTGCATGATCACCAGGATCTCCAGGTCGCCGCTGTCGTTGACCAGCCGGTGCACGGTCCCCGGGGTGAACCACAGCAGGCTGCCGGGCCGCAGCGGGGTCCTCTGGAACCCCGCGCCGCTCAGGGTCTCCAGCACGCCCTCGCCCCGGAGCACCACGTACCCCTCCGCCGAGGCGGTGTGCAGGTGGGGCGAGCCCCCCGCGCGACCGTCGACGGCGGGCCAGTCGTAGACCCGCAGGTGGGAGACGGCGGTGCCGCCGGGGAACCCGGGGACGCGCGGGGCGTTCATCGCGCCTCCCCGCCGGAGTCCCCGCCCGTGCCGCCGTCGGCGCCCGCCCCAGCACCCGGGACAGGGCCGGGGGCGGCGCGCTCGGAGGCCGCGTCCGCCAGTTCGCCCAGGCCGAGGTCGGCCAGGGCCCTGGCCCCCTCCGCGCCCCGGTCCCCGTCGGCGACGACGACCGCGTAACGGTAGGCGAGGGAGCCCCCCGCGGGGACGGTCACCACCTCGTCGAAGAAGGGGGCCGGGCACACGCAGGCGAAGATCCCGCTGCGCACGAACCACTTCACGGGGTGGCCGGGGTTGTCGGGGGCGTCCACGAACGTCAGCGTCGACGCCCCGTCCGTGCCGTCGTGGCGGCCGGTGAAGGCCAGCCAGGGCGACCGCGTTCCCATCAGGTCGTCGTCACCCTCCCTCCCCTCCGTGTAGGCGCGGCCCCCGCTGAAGGAGCGGGGTCCGCGCCAGAACAGGCCTCCGTACCCGGCGTTGGGCCGTCCCTCCGTGGTGGGGCTGCCGAAGGCGACCTCCTCCTCCGTCAGGTTGGTGAAGGAGGTCGTGAACACCATCGTCCAGGCCCCCCGGCCGGGGGCCGCGGTGAACCGCAGCCCCCGGCGCTCGGAGAACCAGGTCTCGCCCTGCTCGGTCACCCACTCCAGTCGTTCTCCGATCGAGACCCGTTCCGGTGAGGCCTCGATCCGGTCGAAGGAGCGGTGCTCTGTCGAGCCGTCGTTGGCGAGCTGCCGGTACCCCGTGTCCCGGAGGTAGGTCGGGCCGCCCCAGAAGTTGGCCGGTCCGACGTTGGGCAGCGACCACGCGATCCCCTTGTGCCACACGTGGTCGTGCGGCCGGTACAGGCTGACGGTGTCCCCGCCCAGGGTGCGGATCGGGTGGAGGTAGGGGCGCGGCGACTCCAGCTGCACGTCCCAGGGCCGGTACACGTAGCGGACGAGTTCGCTCCCGTCGTGGGTCAGGCGCAGCGAGCGCCCCTGCTCGTGGACCAGCCCCAGGCCGCTCCCGGCGGGTTCTCCGCCGCCTGCCGTGGTCGCCGTGGTGTTCGCGGACATGTCCTTACCCTTCTGTCGCCGTGGGGGGGGAGGGGGGAGGGCCGCGGCCGTCACTCCTCGATGAAGTACTGCTCGGGGTTGGTCGGCCCGGGGTCGTTGTAGTTGCCGGAGGAGGGCATCGACTCGGGCACGTTGTGGAAGTGGTCCGCGACGATCCCGTAGCCGGTCGGGCTCAGGCTGACGCCCATCGCGTAGAACTGCTCCTGGGAGGCCGCCAGGAACTCGCGCATCAGCTCCTCGCGGGCCTCGGGGTCGGGCTCGGCCTGGACGGCGTCGTACATCTCCAGGTGCTCGCGCACGTCGGCGGGCGGCTCCTGGGAGCGCGGGTCCTCGCCGTCGGAGACGTACCACTGGGCCCACGGGATGGCGAAGTTGGACTCCCCGCTCTGGGTGGGCGCGTACCAGCGGGGGTCGTACATCGCGTCCATCATGCCGTTGTCGCCCGACCACACGTTGGCGTCGTGCTCGTTGTTCTCCCGGCGGGTCTGCCACAGCGAGCGGTCCTCGGTGTTGAGCTCCACGTCGATGTCCAGCTCCTGCCAGAAGCCGACGACCATCTCCATCGAGTCCACGATGTCGGGGCGGAAGTCCGTGGGCACCGACAGCGTGAAGCGCACCGTCTCGCCGCGCGGGCTCGTGCGGAAGCCGTCGGAGTCGCGCCCGTCGTAGCCCGCCTCGTCGAGGAGCTCGTTGGCCAGGTCGAGGTCGTACTCGGTGTACTGCTTGGCCAGCTCCTCGTTGTGGAAGGGGCTGTCCTCGCGGGGCGCGCCCTGCCAGGGCTCGCCCTGCTCGCGGTAGACGACGTCGATGATGTCCTGGCGGTTGATGGCGTGCGAGAGCGCCACCCGGAAGTCGCGGTCGTTGAAGGTCTCGCGCAGCTCCTCGTCCTCGTGGGTGAGGTTGAGGGAGATCATCGCGGTGTTCATCTCCGCGGGCCGCAGCTCGAAGAAGTCGTAGCCGCCCGACTCGCGCGCCTCGGCCAGGGTGGGCCTGTTCTCCAGGGTGTTGAAGTGCCGCGAGTGCATGTCGAACTCGCCGTTGAGCGCCCTGACCAGCATGACCTCCTCGTCCGGGAGGATGTCGAAGACGACCCGGTCGATGTAGGGGAGCTGGTTGCCCTCGGTGTCGACCTTCCAGTAGTAGGGGTTGCGCTCCAGCACCATCCGCCCGGAGTCGGCCAGCGGCTCCACGACCTGCCACGGGTACATGGTGGGGATGTCGGGGTTCTGCCAGTACTGGGCGCTGTTGATCACCCCGGCCTTGTCCTCGAACATCTCGACCCAGCCGGCGTACCCCTCCTCCTCGGCCAGCTCGTCGGCGTCGGGGTTGTACTCGATGTGGAACTGCTCCAGGTAGTGCTTGGGCTTGGTCACCACCTGGTACTGGAGGAGGTCGTACCCGGCCCAGAGGGCGTCGGGCTCGTCGAAGGTGATGGTGAGGGTCTGCTCGTCGACCTTCTCCGCGGTGCCGGGATCGGCGGCCGCGACCGGCGTCAGCGCCTCGTTGTTGTAGATGTCGTTGAAGGCGAACACGACGTCGTCGGAGGTGAACGGCTCGCCGTCGGACCAGCGCAGGCCCGCGCGCAGGGTGAAGGTCAGCTCGGTGGCGTCCTCGTTGTACTCCCAGGACTCGGCGAGGTTGGGGATCACCTCCTGCCACTCCGGGTCCCAGCGGGTGAGGTTCTCGTAGCCCACGGTCCTGCCGAGCCAGGGCCAGTCGCCCACGCCGAGGATGGCGGTGTTCCACTCGCCGCCGTACACGCCGACGCGGTCGTGGGGCTCCACCACCAGCGGCTCGTCGGGCAGCCGCTCCTCCAGCGGGGGCAGGTCGCCCGACTCCACGAGGGCGGCGAGCATCGGCGCCTCGCCGGTGCCCTCCACCCGTTCGCCCTCCTCGACCTCGGGATCGAGGGAGAGGAAGGTGCACCCGGCGGTCATCACGACCGCCGCCGCTCCCGCGGCGGCGCCCAGCCACCGCCTCCCGCCGCCTGCCGTTCGTCGTCTCATGAGTCCTTCTCCTGCCTCGTGGGGGGTTCCCGCGTCGCGCGGGCCGGGGGACCGGTGGTCGCGGTGCCGGGCGCGGAGTCCGCGGTGATCCCGGCCAGGTCGAGCTCCTCGGTGTGGTGGCACGCCACCGTGCGGCCCGGCGCGACGGTGCGCGGCGCGGGGTCCTCGGCGGCGCACAGGTCGGTGGCGTATCCGCACCGGGGGTGGAAGGGGCATCCGGACGGCGGCCGCGAGGGGTCGGGGACCTCGCCGGTGAGCCGGACGCGCTCGCGGGTGCCGCGCAGCCGCGGGTCGGGGATGGGCACGGCGGAGACCAGCGCCTCGGTGTAGGGGTGCCGCGGCCGCCGGAACAGCTCGTCGGTGGGCGCCACCTCCACGATCCGGCCGAGGTACATGACCGCGACCCGGTCGCACACGTGCTCGACCACCGACAGGTCGTGCGAGACGAACAGGTAGGTCAGCCCCAGGTCGTCCTGGAGGTCCTGGAGGAGGTTGAGGATCTGCGAGCGCACGGAGGTGTCCAGGGCGCTGACCGCCTCGTCGGCCACGACCAGGCGCGGCCCCGGGACCAGGGCGCGTGCGATGGCCGCCCGCTGGCGCTGGCCCCCGGAGAACGCGTGCGGGTAGCGGCGCAGGTGGTCGGGGTGCAGCCCCACCCGCTCCATGGCCTCGCACACGCGCGCCTCCAGTTCCTGCCCGCGCAGCCCCAGCAGCATCCGCAGGGGTTCCCCGACGATGTCGCGCAGGGTCATCCGGGGGTTGAGGGAGGACTGCGGGTCCTGGAAGACCATCCGCACCTCGCGCCGGTAGACGGCGGCGTCGTCGCCGGACAGAGCCAGGGCCTCCAGGACGCGGCCGTCGGAGGCGCGGTAGCGGATCCGACCGGTGGCCTCCGGGCGGGCCCGCATGATGCTCGAACCCAGGGTGGTCTTGCCGCACCCTGACTCCCCGACCAGGCCGAGGGTCTCGCCCGGGTACACGTCCAGGTCCACCCCGGCCACGGCCCGCACGTGGCGGGGGCCGCGCCGGGAGCGCCCGCGCACGGGGTAGTCCACCCGCAGGCCGCGGATGCTCAGGACGGGTTCGGCCGCGGGCGCGGACACGGGTCCGTGCGGCGCGGGGTCCGGCGGTCCGGCCGGTGTCTCAGTCGGCATCGACGGTCTCCTTGCCGGTCGGTTCGGCGCCCGCGCCGCCGGGAGGCGGGGTGCCCCCCTCCAGGAGGCAGCGCACCCGGCGGCCGGGCCCGGGGGCGGTGACCGGGGGGACGGTGGTGTCGCACAGCCCCTCCACGGCCTCGGGGCAGCGGGTGCGGAACACGCAGCCGGTGGGCTGGTTCCCGGGGTCGGGGATGGCGCCCCGGATGGTGGGCAGGCGGTGTGAGCGGGCCGCGCCGATCCGGGGGACCGCCTCCAGCAGGGCGCGGGTGTAGGGGTGGCGGGGGTCGTGGAAGATCTCGTCCACCGGCCCCTGCTCGACCACCGTGCCCAGGTACATGACGGCGACCTCGTCGGCGATCTCGGCGACCACGCCCATGTCGTGGGTGATGAAGAGCAGGCCCATGCCGGTGTCGCGGCGCAGGTCGGCGAACAGGTCGAGGATCTGGGCCTGGGTGGTCACGTCCAGCGCGGTGGTGGGCTCGTCGGCGATGAGCACGCGCGGCCCGCACGCCAGGGCCATCGCGATCATGACCCGCTGCCGCATTCCGCCGGAGAGCTGGAAGGGGTAGGAGTCCACGACGCGCCCGGCGCCGGGGACCCGCACGCGTTCGAGCAGGTCCACGGAGCGTTCGCGGGCCTCCCGGCGGGACACGCGGCGGTGCACGCGCAGGGACTCGCCGATCTGGTTGCCGACGGTGTGCACCAGGGACAGCGAGGACATGGGCTCCTGGAAGACCATGGCCACCTCGCGGCCGCGCACCGCGCGGATCTCCCTGCCGGTGGGGCGCAGGGCGGCCAGGTCCAGGGGCTCCCCGCCCTCTCCTTCCGGGTGCAGCAGGATCCTGCCGCCCACCACCTCGCCGGGCGGTTCCACCAGTCGCAGTACCGAGCGGGCCATGGCGCTCTTGCCGCAGCCGCTCTCGCCGACCACGCACAGCGTGCTGCCACGGCGGACCGCCAGGTCCACCCCGTCCACGGCGCGCACCACGGTGTCGTCGGTGGTGAAGTGGGTCCGGAGGTCCTGGATGTCCAGGACGACGTCGTCGCGGGTCTGGGCCGTCACGGCGGCCACCTTCCTCACCTGTACGGGTCGGCGGCGTCGCGGACGCCGTCGCCGACGAAGTTGAGCACCAGCACCGCCACCGTCACCGCGGCCCCGGGCAGCAGCAGCCAGGGGGCGCCCGCGATCGAGTGGATGTTCTGCGCCTCCTGGAGGAGGACGCCCCAGCTCACGACCGGTGGTTGCAGACCCAGGCCCAGGAAGGACAGCGAGGTCTCGGCCAGGATCATGAACGGCACGGCCAGGGTCAGCGAGGCGATGATGTGGCTGGTGAAGGACGGCAGCATGTGGCGGGCGATGACCCGTCCGGTGCCGCAGCCGTCCAGCCGGGCGGCCGTCACGAAGTCCTCCTGGCGCAGCGACAGGAACCGGCCGCGCACCACGCGCGCCAGGTCGGTCCAGCCGATGAGCGACAGGAGCACGGTGATGGCGACGTAGGTCTGCACCGACCCCCACTCGCGGGGGACGGCGGCGGACAGGCCCATCCACAGCGGGATCGTGGGGATGGACATCAGGAACTCGATGACGCGCTGGATGGCGTTGTCGACGCGTCCGCCGAGGTAGCCGGACAGGCCGCCGAGTACGAGGCCCAGGACGAAGGACAGCGCGACCCCGGCCAGGCCGATGGACATCGACACCCGGGTGCCGTGGACGATCCGGGAGGCCATGTCGCGGCCGTTGCGGTCGGCGCCCAGGAAGTACACGTCCTGGTCGGGGTCGCTGGCGCCGATCAGGTGGATGTCCGAGGGGATCAGGCCCCACATCTCGTAGGGCTCGCCGCGCACGAACAGGCCGACGGGGATCTTCACGGACTCGTCGACGGTGTAGGTGTTGGCGAGCGTCTCGGGGTCGCGCTCCACCCGGTAGCCGTACACGTACATGCCCAGGTCGAAGCCGTCGGAGGTGTCCACGACGTGCAGCGCCTGCGGCGGGGCGTAGGTGCGCTCGGCGTTGTAGGCGTCCGGTGTGCTGGGCGCGACGAACTCGGAGAACACCGACACCAGGACCAGCGCGCACAGCACGAGCGCGCCGGCGACGGCCAGCCTGTTGCGGCGGAAGCGCCGCCGGAAGAGCACGCGCTGGGGCGCCTCCCCCCGCGGGTCCGCGGTGGCCGGGGGCTCGGCGGCCCCGGGTCCGGCGGCGGTGGCGCCCAGGGGCTCCTCGGGGGGCGGGGGGCGGTCGGGCAGGGCTGCCATGGGTCACACCCTCTCGACGTGGTGGTGGCGGATGCGCGGGTCCCACCAGGCCAGCAGCAGGTCGGACAGCAGGGTGCCGACGACCGTCAGCACACCGAGGACGAGGATGAAGCTCCCGGCCAGGTACATGTCCTGGTTGCGCAGGGCCTCCACCAGCAGTGGTCCGGTCGTCTCCAGGCTCAGCACGATGGAGACCATCACCTCGCCGCCCACGAGCGTGGGCAGGATCCACCCGATGGTGCTGATGAAGGGGCTGAGGGCCATGCGCACGGGGTACTTGAGGATGACCCGCCACTCGGGCAGGCCCTTGGCGCGGGCCGTGGTGACGTAGGGCTTGCGCAGCTCGTCCAGGAGGTTGGCGCGCAGCACGCGTACGAGCGCCGCCGTGCCCGCTGTGCCGATGATGAGCACCGGTATCCACAGGTTGGACACCACGTCCAGGACCTTGCCCAGGTTCCAGGCGGCGTCGGCGTACTCGCGCGAGACGATGCCGCCCACGCTCTGGCCGAAGTAGCGGAAGGACACCCAGGCGAAGATCAGCGCGAGCATGAAGTTCGGCGTGGCCAGGCCGACGAACCCGACGAAGGTCACCGCGTAGTCGCCCGGCGAGTACTGGCGGACCGCCGAGTACACCCCGATCGGGAAGGCGATCGCCCAGCTCAGCAGGAGGGTGACCAGGGCCAGGGCCAGGGTGAGGCCGATCCGGTCCCACATCAGGTCGGCCACCTCGCGGTGGTACTGGAAGGACTGGCCGAAGTCGCCCTCCAGGACGATCCCGGAGATCCAGTTCCAGTACTGGACGAGGAAGGGGTCGTTGAGCCCGTACCTCTCCTCCAGGGCGCGGATCTGGGCGCTGTCCACGCCCTGTCCCTGCGCGGACAGCTCGGCGATGTAGGCGGTGAGGAAGTCGCCCGGGGGCAGCTGGATGACCAGGAACGCGACCAGCGAGATCGCCAGCAGGGTCGGGACCATGTACAGCACGCGGCGGATCACGTAGCGGCGCACGGCGTCCCCCTCGGCGCGGGCGACGGGCGGGGGCCGCCCGGACGGCCCCCGGGGCCGCGCGCCGGCGGGCGCGGCCTCACCACCGGACCGCACCGCCGTCCATGCGCGCGTGGAACGGCGACTCCGGCCCCAGGTCGGCGGGGGTGACGGGCCGCCCCTCGAAGGCGGAGGCGTAGACCCCGGCGACCAGGCGCATCGTCCGCAGCGACTCGGCGGAGGACACGGGCGGGGCGGTGCCCTCGCGCAGCGCCTCCAGCACCCGGGCGATCTGCGCTCGGTGCCCGCTGTCGGTGCCGTGCTCCCCCGCCTCCCAGGCGGCCGCGACCTCCTCCTCGAACCCCGGGGCGGGGGTGATCCGCCAGTTCCCGTCGCCGTAGCCGTAGAGGTGGACCAGCTCGACGGTCGCCCGCTCGAAGTCGATCCGGATCCGGCTCTCCTCGCGCGGGGAGACCAGGCTGTTGACCACGCTGGCCACCGCCCCGTTGGCGAAGTCCACCCGGGCCAGGGAGACGTCCTCGGTCTCGACGTCGCGCGCCTGGCGGCGGGCGACCGCCGACACCTCCGTCCACGGGCCCAGCAGGAAGAGCAGCAGGTCCATCTGGTGGATGCCGTGCCCCATGGTCGGGCCGCCGCCCTCGGTCTCCCACCTGCCGCGCCACGGCACGTCGAAGTACTCCTGGGGCCGGAACCACGTCGTGTGGCAGGCCGCCACCAGGGGCCGCCCCAGCACACCGGCCTCCGACAGCGCCCGCACCCGGCGGGCGCCCGAGCCGAAGCGGTGCTGGAACACCGTGGCCATCCACGGCCCGCGCCCGCCCCCCTCGGCCGCAGCCATCCTCTCCGCCTCGGCCAGGCTCAGCGCCGGCGGCTTCTCCACCAGCACGGAGGCGCCCGCGCCCAGACAGGCCTCCACCTGGGACCGGTGCAGGCCCGGCGGTGTGCACACGTGCACCAGTTCCGGACGCTCCCGGTCCAGCATCTCGGTCAGGTCGGTGTACCCGGCCGGGACCGCGAAGCGGGAGCGGAACACGTCCAGGGCGCGGGTGTCGACGTCGACGGCGGCGACGACCGCGGCCCGGTCCGGCAGGGACAGCAGCGCTTCCGCGTGGAAGCGGGCGATGTTCCCGGTTCCCACGAGCGCGACGCGGACCGGGCCCGTGGGCGGACCGGCCGTCGGGGAGGGGGTGCTCATGTGTGGTTGTCTCCTCTGGCAGCGGGGGGTACGGGGGGTGGAGGAGTGCTCGGACGAAGGGGCCGTAGCCGGGGTGGTAAGCGCTTGCTCAGTGGGTGTGGGTGTGGGTGTGGGTGTGGGCGGGGGCCGCGCGGGGCGCGGCCCCACCGCTCAGCCGCGCGCGGCGACCTCCCTCCGGTCGGCCCGCTCGTCCTGGTCGACGGGGTCGAGCTGGACCCCGCAGGCCAGGCGCCGGGTGTGGTCCACGACGCGCGTGGGCCCGTCGAGCAGGACCGGCACGGTGTGCCGGACGTCCTCGCTCGACGCGGACAGCAGCAGTTCCAGGCGGCCGGGCTCGACGACGCGCCGTCCGTCCGGGCCGGTGTAGGAGGCCAGGTCGGCGTGGACGGAGAAGTCCACCGCCCGCGCCTCCCCGGCCTCCAGGTGCACCCGCGCGTAGCCGACCAGCTGCCTGCGGGGCCTGGCCACCTGGGCGACGGGGTCGTGCAGGTAGAGCTGGACGACCTCGGTCCCGGCCGCGCCGCCGACGTTGCGGACGGTGCAGCCGACGGTGACCTCCCCGTCGGTGCCCACCCGGGGGACCTCTCCCGGACGGACGGGGCCCGCGTCCACGCGCGGGTCCTCCCAGACGAACCGTGTGTAGGACAGGCCGTGGCCGAAGGGGTGGCGCGGGGTCGGGTCCACCGAGCTGACCTCGCTGCGGTGGGCCAGGTCGGGGCCGAGGTAGGTGGCGGGCTGACCGCCGGACGTGCGCGGCACGGACACCGGCAGGCGTCCGCTGGGGTTGACCCGGCCCGAGAGCACTCCGGCCACCGCGGGCATGCCCTCCTCACCGGGGAGGAAGGCCTGGACGACGGCGGCCAGCCGGTCGGCGACCGGGCCCAGTACGTAGGGCCGTCCGGACACCACCACCGCGACCACGGGGGTGCCGGTGTCGGCCAGGGCCTCCAGGAACTCCTGCTGGACCCCGGGCAGGCGCAGGTCCTCCGCGTCGCAGCCCTCGCCGGAGGTGCCCCGGCCGAACAGGTCGGAGCGGTCGCCCACCACGGCCACGCACACCCGGGCGCGCCCGGCCGCCAGCAGGGCCTCGGCGAAGCCGTCGGTGGAGTCGCCGTCCACCGAGCACCCGGCGCGGTGCTCGACGCGGACGCCGGGCAGTTCGGCGCCCAGGGACTCCAGCAGGGTGGGGATCTCCACGCCCACGGCGGTGCCGGGGTGGCGCCTGCCCACGTGGGCGGGGAAGGAGTAGCAGCCGAGCACGGCGTCGGCGGTGTCGGCGAGCGGCCCGACCAGGGCCAGGTCCCCGGTGTCGGCCAGGGGGAGCGCGTCGTCGGTGTTGGAGAGCAGGACCACCGAGTGCTCGGCGAGTTCGCGGGCCAGCGCGCGGTGCCCGGCGGGGTCCAGGTCCACGGGGACGGCGGGGTCCTCGGGCTCCGGAGACCACCCGGCGTCGAGCAGGCCCAGCCCGCACTTCTGGAGGAGCACGCGCCGGGCGGCCCGGTCGACCAGCTCCTCGGACACCTCGCCCGAGCGGACCAGGGCGGTGAGCAGGTCGCCGTAGCAGTGCACGGTGGGCAGTTCGACGTCCACGCCCGCGGTCAGGGCCAGGGCGCCGGCCCGCTCGGCGGAGTCGGCGACGCGGTGCAGGGTCTGGAGGAAGGCGACGCCGAAGTAGTCGGCCACCACGGTGCCCTCGAAGCCCCACTGGTCCCGCAGCAGGCCGGTGAGCAGGCGCGTGTCCGCGGCGGCGGGCACCCCGTCGTTGTCGTTGTAGGCGGACATGACCGACCCGGCGCCTCCGTCGCGCACGGCCATCTCGAAGGGGGGCAGCAGGACGTCGGCGAACTCGCGCGGGCCGATCGAGACCGGCGCCAGGTTGCGGCCGCCCCGGGAGGCCGAGTAACCCGTGAAGTGCTTGAGGGTGGCCACGATCCCGGCGGACTGGAGGCCGCGCACGTAGGCGGTGCCCACGGTCGCCACGAGGTGGGGGTCCTCGCCGATGGTCTCCTCTGTGCGGCCCCAGCGGGGGTCGCGGGACACGTCCAGCACGGGGGCCAGGCCCTGGTGGACGCCGACCCGGCGCATGCTCCCACCGATCTGCGCGGCCATCCGCTCGACCAGGTCGGGGTCGAAGCTGGCGCCCCAGGCCAGGGGGACCGGGTAGATCGTCGCGGTCCAGGCGGCGAACCCGGCCAGGCACTCCTCGTGGGCGAGGGCCGGGATGCCGAAGCGGTTGGCGGCCATGATCTCCCGCTGGCTGCGGGCCAGCGACGCCCGGCCGGCGGCGGGGTCGACCGGCAGGGTGCCGAAGGGCCGGGTGAGCTGGCCGAGGCCGTACTCGATGACCTTCTCCCAGGCGGGGGGCTCCTGGGTGAGGTCGTGCTGGTGCGGTGCGACGGCCTCGCCCGAGGCGTCCGCGCTCACCCACACACCGTGCAGCTGGGCGACCTTCTCCTCCAGGGTCATCGATCCCAGCAGTCGCTCGACGCGCGTCGCGTCGGGGAGGGAGGGGTCCCGCCAACCGTCGTCGGCGTCCTCCCGGTCCGCGACGTGTTCCGAGGGTCCGGTCATGTGGGTGGGCCTTTCTGTGCTCAGTGGGGATGCGGGGATGTCGTGTGTCCGGGTGGTGGTCCGCGCGCCATGGAGATCCGAAACTTTCGAAACTAGTATCGAAACTTACTGACGGAGAATGTACGTAGTCGCGGTAGGCAGGTCAACCCCTGTGGGAGATATAGGTCACATGTTGGTGTTGACCTGCGACATTCGAAAGGGGTCGATGGGCTGCCGGGAAAGGGTTTCGTCAGGCGGATCCACGGGAACCCGAAAAAGCTCGAAAGTTTCGGAAAGGCTGCCGGGTCACGCTGTCCGGGCCGCCCGGGGCTGCCGAAAGGGCGGATGGGACACTTCGGGCGTGGGAATTCTCGAACGACTCCATGAGATCGGGCGGCCGCTGGTCGCCGAGCAGCTGGCGCACCCGACCGTCGCCGGGATCGCCCGGGGGGACCTGGACGAGCGCGCCTTCCGGTACTGGCTGGAGCAGGACCACCTCTACCTGCTCGACTACGCGCGGGCCTTCTCCCGGCTGGCCTGGCAGGCCCCCGACGACCACCTCGCCGACCTGGTGGGCATCGCGCACAGCACCCTCAACGAGGAGCTGGAGCTGCACCGCTCACTGTCCGGGGAGTTCGGCGCGGACCTGACCACACGGGACAAGGGTCCGGCCTGCGCGGCCTACACCGCCTGGCTGCTCGACGCCGCCGCCGACTACCGAGACGGGCTCGCCGCCGTGTACCCGTGCATGTGGGGGTACAACCAGCTCGGGCTCGCGCTCGCCGACGACCGCCCGGAGGAGCCGCGCTACCGCCGGTGGGTCGACACCTACGCCGACCCGGAGTTCACCACCCTCACCGAGCACTACGGGCGGATGCTGGAGGAGGCCGCCCCGGATCCCGGGCGCGCCGAGCGCCTCTTCCTGGAGGGCATGCGCCACGAGGTCGCCTTCTGGGACACGCCCCACACCGCGCGCACCAGCTGAGCCGCGCACGCGACGGGGGCCTCGCGGGTCTTCTCGCGTCAGCGGGCCGTGCTGAGCCGCGCACGCGCGACGGGGAGCCGGGCGGCGCGGCCCGGCTCCCCGGTCTGCCTTCGGGTACCTCCCCCGTCAGGGGTTGAGCACCGTGGACAGGGTCTCGAAGCGCTCGATCTCGCAGCCGTTGCGCTTGTTGAACTCGGTGTCGACCTCGGTCCCGCCGACGTGCCCGGTCACGTGGACGACCTCGGGGCCGCCCACCTGCATCGTGCACATCGTGTCGGAGGTGTCGCCGCTGGTGAAGGGGCCGGTGCCGACCTCCTCGATCTCGGCGCACGCCGCCTCGGGATCGGGGTGGTCGCCGCCCGCGGGGGAGCAGGTGAGGGTCCACACCCCCTCCTCGTAGCCCTCCGCGGGCACCAGGGCCTCGTCCCCGCTGAGGGTGCGTTCGATGGTGAGGCTGGTCTCGGCCTCCCCGCCGCCGGTCTCCCCCGGGGCGGGGGCGTCCGTGGCGGAGGAGGGGTCGCCGGGGGACGCGGAGGGGCTGGTCTCGTCGGTTGCGGACTCGGACTCGGGTGCGTTCACCTCGGCGGGTTCGTTGCCGCAGGCCGTGAGGAGCAGGCCGAGGGCTGCGAGAGCGGCGAGGCGGGTCGGCAGTGCCGTCGCGAAGGTGTGCTGAGCCATACAGTTCGGACGCGGGGGGTTCCCGACGGGTTCCCCGCATCTCACATTTCTCGAAGTACACGGATACAGGGGGTCACATGTTCGGCAGCGGTGTTCCGGAGGCCAACGTCACCGAGGTGCCCGAGGACGCCTACCTCCTCGACGTCCGCGAGGACGACGAGTGGAACGCGGGCCACGCGCCCGACGCGACGCACATCCCGCTCGGTCAGCTCAACCAGCGCGCGGGCGAGGTCCCGCGCGACCAGCGGGTCTACGTCGTCTGCCGCGTGGGGGGCCGGTCGGCGCAGGCCGTCGCGGCGATGAACCAGGCCGGGTGGGACGCGGTCAACGTCTCCGGCGGCATGCAGGCCTGGGAGCACGCCGGACGCGGCATGGCCGCGGAGGGCGGCGCGGAACCCCGGGTGATCTAGCAGCGTCCCTTTGGGGCTTCGCCCCGCCCGCCGCCCGCCATCGCCCGCCGGTGGCGCTTCGCGCCGGGGCGGGCTACCACCCTCAACGGGTGCGAAGCGCGGTGCTCTCCTCGTTCGGGCGCCCAAAGAGCGGGAACCTTCGGTGTCTCCCGTGCGATGGCTCGTTCCTCGCGATCGCACGTCCGCCACCTCCAGAACCCCGCGGGCGCCCGAACAGAGCCCCCTTGGGCCTCCGCTTCGCTTCGGCCCGTGTGCGGGCACCCGGGGAGCGGGAACCTTCGGTGTCTCCCGTGCGATGGCTCGTTCCTCGCGATCGCACGTCCGTCACCTCCAGAACCCCGCGGGCGCCCGAACAGAGCCTCAGGGGTCGAGCCCCTTGGACGGCCGGATCCAGCGGCACCGGAGCCGATTTGGCTCCGATTGCGCAAAGCCCTGCCCCCGGGCCGCTTCCGGGTGGCACTATGACGTCGTGAGTTCCGAGCGCGCGCCCCTCAGCGCCGAAGCCGTGCTGGCCGCCTCAGCGGACGCGGTGGTCTGCGTCGACAGCGAACTCCGAGTCACCCTCTGGAACCCGGCCGCCGAACGGTTGTTCGGCTGGCGTGCGGAGGAGGTGCTCGGGGGCGAGCTGCCGATCGTCCCCGCCGAGCTGCGGGCCGAGCACGGCGCGGTGCTCGAACACGTGCGCGCAGGAACCCCGCTGTCCATCCACAGCCGCCGGATGCGCAGGGACGGCACGGTCGTCGACGTGCGGATCAACACCAACCGGGTGCCCGGCGCGGACGGCGGCGTGGCCGGGTGGGTGCTCAACCTCTACCCCTCCGACAGCGACGTTCAGGCCCGCTCCTCGGCGATGGAGCGGGCCCGCCTCGTGCGGCGGCTCACCGACGTGGTCGTCGACATCAACGCCGACCTCAGCCTCAAGACCGTGCTCGACCGCATCTCCCGCGGCATCACCGAGCTCACCGGGGCCGACGCGGGCGGCTTCGTCCTGCTCAACGAGGACCGCGTGGAACTGGTCAGCATCTCGGAGCTGTCGGAGGACCTCCAGGGGTTCAGCTCGGCGCTGGACGACAGCCTGTTCGGCGAGCTCCTGCGCAGCGGCAAGTCCGTGCTGCTGGCCAACGAGGACACCCGCGGACTCCAGGACCTGGTCTGGGCCGACCTGCCCGGGCTGCACACCATCGCGCTGGGCGTGTCCAACGTGCACGGCCGCCCCTACGGCGCCCTGTACGCGCTCTACAGCCAGCGCAAGGTGGGGCACGTGGAGCTGGAGCTGCTCGAACTGCTCGCCGCGCACGCCGGGGTGGCGATCGGCAACGCGCTGGCCTACGAGGAGCTCAACCGCCAGCGCGTCCACGAACAGGCCGTGGCCGACTCCAGCGCCGACGGGATCGCCGTGCTCGACTTCGGCGGCCGGGTGCGCAAGTGGAACCGGTCGGCGGTGGAGCTCACCGGCTACACGGCCGAGGTGATGGAGGGGCGCCACCCGCCCTTCCCGCTGCCCGCCTGCCACGGCCAGCCGGTCAAGCACAAGCTCCGCGACGGCCGCTGGCTGGAGATCCTGATGGCGCAGATCCCGCGCACCCACGAGTGGGTGGTGGACTTTCGCGACATCACCGCGCAGAAGGCCATGGAGGACGAGCGCGAGGCGTTCCTGGCCACGAGCGGGCACGAGCTGCGCACCCCCATCACCGTCATCCACGGCTACGCCACCACGCTCCTGCGCAAGTGGTCCCGGCTCAGCCCGGACTCGCAGTACCAGGCCGTCGGCACCATCGCGGAGCGCTCCTCGGCCCTGGCCGCGCTGGTGGACCGGCTCCAGCTGGGCTCGGACGTCGCGCGCGGCGAGATGCGGGTCGGCCGCGACCGGTTCGACCTGCCCGAGGTGCTGCGGCAGGCGGTCAGCGCCTTCCGGCCCCTGTCCGACCGGCACGACGTCACCCTGGACGACCTGCCCGACCTTCCGCCCACGGCGGGCGACCCGCTGGCCACGAGCATGATCATGGACCAGCTGCTCGACAACGCCCTCAAGTTCTCGCCCCGGGGCGGGGCCGTGCGCGTGGGCGTGCGGGAGGAGGGCGACGCCGTCGCGGTCGTGGTCGACGACGAGGGCGTGGGGCTGCGTCCGGGCGACGAGGAGCGGATCTTCGACCGCTTCGTGCAGTCCGGGGTGCGCGGCGAGGAGTCCCGCTTCGGCGGACTCGGGCTCGGCCTCTACATCGTGCGCCAGCTGGCCAGGGACCAGGGCGGCGACGTGACCGCCCAGCGCCTGGAGCGCGGCGCGCGCATGCGGTTCACCGTGCCGCTGTACCCCGGTGAGGGCGCGGAGCCCTCCACACGCAGCGAACCGCTCCACAGGCAACCTGAGTCCCAGGAAACAACAAAAAACTCATCAACCCCTGAACCCCTGTCCCGTCAGCGATCCCCGCGCCGACGTGCGAGTCGTACTCCGTGATTCATCTCGTGGTGGGTTTCCTTCCGAGGTGAACGGGGCATTTCCACCCCTGGTGGAATTCGCTGGCACACATCGGGCGGGTTCCGGACGGCCCGAGGAAGCACCAACGCGCAGGGATTTCGACGTGTCAGGAGACCACAGCCCACTCGACGCGGGTGACTGCCCGCACAAGGTCGAGCGGAGCGTCACGCTCCCCCACACCCCCGCCACCGTGGCCGGTGCCAGGCAGCGGCTCTGCCGCGACCTCCGCGCCCTGAGGATCAGCGAGGAGTGCGTGGACGACGCGGCCCTCGTCCTCAGCGAGCTCGTCAGCAACGCCCTCCGCCATGCCAGACCCCTGCCCGCCCCCGAGAACCCCGAGGACAGCGTCGGCGTGTCCTGGCGGGCCGAGGTGGACCGCGGGTCGGGGGCGTGCGGCTGGGTGGAGATCGCCGTACGCGACGGCGGCTCCAGCACCATGCCACGGGTGGCGCGGCCCTCGGTCTCCGGACTGGGCGGCCGGGGCCTGGGCATCGTCCAGTCCCTGTCCGGCCGCTGGGGCACCGAGATGGACGCGACCACCACCACGGTCTGGGCGGTCCTGGAGATCCCCGCCGAGGGCTCCGCGGGCGAGGAGGAGGACACGGCCCGGGGACTGCCGGAGGGCTTCGGGGCGACGAACCCGTACCCGGACGCCGCCGAGGTCGTCGAGCTGCGGCTGGGCGCCGCGGACAACGCGAGGGCCCGGAGCGCCCTCCTCTGAGGGAGCCCGCTCCGCGGTGACGGCGCCGCCACCGGCGGAGGAACGTCACCGATGTCGCGAAACACCGCCAACGAGGTGGCCCGGCGCTGGTGCGGCCGCTACAGTCACGACTGTGGAGTTGAAGATATCAAGCCGGTCTCAGCAAGACGTCGCGGTGGTAACCGTGGGCGGTGAGATCGACCTGTACACGGCACCCCAGTTGCGTGACGAGCTCATCGGAGCCCTGGAGGACGGGGCACGGCGGCTGGTCGTCGACATGTCGCGGGTGGAGTTCTGCGACTCGACCGGCATCAGCGTGCTGCTCTCCGCCATGAAGCGCTCCCGCGACAAGGACGGCGACCTCGAACTCGTGGCGCCGAGGCCCGCGGTGACCAAGGTCCTGGAGGTCACCGGGCTGGACGCGGTGTTCGTCATCCACCCCGACCTCGACGCGTTGCCGGTGGCCGCGGGGACCGGCACCGCCCAGTAGACGGGACGCGCGTGCTTCGTGGGGAGGGCGCCGGTCCCGAGGGGGCCGGAATCGCCGTGGTCATCGCCGCCAAGGACGAGGCGGTGCGCGTGGGCAGCACCGTCAGGGCCGCCCGCGCACTGCCCGGGGTGGACCTGGTCGTCGTGGTCGACGACGGTTCCGCCGACCGCACGGCCGACGTCGCGCTCGAAGCCGGGGCCCGGGTGCTCAGGCACAGCCGCAACCGCGGCAAGGGGGCCGCGATGGAGACGGGCGCGGAGGGCGTCCGGCTCATCGAGGAGCACGAGGCGGGGGACGGATCCCCGCGCTCCCCCCGGCACCTGCTGTTCCTGGACGCCGACCTGGAGGCGACCGCCGCGGAGGCGGCGCCGCTCGTCGAACCGGTCCGCGACGGCAAGGCCGACATGACCATCGCCCTCTTCCCCGCGACCCGCATGCGCCTGGGCGGCCACGGGTTCGTGGTGCGCCTCGCGCGCGGCGGCGTCCGCAAGGCCACCGGGTGGGAGCCCGAGCAGCCCCTCAACGGCCAGCGCTGCCTGACGCGCGCCGCCTTCGAGGCGGCCAGGCCGTTGGCCCCCGGTTTCGGAGTGGAGACCGGCCTGACCATCGACGTGCTGAGGGCGGGCCACCGGGTGCTGGAGGTGGAGGTGCCCCTGGAGCACCGGGCCACCGGCACCGACCTGCGCGCACAGCTGCACCGGGCCCACCAGTTCGCGGACGTGGCCCGAGCGCTGGCGGTGCGCGAACTGCGGCCCACCGTGCGGCGCGGGTGGGACCGGACCCGTGAGCGCACGCGCACGGCGGGACGGCAACTGTCCCGCAAAATCGGGCACATGACTTGGAGAAACCGCCCGAAGTAACCCCATGAGCGCAGTGTGTAGCTATACGCTCGCTCCGTGTTCACTACGATCCTGGCTTTGACGGGAATGCTCTCGGGACTGGGTGCGCTCGCCCTCGGCTGGCACGCGCTGTCCAGGACCCGTGTGATCAGCAGCGAGTCCCAGGCACTCGCCCAGCGGGCGTCCGCGGTCAGCGCCTCGGGCGTGGACCCGTTCGCCGTGCGCGACGTGGCGGTGCTCCACTACGACGCCCTGGAGGAGATGTCGGGCGCCCGCTCCTTCTCCCTGGCCCTGCTCAACAGCGAGGGTGACGGCGTCGTCGTCACCTCCATCAACGGGCGCACCGAGTCGCGCACCTACGCCAAGGCGGTGGTGGGCGGGGACTGCGACACCCTGCTCAGCCCGGAGGAGCACCGGGTCGTCCGGTCGGCCCGCCTGGGGGAGGGCGTCGGCGCCGCCGCGGGGAGTTCCCCGACGCGGGCGGTGTCCTCCGCCGGTGTCCAGCCGGTGCCCCCGCCCGCGGCCCGGGACGAGCCCGGGTCCCCGGCCGGGCGGGACGAGGAGCGCGGCGCGCGTGAGGGCGCCGAGGCCGACGTCGAGACCGGTGCCGTGGAGGTCGTCGAGGGGGGCGCGGGCCCGAAGCGGCGCAGGGACGCCCCGGCGGCCCCGACCCGCACGGACGCGGCCCGACAGGACGTGGAAGCGGCTCACGCGGCTCCGTCAGCACGGAAGGCCTCCGCGACCGCGTCTGCCGCGGATGACGACCGAGAGGTTTCCGGGGTCCCGCCAGCCTCGCCCGCCCTGTCCGTCGCGGGCGAACAGGCGGTCGCGTCGGCCACCGGAGCTACTTCAGCCCCGCCAGCGCAGGCTTCCTCCGCTGCCACGTTCGCCACGGGCGACGACCGGAATGGCCCGGAGGCCGCAGCAGCAGCCCGGACCGCCCCGCCAGCCGGGGTCGTCCCGCCAGCCCGGACCGCCCCGCCAGCTGGGACCGTCCCGGCAGCGTCGGCCGACTCAGCTGCCACGGGCGACGACCGGGAGGAACGCGAACCCCGCGGCCTCGCCTCCGTCATCCGCAGGACGATCGAACGTGTCGGCACCGACCGCCGGGCCCCCGTCGAGGCCGTGCGGTCGGGAGTCGGAGCGGCGAGGCCGGTCGTCTCAGCCAACGTCACCGTACGGTCGGGGCCCTCCGCCACCGCGGCGGGGAGCGCGGGAACCTCCGCCACGGGGACCGCGACGGCCGCCGAGCCGCGCCCAGGGGACCCGACCGGCGGGAAGACCGGCGGGGACGGTGCCCGGGAGGCGGACGCCCCCGCGTCGGAGGCGCGCAGGTGACCGCGCCGAAGCGACCCGGCCCCGGCGCCGGGCCCGCGTCGAGTCCCGAACCGCCGCTCCCGGAGCACCGGTCCGTATAGCCTGGTGTTATGCCCAACCGCTACGCCTACCTCGGCCCCGAGGGCACCTTCACCGAAGCCGCACTGCGCGACCTGCGCCCGGACGCGCCCGACGAGGCCCGCGTCCCCTGCGAGGGGGTCGCGGCGGTCTTCGACGCGGTCCGCTCCGGCGCGGTCGACGGCGGCGTCGTCCCCCTGGAGAACTCGGTCGAGGGCGGCGTCAGCGCCACCATCGCCGAACTCGTCAACGGCGATCCGCTCCTCGTCACCGGCGAGACCGCGGTCCCCGTCGAGTTCGCCCTGTTCGCGCGGGGCGGGACGGTGCTGGAGGACGTCAAGCGGGTGGCCACCCACCCCCACGCCCTCGCCCAGTGCCGGGGCTGGCTCGCCCGCAACCTGCCCGAGGCGGACACGCACACCGTCTCCTCCACGGCCGCAGCCGCGCGCGCCGTCTCCGAGCCCGGCGCGCCCTACGACGCGGCCATCTGCGCCGTGATCGCCGGAGAGCGCTACGGACTGCACGCCCTGGCCTCCGGCATCGGCGACCGCTCCGACGCCGCCACCCGCTTCATCTACCTCTCCCGGCCCGGCGTCCTGCCCGCGCCCACCGGAGCCGACCTGACCTCGCTCGTCGCCTTCATCGCCGACGACCACCCCGGCGCCCTGATCGAGGTGCTCAACCAGTTCGCCGTGCGCGGGGTCAACCTCACCCGGCTGGAGTCACGCCCCACCGGTGACCGGCTCGGCAGCTACTGCTTCTGCATCGACGCCGAGGGGCACGTGGCCGAGGCCCGGGTCGGCGAGGCCCTCATGGGCATCCGGCGGGTGTGCCGGGACGTGCGCTTCCTGGGCAGCTATCCGCGCAGCGGCCGGGCCACCGAGAACGATCCACTGCTGCGGCCCCGACCGGCCACCGACGCCGACTTCGCCGAGGCAGAGCAGTGGCTGGCGCGCATCCGCGCCGGTCAGGTCGACTGACCCCGACCCGACCCGACCCGACCCGACCCCGGCTCCGGGGGCGGTTCCTCTTCTCTCCGCGGCCCCGGCGACCGCTGGCCGCCCGCCCCTCGTCCGCCGGGGCCGCCGTCCCGCTCCCCTCCCCGAGTCCGGCGGCCCCCCGGTTCCCCGGTTCTCAGACCCGGGCCGCCTCCATCGGGCCGCCCCAGCGGACCTCCTCCCCCGCGTCGGCGCGGTCCAGTTCCAGGCACAGCGCCAGCCTCAGCGCGAAGTCCTCAGGACGCGTCGCCCCCAACACCTCCAGCACGCACGCGAGCTCCTCCGCGGTCATCTCGTTCAACGGCTTCACGGTCGTCCCCCTCCTCGGTCTCTCATAAGAATGACGAGGTCAACGGGTATCCATGACGCGGTTGCGGAAAAGATGTCGGGAGGATGGGGCCCGGGCGGTAACCTGCAAGACGTGATCGACCTTCGCGCTCTTCGAGAAGACCCCGAACGACTCCGCGCCTCGCAGCGGGCCCGGGGGGAGGACCCCTCCGTCGCCGACCGCCTGCTCGGGCTCGACGCCGACCGCCGCTCCGCGCTGTCCCGGTTCGAGACCCTGCGCGCCGAGCAGAAGAGCGTGGGCAGGTCCGTCTCCAAGGCCTCCCCGGAGGAGCGCGAGGAACTCCTGACCCGCGCCAAGGCACTGGCCGCCGAGGTCAAGGAGGCCGAGGCCGAGGCCGGTCGCCTCGCCGACGAGCTGGACGCACTCCTGTCCGGCGTGCCCAACCTCGTGGAGGAGGGCGCACCCGAGGGCGGCGTGGACGACTTCAGGGTCCTGGAGACCGTCGGCGCCCCGCGCTCGTTCGACTTCACCCCGCGCGACCACCTGGAGCTGGGCGAGATGCTCGGCGCCATCGACATGGAGCGGGGCGCCAAGGTCTCCGGGGCCCGGTTCTACTTCCTCACCGGCGTGGGCGCCCAGTTGGAGCTGGCGCTGCTCAACATGGCCATGAACCAGGCCGTCCAGGCGGGCTTCACGCCGATGATCCCGCCGGTGCTGGTCCGGCCCGAGACCATGGAGGGCACCGGCTTCCTCGGCTCGCACGCCGACGAGGTCTACCACCTGCCCGCCGACGACCTCTACCTCGTGGGCACCTCCGAGGTGCCGCTGGCCGGGTACCACTCGGGGGAGATCCTGTCCGCCGACGCCCTGCCCAACCGCTACATCGGCTGGTCGCCGTGCTTCCGCCGCGAGGCGGGATCCTACGGCAAGGACACCCGCGGCATCATCCGCGTCCACCAGTTCCAGAAGGTGGAGATGTTCGTCTACACCCACCCGGACCGGGCGCACGAGGAGCACAAGCGGCTCCTCGCCTGGGAGCGGGAGATGCTGGACAAGCTTGAGCTGCCCTACCGCGTGGTGGACATCGCCGGCGGCGACCTGGGCACCAGCGCCGCCCGCAAGTACGACTGCGAGGCGTGGGTCCCCACCCAGGAGACCTACCGGGAGCTGACCTCCACCTCCAACTGCACCGACTTCCAGGCCCGCCGCCTCAACGTGCGGTTCCGGGGCGAGGACGGCAAGCCCCGCTTCGCCGCCACCCTGAACGGCACACTGGCCACCACCCGCTGGATCGTCGCCATCCTGGAGAACCACCAGCGCGAGGACGGCTCCGTGGTGGTTCCCGAGGCGCTGCGCCCCTACCTGGGCCGCGACGTCCTGGAGCCGGTCGCCAAGGGCAGGTAGGCGTCCCGGGCCCGGTGCCCGTACACCCGGGACCAGCGGACCCGTCCGCACGGCCGTCGAGCCGCAGGGACCCGGCACCGGTACGCGCGGAGCCCGCCCCCGGCCGGGGGCGGGCTCCGCGCTCGGTGTTACAGGAACGGACCGGTCACAGGTACGGACCGGAGCCGTGCGGCTCCTCGTCCAGGCCGCCGGGAGCGCCCGGCCCCTGGGCCTGCAGACCCGCCAGGCCGGGCGGCAGGGCCTTGCGCATGTTCTCCAGCTGGGCGCGGGCCGCCATCTGCTGGGCGAACAGGGTGGTCTGGATGCCGTGGAACAGCCCCTCCAACCAGCCCACCAGCTGCGCCTGCGCGATGCGCAGCTCGGCGTCGCTGGGGGCCGCGCCCTCCGCGAACGGCAGGGTCAGCCGCTCCAGCTCCTCGATCAGCTCGGGGGCCAGACCGTCCTCCAGCTCCTTGATGGACGAGGTGTGGATCTCCTTGAGCCTGGCCCGGCTCGCCTCGTCCAGCGGAGCGGCCTTGACCTCGTCCAGGAGCTGCCGGATCATGCTGCCGATCCGCATCACCTTGGCGGGCTGCTCCACCATGTCGGCGAGGGTGCGCGGCTCCTCCGCGCCCTCCTCGCCGTCCCCGTCGCGGTCGGTTCCCATGACCAGGATCCGAGCCTGTTCCTCCGGGTTCTCTGCGTTGCTCATCAGTCCCCTTACGTGGATGTCACCGGCACGCTGTCAACGGGGAAGAAGGATCTTTCCGGTGTGCGCGCTCGTTTCCATGACGCGGTGCGCCTCCGCCGCGTTCCGCATCGGGACCGAGCGGTCGACGACGGGGCGGACGACTCCCTGTTCCACCAACGGCCACACCTGCTCGAGTACTCCCGAGACGATGGCTGCCTTCTCCTCCAGGGGGCGGGAACGCAGGGTCGTCGCGTGGACGGAGAGCCTCTTGGCGAGCATACGTCCCAGATCGGCCTCGGCGTGGCGTCCGCCCATCAGCGCGATGATCACCAGGCGGCCGTTCGTGGCCAGCGAGCGCAGGTTGGCGTCCAGGTAGGAGCCGCCCATGATGTCGAGGACGAGGTCGGCGCCGCCCGCCTCGCGCACGCGCTCGGTGAAGTCCTCCTCCTTGTAGTTGATCAGGATCTCCGCGCCCAGTTCGCGGCAGCGCTCCAGCTTCTCCCGGCTGCCCGCCGTGACCGCCACCCGGGCGCCCAGGGCGCGGGCGAACTGGACCGCGAAGGTGCCGATGCCGCTGCCGCCGCCGTGGACCAGGACGGTCTCCCCGGCGCGCAGGCCGCCGACCATCACCAGGTTGGACCACACGGTGGCGGCCACCTCGGGCAGCGCGGCGGCCTCCACGAGGTCCACGCCCGCGGGGATCGGCAGCAGCTGGCCCACCGGGACGGCGACCTTCTCGGCGTAGCCGCCCCCGGACAGCAGGGCGCACACCTGGTCGCCCACGGACCAGCCCGAGCCCTCGGTGCCGGGGCCGAGCGCGGCGACGGTGCCCGAGCACTCCAGGCCGGGGTACTCGGAGGCGCCGGGCGGCGGCGGGTAGTTGCCCTGGCGCTGGGAGACGTCGGCCCGGTTGGCCGCGCTCGCGGCCACGTCCACCAGGACCTCCCCCTCGCCGGGGACGGGATCGGGAACCTCGGTCCAGGCCAGGACCTCGGGTCCGCCCGGTTCGCTGATACGGATCGCGTGCATGAGCCAGACAGTACCCGGGGAGGTTCCACGACAGGCAACGGATTCCTCTGTTCACCTGCTCGTAAGGATGCTTCGTTGGGGTCGGGCGGGTAAGAGTGATCCCAGGGAGCGGAACCCGTCTCTTCCCCGCTGGGGTATCCCTCCCTCCACAGCACGCCCCCTTCACGCAGGAGAACTCCGGTGGCACACCAGGAACACAACGGGTCGGGTCGAAGCTCTGAGGAGGGCCCCGGACCCGAGGCCGGGGAGCACGTCGAACCGGACCGCCCGGCGGGTGACCCGGAGGAGTACGACCCGGACGCCGCCGCGCCGGGGCCGACCGCGCACGAGCCCTCGCCCCACGACCAGTGGTTCGGCGGCTTCGAGGGCGAGGCGCCGCCTCCGCCGCCCTACGCCCGGCTGCCCGAGGACACGCCGCCGCGGGGAGCGGGGCACCAGACGCCGCCTCCGGCGGAGGATGCGGGTGGGTCGGAGGAGTTCGGCGGGGAACCGGAGCGGACGGCCTCCGGTGCTTTTGGGTCTCCGGGGGTTTCTGGTGTCCCCGGGTCGGAGGGGGTTCTGGAGGAGCCTGAAGCCGAGATTCCCTTAGCTTCTTCTGGGATTTCTGGGTCTCCTGGGATTTTTGACTCTCCCGAGGTGTCTGAGGACTCCGGCATTCCTGGGTCTTCCACGGGGGCCAAGCCGCTGCTGTCCCCACGGCCCTCCGGCGCCTCCGGGCCCTCGGAGTTCCTCGCGGGCTCGGGGGTCTCCGCCGCCGCTGCCGAAGACGCCGCCGACGCCGACGACGGCGAGGAGGACGGCACGCTCCGCCTGCTGCCGGGAGCCGCACGCAGACGCCCGCAGCGCCCGCAGCGGCAGCGCCTCCAACGTCCCACCCGGCCGGGCGGAGAGGACCCGCTGGCGCCCCGCAGGCCGAGCCGCGACTCCGACGTGCCCGAACCCGAGCAGCTGCCTCCCCTGGAGACGGAGCGCGACGACACCCGGGGCGGACCGCGGACCACGGGGCCGGTTCCGGCGGGACCGGAGACGGGATCGGGTCCGCGCCCCGTTCAGGGGCCAGGACCTGTCCAGGAGCCCGACCCGCGCTCCGTTCAGGGAACCGGTCCAGGACCTGGTCAGGGGTCCGTTTCGAGCCCCGTCCGTGGACAGGGGAACGGGTCCGCCCCGGACCCCGCTCCCCGGTCCGCCCCGGACACGGGTCTGGGCGCGTGGCTGGACGAGGACCCCGGCCCCTTCCGGTCCGCGCCTGCACCGGGCGAACCCGTTCGTCCGGCACCGCCCCGAGCTCCCGAGCCGCCGTCCGCGCTCACCGGCCCCCGGGCCGACCTCGCGCCGCCGCCCGCCCCGCCCGCTCCCCCGGGTTCACCGGCCCAGCGCCGTCCCGAACAGGAGCGGCAGACCTCCGACGCGCTCAACGCGGCCACCCTCGTGCGCAACCGGCGCCAGGGCCCCAGCGGCGGGTGGCGCAGGGCCGTGCACGCCGCCACCCTGGGCCTGGTCAACCCGGGGGAGTCGGCCAAGGTGCTGCGCCAGCGAGAACTGGTGGCCCGCGCGAGCACGCCCGTGGCGACCGGGCACCACCGGGTGGCCGTGCTCAGCCTCAAGGGCGGGGTCGGCAAGACGACCACCACGGTCGCCCTCGGCTCGACGCTGGCCTCCCTGCGCGGCGACCGGGTGCTCGCGGTGGACGCCAACCCCGACCGCGGCACGTTGTCCGACAAGGTGCGGCTGGAGACCGCCGCGACCATCCGCGACCTGCTCAACGAGCGCCATCTCGTGTCGCGCTACGCCGACATCCGCGGGTTCACCTCGCAGGCGCCCAGCAGGCTGGAGATCCTGGCCTCCGACCGCGACCCGGCGGTCTCCGAGGCCTTCAGCGACGCCGACTACCGGGAGGTCTCCCGGATCGTCGAGCACTTCTACTCCATCTGCATCACCGACTGCGGCACCGGCCTGCTGCACTCGGCCATGCGCGGGGTGCTGGGACTGGCCGACCAGGTGGTCCTGGTCAGCTCGGCGTCCGTGGACGGTGCCCGCAGCGCCAGCGCCACCCTGGACTGGCTGGAGGCGCACGGCCACGGCGCCCTCGTCCGCAGCGCCGTGGTGGTGCTGTCGATGGTGCGCTCCGACAGCAAGAGCAGCGTGGACCTGAACCGGCTGGAGGAGCACTTCGCCGGGCGGTGCCGCGACGTGGTGCGGGTGCCCTGGGACGGGCACCTGGAGGAGGGCGCTGAGGTGGACCTGGAACGGCTCGCCCCCGCCACGCGGGACGCCTACCTCCAGTTGGCCGCGTCGGTCGGGGAGGCGTTCGCCTGGCAGAGGTGAGGCGGCCGCGGGCGGGGCTCGGCGCGCGGACGGCCCCTCCTTCGACTCCTCCCTGTTTTCCGGGGCCCGCTTTCGGACAGGGGAAGCACGAGGGGGAAGGGGTTGGGGATGAACGCACAGGAACGACCGCCCGCGGTCGTGGTCGGGGTGGACGGCACACCCGCCTCCCACGCCGCCCTGGTCTGGGCGACCGAGGAGGCCGCCAGACGCGGCACGCAGCTGCGGATCGTGCACGGCCTCGGGATGCCGGTGGTGATCGGCGCCTACGGGACGGCCGGACGGGTGGCCGTCGAGGACCAGCGGGAGGCCGGGCACGACCTGCTCACCGCGGGCGCCGCGTACGCGCACCGCGCCCGGCCCGGACTGGACGTGGCGACCGTCCTGGCGCCGGAGGACGCACCCGCGGTCCTGCTCAACGACGCCCTGCCCGAGGACGTCGTCGTGGTGGGTTCGAGGGGACTGGGCGGGGTCCGGGCGATCATGCTCGGCTCGATCAGCGTGCGCGCCTCCTCCCACGCTCCCTGTCCCGTGGTGGTCGTCCCCAACCAGGAGAAGCCGCCGCCGCGGCGCGGCCGCGTCGTGGTGGGTGTGGACGGGTCCGAGTCCTCCCGCCGCGCGCTGGGCTTCGCCCTCCAAGAGGCACTGGTGAGCGGCTCGGAGGTCGTGGTGGTCAACAGCTGGGAGGTGCCGCTGCCCGCCGACGCCGAGTCGCTGGCCGCCGACGCCCGGGCCCTGCACGAGGAGATGTTCGACCGCCAGTCCGAGGAGGTGGTCGCTGGCCTGCTCGCGGAGGTGGTCGACGACCGGACCGAGCACCTGGAGATCAGTGCGGTCCGGACGCAGGCCAACCCCGTGGACGCCCTTCTGGAGGCGGGGCGGGACGCGGACCTGCTGGTGGTGGGCTCGCGCGGACGCGGGGGCGTGCGCGGGCTGGTGATGGGCTCGGTCAGCCAGGGGGTGCTGCAACACGCCCCGGTGCCCGTGGCCGTCCTGCCGCCGCGGTCGGGGGACGAGTGACCGCCGGGGAGGGGCCGACGACCGGAGGAGCGGCTGGAGGGAGAAGAGCGGCTCAGCGGGGAGAACGGTGCTCCAGGGGCGATCTGAGGGGAGCGGGTGGCCCTACGGGGGTCCGTGCCGCTCCCGGGAACGGCCGCCCTCCCCGGCGATGATGGACAGCGTTACCAAGGGGGAAACCATGCCAAGCAACGAGGAGCACCCGCCCAGGGTCGTGGTCGGCGTCGACGGCTCCGACCACTCGCGGGCGGCGCTGGAGTGGGCGGCCGCCGAGGCGGACCGCAGGGGCGTGACGCTCCGGGCCGTCCACGCGCTGGGAATGCCGCTGATCGTGTCGGCCGGCTCCGTGCCCGCCCGCTTCGATCCCACCGCGGAGATCTCGGAACAGGCCGACGAGGTGCTGACCAAGGCCGCGGAGCACGTGCGCCGTGTCCGGCCGTCGGTGACGGTGGAGACCGAGACGGCCCTGGAGGAGCCGCCGCTGGCGCTGCTGAGCCACAGCCGGACGCACGACCTGCTCGTGCTCGGCACGCGGGGTCTGGGTACGTTCGCCTCGGTGTTCGTGGGCTCGGTGAGCATCCGCGTGGCGGCCCAGGCGGCGTGCCCGGTCGTGGTGGTGCCCTCGCACGGGGGCAGTCCCGCGACGACCTCGCTCGGCCGGGTGGTGGTCGGCGTGGACGGTTCCAGGAACGCCCGCCGGGCGCTGCGCCTGGCCGTGGACCTGGTGCGGGAGAGCGGCGGCGAACTCGTCGTGGTCAACAGCTGGGAGGTGCCCTACCCCTACGACCCGATCGCGATGACCTCCATGGGTTACGAGCCCCAGGAGAAGCTGTTCGACCGCAAGTCCGAGGAGCTGGTGGGCGAGATGCTGATCGACGTCACCGGCAGGCGGCGAGAGGATCTCGACTTCGACGTCAGCGTGGTACGCACCCAGGACAGCCCGGTCAACGCGCTGATCGGGGCCGCCGAGGGAGCCGACGCGATCGTGGTGGGCTCCCGGGGCCGGGGGAGCGTGCGCGGGCTGCTCCTGGGCTCGGTCAGCCAGGGCGTGCTCCACCACTCCGAGATCCCGGTGGTGATCCTTCCGCACCACGCCGAGGAGGAGTAGCCGGGGAGTAGCCGGGGACGCCCGCCCGGGTGTCCCCGGACGGGAGTCCCCGCGGGTTCAGGCGCCTTCGCGGGTTCAGGCGTTCCCGGCGGCGTACTCCAGGCAGAAGGGGTGCCCGGCGGGGTCGGCGTAGACCCGGAACAGGTCGCGGGGGTCGTCCTCGGCGACCGCGAGCCTGCGTGCCCCGAGCGCCAGCACGCGCTCCTCGGCCGCCTCGATGTCCTCCACCCAGACGTCGAGGTGCGCCTGCTGGGGCTGTTCGGGGTCCGGCCACGCCGGGGGCTTGTGGTCGGGCGCGTGCTGGAAGGCGAGCCGCGGCCAGTCCTCCCCGACCACCACCCAGTGCTCCTCGCGCTTGGTGACGGGGAGTCCGAGCAGTTCGGCGTAGAAGTCCGCGAGCGCGCCGGGGTCGGGGCAGTCCAGGGCGATGGTGTGCAGTCGTCCGATCATGGTTTGCACCTGCCCACCGGAGTCTCGACGATGCGCCGACATGTCGACACGTCACCGGAGCGGGGCCCGGGTCACCGCCCGCTGCGGGGCTTCCCCGGTCTGGTGCGCTCGTGGACGGCGAACCCCAGACAGACCAGCCAGGTGACGAGGACGTCCCAGGCGAGGAAGGCCAGCCAGCCGCCCAGGTCAGGACCCAGCGCGATCCACGCGGCGCTGCACGCGACGAGGGCGGCACTGAGGATCAGGAACCAGGGGCGCGGTCGCTCATCAGTTGGCATGTCGTCGTGGGAACTCCCGGACGGTGGACCCGATCCCCGGTTCGGTACGCGTCAGCCCTCGGTCGCGCAGCCCGGAGAGCGCCTTCTGCGCCGTCGCGGAGGCCACCTGGAACTCGTCCATGAGCTTGAGCACCGACGGGACGCGGCTCCCGGGCGGGTACTCGCCCTCTCGGATGCGTCTCTCCAGTTCGTCCGCTATCTGCACCCACCGGGGCAGACCCTCACGCCACTCCATGTCAGGGACGCTAGGCATCCTCAGAACACCTAGCAATGCTGGCATGCCTAGCGTGCTATAGCTGAACTGGTCTATCATCGGGAATTGAACATGAGGCGGCCCGGTGGTGCGGCGAACACCCCCGGGCCCAGTCCACCTGGTGAAAGCAGGCAGACAAGTGCACATCGTAACGGCCTTGGTGGCCGTCTTCCTTCGTTGTCTCCGTCCGGCGCGGGGACTCCATGCAGCGCCGCGCGTCCTCGCCCGGGAGGTGCGGGCCGAGGCCCGCAGGCGCCGCGCCTCCCGGGTGCGTCGCTACGCCGCCGATCCCGGCACGGTCGCGAGCGCACCGACTCCCCTTCCTCCGGTCCCCGCTCCGCACCCGGCTCCCGACGACGACCGGCGCGGGTCTCTGCCCCCGGCTGGCCCGTCAGAGGCCCTCGTACGCGGCTACTACCTGGCCCACGAGGCGCGGCACCAACCGGTGGGAGACCTCCTTATGGGAATGGGGGCGGCCTCATGAGTACGCCGGTTCCGCCGGACGTCCTCGGGCCCGTGTCCGAACCGGACACCGCCACGGACCTGTACGACACCCTGTCCGAGGCGCTGCGGACGCGACCGCGCCACGTCGGTGAGGCCTACGCGGCGCTGCGCGAGGCCGATCGGCTGCTGTCGCTGCTGGACGCACACCTGCGCGCGGGCGGGCCGCTGCCCGAGCCGTGGCGCACGGCAGGCGGCCTTCGAGACGGGTAGCGACCGGGCTTGGAGAAGAGCGTCTGTGGCCGACGAGGACTTCTCGACAGGCTGACAGAAGGGGCGAGGGCCCTCGGTTCCGCGGGTTATGGGATACGAACCCACGAAACCCCGCTGCACCGGGGGCCTTGACCACCTGTCGACAAAACGACGAATCGGCTGGTAGGTGGGTGCGTGACCACGGTGGCGGACGTCATTCCGAGGACGGGGTGGCCGAGCGAGCTGAGCCCTCGCCGCTGCGCGTGGTCTACTCCTGGTCCCGCTGCGTTCCCGCGTCGTCGTCGCTCGGGGTACCGTCATCCCCACGTCGTCGTGCGGCAAGGGCGTCCTCGCGGTCCTGTCTGCGGAACCTGAGGAAGTAACCGAGGCCTGTCCCTCCGAAGCACAGCGCGGCCACCGCATTGGCCCACGCCGCCCAGGTGGGCCCGTCCAATGCGAAACGGCCCACGGCCTGGAACGCCCACACTCCGCCAGTCACCAGGTTGCACCAGACGAGGAAGGGTCTCATCCACCCGGCTGGACCCCGACGCTCGAACTCACGAGGCATGACTACGACTCCTCGTACGGGCGGGCGGAGCGGTGACGTCGTCGCCGGTACAGCAGAACCAACGAGCCCGAGAAGGGACTGAGCAGGTGCGCTGGCCGCATCCTGCCGGGGGGTCGTCAGCGATGGTTCTCACGGAGCCTTTCGTGGTCACTGCCGGTGCGGTCCGGGTGCTGGGACGAGCGGGCGGTGAAACCGGGTCAGGCAACCCAGCTGTACCGGTCCGTGGGTCCGCCGAACAGACCGCGAGCCGACAAGGGGGTGTGTCCGGTCGCTCCCCTGAAGACCTACCTGTCCCGACCCGTGCCAAACCGGAACCGCCGATTCAGCGCGGGGACGCGTCCCGTGCCCGCTGCCCGTTTTCGCCCTCTGGTACGTGGACCTGGGGCCCGTCCTGACCCGGAAACGTCGAGGGCCGGTGGATCCAGGCCGTGTCCCGGCCCGAGCCCACCGGCCCCGGTCACTGCGGAGGGTGTGGGATTTGAACCCACGAAGTCCCGTTGTGCCGAGGGGCCCTGGCGACCTGTCGACAAACCGACGAAACGCCTTGTGACCTGCACGGATGTTCCGAGGGCTTCCCAGCGCTTCCGGCCCCTTCCCGGAGCCGTGTGCGATGAATGTGCGATGGAACCGCGCGCTCCGGACCGCCTCAGCGGGGAGACAACACCGCGCCGGTGCGCCAAAAAGCAGTAACCATGTTCCGGCTGGGCACGCCTTGGTCACGTGGTGGCCTACGGTTCCGGCCAGAACTGGGCGAGATACTGCTCGCGGCCTTCGAGTGCTTTCTTGGCCATGGTGAAGCCCGGACCGTGGATATCGTCGAAGCGGTCGAAGAGCGCGTGGTAGGCCTTGCTGACCTCGTGGCGGTTGCGGTAGGCGGCCCGGACCCGGTACCGGCCTGGTGTCGGCAACGTGAGCAGACCGAACTGTGCGCCTGCGGTCATCTCGCTGACACCGACCACTCCAGTGGTGCATTCGATGACGGCGGTGCGCGAGCCCTCCCAGCCGTCATTGGACCAGGCCGGTTCGGCCTCCCAGGACTCCAGGTCTAGGCGGACGCGGACGTTGGTTTGGAAGCTGTGGAGGAAGACGGAGCGCTCACCAGCGCTGAAATCCTCGCGCCCGGGCACAGGGGCCGTGTAGTCGAGGTCCTCGCCATCGATGATCTGGAAGATGCCGTAGTCGGGGTAGACGAGCGTGCTGTTGTGGCTGAGAAGGCGGCTCATGCGTCCTGTTCCGTCTCTGGGGGAGGGGACACCGAGCGTAGAGGGTCGTGCTGTCAGAGCACGGAAGCTTCCTCCTTGGCCACAGCGTTGCGGCACCACGGTTTTGGGCCGAGGTGCCCGGTAGCGCTGGTGTCCGCCACCCATGACAGTCGCATTCCGCTACCGGGTGCCTCGGGATCTGAGCACGTCATCAACCGATTTTGTTTGAACGGCAACCGTTCGTCTGTGGGCCGCGTCATGATGCTAAGTAGTACGGCCGTTGGCCGCGCGAGGGACCGGGCGGCAGCCCGCAGCCCGAGCGGCGGCCGGAGGCCGCTGCGACGGCGCTTGCGCCGTCGCCTTGATCCCATGCAGCTCAATTCGGCAAAATTTTCAGCTAGAGCGAGAGAGATTTTAAACGGTGGATTCTTTTGATCTTGGTAGATTGACAGACTTTGATTTTGAGGTCCTGTGCAAGGACATAATAGAGAACATCCTTGGCGAGAGATTTGAAATCTTTTCCAGGGGTGCTGACGGGGGAGTTGATCTTCGTCGATTGTCGGGAAATGGTGGCAAAATTATAGTCCAGTGCAAGCACTGGCATAATACACCTAGGTCGAAATTGGTAAAAGGAATGGGAGGGCCAGAAAAAGAGAAAATTAAGAAGCTGAGCCCTGACCGCTATATACTGATGACTTCAGCTTCTTTGACGCCCGACTCTAAGAAAAAAATATTTGATAGCCTAAACCCCTACTTAAAGGGTGAGGGTGACATATTTGGTGTCGACGATATTGTGACATATTTGAATCGCCATCAGGAATTAGTTGGCAGACATGTGAGGCTGTGGCTAAGCAGTGCATCGGTGTTGAGAGGAGTGATCGCCCAGGAAGTCCATATACGTTCTCATGATCTAATAGAGAGCTTGGATCCGACTGCGCTGACGTACGTTTCCAACCCGAGCCTATCTCGGTCTATGAAAATTATAGAAGAGAACCACAGCTGTATAATTTCTGGTTCCCCAGGTATCGGTAAGACGACTTTGGCTCAAATTATTGCACTGCATTATCGCAATAAGGGATACGAGTTGTTCGAAATATCAAGAGATGTCGATGAAGTAAACAAAGTTTGGGAAGAAAATTCTTCTCAATTTTTCTACTATGACGATTTTCTTGGGCAAACCACCCTGCAGGAGAAGCTGGGGAAAAATGAAGATAACCGCATTCTATCGGTCATATCGAGGGTACAGAGAGCTAAGAACAAGAAACTCGTATTCACAACTAGGGAATATATTCTGCGCGATGCCGTAGAGAAGTATGAGAGGCTGAGTCGACACGACATTGATATATTCAAATGCGTAGTCAACCTTGGAGACTATAGCAAATTGATTCGTGCGGAGATGCTCTACAATCATGTGTATTTTTCTCCTATCACTGCAGATCAGAAAAGAGTTTTTGCGGAGAAGTCGGTATACGGGGAAATAATAAATCGAGAAGACTTTAACCCTCGCATGGTTGCCTTTACCCTCGGATCGTCTGAGATCAGTCCCGAGATGCAGCCTAAGCAAGTGGCTTCGTTCGTAGTTGAAAACTTGAAAAATCCGAGAAATTTGTGGAGCCATATAGTCGATAATCAACTTGACTCGGAGGACGTACTTCTTTTGGAATCATTATTCCTAGCTGGTGCCTTCGATGATATTGATAAAGTTAAAAGCAATCATGCAGCCTACCTGAATGAGATGGGATATAAATTTAGGGATCGAAACTTCAGGAGGTCGCTCAAGATCATGGAGGGCACTATGGTTTCCTTGTCTGGGCGAAGGGGTGTTGGCACCATTGGTTATACGAACCCATCGATCCGTGACTTTATTTCAGACAAGGTCAAAGAAGAGGATGATGTTTTTGGAGGTCTCTGTCGTTCCGCGAAGGATTTTTCCGCGTTTAGAAACATCATACAGGTGGCCCACGCTCTCCTCGAAAAAGGTGATATCCTTGGGACTTTTCGGAGAAATCTGCTGATCGATAACTCTCAGCGAATCCTTTCTGAAATTATAAATGACGGGGATCCAGACACGATAGTATTTTCTTTGTACTATTACCTGTCAGTCGCAGAGATGGTTGACTCTGAGGATATGGCAGAGTTTGCTCGTCCAATTGTTGAGTCCAGTGACTTTGTTGGTAATGCTACCGATGGAGAAGGGCTTGTGGATCTTGTGAAAAAGGTCTACTCGATCGAGTGGGATTCCATTAATTCTTGCGCATCTAGTCTGGCTGAAAAGGTTTCCGAATGGATTATGGATGATATCTCTGACTGGTCTCTAGCCAGACATGCGGATTTGTGGCTTGAAGAGCTTGGAGATTTGGCTTCTATGGCTGATGTTAGCCATGTCCAGGAAAGACTAATGGAAATGGCTGAGGAAGGTGTTGATGCGGCGCTGCAGGGTGAGTATGTTTCAGAGCTAGATGAGATGATTGATCTCATAGAAAACGATTCTAGCCGCAACTTTTCTGCAGAAGATTTGTCTATGGCTAAGTCAATGCTCTACGCGGGTCCCGATGAAGAAGATGACCGAGCATCTCCGCGGTTGGATTTTTCGGTGAGTAGCGAAGACTCTGGTAGGATAGAAGCAATCTTCGATTCTTTGAGAAACTACGAAGATGACTAATTCGCTGATTTTCCGCGTGGACGATGCTGTTCATGTAAAATATTCACTGCATAGGAAAAATATTTTTCCCGTCGTGGGTGCGAACGTACGGGCTGTTCGATTCTAGGGCGTCCAGCAGGCGGACTGCGTATACCTCACCCATGTGCGCATGGATCTCATCGGGCGTGAGCCATTCGACGGCGGTCGCTTCGGACGTGGCGCGTGCTTCGCCTCCTGACGGTTTGCAGCGGAAGACCAAGGCGACGATTCCGCGGGCCATGTTCTTGTAGACGCCCGTGAGCTGCTCCACCTCGACGTGGATACCGGTCTCCTCCAGGACCTCGCGGACAACACCCTCCTGCGGGGTCTCGTCCAACTCCAGCACGCCGCCTGGCGGCTCCCAGTTGCCGTTGTCCCTGCGCTTGATCACCAGCATCCGCCCGTCCTCGCGGATGACGGCTCCCGCTACGGACACGGAGTGCAGCGGCGTTGACGGCTTGTCTCCGGTGCTGTTACTCATGTGCAGGAGCATAGGAGGAACAGAAGGACTATGGCGAGCACTGTAGGGGCGCGGTCCGCGAAGCCCCGGTACCTCCAGATCGCGGACGACATCGAAGAGCAGATTAGAGCCGGGCGGCTGGCTCCCGCTGAGGAGATCCCGAGTGAGACCGCGCTGATGGAGCGCTACGGCGTCTCCTCGGGCACGGTCCGCAAGGCCGTGGCCCAGCTCCGCACGACCGGCCTGGTGGAGACCTACCAGGGCAAGGGCTCCTTCGTGAAGTCCCGGCCCCCGGTCACCTGCAAGTCCTCCGACCGCTTCCGGCGCTCACACCGCCGTGCGGGCAAGGCGGCCTACATCGCCGAGACCGAACAGGCCGGAGTCAAGCCCACCGTTCAGGTCCTCTCCATCGGACCCGTTCCCGCTCCCGCCGAGATCGCTGAGCGCCTGGGCGTGGACGAGGGCGACAAGGTGCTTGCCCGCCGTCGTCTCTACTTCAGCGACGGCACCCCCACCGAGGAAGCGACGTCCTATCTGCCGTGGGACGTGGCGCGGGACATCCCCGAACTCTTCGAGGAGAACCCCGGCGGTGGTGGCATCTACGCCCGCCTGGAGGAACACGGGCACGAGTTCGCCGAGTACACCGAGACCGTGCGGGCGCGCCTGGCCACCAAACAGGAGGCGAGCGCACTGAGCTTGAGCCCCGGCTCCGCGATCATCCACCTGACGCGCAACGCCGTGACGACGGTCGGCCGTGTGGTGGAGGTGTGCGACACGATCATGGCCGCTGACCAGTTCGTGCTCGACTACCGCATCCCCGCCACGGACTGAGGCATCCAGTCCCTGCCTCCTTGGGCAAGCTTCTGTGCTTACAGGGTTGACTCATGTACATGAGTGAGGCAACCTAATCTCACAACCCATATACATGAGTGCATGTGAAGGGCTCATGTATAGGGGATGTTCTGTAGTCCGTTGGTGTGAACGGTGCGCTGGCCACCTGGCGAAGCGGCGCGCCACATGTCCCCCTGGAGCGTGCTTGGTGGATGCCGCCGTCTCTGAACCGAAGCGGTGCAGGTCCTGTCGTGGACGCGGACGCAAAACCGTCCGCTTTCGGCGCTTGGTAGTGCTGCGCTCCTCGACCACACGGGAACCGGCGACACGCGTCGTGGCGTGCACCGCGTGCCGGGGGACCGGTACGGACTCCTGACACACCAGGGCGGAGAACGCTCCTGCCGGATGGCTACCGGTCACCGGAGCAACCGCCTGCAGACAACTGACCCCCGCGACGCGGGCTAGGCATCCGGGGGCGCGGCCAACCTGAGGAAAGCAGGCTGACGTGAGCGACCTTATCGCCCTGATTCGGGCTTGGGTGACTCTGATTCGACCGAAACGGCACGGCAGGCACCACCGCACCGGCCCCCGGGCCTACTACCTGCCCGCACCCGCGCGGGCGGAGCTGTGGCCCGCACCGGACCCCATCGTGATGGACACGGGCGACCCCCGCGCCTACTCCCTCCAACGCGGCCCCTACACCCACCTGGAGCACCGGCGTCGCGCACAGCGGGCCGAACGGGACCGGCGGGGGATCGACCTGCTGGTGCAGATCGCGCGTTCGACTCCCGCCCTCGACGACATGGCCGAGTTGCGTGACCTGGTGCGCACGGCCATAGCGGTCGGGGCGGTGCGGCGATGACCACCGAACCCTCCACTCCGATCGCCGACCGGGAGACCCTGACCGCCTGGGCGCGGGAACAGGGCGTGCGGGTGCGGATCTCCTCCGAGGACTGGGACTCCATCACCTACGAAGCCCTCTCCACCGGCCCGGACGGAACCCCGCTGGTGCAGCGGTACCGGTGCGTGCTGCCCGCGTCCCTCGCGCTGCGGCGCCTGCGGCTGACCTACGTCGTCGGGCTCTGCCACGACGCGGGCGGGGCGGCGTGCAACCATGTCCGCCGGGTCGTGCCCCCGGTGCTCTCGGCCTCCGAGTCGGCCGCACGCCATGACGTGGCGCTGGTTGCGGCGGCACTGGTGGAGTCCGAACGCCGGGCGGTGTGCGGGGCGACGGTGGACAACCTGACCGTGTACACCGTGCGGCGCGCCCAGGACTGGCAACCCTTCTGAGGGTCCTTCCTCCGGCGCTTCTGTGACCCCCGCGTGCCCTGATGTCTCTTCGAGACCACGGGGCCCAGGGCACGCGGGTCCCTGCTTCACGGCGACGTGCACGCCTCGGGGTGTGCTTCCCGCCGCGTCCTCTGACCAGTGGTGGGGGTTCATATGTGCCCCCACCTGCTGACAGAGACGACCGAGAACAGTAAGCTACTCGACCATACGAGTACTAGAGTCACCAGGTGGACATCATGTCGAGTCTGGAGTTCGCTCCGCCCAAGTACGTACAGATCGTGCGGGCGATCCAAGAGCGCATCGAGGACGGTACCTATCCGGTGGGGGAGATGCTTCCCTCCGAGTCGCGGATGGTGCGCGAGTTCGGGGCTGGGCGCTCCACGGTGGTGCGGGCCTTGCAGATCCTGAGCATGCAGGGGTGGATCGACCGCGAACACGGACGCGGGTCCTTCGTGCGCGGCGTCCCGCAACAGGGCTCCGAACGCTCCCACGCGGGGGCCAGCGCCTTCGACGCCTCCGAGGAGGCCAAGCGCAACCGCATCCTGACCGCCGGACGCGCCCCGGCCTCCGCCGCCGTGGCCGAGGCGATCGGTGTACCCGAGGGCTCCCCGGCGATCATGCGTCAACGCCTGGTCCTGGACGAGGGCGAACCCAGTGAGCTGGTCACCCTGTGGTTCCCCCTGGACGTGGCCGAGGGCACCGACCTGGGCGAGACGCAGCCGATCAGCATCGGCGCACGCGAACACGTGCAGATGGTCAAGCAGCTCCGGCCCTCCAAGGTCGTCGAGCGGCTCTGCGCACGCCTGGCCACCAGCGTTGAACGCGAACCCCTGGGGCTGGACGAGGGCACTCCGGTCCTGGGCATCACCGCGCGGATACTCGACGCCTCCGGGGACGTGATCGCCGTCGCTGAGGTGGTGCTCCCCGGTGACCTGCACGAACTGGAGGACTCCTACCCGGCCGTGTAGACACGGCTCCAAGACCGGCCACATATCCACTTGTCCGGACGAGTGTGGCCGGTTATTCTTAGGCTCCACTCGACCGGTCAAGTAGTTGAGTGAACATCACAAGGAAGGTCGATCAGATGGCTATTCAGGGTGCGTTGCCCGTCGCGTTCGGGACGGTGTTCCCCCACGGTGCGTTCGCGTTGGGGGTGGAGGCGATCACCGACTTCGAGACCAAGCGGCCCCAGCTCGACAAGGACAGCGGGCTTCCGCTGTGGGCGGTGGACGTGATCGACGCCGATCCCGAGGCACGGGGCAAGGCCAAGTCGGTCAAGGTCAAGGTCGCCGCCGAGGTCTGCCCCACCCTGCCCGATGAGGTCCCGGGGCTGCCGTTCCGGCCGATCGAGTTCGAGGCGATGGCGGTCATGCCCTACGTGGACGACTCCGGCCGTCGTCCCCGGGTGGCGTACTCGCTGCGCGCCCGTGGCGTGAAGGCTCCCGGCGGTGCTGGTGGTCGCCGTGCCCCGGCTGCGAAGGATGCCGCCTGACCCTGCCCCAGACGTGAAAGCGGGGCGGCCTGGTGCGCCAACACCTAGCCGCCCCTACAACCCTCCCGGAAGCTTCCCAACTTTCAGAAGAGGTGTCTTCAGTATGTCCGATTACTCCCGTGACCTGTCCGGGCACAGCGGCCCGGAACTGGTCCGTCTGCTGCTGGACGCGACCAACCCCCCGCCTGCTACCGACACCGAGCGTGCGGAGTTCTTCGACTTCAAGGCCCGGGTGTTCGCCACCCTGGCCGATCGGGAGGAGAACCCCGCCGCCGCGACCTTAGCCGCCCGCGCCCGCTCCGACCGTGACCGGCTCCTGGCCCAGATCGAGAACGAGAACGGCGGTGGCCAGCGATGATGCGCCAACCCAAGATCGGTTCCGCCCAGTCCTCCCCGACCCTTCCCACCCCCGCCCAGGGGGTGCGCTGGACGACACCGATCGTGGAAACCCCCGGAATCGTCGTCCTGGCCTCCTGGATCTGGCGACTGGTCCGCTTCCTGATCACCCTGCCGTTCCGGTTCCCCGTCATGGTCGCCTGCCTGGCCTCGTCGGCGGGGGCCTGGTGGTGGCTGGACTGGCCCGGCCTCGCCTGCCTGTGGGGCGTGGCTGCGGTGGTGTCGCTGGTGTGGTGGCGGACCTGGCCGGACTCCTACCGCACCTGCGTCATCCTGCGTCTGCTGGCGTGGTGGCGGCATTTGTTCGTGTACAAGCGGCACTGGCAGCCGGTGTTGGTGATCTCGGGGCTGGCCGAGTCCTATCAGGAACGCCGCTACCTGCCCCGCATCCGCCGTGTGCGGTGCAACTCCTGGGCCGACTATGTCCGCGTCTCCCTGGTCGCTGGAACCTCCCCGGCCGACTTCGAACACCGCGTTACCGAGCTGGCGCACGGCTTCGCCGCCCCCTCATGCCGCGTCGTGGTCAACGGGCCTCGGGACATCACGTTGGAGTTCCCCCGCCACGACACGTTGGCCGAACCCCTCGACGCCTTCCCGATGACCCACCACGTAGACCTCGACGCCCTTCCCGTGGGACGACGTGAGGACGGTTCCCCGTGGCTGCTGCGCCTGCACGGAACCCACGTGCTCGTGGTCGGGGTGACCGGGGCCGGCAAGGGATCGGTGATCTGGTCCACCATCCGCGCCATGCTCCCCGCCCTGGCGGACGGAACGGCGCAGGTGTGGGCGATCGACCCCAAGCGCATGGAGTTGGCCTACGGGCGTGATCTGTTCACTCGCTACGCGGACACGGGCGAATCCGCGGTGGCCCTGCTCGAAAAGGCGGTGGCCTCGATGCAGGAGCGGGCCGAACGCTACGCGGGCAAACAACGCTCCCACATCCCGACCACCGATGACCCCTTCGTCGTCGTGCTGCTCGACGAGGTCGCCTTCCTGACCGCCTACCACCCTGACCGGGACGTGCGTCGTCGCGCGGAGAACGCCATAGCCACGTTGACCTCGCAGGGGCGTTCGGTCGGCTTCGCGGTCCTGGCGGCGTTGCAGGACCCGCGCAAGGAGGTCATGAACCTGCGCAACCTTTTCCCCGACAAGGTCGCCCTGCGCCTGGATGAGGCATCGCAGGTGGACATGGTCCTTGGCGAGGGAGCGCGTGAACGGGGCGCTGAGGCACACCTGATCGACCCCGCTTTGCCGGGGGTGGCCTATGTCCGTTTGGAAGGCTCACCGGCCCCGGTGCGGGTGCGGGCCGCCTACGTCTCCGACGGGGACATCACCGCCATGGCGGACGCCTACCGGTCTGGATCTTCCCCGGACGGAGGGTGCTCTTGATGCGCGCGGTGGTGGGCCCACAGCTTCCGGTACAACATGACCGCGAACGCCAAGATGAGGGCCGACGCGATAGTCATTCCGTATGGTTTGCCGCCAAAGACTGGTGGCGTCACCACGAAGACCACATTCATCAAAAATGCGATGGTCAGCGCTGTCAGGGGCCACAGTGGTGGTCGCTCGGGCTGCATGCGGTGGGGGCTCTCGCTCTGTGGTTGTGGGGGTGGCTCTGATGCCGACGCCTACCGGTAAGACAACCCGGGCTGAACGCCTCGCGCAACCGCTCGCGCGTGAGGTGGCCGAACAGGTCGCCACCGACCACGGCGTGTGCATTCGCCCGGTGTCCCTTCGACGCACGAACCTCGCCACTGGTGCCACCGAGGTGATCGACGTGCCGTGCGGGTCCACGCTGGAATCCCGGTGCCCCGCCTGCGCGAAGCGCAAGAGGTCACTGAGGCGGACCCAGTGCGAAGAGGGCTGGCACCTGACCGCCGAACCCGTCGTGGAACCCGATCCGCCGTCCGAGGAACAGCGCTCGTGGGTGGAACAGCGGGCGATGGTCACCGCCGAACGGGACCGCCTCGCCGCCACGGGGGCCGCTGACCCGGAACAGCTCTCGGCTCTGGATGCGGCGATCGCGGACCTGGACGAGGAGATCACCGCCTCCGGCCTACGCGGATCGGTCACCCGCTCCGCAGACTCCTCAGGCTCCTCGGGGTCGCGTCGGGTGCGTTCCACCAAGCGGCGTCAGGACGTGCCCGACCTTCCCAAGCGACCCATGACGAGGAAGACGATCGGGCGGGCCTTCACCGATCCGGCCTCGGGCAAGGTGTTCCGCCCCTCGCTGTTCATCACGCTCACCCTGGATTCCTACGGGCGGGTGCGCTCGGACGGCACCCCCGTCGATCCCTCCGCCTACGACTACCGGCGGGCCGCCCGGGACACCCTGCACTTCTCCAAGCTCGTGGACCGGTTCGTGCAGAACCTCCGCCGCGTCGCCGGGTTCGATGTCCAGTACTTCGCCGCCGTCGAACCCCAACGCCGCCTCGCCCCGCACCTGCACATGGCCACACGCGGAACCATCCCCCGGGCCGAGCTGCGGCAGATCGCCGCCGCCACCTACCACCAGGTGTGGTGGCCCAACGCCGACACAGTCCGCTTCGACGGCGACCACCTCCCCGTCTGGGACACCGGCGCCGGGACCTACTTCGACCCGACCACGGGCGAGATCCTGCCCACCTGGGATGAGGCCCTGGACGAGTTGGACGCCGACCCGGACGCCGAACCCTTCCACGTGGTCCGCTTCGGGAAACAGGTGGACGCCAAAGGGGTCGTGGCGGGCTCGGAGGACGCCGCCCGGTGTGTGCGCTACCTGGCGAAGTACCTGACCAAGGACATCGCCGACTGCCACCAGGTGGAGACCACCCGGCAGGAACAGCACGTGGACCGGCTCCTCGACGCCCTGCGCTTTGAGCCGTGCTCGCCCCGCTGCTCCAACTGGCTGCGCTACGGCATCCAACCCGACCAGCCCAAAGCAGGGCTGCGCCCCGGGTTCTGCCGGTCCAAGGCCCATCGCCGCGAACACCTGGGCTACGCGGGCCGCCGCGTCCTGGTCTCGCGCAAGTGGTCCGGAAAGACCCTCGCCGACCACAAGGCGGACCGGCTCGCCTGGGTCCTTAACGCCCTCGGCATCGACCCCGCCAACGAGGACCAGGGCGACGAGGACAACCCGCGTCCCCCGGTGCTGACTTCGGTCTCCTCGGGCTCCTACGAGTGGGAGTTGGCCAGACCCACCGACCCCGACGTGGCCCCACGGGAGCAACGCCTCCTCCGCGCGGTGGGCGAAGCGCTCAAACGCCGCGCCCAGCTCGACGCGGCACGGCGGAACGATCTTTCGGCAATCCACGGAAGCAGGACGGCATGAGTGCGACGACGGCGATCCCGGCCGTTCCGGAACAGTGTCGGGACCACGGCCTGTGGTCGGTGAAGGACACGGCCTCCTTCCTGCGCGTGCCGCCCAAGACGCTCTACGAGTGGCGCTACAGGGGTGACGGTCCGCCCTCCCACCGCGTCGGCCGGTACGTGCGCTACGTGCCCGCCGAGGTCCACGCCTGGGTCCTGGCCCAGTAACCCACGGAAAGGAGACACCCCCATGGCTCGCGCGTGGGTCTACGACCGCACCAAGGACAGGGCGTACACGGAGGCGGTGAGCAAGGCCAAGGCGTCCAAGCGCACTCCGCCCGGCCGGTGGTGGGTCCGCTACTACGACCCCTCCGGGAAGATCAAGAGCGGCGGCGTCTTCCAGAAGAAGCCGGACGCGGAGAAGAAGCGGACCGAGATCGAGAACAGCCTTCACGAGGGCTCCTACCGCAACCCCCACGACGCCAAGGTCACCGTGGCGGAGATGGCCGAGAAGTGGCTCATCACCCGCACGGACGTCAAACGGTCCACGTGGTGGCAGTACCGGGCCGTCCTGGACAACCACGTGCTGCCGCGCTGGGGAGACCTGCGCCTCTCGGCAGTCCACGCCGAGGACGTGGCCGTGTGGGTGGCACATCTCCAGAAGCCCCGGGACGAGGGCGGTAGCAACCTGGGGGCCTCCCAGACCCGGCACGCGCACGTCGTGCTGTCCATGGTCCTGGGCTGGTGCGTCCCCCGGCGCATCCCCTTCAACCCGGCCAAGGGCGTACCGCTGCCCAAGCCCAGCGAGGCCGAACACGTCTACCTCGACCACGCCCAGGTGGAGGCGCTGGCCGACGCCTCCCTGACGCTGCGCACCAAGTACGGGCAGGAACTCGCCTCGGCCAGGGTGAGCCGGGCGCTCGTCCTGCTCCTGGCCTACACCGGCATGCGGTGGAGCGAGGCCGCCGCGCTGCGCGTGGGGCGGGTGGACCTGGACCGGCGGCGGGTGCGGGTCGTCGTGACCTTCGCCGAGGTGGACGGCAGGCTCGTCGAACAGCCTCCGAAGAACGGCAGGTTCCGGACCGTGCCCGTTCCCCGGTCCCTCGTCCCCGAACTGCGGTCCTTCGTGGAGGGGCGGCCGGATGACGCGCTGGTCTTCACCACCAGGCGGGGCGCCCCGCTGCGCATCCGGAACTGGCGCAACCGCGAGTTCGCCCTGGCGGTGAGGGCGGCCGGGCTCGACGGCATGGGGCTGACCCCCCACAAGCTCCGGCACACCGCCGCGTCCCTGGCGATCGCGGCCGGTGCGGACGTCAAGGTCGTGCAGGCCATGCTCGGCCACAAGACGGCGACGATGACCCTGGACCGCTACGGGCACCTGTTCCCGGACCGCCTGGACGAGGTGGCCGACGCGATGGACGCCGCCCGTCGGCGGGTCCTCGCCGCCTGACCGGTGAACGGCGAAGGCCGGTGGCTCCCCGGGCCGTGTGCGATGAATGTGCTACGGGCCCGGACCACCGGCCTTCGCCGTGTTCCGTGGAAGCCTCCCACCTGGGGAGACTCCCTGATTCTGCGGAGGGTGTGGGATTTGAACCCACGAAGTCCCGTCAAGGACTTGGTGCTTTTCAAGAGCACTGCACTCGGCCGCTATGCGAACCCTCCCCGCGGGGAGCGACTCCCCGCCACGTCATGGTAGCCCACACCCCTCCGCCCGCGCGGCCCGCCCGGGAACACGTTCCCGTTCACCGGCGCCCGTGGGGTGGCGCCCATAGGTTACTCGGAAGTAACATGAGCGCCATGGCACACATGAACCCCGAGGCGGCGGAGACGGTCAAGGCCGGTTTCCTGGCCGCGGTCCCCTTCGTCCGGACCCTCGGCCTGACCTTCACCGAGCTGGACCACGGGCGCGCCGTCATGCGTCTTCCCGACAACGCCGACCACCACAACCACGTCGGCGGCCCCCACGCGGGCGCCATGTTCACCCTGGCCGAGTCCGCCTCCGGCGCCATCATCATCGGCACCTTCGGTGACCAGCTGGACCGCGCCGTGCCCCTGCCGACCACCTCCACCATCGACTTCCTGAAGATCGCGACGGGCGACCTGACCGCCGAGGCCGTCCTGGGCCGCCCGCGCGAGGAGATCATCGCCGAGCTGGACGAGGGCAGGCGCCCCGAATTCCCCATCAACGTCGAGTTGCGCACCGAGGACGGCACCGTCACCGGTCGCATGAGCATCATCTGGACCCTGCGTCCCAACCGCAAATAGCACCACTGGAGCCACAGCCGTCACGTTCCCGGCCGGGCCCGTTCGCACTCAGCGCCCGGCCGGAACCCGCGCCGGTGTCAGCCCCGCTCCACCCCCAACCCCGGGCCTCCGCGGACCGTGCCCGGTCAGCGTCCCGCCGCGTCTTCTCCCTGGTCGGGCCCCGTCCACGGTTCCGCCCGGAGGGAGGCGGATTGTCGTCGCCACGGGGTACGTTGTCGGCAACGACAGCCCTACGAGGAGGCCTCACCGTGAAACTTCGAGTGGACCGCGACGCGTTCGCCGAGGCGGTCGCCTGGACGGCCCGGGCACTCCCCACACGGCCCGCCGTCCCGGTGCTCTCGGGTATCCGCATGGAGCTCTCCCCGGACGGCGCCTCCCTGCACCTGTCGGGGTTCGACTACGAGGTCTCCACCCGCGCCTCGGTGGACGTCCTCTCCGAGGAGTCCGGTGCCGCCCTCGTCCCCGGCCGCCTCCTGGCCGAGATCGTGCGCAACCTGCCGTCCGGCTCGGTGCACATCGACAGCGACGGCCCCAAGCTGCGCATCGTCGGCGGAGCCGCGCGCTTCACCCTCATCACCATGCCGCTGGAGGACTACCCCACCCTGCCCGGCATGCCCGGACGCATCGGCTCCGTCGCCGCGGACGCCTTCGCGGCGGCCGTGCGCCAGGTGGCCCCGGCGGCCAGCCGCGACGACACCCTGCCCATGCTCACCGGCGCCTACCTCGACTTCAGCGGCGACACCCTGAGCCTGGTCGCCACCGACCGCTACCGCATCGCCGTGCGCGAACTGTGGTGGAGCCCCGAGGACCAGGGCCTGGACGCGGCCGCCCTGGTGCCCGCGCGCACGCTGAGCGACACCGTGCGCGGTCTGCTCACCAGGTCCAACGTGGACATCGCCCTGTCCACGGCCAGCGGCGGCGAGGGCGTCAGCCTCTCCCCGGGCGAGGGCATGATCGGCTTCGAGAACGGCGAGCGCCGCACCACCACCCGGCTGATCGACAGCGAGTTCGTCAAGTACGCCGCCTGGTTCCCCAAGGAGTTCTCCGCGCGCGCCGAGGTGGCCGTGACGCCGCTGGCGGAGGCGGTCAAGCGCGTGGCGCTGGTCGCCGACCGCAACACCCCGCTGCGGCTGGCCTTCTCCGAGGGCGAGGTCGTGCTGGAGGCGGGGTCGGGCGAGGACGCCCAGGCCGTGGAGGCGATCGAGGTCGGCTACGAGGGCGAGCCCCTGCGGCTGGCCTTCCGTCCCGACTACCTCATGGACGGACTGGCGGGTGTGGAGACCGACACCGCCTACCTCAACTTCACCGAGCCGACCAAACCCGCCGTGTTCACCGACGTGCCGGTCAAGGAGGGGGAGAACCCCTCCTTCCGCTACCTGGTTCAGCCTTTGCGGGTGTCCTGATAAGAGGTTATGGACCCTTTCTCAACCGGGCCGCCACTTATCCACAGAGTTATCCACAGGACGCCGTTCTTCCTGTGGATAACCCCGGGTAATCGCCCCCAGGAACACCCGAACCGCCCCGGTTGAACTCTCGCATTTCCCCTCTGACATGCGAGAACAACAATCGGGGCGGTTCTGTGCACAGCCTGTGGACAACTTCGCGGCGAGAGGCCTACTCGCTCTCGTTCAGCACGGACGAACCGCCGCTTCCCACCGGCGTGTCCAGCCCCAGTTCGGCCTGGCGCCCCCGCCGGTAGCCCGCCCGGTACCCCGCCGCGCTGTGCGTGCGCTCGGGCCGGTGCTTGCGCAGCTGCGGGAACTGCTTCTGGAACTCCTCGCTCACCCGGTGCACGTCGTTCAGCAGCACCAGCTCCGCGCCGCGGGCGGCGTCCACGCTCTCCCCCGGCCCGCCTGAGCCGCCCGGCGAGGCCATCTCCTGCAACCGCGCGCGGAACTCACGGATGCGCTCGGCCACCGCCTGCCCGTAGGCGCGCACGAACGACCGGTAGTAGCGCTTGCGCTCGGTCTCCAGCTCCGAGCGTGTGTAGTTGCGCAGCTCCCGGATGTCGGCCACGTGCGACGAGCTCATGAACTTCGCCGACGCCTCCATCTGCATGGAGATCGACGGCAGCAGCATCCGCAGCGCGTCCAGCGCGCTCACCGTGCCCACGAGGATCATGACGCGCTCGGTGTTCTCGGAGTTGTTGCCCCGTACCGCGGACTGGCAGCCGTAGGCCGCGGAGATGTCGGCCAGCGCGCGCACCCGTGCCTTGCCGTGGCCTCCCACCCCCGAGACGGCGTAGTCCATGCGGCTGATCGCGTCCGGCGCCTCGCCCCTCTCGGCGCGGGCCTCGGCCTCCGCGATCGCGTGGCGGGTCATCAGCTCGGCGGCCTTGGCGGTGAACGCCTGGCTCTCGGCATCAGTAACCGCGGGGTCCTCCGCCATGCGGAGGAGCCCGCGGACCCGCTCGACCATCTTCTGACGAGCAGATTCAGTCATCGGCGCCCGGTTGTCTCCCCTAGGTGAGTATCTGTTTTCCACCATCGGCGGAAGATACCGAGCCTAGGCGTTCTTGTTGCCGACCACCATCGCGATGAGGCCAACGGTGACCCAGATCGCCGCCGCGACGAACAGTCCGCCGAACAGTCCACCGATGATCGAGCCGGTGAAGATGCTGACGAGGGCGTACCCCGCACCGCCGATTCCGGCGGGCACGGCCGCGTACCGGAAGGGGTAGGTGGCGGCGTAGCGCTTGCCACGGCGGTCGGCCTTGGAGCTCATCACACCGCCCACGCCGCCGATCAGTGAGAAGAAGACCACCGCCGCGGTCAGGCCGGAGGCGATGGCACCCAGGCCCGAGCCCAGGTTGAGGAGGAAGAAGAGGGCACCACCGGCGGCACCCCCCAGCACCGAGGTGGTCCAGGGCCAGATCATCGTCGCCGAGGCGACGGGAGTGAATGCGTTACCGCGCTCCAGCGTCATGTCCACTGCTCCAGTCGAATAACGTGACGACCGCTCTTCGCCGGGCCGTCCCCTCCAGCATGCGGGGCCGGAGCCCGGAGCGCATCAGGGATCCGCCCCTGACATTCCCCCGAGACCGCCCTCCGGCACCCTCCCGGCCCGGGTCCGGTCCGGGGGACGGGTGCGCGAAAGGCCCCTGCGCAGGGTTCAACGCTCAACCGGCCGGAGAAGTGCCCGGACCGCGGCCGTTCTCCGAGAAGGCCGAGACCAGGTTCGCGCACAGGTGCGGCCACGCGGCGCGGAACGGCGGCAGCAGCGGGAGCGCGTCGGCGGAGTCCACCGGCACCCAGCGCACCTCCTTGCTCTCGGAGTTGCCCGGCCGGAACGGCGTCAGCCTCGGCAGGCTCGCCATGAACGTGTCGTAGCGCCACACGGTCAGGTCCTGCTCGTGGACGCCCAGCAGGGTGTACCCGTCCAGGTCCCCCTCGACCTCCTCCTCGAACTCGCGCACGGCGGCCTCCAGGGGCGTCTCGTCCCGGTTGCGGGCGCCCCCGGGGATGCCCCAGGTGCCCCCCATGTGGGTCCAGCCCGCCCGGTGCTGGAGCAGCACGTGGCCCGCTCCGGCGGCGTCGGTGGCGTACAGCAGCAGTCCGGCCGCGCCGTAGATCCCCCACCTACGGGTTCCGTCCGGCAGGCTCACCCAGCCGTTTCCGTCGCCCTCCAGCATCACGTCCTCCAACTTCGCGCCCTCCGGGACCGCCGGTGCCGTCCGATCGGCATGCTCCCTAGCAACCTATGGCCCGACAGCGGGCTCGCGCAGCCCTCCTCCGGTGTACGTGCCCGGTGCCACAGGGAATTCCCGGCCGAGGGCGTACGCGCTCGGGAGGCTGCGGACGTCCAGACGCGTCCGGTCCTCCGTGGGTGCACCGGTCCGGGGGAGTGCACGGCGCACCGGCGGGAGAAAGAACGCAAGGGGCACGAAAATCTTCGCAAGGGAACACCCGTCGTGTCCGGGGTGCGGCCTTCCCGGGAGGCGGGCACAACCGTGCCCTACTGCGGCTGGGAATTTCCCGGATTTCGGCGTCTGGAGGGAACGCGTGGTTTATCCCGGTCGTTTCTCGGAAGGCTGGAGAGGAGGCGGAATCCGGCTCCGTGGAGGGTGTTCTCCCTGGTCCAGGACAACTCCCGGTCGGGGAGCGCGCGGTGCGTGGCGGCCGTCGCACGCCATGTGAACGAGATCTGACCGTCCGCAACCGGCCAACCGCTGGCCATGGCGGCCCCCGGCGGTCAATGATGGCCCGGCCCCCGAACCGCCGTCGCCACAGCGATTTCAGCACTGAAAGAAGACTGAAAGCGGAGTGGAAGAGGATCTCTCTAGTGTGGAACACGTTCGACGCGATCGGACCCGCGAGAGGACGGCTCGCGGGTCCGACACAGTGCGACGTTCGTTGGACACACGCCACCCGTGGTGTGCTTTGAGGCGGAACCCGCCACGGGTGGCCAGTCCGCCGGAAGGCGGGGTCCCTTGATGCTTCGTAGACGTAGGGCTACTTTGCGGCTCTACGCGAGTGCCGTGAGAAGAGGAGTCCGAGTGCCGAAGATGCTGACCGTGGACGAGGAGTTCGAGGCGATCGTCGCCGGTGACCTCCGCGAGGTGCGCGCCGACAAGATGCAGCCTTTCCAGGAGCCGGACCCCTCGAAGCCGGTTCCGGCCGCGCCGCCTGTCGAGAGCGCGCCCGCCGAGGAGAAGCCCGCCGAGGAGAAGTAACTCCTTTTTCGGGTAGCCCAACGGTCACTCCGAGTACCTGCGTGGAGGGGGGTACTCGGAGCCGTTGGCATGTCCGTATTCCCTATTTCCGGCCAATGGCCCTTGCTAGGGTTGCTGATTGTGGAATTCGGTGTGCTTGGCCCCATCGCCGCCTGGTCCGACGGCCGACCCGTTCCGGTCGGCGGTCCGCGCCAGCGCTGTGTGCTGGGCGCACTGTTGGTGCACCTGGGCCGTGAGGTCACCATCGACCAGCTCATCGGTTATCTCTGGAGCGACGATCCGCCCCGCACCGCACGGTCGGTGATCCAGGTCCAGATCTCCCACCTGCGCCGCAGTTTCCCCGGCACCATCGCCACGACCCCCGGCGGATACATCCTCGACGTCGACGCGGACTCCGTCGATCTGCACCGCTTCCGGAAGCTCCGGGACAGAGCCGCCGCAGCCGAGCCCAAGACCGCGGTCGACATGCTGGAACAGGCGTTGGAGTGCTGGCGTGGAGTCCCCTTCTCCGGTGTCGGCTCCGAGTACCTGGACTACACCGTCGTCGCCCCCCTCCGGGAGGAGCGCTGGTCCTGCGTCGTCGCCTGGGCCACCTCCGCGTTGGAACTGGGCAGGCACTCCGACGTGGTCTCCCGGCTGACGTCCCTGGTCAGCGAGGAACCCTTCAGGGAGCGACTGCACCACCTGCTCATCACGGCCCTGTGGCGCGACAACGAACGGGCCAGGGCGCTCTCCGTCTACGAGGAGTTCCGGGCCAGGCTCGCCGACGAACTGGGTGTCGACCCCGGACCGGACCTGGTCGCCCTGCACACCCGGATCCTCCAGGAGGACTTCCCGGAAGGGGGCCAGGACCCGTCGGTCGGAGAACCAGGAACGCGTTTCGTGGTCCGCAACGACCTCCCCCGGGACCTGCCCGACTTCACCGGACGCCAGGAGCCCCTGCGCCAGCTGGACGAGGTGGCCCGTACCGGAGACGACCGCGCCCAGGTCTGCGTCATCACGGGCAGCGGCGGCGAGGGGAAGACGACCACCGCGGTCCGCTTCGGTTACGAGGCGGCCAAGCGTTACCCCGACGGACAGTTGTTCATCGACCTGTACGGCTACACGACGGACAGGGAACCGCTCGACGCCACTTCCGCGCTCGGCGTCCTCCTCCGCGCGGTCGGCATCGAGCCCGAGGCCGTGCCCGAGTCCCTCGAAGAGCGCTCGGCGCTATGGCGGGCCACTCTCATGGGACGCAGGGTCCTGGTCATCCTCGACAACGCGATCAGCTATGCCCAGGTCAGCCCGCTTCTCTCGTCCTCCCCGGGGTCGATGACCCTCATCACGACCCGCAACGAACTCTCCGGGCTCAGCGGCGCCCGCTTCCTCTCGTTGGGCGTGTTCGACGAGCGCTCCTCCCTGGAACTGTTCGGGCGCGTCCTGGGAGACGAACGCGTGCGGCGCGAACCCGAGCAGGCCCGGGAGATCATCCGGATCTGCGGCGGCCTCCCCCTCGCCCTGCGCGTGGTTGCGGGACGGATGCTCAGCCGCCCCAGATGGTCGTTCACGCACGTCGCCCGACGCCTCGGCGAGCAGAACCGGAAGTTCCGCGAACTCCAGGTCGAGGGGCAGAGCGTCGAGGCCGCCATCGACCTGTCCTTCCAGAGCCTCAACCGGAACCAGAGCCGCTCGTTTCTCCTGCTGGGCCTGATGATCGGTAACACGGTTGACCTCGGCGGCGCTGCCGCCCTCCTCGACATGACCGTGGAGGACGCGGACGACATCCTCCAGGAACTGGTCGGGGTGTGCCTTCTGGAGGAGCCCCAGGGAGACGTGTACCGCCTGCACGACCTGATCGGCGCCTTCTCCCGGGACCGCGCGGCCGCGGTGCTCCAAAGCGGGGAGATCGACGCCGCCAGGCTCCGTCTGGCGGAGCAGTACATGGCCACCGCCCAGCACGCCGCTGACCTTCTCGGCCCACGCGGGCACAACGACGAGATGGAGGTGAGTCCCGGCTACCGTACCGAGCTGTCCGGGAGAGAGGACGCCGAGAACTGGTTCACCCTGCACCAGGAGAACCTGGCGGAGACGATCGAGTACTTCGCCTCGCACGGCAACGGTGAGTACGCCTGGCGGATGGCCGACGCTGTGTGGCGTTTCTACGCCCTGCACGGCCAGATGGGCCTGCTGATCAGCTCTCACCAGCGGGCGCTTCAGATCAGCGACAAGCAGGGGAACCGGCGCGGACGCGCGGTGACCCTCATCGGTCTGGGCGTCGCCCACTGCCTGGCGGGGCGCTTCGACGAGTCGCTGGACCTTCTCACCGAGGCCCGAGACCTGCTGACATCGATCGGTGACAGCAGGGGGATCATCCGGGCGCTGGCCAACCTGGGGATGGTCTACGAGCGCGTCGGCCGTCTTGCTGACGCCGCGGAATCCATTCAGGGCGTGCTGGACTACGCGATCCAGCTGGGCGACACCCGGCTGGAGGCGTTGCAGTGGGGCAACCTCGCCGTCCTGAAACAGACCCTCGGCGCGTACACGGAGGCGCTCCACTGCGCCCAGCAGTCCATGGAGAAGGCTGTGGACGAGGGCCAGAAGGTGACCCGGTCCCACGCCAAGCGGGTCATGGGGGAGGCCCGTACCGGGCTCGGCGAGCTGGACGCGGCCTTCGCCGACCTGAACGAGGCCCTGGAGTTGTCACACGAACTGCACCTGGTGGGTAACCAGGTCTACATCCACAACTCCCTGGGGCTGGCCCACCGTGCCGCACGGCAGTGGGAGCAGGCGATCGAGTCCCACGTCGCGGCCCTGGACCTGGCCGAGCAGCACGGGCGCCGCAGCGGGGACGCCGAGATCCGCGTCGACCTGGGGATGACCTACGCGGCCGCCGGGCGCCACGACGAGGCCCTGCCCGAGCTGGAGAGGGCCCACGCCATCGCGGTCGAGCGCAGCGAGCGCTACATGGTCGCCCGCGCCGCGTTCGCCCTCGGACGCCTGCCCGAACCGGTCATGGCGGCGGACCGTGCGCGGGGGTTCCTCAGCGAGGCCGAGGAGATCTTCACCGAGCTGGGGCTGGCCGAGACGGAACAGGCCAGGAAGGCCCTGAAGGACACCCCGCCCGCGTCCCTCGGCTGACGGTTCCCGCCGGTCCTAGCCGACGGTTCCCCTCGCCCCGCGGCGCGGCCCCGACCCCGAACGGCGCCGCGGCGGCCCCAGCCAGCGCGGTCCCAGGGTTCCGCTCCGCATGGCCCACAGGCACAGTGTGGCGGGCAGGAAGCGCACCGGCCGGGGGACGTACGGGTACACCGCGCGGGTCGTCCGCACGATCCGGTCGAACCGGCGCTGACGCGCCTGCGACCACGGGATCGCGAACCGCTCGCGCAGGTCCGGCGGGAGCAGCCCGCCGGTGAGCAGGAGCTGGACCCGCATCAGCGGGCGCAGGGGCACGCTCGCAGGGTGGAACAACTGCTTGGTGATGGCGAGGGCCTCCTCGCCCACGTCCAGCCGGGCCAGGGCTCCGTCCCAGTAGGCGGCGAACTCCTCGGGGGACGCGGGCCACTTCTCCTCGGGCAGGCCCAGGGCGGTGGCGTACGCCGACGCCTCGCGCAGGTGCAGGGCGCGCTCCTCCGCACCGAGTTCGCCGAACACCATCGCGTGCAGGCGCGAGGCGGACTGGAACAGGGTGGCGGCCACCCACAGCAGGAGGTCGTCGTCCAGGGCCCGGTACCCGGGACCGTTCACCTTGCGGTGCAGCGCGTGCACGATGGCGTGCAGGCGTTTCTTCTCCTCCTCGGTGCCGTAGACCGTGCCGTACACGAAGTAGAGGGTGCCGAGCAGGCGGTTGAACGGCCGGGAGGAGAAGTCGCTGTGGTCGTGCACCCCGCGGGCGACGCTGGGGTGGGCGATCTGGAGCAGGACGGCGTACCCCGCGCCGCCGAGGACGCAGGCCTCCGCGCTGATCCGTCGCAGAGGAGAACGGTCGGACGATCGGCCCATGCCTGGGATCGTACGACACCCCGCCCGCACGGGCGGGAGGGGCACGCCTCGTGGGCGCACGCCCGGTCGCGGGGCGGAGCTGGCGCGCGTACGGCCTGAAGACGGACGGGGGGAGAACCCGCCCACAGGATGGGCCTGCCCGCACGGGCGGCCCCGTCCGTGCGGCCGGGACGTGGCTCACGGCCCCAGGGAGCGGAACACCTCCGGCCGGGTCAGCGCGTCGGTGTTGTCCGCGAACTGGTCGATCGCCCCCACCGGCGGCCGTGCGGCCAGCTCGGGGTCGGCGATCCCCGTCAGCAGGGCGCGGGCGAACCGGGCCGCGTCCAGCACCGGCCAGGGGCGTTCGTGGAACGGCCGGGGCCGGGTGTCCAAGGCGGCGGCGAGGCCGGTCCGGTTCTGCCGGTCGGCCAGCAGGGAGGACGCCTCGGCGAGGGCCGCGGCGTCCGCGTCCAGCGCCCGTTCCAGGAGCGGGCTCAGTTCCGCCGCTCCGGGAAGGCGGGTGAAGGCGCTTCCCAGCCACTTGGAGTAGGGCGGGTAGCGGCGCTCCAGCAGCAGGGCCAGGCGCATCAGGTCGCGGACCACCCGGGCCGCGACCACCCGCGCGCCCAGGCGGTCGCCCACCTCCATGCAGCGGCCGACGAACGCCTCCTCCTGGGACACGCGCTGCCACTGGCAGGCCAGCACGTACCGCCACACGTCGTCCGGGTACCAGGCCAGGCGCTCCCTGGCCCGCGTGACCGTGCCGACACCGTCGTGGAAGACGGCCCCGCCCACCACCTCGGCCAGCCGCTGGGTGGGCGTGGCGAGCCAGTCTGCGGTCTCCACCCCCTCGCCCGGGTCGAAGCCGAGCTGGCCTCGCAGCCAGTCGCCGGACCGGCTGACCTCCACCCGGTGGCGGCCCTCGGGGGCGTCTGCGTCGGGCCGCCAGGTCTGGGGAGGGCCGTCGTCCGGGCGGAACCGGACCGGCCAGCCGCGCACCCGCTCGGGCAGGCCCCCGGCGAGTAGCGCCAGCACGCGTTCGCGTTCACCGGGTCCGTCCACGAAGACCTGGAGCCGCGGCCCCCAGCCGTGGTCGGTGGAGCGCTCGGTGTCCAGTCCGAGGACCTCGGAGCCGGCGCCGAGCAGCGCGGCGGCGTGCGCGACGGGCCGGGGCCCTCGGGCGAGCAGGGGCGCGACCGCGTCCGTGTACAGGGCCCGGGACAGTTCCAGGCCGGGGAGGAAGACCGGGGGCATGCCCGAGAGCCTAGGTCCGCCCTCCGGACGCGGCCACGGGTTTTCCGGAGTGGGGACCCGGTCGTCCCCGGACCGCGTCGAGCCACCGCCCGGCCGTGTTGGACCGTGCTGTGCTGGACCGTGCTGTGTTGGACCGTGCTGGACCGTGCCGGAACGGGGGTAAGGGAAATCTATCTATCCGGTTAGATCCGGTCCGACAGGCGGTTCGGGCGCGCAGTGGTCCACAACGTTTTACGACAGACCAGGACTCGCAACTGTAAGGTGTCTTTCCAGTTCGCGGCGCAAATGACGGAGGAAGCGCCGTCAGTACCAGTGCGGGAAAGCGCTCGGCCGGTCAACCCGCTGGTGCGGTGGTACGCCGTCCCCCTGCGCAACAGGGGTATTGACGTGTAGTGACAGGGTCTTTACGGTCTACCGACAACAGGTGGAAGGAAATTCCGGGGACGCCCGGAATGGCCGGGACAACGACGTCCGGTGTTCGCGGGGGAAATATCCGAGCCCCTGCGGACGCACTCCACTTCCTGGGCCGGAAACGGTCCGGGTCACCCCGCTACGAATCCCCCGCACCGTGCCGCGAGGCCGGACGGGATCGTGACCCGAAGAGAAGGGCCCCGTTCAATGAAGACCCTCAGCAGGATTCGCTCCGCCTCCGCCGTCGCCGCGGCCACCGCTCTGATCTTCACCCTGATGCCCGCCAGCGCGGCCAGCGCGCACGGCTACGTCTCGGCCCCCATGAGCCGCCAGGCGCAGTGCGCGGCGGGCATGGTCGAGTGCGGCGGCATCCAGTGGGAGCCGCAGAGCGTGGAGGGCCCCAAGGGCCTGATGAGCTGTTCCGGCGGCAACTCCCGGTTCTCCGAGCTCGACGACGACAACCACGGCTGGCACGTCACCCAGGTCGGCACCTCGCTGAACTTCACCTGGACCCTGACCGTCACGCACGCCACCGCCAACTGGGAGTACTTCATCGGCGGTCAGCGCATCGCCAACTTCGACGACGGCGGGGCCCGGCCCAACTCGACCGTCCACCACAACGTGGACCTGTCCGGCTACAACGGCCGTCACACGATCCTGGCCCGCTGGAACGTCGCCGACACCGGCAACGCCTTCTACGCCTGCGTGGACGTGAACATCCGCTAGGCAGCCCGACGCTTCCCCCGGCCCGGTCCCCCGCACCCGGGCCGGGGCCGCGGCGTTCCCGGCCCACAAGGCCCCCTGTCCGACCCCGGGCATGACGAAGGCCGGTCCCGTAGGACCGGCCTTCGTGCTGGTCGGGGTGGCGGGATTTGAACCCACGACCTCTTCGTCCCGAACGAAGCGCGCTGCCAAGCTGCGCTACACCCCGAAGCAACGTCCACAAGTCTAGCGGACGCCGGGGAGTGCTCGCGCACGCTTTCCGGCCGGGGCCCAGGGGAGGGTCAGGAGGAGGCCACGAGGTCCAGCAGGGAGGCCTCCGGGCGGCAGCAGAACCGCACCGGGGCGTACGGGGAGGTGCCCAGGCCGCCGGACACGTGCAGCCACGCGTCCCCGTACCCGTGCAGCCCCCAGGCGCGTTTGCGGTCGATCCCGCAGTTGGTGACCAGCGTCCCGTAGAAGGGCAGGCACAGCTGGCCGCCGTGCGTGTGCCCGGCCAGGAGCAGCTGGTAGCCGTCGGCCGCGAACCGGTCGAGGTTGGACGGCTCCGGTGAGTGCAGCACGCCCAGGCGCAGGTCCGCCGACGGGTCGGCCGGTCCGGCGACCTCCTCGTACCTGTCCAGCTTGATGTGCGAGTCGTGCACCCCGGCCAGGGCGATGTCGAGTCCGCCCGCCTTCAGTCCGCCCCTGCGGTTGTTCAGGTCCAGCCACCCGGACGCGGACATGGCCTCGCCCAGCTCGCGCCAGGGCAGGTCCGGCACCCGGCGCTTGTTGTAGTCGTTCTTGCTGGTCCGCCACAGGTAGCGGGCCGGGTTCTTCGGCTGCGGCGAGAACAGGTCGTTGGACCCGTACACGAACGCGCCCGGCCGGTCCAGCAGCGGCCCCAGGGCCTCGGTGAACGGCCCCACCGCGTCCGGGTGCGCCAGCGAGTCGCCCGTGTTGACCACGAGGTCCGGCTCGTGGGCCTCCAGCCCCCGGATCCACTCGATGAGCATCTTCCGGTCGGGTGTCAGGTGCGCGTCGGACAGGTGCAGGACCCGCAGCCGCGGGCTGCCGGGGGGCAGCAGAGGCAGCTCGTAGCGGCGCAGCCGGAACCAGTTGCGCTCGATGACCGAGGCGTAGACCAGTCCCGCCGCTCCGACGGCGCCCGTGATCGCGGCCGCGCGGCCCACCCGGCGCAGGATTCGTCTGTTGTCGGCGCCCATCGCCCTCCTTCGTCGTCACAGAGATCGTCGCAGATCCACGGAGCACACGGGCGCGGATCCCGGCTGCCGGCCAACGGGCCGGTGTGAGCTCCGCCCACACGGCGTCCGCGGGCGCAAACCGTTGGTGGCCCCGCGGCGCCCCGCCGTAGGATCGGCTCATGTCCGAACTCAAAGACCGCCTCCAGAACGACCTGACCACCGCCATCAAGGCGCGTGACAAGGTGCGCACCGGCACCCTGCGCATGGTCCTGGCCGCCATCTCCACCGAGGAGGCCGCCGGCAGCACCTCGCGCTCCCTCGGCGACGGCGAGATCACCCGTCTGCTCACCCGGGAGGCCAAGAAGCGCCGCGAGGCCGCCGAGGCGTTCGACAAGGGCGACCGGCCCGAGCAGGCCGCGGCCGAGCGGGCCGAGAGCGAGGTCATCTCCGACTACCTGCCCAAGCAGCTCACCGACGAGGAGCTCGCGTCGCTGGTGGCCGAGGCCGTCACCGAGACCGGTGCCGAGGGCCCCCGCGCCATGGGCCAGGTCATGAAGGTCGTCAGCCCCAAGGTCGCCGACCGGGCCGAGGGCGCCCGCGTGGCCGCCGAGGTCAAGCGCCAGCTCGCCGGATGACCCGGCCCGGGCTGGCCTGACCCGGCCCGGACAGACCCGGCCTGTTCTGACCGGTCCCGTCCCGGATCCGGCGGGGAACACGAAGGGGCGGCGGTGCGCGCACCGCCGCCCCTTCACGCGCTCAGCCTCAGTCGTCCTCCCTGCCGGGGGAGTTCGACGCGGGCGCGACCGGGAACCAGTCCTCGTCGTCCTCCGGTCCGCTGGCGGTTCCGCCGCCGCTGCTGAGGAACACGTTGACCGTGGCCCCCTCCGGCAGCCGCGTCCCCGGATCCGGGTTGACCGCGGCCACCGTGCCCTCGGGCTCGGGGGAGCGGACCCGGGTCGAGGACACGTTCACCGTGTAGCCCGCGGCCTCCAGGGTGCTCACCGCGTCCGCCTCGGACCGGCCGAGCACGTCCGGCACGCCGCCGTCGTCACTGGCCGGACTGGCGTCCTCGTCCGTGCGCGGGGCCGACGTCGAGCCGAACTGCGACGGGGCCGCCGGCAGCTGCTCGACGTCCAGGCCCTCGTGGGCGCCGACCATGGTCTCCTCCCAGATCGGGCCCGGGATCGTCGCCCCGTACACCACCGGGAAGTAGCGGTCGCCGATGGTGACGTTGCGCAGCGGGTACTGCTGCGGGCCGCGCGGGTCGCCCACGAAGACCGCACCGGCCATCTGCGGGGTGAACCCGGCGAACCAGGCAGCGGCCGAGCCGTCGGTGGTACCGGTCTTGCCCGCCGCCGGGCGGCCGATGTTCAGGGAGGCCGCGGTGCCGCCGTTGAAGGGCTGCTCCAGCAGGTAGCTGACCCCGTCGGCCACCTCCTCGTCGAGCACCCGCTCGCACTCGGGCTCGATCTCGATCGTCTCGTGCGCGTGCTGGTCGATGATCTTGGTGATGGCCTGCGGCTCGCACAGCATCCCGCCCGAGGCGAAGACCGAGTAGGCGTTGGCCACCCGCAGCGGGGAGACCTCCTCGCTGCCCAGCGTGAAGCTGCTGTTGGCCAGCGACCGCTCGTTCTCGGTGAACAGCGTGCCGTCCGCGCGCCGCAGCCCCAGGTTCTCGGCCATCTCCATCACGTCGCAGATGCCCACCCGCGCCTGGAGCTGCGCGAAGTAGGTGTTGGACGAGGCCCTCGTCCCGGTCATCATGTTGTGCGTGGTGTTGGAGTTGGTGTCGCCGGAGTTGCTGGGAGACCAGGGACTCAGGGAGCCGCCGTTGCAGCTGCGCTGCCCGGAGACGGTCACGCTGGTCGGTGAGTTGAACGAGGTGCCGAACGGCAGCCCCTCGGCCAGCGCCGCCGCCAGGGTGAACGCCTTGAACGTGGACCCCGCCTGGAAGCCGTTGCTGCCGCCCCGGTTCGCGTCGGTGGCGAAGTTGATGGAGGTCTCGCCGAGCCTGCTCTCGTCGGGCCCGTAGTTCCGGCTCTGCACCATGCCCAGGATGTGGCCGGTGCCCGGCTGGATGACCACCTCGGCGGCCACCTTGCGGGACTCGTTCTCGCGCGGGACCCACTCGTCCACGGCCTCCTGCGCCGACACCTGGGTCTGCGGGTCGAGCGTGGTGTGGATCTGGAGCCCGGCGGTGCGCAGCCAGCGCGCCCGCTCGGTCTCGTTCTGGCCGAAGCGCTCGTCCTTCTCGATCTCCTGGACCACGTAGTCGCAGAAGAACGGCTGGTCGCTGGGCACGCACCCGTTGGGCGGGGTGGAGATCTCCACCTCCATCGGGACCTGCTTGGCCTCCTCGGCCTCCGCCTCGGTGATCGCGCCGGTGGCCACCATGCGGTCGAGCACGACGTTGCGCCGGTCGGTGGTCTGCTCGGGGAAGAAGCGGGGATTGTAGAGGTAGGGGTAACGCACCAGGCCCGCGATGGTGGCGGCCTGGTGCAGCTCCAGGTCGCTGGCGGGCACCTGGAAGAAGTGCTGCGCGGCGGACTCGACCCCGTAGGCGCCGTCGCTGAAGTAGGCGATGTTGAGGTAGCCCTCGAGGATCTCGTCCTTGGACATCCGCTGTTCCAGGGCGACGGCGTAGCGCAGCTCCCGGATCTTGCGGGCGATCGTCGTCTCGGAGGCCTCCTCCAGCTCCTCCTGGGTGGTGGCCGCCTCGATCTGGACGTTCTTGACGTACTGCTGGGTGATGGAGGACGCGCCCTGGGTGTTGCCGTTGAGCGTGCGGACCGCGGCCCGCAGCGTGCCCGACACGTCCATGCCGCCGTGCTCGTAGAAGTGGGCGTCCTCGATGGCGAGGATCGCGTCGACCATGACCGGCGAGACGTCCTCGAGTTCGACGAGCTCGCGGTTCTGGTCGAAGATCTCCGCGATGACGCCGCCCTCGCTGTCATAGATCGTCGATCTCTGAGGAGGCGGCGGAGTCTCCAGATTGCTGGGCATTTCCAGGAAGCCGCTGGCAACGTTGCGCGACGTGATGCCCAGTCCCCCGACGGCGGGAAGGGCGAGTGCGGCGACGAGGAGTCCCGCGACGACGCCGACGACGACCAGTTGGCTGATTCTTTGAAGCAATGTCCCCTGACCCACCCCATCAGACTAGGTGACCACGTACGTACGAAGTGGTCCGATGTGGAACGGATAGTGCGCGAACGCGCGGAAATGACCCGCGTACCGCGGGCTGTGCCCCCATGCCATCTTTTCATGCCCTATCGCAGGCGGGGCACTGTCCGGTTCGGCGGCGCGGCAAGCCCGCCCCGTCCGATGCGGAGAGCCACCGGGCCCCCACGCAATGGCCCGAGCGGGCCATATTGGTAAGACGTGGAGGGGGTCCATCAGGTTCTGTTGTCGTGGCGAACGAATCCGTAACTTCTAGGCAACAGGGGTGGGCGTCGACCACCGCACCCCACGCGGCAGCGGGAGCCCACGGTGTTCTCCCCTCCGGCCAGGGCACGCGTGTGACCTGCGCCCCGGATCCGCTGGCGCGGGGACCGGGTGCGCACAGGGGAGTTAGAGGCATGTGGACCGACCAGTGGACGACCAGGGCGCTGTGCCGACGGGTGGACCCCGACGCGCTGTTCGTCCAGGGCGCGGCGCAGCACCGCGCCAAACTCATCTGCCAGGAGTGCCCGGTACGCACCGACTGCCTGACCGACGCCCTCGACAACCGGGTCGAGTTCGGCGTCTGGGGCGGCATGACCGAACGCGAGCGCCGCGCCCTGCTGCGCAAGCACCCCGGCGTCACCAGCTGGGGTCCGCTCCTGGAGGAGGCGCTCAGGGAGGGTGACGTCGACCTCGCCAGCTACGCCGCCGAGCACGCCGAGCGCCCTTCGCACACCGAGCGCACCTCGGCGGCCTGACCGCCGCCCGCGGCCCCTACCGGTCGCGGCTCGCCAGCTCCTCGCCGACGTCGCGCAGTCCCGCCAGGTCGTGCACGTCCTCCGGCAGGGCGGCCACCTCGGCCACGCGCACACCGCCGTGCGCCGTCAGCAGCGCGTCCCGCAGCCGGATCTCGCGCCCGCGCGTGCGGACCCTCTCCGCGTGCAGCCGCAGGGCCGCCGATGCGGGCGTCCGCGTGCCCGAGCGCTCCAGCGCCTCCGCCGCGGCGACCGCCTCGCGCACGTCCAGGGTTCCGCCCGCCCCCTCGGGAAGCGGATGCGTCCGGTTGACCACCAGCCCGGCCAGCGGCATGGCGTCGGTGGCCAGCCGCTCCACGAAGTAGGCCGCCTCGCGCATCGCGTCCGTGTCCGGCACGGCCACCACCACGAAGGCCGTACCCGGTGCCTGGAGCAGTCGGTAGGTGCGCTCCGCGCGCTTCTGGAAACCGCCGAACACCGTGTCGAACGCGGCGACGAAGGACCGCAGGTCGTCGAGGAGCTGGGCGCCCACGACCTTGCTGACCGCCGAGGTCACCAGGTTGAATCCGGCGCCGAGCAGCCGGAACGCCCCCGTGCTGGCCGGGGCGCTCAGGAAGCGGATCAGACGCCCGTCCAGGAAGCGGCCGAGCCGCTTGGGCGCGTCCAGGAAGTCCAGCGCGGACCGGCTGGGCGGGGTGTCCACCACGATCAGGTCCCAGTCCCCCGACTGGCGCAGCTGGCCCAGTTTCTCCATGGCCATGTACTCCTGCGTGCCCGAGAAGCTCGTGGAGAGGGTCTGGTAGAAGGGGTTGGCCAGGATCTGCCGGGCCCGCTCGGGGTCCGCGTGCTCCCTGACGACCTCGTCGAAGGTCCGCTTCATGTCGAGCATCATCGCGTGCAGGCTGCCGCCGGCGCCCTCGGACAGCGGGACCGGGCGCGGCGTGTCGTCCAGCGACTCCAGCCCGAGGGACTGGGCCAGCCGCCGCGCCGGGTCCACGGTGATCACCACGGCCCGCCGCCCGCGCTCGGCGGCGCGCAGTCCCAGCGCCGCGGCCGTCGTGGTCTTGCCGACCCCGCCCGCGCCGCAGCACACGATGATCCGCGTACCGGGGTCGTCCACGAGGGCGTCCACGTCCAGGCGCCCGGCGTCCACCACCGCGTTCACAGCCGCACCCCCTGCTCGACCAGCCGCCGCGCCAGGGAGTCCAGCGCGGCGCGGTCCACACCGCCCTCCAGCAGCGGCAGCTCCAGCAGAGGGCGGCCCAGCTCCTCCAGCTCCGAGTGCATCCGGCGCTCCAGCCGCACCCGCAGCGCGTGGGCCCGCAGCTCGCCGGCCAGCGCCGCCGCGAGTTCCCGCGCGTCCTCCAGACGCGCCTCCTTCAGCCCGGCGGCCAGCGCGTCCAGGTCCGTCTCCCCCTCCGCGGCGGCGGCCAGGTCGGCCTCGTCCAGCAGCGGCCGCCGCACCATGTTCACCAGCACCGCGCCCACGTTGAGTCCCAGCCCGCCGACCTCGGCGATCCCGTCCCGTGTCTCCTGGACGGGCATCTCCTCCAGCAGGGACACGAAGTGCACCCGGGTCTGCCCCGAGCGGATGACCTCCATGACCCGGTCGGCGTGGTTGCGGATCGGCCCCACCCGGGCCAGACCCGCCACCTCGGAGTTCACGTTGAGGAACTGGGCGATCCGGCCGGTGGGCGGCGCGTCCATCACCACCGAGTCGTAGTGGAAGGGGGCCGTCGGCGTGCTCTCGGCGGACCTGCGGCGACCGCCCCGGCGGCGCCGCACCGCCTCGGTGGCCTTGCCGGTGAGCAGGACGTCGCGCAGTCCGGGGGCGATGGTGGTGGCGAAGTCCACGGCGCCCAGCCGGTTCAGCGCCTGGCCCGCCCGGCGCATCCCGTAGAACATCTCCAGGTACTCCAGCAGCGCAGCCTCGGCGTCGGCGGCCAGCACGCTCACGCTGCCGCCGCCGGGCGCGGCCATCATCTCCCGCTCCTCGTAGGGCAGCGGAGGGCTGCCGAGGAGGGTGGAGACGCCCTGGCGGCCCTCCACCTCGACCAGCAGCACCCTCGCGCCGCCGGAGGCCAGCGCCAGCGCCAGCGCGGCGGCCGCCGTGGTCTTGCCGGTCCCGCCCTTGCCGGTGACGATGTGCAGTCGTGCTCCCGCGCAGGCCTCCCCCGGAGGCTTCGGTCCGTGCTCGCTCTCGCTCACTCCAGGCAGTCTATGCGGGCGCTCCAAGCGGGGCCGGGAGCGGTGCCGCGGTGGGCACGGGAGGGCACGCGGATGAGTAAGGTGGCGGCGTTGACGTGCGGCGCCCCGCCGTGGGGCGGGTCGCCGGTGAGCGAGCAAGGGTGAGGGACGCATGAGCAAGTGGGAGTACCAGACGGTGGCGCTGCTGTCGCACGCCACCAAGCAGATCCTGGACAACTGGGGCGCCGACGGCTGGGAGCTCGTCTCCGTCGTGCCCGCCCCGCTGCCGGAGGGCACCGACCCCCGCAACCAGCAGTACGTCGCGTACATGAAGCGGCAGCTGTGATGACCACCCCCGAGGAGCGGATCGCCGAGCTGGGTCTGACCCTGCCCGAGGTGGCCGCGCCGGTCGCGTCGTACACGCCCGCGGTACGCAGCGGGAACCACGTCTACGTGTCCGGTCAGCTGCCGTTCGTGGACGGAGAGCTCCCCGCCACGGGCAAGGTCGGCGCCGAGGTCACCCCGGAGACGGCCAAGGAGCTGGCCGCTCGGTGCGCGCTGAACGCGGTCGCCGCGGTGCGCGCCGAGATCGGCGAGCTGTCCGGCGTGGTCCGTGTGGTGAAGGTGGGCGGCTTCGTGGCCAGCACCCCCGACTTCACGGGACAGCCCGGCGTGGTGAACGGGGCCAGCGACCTGCTGGCCGAGGTCTTCGGCGACGCCGGTGTGCACGCGCGCGCCGCCGTGGGCGTGGCGGCCCTGCCGTTGGACGCGCCGGTCGAGGTTGAGATGATCGTCGAGGTCCGCTGAGCGGTTCGCCCTCTTGCGGGGCGGTGGCCCTCGTTCCGCGGCGCTCTGTCCCCGAGGAGGAGGGTACGCCGATGCGCGACGACCCGGCAGGCGACGGCACCGCGCGAGACGGCACCTCGCGCGAGGGCGCGGCGGCGAGCGGCTCCGCGCCCGACGGTGCCGTCGCGCCCCGCCCGGCCGCCACGGTCATGCTCCTGCGTCCGCGCGGCGGTGTCCGGGGCGGGAGCGCGGGCGACCCCATGGAGGTCCTGCTCATGCGCAGGGTCCGCTCCATGGGGTTCGCCCCGGGCGCCTTCGTCTTCCCCGGCGGCGGGGTGGACGCGCGCGACGCCGACGGCGACCTGCCCTGGACCGGCCCCGGCCCCGGGGAGTGGGCGCGCACGCTGGGCACCGACGTGCGCATGGCCCGGGCGCTGGTGTGCGCCGCGGTCCGCGAGACCTTCGAGGAGACCGGCGTCCTGCTGGCCAGCGAACCCGAGCACGCGGGCGAGGGGGCCATCACCCTCGACACCTCCTCCGAGGACTGGGAGCGGGACCGGCTGGGGCTGATCGACCGCTCCCGCTCCTTCACCGAGGTCCTGTCCCGGCGCGGCCTCGTGCTCCGCTCGGAGTGGCTGCGCGCGTGGTCGCGCTGGATCACCCCGAGGGCCGAGCCGCGCCGCTACGACACCTGGTTCTTCGCGGCCGAGCTCCCGCCGGGGCAGGCCTCGCGCGACGTGGGCGGCGAGGCCGACCTCACCCGGTGGACCGACCCCGCCGAGGTGCGCGGCGAGTGGGAGGCGGGCCGGATGCCGATGCTGCCGCCCACGGTCGTGGCCTGCGCCGAACTCGCGGACTGCCGGACCCTCCGGGGAGTACGGGAGGCCCGACGGGATATCGTCCCCATTGAGCCGGTTGTCCGGAAGATCGGCGGCCAGATGCGCGTCGTCGCGCCGAACGGGGTGGACTACCCCCTGCCGAAGCCCGACGCGACTCCCTGAGGGGCCGCCGAGGCGCGGGCCGGAGGCCCCGGCCGCTCCCCGGCCCGGTCCGGCGAGCGAAGCGAGGTGCGATGAGGATCGACGGTTCCGGGACACTGCGCGCCAGCTGCGTGCTGTGCCCCAATCCCGGCCCGATGACGCTGGAGGGCACCAACACCTGGATCCTGCGGGAGCCGGGCGCGCGCGGGGTCGTGGTCGTCGACCCCGGCCCCCACGACGAGCGCCACCTGGAGCGCGTGGCGCGGACCGTGCAGGAGCAGGGCGCCCAGGTCCTGATGGCCGTGGTGACCCACCGCCACCCCGACCACGGGGAGGGCGCCCGGTACTTCTCGGAGCTGACCGGCGCCCCCGTGCACGCGGTCGACCCCGGGACCAGGGTCGGCGGACGCGGTCTGTCCGACGGCGAGGTCCTGGAGGCCGACGGCCTACGGGTGCGGGTGATCGCCACCCCCGGCCACACGGAGGACTCCGTCTGCCTGATGGTGGAGGCCGACAACACCATCCTGACCGGCGACACGGTCCTGGGCCACGGCACCACGGTGATCGACGGCGACGACGGGCTGGGCTCCTACATGGAGTCGCTGTACCGGCTGCGCGCCCTCGTGCGCGAGCACGACGTGCGCACCCTGCTGCCCGGCCACGGCCCGATCATCACGTCCCCGTCGACGGTGCTGGACTCCTACGTCGACCACCGCGAGTCGCGCCTGGGGCAGGTCCTGGACGCGGTGCGCGCGGGGGCGACCGGGGTCGAGCAGATCGTCGACCGGGTCTACCCCGACGTCACCGAGCAGATCCGGTTCGCGGCGGCCTCGTCGGTGCGCGCCCAGCTGCGCTACCTCTCGGCGCGCGGGGAGCTGCCCGAGGACGTCGAGGCCTAGACAGTGTTTTTTGGGACCTCCGCTTCGCTTCGGCCCGTGTTCGGGCGCCCGAAGCACGGGAACCTTCGGTGTCTCCGGCGGGTTCGCTCGTTCCTCACGAACCCGCCTCCACCACCTCCAGAACCCCGTGGGCGCCCGAACCAACCCCCCACAAGCTGAGGCCGGTTCAAAAAACAGACCCTAGGCGGCGAGCGCTTCCCCGGCCCCCGGGGCGCCGGGAACCGGGCGCGGACGGCTTCGGACACGGCTGTGGCCGCCCACCCCGCCAAGGGGAGCGGCCACACAGCGTTCAGGCCCGGGAGTCCCTGCCTGAGGAACACGGTCTAGCGGGCGCGGCGGCGCATCCGCTCGACGTCGAGCAGGACGACGGCCTTGGCCTCGATCCGCAGCCAGCCGCGCAGGGCGAACTCGGCGAGGGCCTTGTTGACCGTCTCGCGGGAGGCGCCGACCAGCTGGGCGAGCTCCTCCTGGGTGAGGTCGTGGTGGACGTGCAGTCCGTCCTCGCCCTCCTTGCCGAACTTGTCGGCCAGTTCCAGCAGCGCTTTGGCGACGCGGCCGGGCACGTCGGTGAAGACGAGGTCGGCCATCACGTCGTTGGTCCGGCGCAGGCGGGCGGCCAGCGCCTTGAGCAGCTGGAGCGACACCTGCGGGCGGCTGGACAGGAACGGGCGCAGGTCGTCGTGGCCCAGTCCCGCGAGCACCGAGTCGGTGACCGCCACGGCGCTCGCGGTGCGCGGGCGCGGGTCGAACAGCGACAGCTCGCCGAACATCTCGCTGGGGCCGAGCACCCCGAGCAGGTTCTCGCGGCCGTCCACGGCCGTGCGGGTCAGCTTCACCTTCCCGCTGAGGATGACGTACAGGCGGTCGCCCTCGTCACCCTCGCTGAACAGGGTCTGGCCGCGGCCGAGACGCACCTCGTTCACCGAGGAGCGGAGTGCGGCCGTGTCCTCCTCGTCCAGCGCCTCGAACAGAGGGGCCTTCCGCAGCACCTCGTTGATCTCGTCCACCACACGTCCTCCTAAAACCTGACCGCCAACAGTGTGACGTATATCGCACCCGGGTGTGAAACCAGGTCGTGATCCCGGCTTGTCCGCCGAGAGACAACTGCCCACAACAGCCGACGTCAGCCCCTGCGATCCTAGCCGTCCCCAGTTCTGTACCAGGGCTGTCCGCGCCGCGCCACCGGACATTGGTTACATAGCCCCGTTCGTCAGCGGTGGCGCGGTCCCGCTTCCGGCGGCCGCGCGAGCACGGCCGCGGGGCCCCGGTACGCCCCGTCACCGGGACGCCTACCCTGTGATGATGCCCCGTGACACACCAGACGCGACCGAGCCGACGACCACGCCCACCGGTGAGAGCCGGCTCGCGCTGGTCCGCCGCGCCCGCAGGATGTACCGGGAGCTCATCGAGCTGTATCCGGACGCCCACTGCGAACTGAACTTCACGACCCCCCTGGAACTGCTGGTCGCGACGATCCTGTCCGCCCAGTGCACGGACAAGCGGGTCAACCAGGTCACCCCCGCCCTCTTCGCCCGTTACCCCGACGCGGAAGGCTACGCCTCGGCGCGGCGGGAGGAACTGGAGGAGATGATCCGCTCGACCGGCTTCTTCCGGGCCAAGGCCAACAGCCTCATCGGACTCGGGCAGGAGCTGTGCGAACGGCACGGTGGAGAGGTTCCGAGGAAACTCTCCGACCTGGTCAAACTACCCGGTGTAGGACGAAAGACCGCAAACGTACTGCTCGGTAACGCCTTCGATGTGCCCGGCATCACCGTTGACACCCATTTCGGACGGCTCGTCCGCCGCTTCGGGTGGACCGACGGGGAGGATCCGGTGAAGGTCGAGCACGAGATCGGCGCGCTCTTCCCGCGCCGGGACTGGACGATGCTCTCCCACCGCGTCATCTGGCACGGCCGCCGGGTCTGCCACTCCCGCAAACCCGCGTGCGGGGCCTGCGGACTGGCCCGCCTGTGCCCCTCCTTCGGCGAGGGGCCCACGGACACCGCCACCGCCACCAAGCTGCTGCGGATGCGCTCCTTCTCCTGAGCCCCCCGGGAAAGCCGCGTGTCCGGGCGGGCAGGAGCGGACGGGACGGACAACGGGAGCAGGTGTCGGGGGTTTGTACCCTGATCACGTGAGTGTGCGCACATCGGCCCCGTCGCGGGCGTCCCGGTCCGCGGCGCCCCGCGTGACGGCGGTACCCCCGCCCGCCGGCGCCGGGGAAGGTCCGACGACGTGACGACTTCCGAGGGGCAGCGCGCTCCCTCGCGCGGCGCTCCCCCGGGCGCGGGTCCCACGGCCCCGCGAGAAGCCCGGAGCACGGCCCCTCCGACCCACCGACGGCGCGACGACTCCCGGAACAGGTTCCCCGCATGAACTCGATCCCGCTCTGGCTGGCCGCGCTCGCGGACGCCGCCGAGACGATGACCGTGCCGCCGCCCATGCGGCCGCCCGCAGAGGGAGGACGCGAGTCCGCCGTCCTCGTCCTCTTCGGCGAGGGTCCGAGGGGACCCGACCTCCTCCTCATCCAGCGCAGCGAGGGCCTGCGCCGTCACGCCGGACAGCCCGCCTTCCCCGGCGGCCGGATCGAGCCCTCCGACGCCTCCCCGGAGGCCGCGGCGCTGCGCGAGGCCGCGGAGGAGACCGGTCTCCTCCCCGAGGGGGTCGACGTCGTCGGCCGCCTCCCCGAGCTGTACCTGAGCTTCAGCGACTTCCGGGTGGCGCCCGTCCTGGGCTGGTGGCGCGAGCCCAGCGAGGTGCGGCCGACCGACCTGGGCGAGGTCGCCGCGGTCTCCCGCGTGCCCGTCGCCGACCTCGCCGACCCGGCCAACCGGGTCAAGGTGCGCTACGGGGGCGGGCCCCGCTGGGGCCCCGGCTTCCGGGTGGACGGCATGCTCGTGTGGGGCTTCACCGGCGCGGTGGTCGACAGCCTGCTCGCCCTGGGCGGGTGGGAACTTCCCTGGCGCGACGAGGGTCTCACCGATGTGTTCGAAGCAACCCCGCAGGGCCTGCGGCCGGTCGGTTAGCGCTCACTCTTGGAGGGCAATGTGCTCGACGTGATCCTGGTCGTCCTGCTGCTGCTGTTCGCGGTGACGGGGTACCGACAGGGTTTCATCGTCGGTGTCTTCAGCTTCGTGGGCTTCGTCGGAGGGGGCGTCCTCGCCGCCCTGACGGCCCCGGAACTCATCCAGGAGTGGGTGGACGATCCCGGCAGGCAGGCGCTGCTGGCGATCGCCGTGGTGTTCCTGTCCGCGGCGCTCGGCCAGTTCCTGCTCTCCTACCTGGGCACCTTCGTCCGCAACAAGGTGACGTGGGACTCGGCCCGGGTCCTGGACGCCATCGGCGGCGCCGTGATCAGCGGACTGTCGGTGCTGCTGGTGGCCTGGTTCATCGGCAGTACGGTCGCCAACTCGGCACTGCCGTTCGTCGCGGGCCAGGTCAGGGACTCACGCATCCTCCACTCGGTGGACACGCTGATGCCCGAGGCCGCCCACAACGGGTTCTCCACGTTCCGCCGGATCGTGGACCAGAGCGCCTTCCCGCAGGTGTTCAGCGGTCTGGGCACCGGCGAGCTGGCCGAGGTGGCACCGCCGGACCCGGACGTGCTCACCACCCCGGAGCTGATCGAGTCGAGCCGCAGCGTGGTGAAGGTGCTGGGCACCGCGCCCTCCTGCCAGCGCCGCGTGGAGGGGACCGGCTTCGCGTACGCGGAGGACCGGATCATGACCAACGCGCACGTGGTCGCCGGGGTCACCGACGACCTGCGGGTGGTCACCCGGGAGGGCTACCAGCTCGACGCCACGCTGGTGCTCTTCGACCCCCAGCAGGACCTGGCCGTGCTGCACGTGCCGGGCCTGGACCTGGAGCCGCTGGAGTTCGACCACGAGGCCCCGCAGGGCGGTGACGCGGTCGTGGCGGGCTTCCCGCGCAACAGCGGCTTCACGGCCGTCCCCGCGCGAGTACGGGCCCGCCAGACGGCTCAGGGGCCGGACTTCTACCACTCGCAGCAGGTGAGCCGGGAGATCTACCAGGTGCGTGCCGTGGTGCGCCCGGGCAACTCCGGCGGCCCGCTGCTGTCGCCGGACGGCACCGTGTACGGGGTGGTCTTCGCCGCCGCCACGAACGAGCCCGAGACGGGTTACGTGCTCACCGCCGACGAGATCGCGGAGAACGCCCGGAGCGGCCTGGAGAACAGCGGGCAGGTCTCCTCCCAGGCCTGCGACTGACCGGGGGCCTCCCGTCGTCCACAGGCCGGATCCGGGGCTTTCCGGGGCCTGCGTGAGGCGGTTGACTGGATGTACAGGGGGCCCACGGGCACGGTCGGCACCGTGCTGCCCGCCTTCGCCTCGGATGCCGGGAGCACCCCGAATCCCGGGACCCCACCAGACCCCGCGACCACACCGGGTCTTGAGACCACCCCGCACCCCAGGACTCCAGGACCCCGCCAGGTCCCGCGACCACCCCGTGTCCCGCGACCACCCTGGTCCCCGGGACCGCACCAGGCCTCGCGGCGCGGCGGATCCCGCGACCGCGCACGGCCTCGCGGGCTGCGCCGGGCCGCCCGAGCAGTCGGGCCCCACGACGCGGTGCGCGGACCCAGATACGCACCGAGGGCGCCTTCCCGCAGGAAGGCGCCCTCGTGAGCGTCGGGTACCGACCCGGGCCCGGTCCTAGTTGGAACTCGGGTCGGGCGAGTGCTCCGTGGCCAGCGGCCAGCTCATCCGCACCACGGTCCCCCGGTCGCTGGGGTCGATCTTCACCTCGTCGGCCAGGCCCGTGATGACCGCCAGGCCCAGCCCCGGGGAGAACCCGGAGATCCCGCCGGGAGGGGTGTCCTCACCGTCCAGGAAGAGCCCGTCGAGCAGGGACGGGTTGGTGGGCTCCTCCGTGTCCTTGGCGGGGGCACGGTCGGAGACGACGACCTCGAAACGTTGCGTCGCGCTCCCGTTGGCGCGCAGGATGCTGCTCGTGGCGTCGGTGCGGGACTCCGACGCCGGATCAGGCCCGCTGCCGTCGATCAGCTGGAGCAGGATCGGCTGTGTCGGACAGTGCAGCTTGTGCGCCGCCACCGCCCGGGAACACGCCTCACCGACCGCCAGCCTGATCTCGTCGATCGCTGAGGCGGCGATACCCGCCCGCCGCGCCACGGTGGCGGCCATGAGCCGCGCCGTGCGCACGTGAGCGGGGAGCGCGCTGATCGTGAGCGTGATGGTTGCCATCGCTCGCTCGGGGCTACTTCGCGGAACGCTTGTCGATGGCTTCCTGCACCGAGTCGTGGATACCGAAGACCTTGGTCAGACCGGTGATCCGGAAGATCTTCAGGATGCGCTCCTGGGTGCAGACCAGGTCGAGGGTCCCGTCGTGGGCCCGGACGCGCTTGAGCCCGCCCACGAGCACACCGAGGCCCGTCGAGTCCAGGAACTCCACCTTCTCCATGTTGACCACGAGGTGGAAGTTGCCCTTGTTGACCAGGTCGATCAGCAGCTCGCGGAGCCGGGGCGCGGTATAGACATCGATCTCACCCTCAACGACGACGATCTCGGTGTCGCCCTCGGTGTAATGATCAAGCTTCAAGTCCACTAGTCCTCCAGCGCCGAACCGCGAAAAACGCGAATGATCTCTGCCGGGCGTTACCCCACCAGCACGCATTCAACCACGCGTGTCGAGTGCGTCTTCCTGTGATGCACAGAAAAACCGTGACACCGCGCCACTGTTCCCCCGGATGTCACACTGAAACCAATGTCCCAGTGCTCCACCCTTGGGTAGGAGGCGCCTGCGGGCCTCGAACGCGTACCAGTGAGGAGGGGTCTCGGATGAGGCGACCGGAGCCCGTGCTTCCCGGTGTGTGGCGTGACGATACCCGGTACCCGCAGGTGACCCACATCGAGCACGTGGCCCGCAACGACGGGGTGAGCGGGGAGTGGCCGGTGTGGACCGCGCCCCACCTGGTCGAACGGCTCGCCGACAGGGGGATCACGGGACCGTGGTCCCACCAGGCCGAAGCCGCCGACCTCGCACGTTCGGGCCGTGATGTGATCATAGCCACGGGTACCGCCTCGGGAAAGTCACTCGCCTTCCTCCTACCCGCTGTGGACGCGGTTGACGCGGGCGGGACCGTGCTCTACCTCTCCCCGACCAAGGCGCTCGCCCAGGACCAGCTGCGGTGGATAACGGACCTCTCCCTACCGGGGATGCGGACAGCCGTCTATGACGGTGACACCTCGTCCGAGGAGCGCTCCTGGGTGCGCGAGCACGGCAACTACGTGCTGACCAACCCGGACATGCTGCACCACGGCATCCTGCCCCGCCACGGGGCGTGGTCGCGCTTCCTGCGCCGGCTCCGCTACGTGGTGATCGACGAGGCGCACCGATACCGGGGGGTTTTCGGCTCGCATGTCGCGCAGATCCTGCGACGGCTGCGCCGCGTGTGCGCCCGCTACCGGACGCGTCCGGTGTTCGTGCTCGCCTCGGCCACCTCCGGCAGCCCCGCCGAGAGCGCCACCCGGTTGACCGGTGTGCCCGTCACGGCGGTCAGCCGGGACGGTTCCCCACGCCCGGGGATGTCCGTGGCGCTGGTGGAGCCGGAGCTGACCGACCTGACCGGCGAGCACGGCGCGCCGATCCGCAGGACGGCGCCCTCGCAGGCCGCCGAGATGCTCGCCGACCTGGTACGCGACGGCGTGCGCACCCTGGTGTTCGTCCGTTCCCGGCAGGGCGCTGAGGTGGTCGCGCTGACCACCCAGCGCCTGTTGTCCGAACGCGGCGATCACGCCCTGGCCGGGAGGGTGGCCGCCTACAGGGGCGGATACCTGGCCTCGGAGCGCCGGGAGCTGGAGGAGGCGCTGCGCTCAGGGGAGATCCTGGGCCTGGCCAGCACCAACGCCCTGGAACTGGGGGTGGACATCAGCGGCCTGGACGCGGTGCTCATCGCCGGGTGGCCGGGAACGCTCGCGTCGCTGTGGCAGCAGGCGGGCCGCGCCGGACGACGCGGGGAGGACGCTCTGGCGGTGTTCATCGCCCGGGACGATCCCCTGGACACCTATCTGGCGCACCACCCGGAGGCCATTTTCGGCCGGTCCGTAGAAGCGACCGTCCTTGATCCGGAAAACCCGCACATCCTGGGGCCGCACCTGTGCGCGGCCGCCCAGGAACTGCCGGTCACCAAGGACGACTTCGACCTCTTCGGAGCGACGACAGAGGAGAGGCTCGACGAACTCGTCGAGCGCCGTCTGCTGCGCAGGCGTCCACGGGGCTGGTTCTGGACGAGCAATGAACGGGCCAGCGACCTGGCCGATATCCGCGGATCAGGCGGACCGCCCGTGCAGATCGTCGACACCGGGAGCGGCCAGCTGCTCGGGGAGGTCGACGAGCCCGCCGCCCACGGCACCGTCCACCCCGGCGCGGTGTACCTGCACCAGGGGTACACGTACCTGGTCGACGACCTCGACCTCGACGAGGGGGTCGCCCTGGTCCACCCCGCGGAGCCGCCCTACAGCACCTGGGCGCGCGACACCACCGACATCACCGTCCGGTCGGTGCTGCGCCAGGAGGAGTGGCCGAGCGGGGCCACGGTGTACTTCGGCGAGGTGCAGGTGGTGCGCCAGGTGGTGGGGTTCCTGCGCAGGGACGTGCGCACCGGTTCGGTGCTGGGGGAGTGGCCGCTGGACCTGCCCGAGCGCACCCTCGACACCCGTGCGGTGTGGTGGACGCTGCCCGCCGAGGGCGAGGAGCGGCTGCGCCGGGAGGACGTGGGACTGCTGGGCGCCGCACACGCCGCCGAGCACGCCGCGATCGGCCTGCTGCCGCTGCTGGCGACCTGCGACCGCTGGGACATCGGCGGGGTGTCCACCTCGATGCACGGTGACACGGGCAGGCTGACGGTGTTCGTCTACGACGGGTACGAGGGCGGCGCGGGCTTCGCCGAACGGGGGTACGCGGCGGCGCGCGAGTGGCTGTCCGCGACCCGCGCGGCCATCGCCGGCTGCGAGTGCGACCAGGGCTGCCCGTCGTGCATCCAGTCGCCCAAGTGCGGTACCGGCAACGAGCCGTTGAGCAAGGCCGGTGCGCTGCGTCTGCTCGACGAGGTGCTCGCGGGCGGCGGGGGCTGAGGCCGTCCACAGGCTGTGGACGAAGCGCCGGGGCGCGGAGTTATCCACAGGCTGGGGAAGGGTCTTTCGCCCCGGCCCCCGCCCGCCGAACCTGGAGGGAAGAGGGCCGGAGCAGTCGGCCCCCACCAGGAAGGCCGCCATGTCCGCTCCCGTGCTCCCATCCGCTCCCGTGATCCCGTTCGCTTCCGCCTCTGCGCCCACCGCGGCGCCGCCCCCGACCGACGCCGGGATGACGACCTCCGAATACGCCTTCTGCACCATCGCGGCGGTCGCCTTCGCCGGGGTCCTCTACGCCGTGCTCACCAGCGGTGCGGTCGAGGACGTCCTCACCGATCTCGTGGTCAATGCGCTCGGCTCGGGTTTTTGACCGGGGATCGGCCACCGCGGAGGCGGCGATGGTGCTGCCCTCCCTGCTGCTCGTCCTGGCCGTGGCCCTCGGCGCCGTCCAGGCCGCGTCGGCACAGCTCTCCTGCGCCGACGCGGCGCGCGTGGGTGCGCGGGCGCTGGCCCGAGGCGAGCCCCACGACCAAGCCCGCTCCCTGGCGCTGACCGCCGCGCCAGACGGAGCGGACGTGCGCCTGTCCGAGGACGGAGGCATGGCCCGCGTCACCGTACGGACCCGGCTCCTGTTCGGCCCGGGGATCTCCCTGCCGGTGGACGGCAGTGCCTCCGTTCCCCTCGAACCCGGGAGCTGATCCCGATGCGCTCCGACGCCGGTTCCGCCACCGTCTGGTGGGTCGCCCTGGGCGCGCTGCTCTGGTTCACCACCCTCGCCGTCCTCGCGACCTCCGCGGCACGGCTCGACCGCGACCGGGCCACCACCGCGGCCGACCTGGCCGCGCTCGCGGCCGCGGCCGGGGCCGTCCACGGAACAGAGCGGGCCTGCGCGCGGGCCCGCGACACCGCGGAGGCCAACCAAGCCTCCCTCGACTCCTGCGTCCTCACCGGCTCCACCGTCGAGGTGGTGGTCGCGGTCCCCTCGTCCCTCATCGAACGGCCCGTCCGTGCGCGCTCCCGGGCCGGACCGGCCGACGTCTCCTCCGAGGAAGTGGAATGAGCCCTGCCCCCGTCTCCGTGCTGATGTGCGCCCTCCTGCTGGGAACCCCCGCCCAGCCCGGGGGCGCACCACCCTGCCCCGCCTCGCCCGCGCCGTACACCGCAGGTCCCGTTGAGCCCGACCACTCCATCGGCCCCGAGAACTTCGCGCACGTCCCCGGTTCCGCTGGTCTCACCCGAGCGGTCGGTCCCCAGGGCGGTAGGAGCGCCGCTGGGCCGGAGGATCCCGCCCACTCCGTCGGTCCCACCGATCACGCGCACTCCGGTGACCCCGTTCGCTCCGACGTCCCCGTGCGCTCCGGGGCACCCAGGAACTCCGGCGAAGCGGCTCCTCCCGGTGGTCCCGAGCCGTGCGCCGACCCGTCGCCGGTGCCCGCCTCCGCCTCCCCTGAACCGACCGGATCCGTGCGGGACGGCCCACGCGGCGCGACGGACGCACCCTCGCCGGTCAGCGAACCGGTGGTGTACCGCACAGCCGCCGCTCCGGCCCCGACCGGTACGGCGTTGCGGATCGTCGGCAACGTCTCGACCGGAATCCTGGCGGTGCTGTGCGTCGTGGTGCCGGTACTGCGTCTGTCCGTCGGCTGGCCCCGCTTCCCCGTCCCCTACGAGGGCCAGCGGCGGCGCGGCTCCGGGGGCGAGGAACCCTGACCGTCACCGCGTCACCGTGCACGCGACCGGGCCCGGGGTCTCAACCGCCCAGGGCCCGGGACAGCAGTTCGGCGGCCATCGGCACGATGCCGATCAACACGAACGCGGGCAGGAAGCACAGTCCCAGGGGCGCCACCACCAGCACACCCAGCCGTTCGATCCGGGCCGTTCCCCGTGCCCGCAGGGCCCGGCGCAGATCGGCCGCGTGCCGGTCCAGGAGGTCGGCCACGGGCGCCCCGGTGTCGGCGGCCCGGGCCAGGTCGCGTCCCACCGGGACGAGGGACTCGGGCAGCGCCGGACGCCGCCACGCCTCGGCGGGAGCGGCACCCAGTCGCAGTTGTTCGGCCACCGCCGCCAGTTCCTCCCCCAGCCTTCCCCGCGTCGCCCGGGACACCGCCGTGAGGCAGGCGGGCACCGTCGCCCCGGCGCGGATCCCCGAGGCGAGCAGACCGATCACCACGGGCAGGTCGGCGGTCACCGGCAGCCGGTCCGAACGGGAGGCGGAGCTCCTGCGGGCACGCACCCACAGGGCGGCGCACACCCCGGCCGCGACGACGGCCCCGACCGCGCCGAACAGGGCCGCCGCGAGGGCCAGCGCGAACGCCCCCGCCAGCGTCGGCCCCAGCAGCCGGACCGGCAGCCCCGGCCGGGCCGGAGCACGGGAGGGGGGACGCAGTTCGCGCGCCGGTCCCCCGCCCAGCAGTGTCCACACACACGCGGCTCCCAGAACCGCGGCGGCCGTCAGGAACATCCGTCCTCCCCTTCCTCTTCTCGCGCTCCACCACCGTGACCGGAGCGATGCCAACCGTGTCCGGCTGTCCCTCCCCAGGCCCTGGCTCGGGGACCGCTGCCCAAGCCCTTGAGTCAGATCCCCGGACCAGATCCCCGGTCGAGGTGCCCGAACCGGAGCCCGCTGCTCGGAGCCTGACCGCCCCTGGTGCCTACTGCTCGGACCCGCTGCCCGGTGTCCGAGGTCCGCTGCCTCGTGACCGGTGTCCGGCACCGAGGTCCGCTGTTCGCCTGTTCGCCTGTCCGAGGTCCGCTGCCCGGCGCCTGTCAGGGAAAGGCTGTCGCCGAGCGCACCATGCGCAGCGTCCACCAGGTTCCGAGGGCGTCCAGGGCCACCCCGCCCACCAGGCAGGCCAACCCCAGCGGCGTGGTGAACAGGAACGCCAGCGGCGACCCGCCCAGGCCGGAGGACAGCAGTAGCCCGACGGCGGGCAGGGCGGCCAGCACGATCGCGGTGGTGCGCGGACCGGTGGTGCGCGCGGCGGCCTCCGTGCGCTGCTCCTCCTGTTCGGTGAGGTTCGCCGCCAGGGCGTCCACCACCTCGGCCAGGCCCGCCCCGGTGTCCGCGGCCACCTCCCAGCACACCGCCAGGTAGGCCAGCGCCCACAGGTCCGGTTCGCGCTCGGCCTCGCGGCGCAACGACGCCGCGTCGGTCAGAGCGCCCACCAGCGGACCCGCCTCGGCGGCGGAGATCCGCAGGGCCTCCTCCGGCGGCTGTCCGGCGCGCAGCTCGGCGGCCAGCACCCGGCACAGCACCACCACCGCGCCGCGGCGCCGGGCACCCTCACCGGGACGGGCCGCCAGCGCCCTCCAGTCCAGGGAGCGCGACACCGGACGCCGGGGACGGGAGAGGAGGGCCGCCAACCGGCCGCGCCGCGCGCCGGGGACCAGGCACAGCAGCACCAGACCTCCCGAACAGACCACCAGCGCGGTCACCACCGACGCCACCCCCCGCCCAGACGGGCCGCCACCTCGTCCGCCCCCGCGTGCTCACGGCGGGCACCGTCGGGACCGAAGGACACCGCTGGCACCGCGTCCACCAGCCCGTCCGAACCGCGTCTCAGCACCCGCAGCTCGGCCAGGCGCCGCCCGCCGGGTTCCCGGACCAGGTGCACGACCATGACCCGGGTCGCGGCCAGCTGACTGTGCACGGCGGCCCGGTCCAGCCCGGCCGCGCACCCCAGCGCCTCCACCCGCGCGGGCACGTCGCCCGCGCCGTTGGCGTGGAGGGTGCCCGCGCCGCCCTCGTGCCCGGTGTTCAGGGCGCCGAGCAGGGACACGATCTCGGGCCCGCGCGCCTCGCCGACCACCAGCCGGTCCGGACGCATCCGCAGCGCCTGCCGCACCAGGGTCTCCAACGACACCTCGCCGCTGCCCTCGATGTTGGGCGGACGGGTCTGGAGGCGGACCACGTGCGGGTGCTCGGGCCGCAGCTCGGGGGAGTCCTCGGCCAGGACGATCCGCTCCCCCGGATCCACCAGGGAGAGCAGGCACGACAGCAGGGTGGTCTTGCCCGTGCCGGTGCCCCCGCTGACCAGGAACGGCACACGCGAGGCCACCAGGGACCGCAGCAGCGCGGCCCCGCAGGGGGAGACCGCCCCCCGCTCGGCCAGCCGCTCCAGGGTGAACACCCGCCGGGGCGGCAGCCGCAGTGACACGCACGCCCCGGCGGGAGCCACCGGCGGCAGCACCGCGTGCAGCCGCGCCCCGCCGGGAAGCCGGGCGTCCACGTACGGCACGGCCGCGTCCAGCCGCCGTCCCGCCTGCGCAGCCAGCCGCTGGGCCAGTCGGCGCACCGCGTCCGCCGACTCGAAGCGCACCTCCGCCCGGCGCAGTCCCCCGCCGTCGTCCACCCACACCTCGTCGGGACCGTTGACGAGGATGTCGGTGACCCCCGACGTCATGAGCTCCTCCAGCGGCCCCGCCCCGGACAGGTCGGCGGCCAGACGGCGGGTCATGGACAGCACCTCGGTGTCGCCCAGCAGACCTCCCTCGGCGCGCAGCGCCGCCGCGACGCTCGACGGGCTCACCGGCACCCCGGACGCCACCAGGCGGTTGCGCACGGCCTCCACCAGAGGGCTCACCGGACCTTCTCCAGCGCGGGCAGGCCCGCCACGACCCGGTCCGCGAACCGGGCCAGGGGCGAACGGGGATGGCGGGCGGGCACGTCCCCGGCGGCCAGCGACCGGGCCAGCCCCGGCTCGGACGGCAGGTCCGCGCCCAGGTCCACCTTCAGGGCCCTGGACACCACGTCCGCGCTCAGTTCGCCCCGGGCGCCGCGCACCACCAGCCGCACGCTCCGAGCCTCCTCCCGCAGCCGGGCGACCGTCCTGGTCGCCGCCACCACCGAGGGCACGTCCGCCGGGACGACCACGAGCACCAGGTCGGAGCGGTTCAGGAACACGGTGGTGGCCGGGTCGAAGGAGCGCGGCAGGTCGGCCACCACCAGGTCGGTGCCGTCCCTTGCCGAGGACAGGACCGCGCGCACGGCACCCACCGGCAGGGGGCCGGTCGGCTCCCGGCCGCGTGTCCAGGTCAGCACCGACACCCGGGGGGTCCCCGGCAGCCCGGCGCGCAGGTCGCGCCAGCGCACCCGTCCGCGCCTGCGCAGCAGGTCGCCCCAGCCGGTCCACCGCTCGGGACCGGGGGAGGGGCCGCGGTCGCATCCGAGGTAGACGTCGGAGCCGCACCCGAACGGGTCGGCGTCCAGCAGGGCGGTGGAGCGCCCGGCGCGCTCACCGGCCAGGGCGAGCGCCACCGCGAGCAGGCTGGCCCCGGCGCCGCCCCGGCCGCCGACCACCGACACCGTGGGCGCCGGTGCCCGGTCGGGGGACGACGCCCTCGCGAACAGGTCGACCAGCAGCGCCTCGTCCCGGGGCAGCAGGAGGACGCGTGTCTCCCCGGACCCGTGCGGGGTCTCCGCCCCGGAAGCGCCCGGTGCCGGGTCCTCCACGGGAACGCCCGGCGGGGGGCCCTCCAGGGCAACGCCCGGTCGGCGCCGCTCCGGGGGGACGCGCGGCCGGGGCACTGCGGCGTCCGCTGGCGCGGACCCCTCCCGCGGCAGGGTCCCGTCAGCGAAGGCCTCCCTCGCGTCCCGGGTCACGACCACGTGGCGGCCCGGCGCAGGGTCGGCGGCCCGCAGGAGCGCGCGCAGATCGGCACCGACCACGACGAGCGGGGCGTGCGGCCACAGGCTCAGCGCCCGGTCGGGGGTGTGGGCGACGGCGACCTCGGTGGAGGCGGCGGTGGCCAGCCTGAGGAGGTCGTCGAGGAGGAGGGGATCGGCGGTCGCGAGCAGGGGCCGGTGCTGGACGTCCATGGGACCTCCCGGATCGAGGGGCTTTCCTCGACCTTCGCCGACCGGGCACGACAGCGAAAGCCCCGATCCGAAGCTGTGGACAACTTCGGCGGGGCTCGGAGCGGCGCGGGGAGTCCGGTGCGGGGGCGTCGCGGAGGCCTGCGGTCCGGTTCACCTGAGATCCGGTTCCTTCGCGATCCGGTTCACCTGGCGGGCGGGATGCGTATACGGGGGCGGATACGCACCCCCGCCCGACAGGCGAGAGGAGCGGACGCGGGGACTCGCCTTCACAGGGGGAGAAGGCCGCCACGCGAGATTCCGGTCCCGGGGGGTAGGACCGGGTCCGCCCTCTGGTGAGGGTCGGCGGAGAGACGTGCTCCCGCGACCACCGGAAGGCACACGGACGTCATTCGAAGAAGAGGTATACCGCCGGAACGCGAAATGGGGCGCGCACGGCGGAGGCGCGAAGCGGGCGGCCTGCCCTCCCGGGAACGACGGGACAGACGTTACCACGCAACGTTCCGTATCGGTTCTGGAATCAAGGGTAAAAATTCGGGTCAACCGTCTTTTCGGCGCCGGAACATCGGCGTAGAAAGAAAGCAGTCGGTGGCTGAGAACCACCCCGACGCGAGAACCGGGAACCCACGCGCCACTTGGCCCCGTGAGGCCCGTCTAGATCGGACAGGATGATGTCCTGCCTGGTCAGACTAGGGAAATGGACGCCTGCTAACCCGGCGGAACGTGTCGAAGGCGGCGCCCCGGGAGACACGACGGGGCGCCGTTCGCCTTGTGCGCACGCAAGGGCCGTGCGGCCTCCGTTCCCCTGCGGAACCGGCAAGCGTGACCGAACCGATACCCTTCCTGGAGCTACCGGTCGGTAAATAAACGATTAGTGTTCAACTTTTCGGTCGCGCACAGTTGTCGCCCGTCAAAAGTTGTTGTCCTTTCGCGACTGTTCCACGCGCCTCGCCCGCTCCGGGTGCCCCGAGGCGCCCGGACCGGGAAACGGCGCCCCGCGCTCAGCCGCGCTTGAGGGCCTCACAGGTGGCCAGCGAATCCTGTGCCCCCGCGCGGACCGCGCGGCAGCAGTACGCCACCCACCCGGCGACGCCCTCGGGAGTACCGCCCATGTACCCGAGCAACGCCGGTCCGTACTCGTCCCGCAGCGTCCGGTGCCCCAGCTCGGACGGCACCAGCGACTTGGGGTCCAGACCCCGCTCCACCAGCGTCAGCCGCTCCGCCGCGCGCGCCACCAGGCCGTCGCCCCAGCCGAACGGCCGGACCGCCATCAGCTCCCCGTGCACCAGGGCCGACATCACCAGCGCCGGAACCGACGTGCGCACGCCCAGCAGCGAGTACAGGCCCTCCAACCGGGCCATCGCCGTCTCCGGCGCCGGGGCCGGGCCCAGTCCCAGCGGGTCCTCGACCCGTTCCCCGGCCCTGCGGGGGCGGCCCAGCGCGTCCGCGGACACCGCGTCCGCCGCGGCGAGCGTGTGCAGCCGGGCCAGGACCTGGCGCGGCGCCCTCGGCCAGGTGTCCACCAGGCTCCCCAGCTCTCCGGACACCCGCAGCGCGCCCTTGACGCGCGTGTCGTACACGTGCCCCCCGCGGATCTCCTCCATCGAGACCTCGGCGCCCTCCAGTGCCGCCGACGCGACCGCGCCGCGCAGCGCGGACTCCATGGACACGTCGCTGCTGCGGCGGCGCAGCACGCGGTGCCCCAGCAGACGGTCGACCAGGGTCCGTGTCTCGGCGACCGCGTCGGCCACACCGGGCAGCTCGGCGATCCGGGCCAGCGGGTCGGGCGCGGGGGAAGAAGTCGGTTCGCTCACGGAAAACAACACTACGCGCCGGTAACACGGGAGGCCCACACCGGCGGGCCAGGTCGGCGACCCGAGCCAGTGCCGCCGCGCGGACCGGCCACCGCGACCGCTCGTCGCGGCAGGACGACCGTTCGCCGCCCGTTCGTCGCGCGCCCGGCCTTCCCCGCCGCTGGACGCCGCCCCGGCTGTTCACGGGGTGTCGCACCACATGATTAATTGGGTGTGAACCAGCCTACGTAAGGAGAATCACAGTGGCCGACAGCACTCCCGCGAGCCAGGAGACACTGTCCAACCTTCTCCACGAGACGCGCAGCTTCCCTCCCCCGGAGGCGCTCGCCGCCGACGCCAACGTCAAGGCCGACGCCTACGCCAGGGCCGACGAGGACCGTCTCGGCTTCTGGGAGGAGCAGGCCCGCAGGCTCCAGTGGGAACAGCCCTGGGACACCGCCCTGGAGTGGAACCCGCCCTTCGCCAAGTGGTTCGTCGGCGGCAGGATCAACGCCTCCGTCAACTGCGTGGACCGGCACGTGGCCAACGGCCTCGGCGACCGCGTCGCCTACCACTGGGAGGGCGAGCCCGGCGACACCCGCACCATCACCTACGCCGAGCTCAAGGACCTGGTCTCCCAGGCGGCCAACGCCATGACCGAACTCGGTGTGCGCAAGGGCGACCGCGTCGCCATCTACATGCCGATGATCCCCGAGACCGTCGTGGCCATGCTCGCCTGCGCCCGGCTGGGCGCCGTCCACATGGTCGTGTTCGGCGGTTTCTCGGTGGACGCCCTGGGCCAGCGCCTCGACGACAGCCAGGCCAAGCTCGTGGTCACCGCCGACGGCGGCTACCGCCGCGGCAAGGCCAGCGCCCTCAAGCCCGCCGTGGACGCCGCGGTCGCCGACCGCCCCGCGGTCGAGAACGTCCTCGTGGTCCGCCGCACCGGCCAGGACGTCGAGTGGACCGACCGCGACGTGTGGTGGCACGACGCCGTGGAGTCCCAGAGCACCGAGCACACCCCCGAGGCGCACGACGCCGAGGACCCGCTGTACATCATGTACACCAGCGGCACCACGGCCAAGCCCAAGGGCATCCTGCACACCACGGGCGGCTACCTCACCCAGGTCGCCTACACCCACTGGGCGGTCTTCGACCTCAAGCCCGAGACCGACGTCTACTGGTGCGCCGCCGACATCGGCTGGGTGACCGGCCACTCCTACATCGTCTACGGCCCGCTCGCCAACGCGGCCACCACGGTCCTGTACGAGGGCACCCCGGACACCCCGCACCGGGGCCGCTTCTGGGAGATCATCGAGAAGTACAAGGTCACCATCGCCTACATGGCCCCCACGGCGATCCGCACCTTCATGAAGTGGGGAGACGACATCCCCGCCAAGTTCGACCTGTCCAGCCTGCGCGTCATCGGCTCGGTGGGCGAGCCCATCAACCCCGAGGCCTACGTCTGGTACCGCAGGAACATCGGCGGTGACCGCACCCCGGTCGTGGACACCTGGTGGCAGACCGAGACCGGCGCCGTCATGGTCAGCCCCCTTCCGGGAGTGACCTCCGGCAAGCCGGGCGCCGCCATGCGGGCGATCCCCGGCATCGTCGCCGACGTCGTGGACGAGCAGGGCGAGTCCGTCCCCGACGGCGAGGGCGGCTTCATCGTCATCCGCGAGCCGTGGCCGGCCATGCTCCGCGGGATCTGGGGCGACCCCGAGCGCTACAAGGACACCTACTGGTCGCGCTTCGAGGGCCTGTACTTCCCCGGTGACGGCGCCAAGAAGGACGCGGACGGCGACCTGTGGCTGCTGGGCCGCGTGGACGACGTCATGCTCGTCTCCGGCCACAACATCTCCACCACCGAGGTCGAGTCCGCGCTGGTCTCCCACCCGCGCGTGGCGGAGGCCGCGGTCGTCGGCGCCACCGACAAGGTCACCGGACAGGCCATCGTCGGCTTCGTGATCCTGCGCGGCGGTGAGGAGGAGGTCCCCGAGGACCTGGTCCAGGAGCTGCGCAACCACGTCGGCACCTCGCTCGGCCCGATCGCCAAGCCCGCCCGCCTCCTGGCGGTGCCCGAGCTGCCCAAGACCCGCTCGGGCAAGATCATGCGGCGCCTGCTGCGCGACATCGCCGAGAACCGGGCCGTCGGCGACACCTCCACGCTCACCGACTCCTCGATCATGGAGGTCATCGCCAAGCAGCTGCCCTCCGCCAAGCAGGAGGACTGAGCCGAGGGGCCCGCGCCAGGCGTGCGGGTCCCCGTCCACCGGTGAACGGCGCCCCGGTCCGGGGCGCCGTTCGCTGTTCCCCGCGTTCCCCCGCGCCCGGAGACCCGTGGCCGCCGCGCCTGTCGCTCACCCGTGTGACGAAACGCGGCGGCGCCGTTGTGCGTGCCGTGAGAGACGTCCGAGACGGGGTATGTGCGAGGATGCGGAGGATCATCCGTGCGTTCTGACCGAGAGAAGGGAACCTCCACGATGGCGGAGAAGCCGGGTACCGGTGCACCTGGCGCCACCAGGGACACCGACCGTTCGATCAGCGAACTGGTCTCAGACGCCACGGGCAACATCTCCCGTCTGGTCAGCCTGGAGATCAAGCTGGCCAAGCTGGAGGCCAAGGCCGACGCGGCCAAGATCGGCAAGGGCGTGGCCGGCTTCGCCGTGGTCGGGGTCCTCGCCCACATCTTCGTCATCCTCCTCTCGGTGACCGTGGCCTTCGTCCTGTACGAGGTCGCCGGACTCCCCGGCTGGGCCAGCTTCGGCATCGTCACCCTCGCCTACCTGCTGCTCGCCGCGGCCTTCGGCCTGTACGCGATCGCCACCCTCCGCAAGCGGGAGGGCCTCCAGCGCACCGCGCTGACCACCTCGCGCTTCGCCGGCATCCTGCGCGGCGACATCCGCCCGCCCTCGAACACCGTCGGGACCGCCGACTCCGCCGAGGCGTCCGCTCCCGCGGCCCGGTAGACCCGCGCGTTGTTGGACGACTCGGCCGCCTACGTCGACGGCCCCTGGACCCACAGGACCGTCAGCGCGGCGGGAGCCCGGTTCCACGTCGCCGAGGCCGGTGACGGACCGCTGGTGCTCCTCCTCCACGGTTTCCCCCAGTTCTGGTGGGCCTGGCGCGCCCAGCTGACCGCGCTCGCCGACGCCGGCTACCGCGCGGTCGCCGCGGACCTGCGCGGCTACGGCGCCAGCGACAAGACCCCGCGCGGCTACGACCTCGTCACCCTCGCCCAGGACGCCGCCGGACTGGTCCGCGCCCTCGGCTCACGGGACGCGGCCGTGGTCGGACACGGCCTGGGCGGCCTCGTCGCCTGGACGATGACCGCCTACCACCCCGGCACCGTGCGCGCGCTGGCCGCGGTGTCGTCGCCGCACCCGCTGCGCGCGGCCCGCGTCCTGGCCTCCGGCGGCCCCGGCGTCCGCCACATGCTCCGGGCGCAGTTGCCGATCCTCCCCGAGCACCGGCTCCTGAGCGACGGGTGCGTGCGCGTGGGCGACCTGCTCCGGGAGTGGTCGGGCCCCGGCTGGCCGGACACCGAGGCCGAGGAGCACTACCGCCGCGCCTTCGCCGTCCCCAAGGTCTCCCACTGCTCCCTGGAGAGCCACCGCTGGATCTTCCGGTCGCGGTGGCGCACGGACGGTCTCCGCTACAACGCGCGGATGCGCCGCGCTCCCGTCCGCGTCCCGGTCCTCCAACTCCACGGGACCCTCGACCCGGTGTGCCCGCCCGGACCGGCACGCGCCTCACAGGGCATGGTGGCGGGGGCCTACCGTTGGAGGCAGGTCCACGGCGCGGGACACTTCCCGCACGAGGAACGACCGGAGGAGGTCTCCCGAGCGCTCGTCGAGTGGCTCGCGGAGGTCTCGGCGGGGAGGCGGACGGAGTCCTCGCAGGTGAGCGGAAACGGCGGTGAGGCACTGATGGCGACGGAGACCGCGGACGGACACCGGGAGTCCGGGGGCCGTGCAGGCGGGCGGGACCGCAACGAGACCGGGCAGGCGCAGAACCAGCGCCCCCGGGACCGGTACGGGCGCCCGATGCCGCACGGGAGCGAGGGCGAGGTCGAGCGGGTCCCCGACGACGCCGAGTTCTCCGCGGAGGAAGGTCTGGAGGAGGCCCAGCGGCTGCTCGACGGGGGGTACGCTTTCACCGCCCACGAGGTCCTCGAAGCCGTGTGGAAGTCCGCGCCCGACCCGGAGCGGGAGCTGTGGCGCGGCCTCGCCCAGACGGCCGTGGGGGTCACCCACGCGCAGCGCGGCAACATGGTCGGCGCGGCACGCCTGCTGAGGCGGGGCGCGGACCGTGTGGAGCCGTTCGGACCGGACGCCCCCCACGGGGTGGACGTGGCGGGGGTGGCGGCGTTCGCCCGTGCCCTGGCCGACGACCTCGACGCCGGACGCGCCCGCCCGGGTGACGGGATCGACCCGTCGGGGATGCGCCTGCTCGGCGGATAGCCGCCGGGGCACGCGTTCTCCGGTCGTTGGGGCGCACCTCGCGAGGCCCCGCCGCGGACCGGTGACGGACCCCGCGGAGAGTCCCGTGGTATCAGCGCATCTTGTGACCAGTGAGGTCTGTGTGGTCTACGGGGCTCATTCCCTTTTTGTGGGCTTATGTGCGCTTTAGCGTTAACATCGCATTGCGGCATTATGAGATGTTATATAAGCTGCATATCACCGAAAAAGGCATTTATCCTTTTCCTGAGATCACCGGAAGATCACATCTTCGGATTTTCTTGAGGAATGGCGGGTTCGGCTCTCACCTTTCTTTGCCGCCGTGCGTAGACTCCCCGGATCACCGCCCGTGAACATGCGGCACGGGCGGTACGCACCACAACCAAAGGTGGCACCGCTTCGACCCCGCCAAGCGTGCCGTCGGGCCAGCTCAGGCTCCTTCCGGACGGCGGTACGTCCACGTCCGCGAGGACCGGCGCCCACAGGGCGATCCGTTCCGCGCGTTCTCCGGTGGACGGGGCCGAAAAGGTCGTGCCCGTCTCAAGGAGGACGGATTGTCTGGGCTCAACCTCGCCGCTGAAGGCGGCATGGCCCTATCACTGGCAGGCACCGACTTCACCCTCGTCATCATCGTCATGGTGGTGGCTCTTCTGGCACTCGCCGTCGCGGGCGTGCTGGTACGTGAGGTCCTCGCCGCAGGGCAGGGCACAGAGCGAATGCGGGGCATCGCGCTCGCGGTGCAGGAAGGGGCGGCGGCCTACCTCAAACGACAGTTCCGCACCCTCGCGGTCTTCGTCGTCCTCATCCCGCTCCTGCTGCTCCTGCTCCCCGCCGACTCGTGGGCCATCGCCATCGGCCGGTCGGTCTTCTTCGCCCTCGGCGCCCTGCTGTCGGCGGCGACCGGCTTCATCGGCATGTGGCTCGCCGTGCGCGGCAACGTGCGGGTCGCCGCCGCCGCCCGGGGCGGTGACGACGCCTCCAACCGCACCGCCATGCGCATCGCCTTCCGCACCGGCGGCGTGGCGGGCATGATCACCGTCGGCCTCGGCCTGTTCGGCGCGGCCGTCGTCGTCCTCCTCTACCGGGGCGACGCCCCCATCGTCCTGGAGGGCTTCGGCTTCGGCGCGGCCCTCCTCGCCATGTTCATGCGTGTGGGCGGCGGCATCTTCACCAAGGCCGCCGACGTCGGCGCCGACCTCGTCGGCAAGGTCGAGCAGGGCATCCCCGAGGACGACCCCCGCAACGCCGCCACCATCGCCGACAACGTCGGCGACAACGTGGGTGACTGCGCCGGTATGGCCGCGGACCTGTTCGAGTCCTACGCGGTCGTGCTGGTCGCCTCGCTGATCCTCGGCCGCGTCGCCTTCGGCACCGAGGGGCTGGTGTTCCCGCTCCTGGTTCCCATGATCGGCGTGCTCACCGCCATCGTCGGCATCTTCCTGGTCGCCCCCCGCGCCAGGGACAAGACGGCGATGTCGGCCATCAACCGCGGGTTCTTCATCTCCGCGGCGATCTCCGCCGTGCTCGTCATCGGCACCGCCTTCTGGTACCTGCCCTCCAGCTTCGACCAGCTCTCCGGTGTCAGCCCGCAGGTCCTGGCCGAGATCGAGGAGGCCGGGACCAACCCGGACCCGAGGATCATCGCGGTCGTGGCGGTCCTCATCGGCCTCGTGCTCGCCGCGGCCATCCAGCTGCTCACCGGCTACTTCACCGAGACCGACCGGCGCCCCGTCCGCGATATCGGCGACAGTTCCGAGACCGGCGCGGCGACCGTCATCCTCTCCGGCATCTCCGTCGGCCTGGAGTCGGCCGTCTACTCCGCCCTCCTCATCGCCGGAGCGGTCTACGCCGCGTTCCTGCTCGGAGGCGGCTCCATCACCCTCAGCCTGTTCGCCGTCGCCCTCGCCGGAACCGGCCTGCTCACCACCGTCGGCATCATCGTGGCGATGGACACCTTCGGCCCCGTCGCCGACAACGCCCAGGGCATCGCGGAGATGTCCGGGGACGTGGAGGGCCGGGGCGCGGAGATCCTCACCGGGCTCGACGCCGTCGGCAACACCACCAAGGCCATCACCAAGGGCATCGCGATCGCGACCGCGGTCCTGGCCGCGACCGCGCTCTTCGGCGCCTTCCGCACCTCCGTGCAGGCCCAGCTCGGTGACGCCGACGAGGCGTTCTCGCTCTCACTGGACCAGCCCGACGTGCTCGTCGGCGTCATCATCGGCGCCAGCGTGGTGTTCTTCTTCTCCGGGCTCGCCATCATGGCGGTCGGCCGGGCCGCGGGCCGGGTGGTCATGGAGGTGCGCGAGCAGTTCCGCACCCGACCGGGGATCATGGACGGCACGGAGAAGCCCGAGTACGCGCGGGTGGTCGACATCTGCACCAAGGACTCCCTGCGGGAGCTGGTCACCCCGGGCCTGCTGGCCGTCCTCGCGCCGATCGCGGTCGGCTTCGCCCTCGGCTACGCCCCGCTGGGCGCGTTCCTGGGCGGTGCCATCGCCGCCGGTGTGCTCATGGCCGTCTTCCTCTCCAACTCGGGCGGCGCCTGGGACAACGCCAAGAAGCTCGTCGAGGACGGCCACCACGGCGGCAAGGGCTCGGAGGCCCACGCCGCCACGGTCATCGGCGACACGGTCGGCGACCCCTTCAAGGACACCGCCGGTCCCGCCATCAACCCCCTGCTCAAGGTGATGAACCTCGTCGCCCTGATCGTCGCGCCCAGCGTGGTGATCTACGCCGACAACGTCGTCCTGCGGGCGGGGATCGCGGTGGCGGCCGTCGCCGTGCTCGTCGGCGCGGTCCTGTGGTCCAAGCGCCGCGGGGGAGGCACCGAGACCGACCTCGCCGAGACCGGCGGCCGGTCCGCGCCCAAGGGCGCCCCCGAGACCGGCGGCGCCTCACCCCAGGGGGAGGTCTCCCCGGCCGGAGACGGCGGTGCCCGTGAGGACACGGCCGACGACGGTGCGGACGACCACAAGGAGGAGGCCCGCGCCGGAGACGGGAAGTAGGGGAAGCACCGGTCCCCGCGGCCGCCCGGGTATCCCCCGGGCGGCCGCGTCCGTGTTCGGTCGGGGCCTAACCTGGGAGCACAGCCGAGCGAGCGAAGGGGTGGTTCCCGGTGTCCGGGATGAAGGGACTGTTCGTCATCGTGGGTGTCATGGTGGCGTTCATCGTGGCCCTCTCCATCGTCGCGACGGCGGTGTCCCCGTGAGCGGCGCGCGGAGGCTGCTGCTGATGCGGCACGCCCAGGCCGAGAACGGGTTCGAGGACTTCGAGCGCGCTCTCACCGACCGGGGCCGGAGCCAGGCCGAGACGGTCGGCCGCCTGCTCGCCGAGCGGGGGTACGTGCCCGACCACGTCATCTGCTCCGCGGCCAGACGCACACGGCAGACGCTGGACGGTGTGCTCGGGGCGATGGAACCGGGGGCCCGCCCGGAGGTGGACTACTCCGAGGCGGCGTACTCGGCGGGGGTGGACACACTCCTGGAGCTGGTGAACCAGGTGGATCCCGACGCGAGGACGGTCCTGGTCGTCGCGCACAACCCGACGGTGGCCCAGCTGGCCGGTGCCTTCCTGGGGAGCCCGGCGGCCTACCCGCCGGCCACCGTCGCGGCTGTCGAGCTGGAGGTGGAGTGGCTGTACGCCGCTCCGGGAACCGGTTCCGGCACACTACTGAACTAGTGTGACCCAGGACACGCCTCCTTTGAGTTGCCAGGCCCCGGGGCCGCGGGTAATGTACTCCGAGTCGCCTCCGAACGGCCCAGGGCCGCGAGGGGCTACGACACCCCTTCCGAGCGAAACGAACGCGGATATCCGCGGGCGTGCCGGATACCCCTTCTTCCTCTCAACCGAGTCGGTTCGAGCACTGCTCCGAGTCGGCTAGGCTTCGGGAGGCGCTTCCAAGGAAACACGGAAGCGAAACGGGAAACGGGCTTTACCCCGACCAGGAACACCACAAACCGCCGATTTGGCGGGGCGCGGAACACCTGATAAAGTAAAGACACAACAAAGCGGAAACGCAGACGCCTTCGGCGGAAAAGC
>NZ_VWVS01000023.1:0-111582 GCF_008638355.1 Nocardiopsis deserti | reverse complement strand
CGCACCGTGATGCTCACCGGCGACAACGAGCGCACCGCCCGTGCCCTGGCGGCCCGGGTCGGCGTCGACGAGGTCCATGCCGACCTGCGCCCCGAGGACAAGTCGGCCCTGGTCACCGGTCTGCGTCACCACGGGCCGGTGGCGATGGTCGGCGACGGTGTCAACGACGCCCCCGCCCTGGCCACCGCCGACACCGGGGTGGCCATGGGCGCCATGGGCACCGACGTCGCGATCGAGACCGCCGACGTCGCCCTCATGGGCGAGGACCTGCGGGCACTGCCCCGGGCCCTGGCCCACGCCCGCCGCACCCGGCGGATCATGCTCCAGAGCCTGCTGCTGTCGGGGGCCATTCTGCTGGTCCTCATCCCGCTGTCCGCGTTCGGCGTGCTGGGCCTAGCGGCGGTCATCCTCACCCACGAGCTGGCCGAGGTCCTGGTCATCGCCAACGGCGTCCGCGCCGGCCGCCGCACCCGCGCCGCCGCACCCGCCTCCGCTTCCTCAAGCGCGCAGGCCGAGCGGGTCCGGGAGCGCCCATGAGCGCCACCGCGCTCCTGCTCTACCTGACCGGGCTGGTGCTGGTGTTCGGCGTGCGCACCTTCCTGGCCTGGCGCGCCACCGGCGACACCCGGTTCCGTCGCCCCGAGACCAGGGCATTCACCCCACCCTGGTGGGGAACGGTCCTGTTCGTCCTGGCCTGGCTCCTGGGGCTGGCGGCGCCCGTCACGGCGATCGCCACCGGTTCCTCCGCCGCCTCGCCCCTGGTCGGGTGGTCGGGCATCGGGGTCATGGCCACCGGGCTGCTGCTGGTCCTGGCCGCCCAGGCGGGCATGAGCGATTCCTGGCGGATCGGGGTCCAGGAGGGCGAACACACCGCGCTGGTCACCGGCGGGCTCTTCGCGCTCGTGCGCAACCCCGTCTTCACCGGCATGGCCGTCCTGCTCGTCGGCATGGCTCTGGCACTGCCCGGCGCCCTGTCCCCCGCAGCGCTTCTGGTGCTGGTCGCTGGGGTCCAGGTGCAGGTGCGCCTGATCGAGGAACCGTACCTGCTGCGCACGCACGGCACCGCCTACCGCGCCTACGCCGCGCGCACCGGCCGTTTCGTCCCCATGTTGGGACGCCTGACCCTCTCCAGCGAAACGAAGGAACGACGATGAGTGACGGATGCTGCACCCCTCTGGACGAGGACCCCACCCCCGAGGGCGACCGCGCGGCGAAGATCGCCTTGGGCGTGGTCCTCACCGTCGGCGTGGTCACGCTTGGCGGGGTCGTCTACCTCCTGATATGACCCGGTCGGGGCCCGGGTCTCCACGCTCCGCCGTCGGACGCTCCCGGCGGCGGAGCGGTCCGGGTACCTTCTGCGACCACCGCCGCATCCCCTGCGACGCGAACCCCGATGAAGAGAGGCGGCGCCGAGGCGAGAGCTTCGACGGAAGGTCCGCGAACGCATCGAGAACGTCCACGCAGGAGAGTCCCGTGGGCGAGGGTTCGGCTGTCTCTGCTTCGTGTCCAGGGCCACCCCGTCGACATGTCCGCCTTCCCCGTCCCCGACGGCGGGCACACGCCCCTGGCGCCGCTGGTCTTCGCCACCCTGGCCGAGCACCCTCCGGGGACCGAACTGGTCCAGGTTCTCCGAGCCTTTCCGAGGGCCCCGCAGTCGCGCACGAGCCCCGCCTCGATGGCGGGACGACGTCGGGAGGGGCTGACGACGTTCTGGGGCAGGATCGATCCGGGTATCGCCCCCAGGACCAGGAGGAAGAGCAGGATCAGGACGGTGCGCATGGAGGTGAGCGTGCGCCAGGTCCACCGCGCCCACCCGGGCAGGCCGATGCCGGTTCCGGGCCCGGCCGGGGAGGTTTCGCTCCGCGGCGGGGCTGAGGAGTGCGGCGCCATGTCAGATCACCGTCCGGAAGCCGGCGGTCCATCCCTGGGAGATGACCGTCAGGTCGGTCCACAGCCCCGTGACCATGGCCAGGCCGATCAGGACCAGCATCGCGCCTCCGACCACCATGATCGTTCGCGTGTGCCGCCTGAGCCACGTGAACGCGGTGAGCGCACGCCGGTAGAGCGCTGACGCCAGGATGAAGGGTATCCCCAGCCCCAGGCAGTAGAACAGGGACAGGAACATGCCCCGCCCGACACCTCCCTCGGTGAACGCCAGGGACTGGACCGCCGCCAGGGTCGGGCCGATGCACGGAGTCCAGCCCAGGCCGAAGAGGACGCCGAGCAGCGGCGCTCCGGCGAGCCCCGCTTTGGGTACGTGGTGGAACCGGAACTCGCGTCCCATACCCGGGAGCAGCCCCATGAAGGCCAGCCCGAGGACGATCGTCAGCGCGCCGAGGACTCGGGTGATGGGCTCGGTGTAGTCGATGAACAGATCGCCGAGCCAGCCGACGAAGCCGCCGACGGACACGAACACGAGAGAGAACCCCGCCACGAAGAGCAGGCTGCCGAGCACCATCGTGCGGCGGTTCCGCGCCAGGTCCTGGTCGATCTCCTCGATGATGGAGCCGCTGGCGTCGGAAGGGGTGACTCTGCGGCGGCGCACTTCGGATCCGCTCAGTCCCGAGACGTAGGACAGGTATCCCGGGACGAGGGGCAGCACACAGGGAGACAGGAAGGAGACCAGCCCGGCGGCCAGGGCCAGAGGGGCCGCCAGGAGCAGTGAGCCGCTGAGGATGGTGGAGCCGATCAGATCCATCACCGGTCACCTCCCTCGACGGGGCTCGCGGTCGGGCTCGGGGACGCGATCTCCTGCTCGGCCACACGAGGACGCTGCTCGGGGTCACCGAGTCCGTACTCGATGACGAGCGGGTCCAGGAGGCCGGTGAGCTGGCCGTAGGTGGTGGCGCCGATGACTCGGGCGGCGATGCGGCCTTCGGGGTCGATGACCAGCGTGCTGGGGATGGCTCTCGGCGGGACGGTGTCGCGGAAGAGCTGGGTGATCTCGCCGGGCTGGTCGTACAGGCTGGGGTAGGCGACCTCTTGGGCACTGGTGTAGGCGCGGGCCGCGGTCTCGTCGTCCTTGGTGTTGACGCCCAGGAAGTCCACACCGAGGCCCAGGTACTCGGCGCGCACCTCGTCCAGGACCGGTTGCTCCGCCCGGCAGGGACCGCACCAGCTCGCCCAGATGTTGAGGACGAGAACGCGTCCGTCATAGTCGGTCAGAGAGACTTCCTCTCCGTCCAGGGTGGTGCCGGTGATCTCGGGTGCGTCGGTGCGTTCATCGGCGGTGAAGACGGTCGCGTTCCCGTCTGCGGTGTCAGAGGCGGCGTCTGCGGTGTCGGCTTCGGAGGAAGCGCCGCCGGAGCAGCCGGTCAGGGCGAGTCCGGCAGCCAGCATTGTCGCTGCGGCGGCCCGCCTGTTCCGGGGCCGGTGGACCGGAGCGCCGGAATCACGCTTTCGCGCGGTGGGTGGTGGCATCGCCGGGAGTCCGCAGGACTCCGTGGCCGGGTCTGGAGACGGGCACATCATGAGGTTCCTTCCTTTCGATGAGGTGTTCACGACGGTCGGCGTTCGGCCAGCCCATTCACCGTCGCCACAGGGGCACCACGCCCAGTCCGTACAGCAGGATGAGCAACCCTTCGGGCCTGGGCGGGGCGCTCGGCGTCCACATGGGGCCGGACATCCCGTGGTCCACGTTCGTGTCGTGGTCCACGACGGACTCCGAAGGCCGAAAGCCGGCGAGGGCACGGTTCCTCCACGGTCGTCTGCGGAGATCCTGGGAAGCGGGAGAGGTGGGTCAGGGCATGCGACCGCCCACCCCGGGGGCGCATGAGCCGGAGAGGGGTGTGGAACGGAGCGGGCGGCCGCGGGTGCTTAGAGCAGGGTGGTCCAGTAGGTCCAGAACGCCTGGGCGATCGCCACGACCAGAACGAGGACCCACAGGCACAGGAGCGTGCTGTGGTAGCGGATCATCGTCTCCACGGGTCGGCGCAGGGCGGCTGGAACGGGGAGATGGCCGCTGCGGAGGGCGTGCAGCGTGGCGTACCAGAAGATCGGCACCGTCACCGCCCACACCACCATGCAGTAAGGGCACAGCGCACTGATGCGGTACAGGCTCTGGAAGATCAACCAGTGCACGAACCCGGCGCCGAACACCGTCCCCGCCCACAGCCCCAGGTGGAACCAGCGCGGGAGGCGGGCCCCTGCCAGCAGGGCGACGCCCACGGTGGTCACCACCGAGAACCCGACGACACCCAGGATCGGATTGGGGATGCCGAACGCCTCCGCCTGCGGCGTGGACATCACCGTGCCGCAGGAGAGCACGGGGTTGATGCTGCACGAGGGCACGTGGCCGGGGTCGGCCAGGACACGGATCTTTTCGACCAGCAGGGCGGTGGCGGCGAGCAGCCCGACCGCCCCGCCCAGGGCCAGCAGCCAGGGCAGGGATCGGGAGACGACGGTGACCCCGGCACCCAAAGGCTCCGTGGATGCCGCGGGAACGGCACCGGTGGTGCCGGCGGCGGTCATTCGGCCAGCTCCGCGTCGATCAGCGCGGCGAGCGTCTCGTAGGAGGGCATGCTCGGGGTCTGGACCCCGTTGACGAAGATCGTCGGGGTCCCCTGCACACCCAGGGCGACGCCGTCGTCGAAGTCGGCCTGAATCCGGGCGGCGACCTCATCCGATTCCATGGCGGCGGTGAACTCGTCCATGTCCAGGCCGAGGTCCTCGGCGAAGCCGACGAACACCCCGCTGCGGTCCTCCCGGGACTCGCCCCACTCAGCCTGGGTCTCGTACATCCGGACGTACATCTCCTCCAGCGCGCCCTGCTGTGCGGCCGCTTCCACAGCGGAGGCCGCCGGGCGGGAGTTGGCGTGGCCGGGGAGCGGGAAGTAGCGGACGACGAAGTCGATGCGGCCCTCGTAGTCCTCGCGGACCTGCTCCATGACGGGGAACTGGGCGCGGCAGGCCTCACACTCGAAGTCGAGGAACTCCACCACGGTGACCTGCGCGTCCTCGACGTCATCGAGGTATCGACTGTCCTCGCGGACCAGGAGTTCGGCCGAAGCGGTGGGAGGCGAGTCGGGTCGGGGTCCGGAGGCTTCGTCCGCCCCCGGATCGGACGAGGAGCCGAAGGACGTGCACGCGGCGAAGGTCAGCACGATGGTCAGGACGGCCAGAATGGACAGGCTGATGGTCAGGTTCTTGTTCACGGGTGTTGCTCCTGCCGGGCCGCAGCAGACTGTGGTGTGCGGCCCCGTGGTCACGGCGCGGGAAAGGGGAAGCCGCCTCAAGCGGCTCTGGTGGTGTGCGCGCGGGGCACGAAGCCCCGTGCGCGGCCGTGGCCTACACCCGTTGCACGCACAGGAAGGTCAGCAGCCCGTCCCCGTGGCGGACAGGGAGGACTTCGGTGACCGGGTTGGGTGAGGTGTCCGTCGTGGGTGGCCCGAACAGTTCGAGCAGGGGAAGGACGGTGAGCGCTCCGAGCAGCGGACCCGACGCGGCGGAGGGCTGGCTCTGTGGAACCCCACAGGGGTGGGACTCCTGCGCCTCGCCGGAGCCGGACTCCGCCGTGTCGGACGCCGAGGTGGCGTACACGGCGGACTGTGGGGCCGCCGATGCGGCCGGGGCCGACGCATCTGCGGAGTTCACCAGGGAGCAGGCGAGGGACATCAGTACGAGAGCACCCAGGAGCACCGCGATGGTGCTCAGGCGTGTGGTACCGATGCCGTTCCTCATGAGAGGCACTGTACCGGTGGTCGGGCACCTCGTCGTTCGGGGGCGTCTTTGGAGGCCGGGCACGAACCTCCTGGTCGGACACCCGTGCGACGCCCGTTCCGCGCGGAGGCGGCGAGTGCGGGGGTCGGCGGCCGGACGCTCGTGCGGTGCGGCCGCCCGTTCGTTCGGCGGTGGTGCGGCGCGCCCCTGCACACCCGAGGCGCGACCTGCCGGGTTGCTGCAACGAATCAATGGACGTTAGTTTGTCTGCGTGTTCTGGGCCCGCGCCGAAGCCTTGTCGCGCGAAGCTCTAAACTCCCGCCACCGTGAACCCGCTCCGGGCCTCTTCGGGAGCGCCAGGCATGCACGGATCGCCCCCTGCCGAACGCGTTCACCGGTGACGGGGCCCGGCCCGTTACCCCCACGAACATTTCACCGCCCCATCGGAGAGCTGACGTGCCCGAGAGAACGCCCAGGCCCCCCGTTCCCGGTCCCCCCACTCTGGGATCGTCTCTGGCCGGCGACTGGGATTCCCAGGACGACGTTCCGCCTCCTGACTGGGGACGCCCCCGGGGGCCCCGCCGGGCCGTGACCCTGTGGTCCTTCGGTCTCCTGCTCACCGGGATCGCCCTCGGACATGCGTGGCTGTCGGAGGAACTGACCCACGAGGCGTTCCTGGCCTGGGCCACGATCTTCACCGCGATCAGCCTTCAGGCGATACCGTTCCTCGTGTTCGGTGTCGTGCTCTCGGCGGCCATCACCACTTTCGTCCCCGCCTCGTTTTACCGCAGGGCCCTCCCGACCAACAGCGCAGCCGCCGTCCCGGTCGCCGGACTGGCGGGAGCCGTCCTCCCCGGCTGCGAGTGCGCGTCGGTGCCGGTGGCCCGGGGGTTGATGAGGAGCGGCGTCGCCCCCGCGGTCGCCCTGACCTTCCTGCTCTCCGCCCCGGCGATCAACCCCGTGGTCCTGATCGCCACGGCCGTCGCCTTCGCCGGACAGCCCGAGATGGTCGTGGCCCGGTTCGTCGCCTCCCTGGCCGCCGCCGTGGTTGTCGGTTGGGTGTGGGCCCGGGTCGGCCGCGCCGACTGGATCCCCCCGTTCGGTGGTCAACGCACCGGCTCCGGTCCCCGATGGAAGGAGTTCGGGGAGTCGATGGTGCACGACATCGTGCACGCGGGCGGCTTTCTCATCGTGGGCGGACTCGCTGCGGCCACGTTGAACGTGGTCGTTCCGCGCGAGTGGATCTCGGCCGTGGCGGACCGGCCGATCGTGTCCGTGCTGACCCTGACGCTGCTGGCGATCCTGTTGTCGATCTGCTCTGAGGCGGATGCGTTCGTGGCGATCAGCTTCACCGAGTTCTCCCCCGTGGCGAAGCTCGCCTTCCTGGTGGTCGGCCCGATGGTCGACCTCAAGCTCATCGCGCTCCAGGCGGGCACGTTCGGATGGGCCTTCGTCCGGCGCTTCGTGCCGCTCACACTCGCGACCACCCTCGTCTTCACCTTCCTGGTCGGAGAGATACTCCTGTGAACCGCCTCGCCCAAGGGCTGATGCTGATCCTGCTCGGCGCCTCGCTTATCGGCACGCTGCCCACCGGCCTCTACCTCAACTACGTCCAGGGGTGGTTCCAGCCGTTCCTCGTCGTGGCCGGCGCGATCCTGGTGGCGCTGGGGCTCATGCTGGTCGTCTTCGAAGCGCGCGCGGCCGTGCGCGGGCCGAGCCTGACCGAGCGGGATCACGATGACGGCCATGGTCACGACCACTTTCGTGCTCCACGGACGGCCTGGCTGCTCCTGGCGCCCGTGTTGTCGGTGTTCGTGATCGCGCCGCCCGCTCTGGGGGCCTACACGGCCCAGAGCACCGTGGCCGAGGGGCCTCCCCGCGACGTCGGCGGCGGGCGGCCGTTGGACGACCTGAACTCCTCAGACCCGGACTCTCCGGTGGCGATGGAGATGCAGGACTTCGTGGTCTGGGCGTGGACCGACGAGGAACGTACGATGGCGGACCGCACCATCGAACTCACCGGTTTCGCCGTGCCGGGCGAGGAGACGGAGGGCTGGTACCTGGCCCGTCTCCAGATGACCTGTTGCGCCGCCGACACGGTCGTCAACCGCGTGCTGGTCGTCGAGCACCCCGCGGAGTTCCCAGAGCCGGAGAAGAACAGCTGGTGGGTCGTGCGCGGAACCTGGGTCGAGCCCGAAGGCGACCTGATGGACGTGCGCGACCACCGCTTCCGCGTCGAGGAGGTGGAGGCCATCGACGACCCGCCCGACCCCTATGAGAAGAGGAGACCTGTCTCGGATCCTCGCTGAGACAAGGCGGCCTACGGACGCGGCGGAGTGGTGGTGTGTCCTGCGTTTTTTGGAGTCGGTTTTCTGGATCCTGGGACCACGTGACCCTTGAAGGAGGGCATCGTGGGACGTCGTGGATACCCCGCCGAGTTCCGCCGCAAGGTCCTGGACCTGGTCCAGGCCGGACGCAGCGTCGCGGACGTGGCACGCGATCTGGACATCAGCACCGAGACGATCTACGCCTGGCGACGCCAGGACCGCATCGACCAAGGCCTGGCTCCGGGCCTGACCAGCACCGAGAAGACCGAGCTGGCCGTAGCCAACAAGCGCATCGCCGAGCTGGAGGCCGAACTGGCCATCCACCGCCGGGCCAGCGAGCTGCTGGGGAAGGTGGTGCCCCCAAAAGACGGTTCGAGGCGATCGCGGTGATGGCCGCCGAGGGCCATCCGGTCCAGGTCGCCGTCCGGGTCCTGGGGGTGTCCGAGTCGGGGTTCTACGCCTGGCGCGACCGCGGACCTTCGGCCCGCTCCATCCGGCATGTGCTGCTCACCGACACCATCCGCCAGATCCACGCCGCGTCCAACGGCGTCTACGGGGTGCGGCGTGTGCACGCCGAACTCACCCTCAGGCGAGGGATGCGGACCTGGCACGGGACGGTGGCGATGTTGATGTCCCGGGCCGGCATCAAGGGGATCGCCGGCCGTCCGAAGTGGCGGCGTGCGCGTCCGGACCTGGTCTCAGCCGACCTGGTGGACCGCCGGTTCGCTCGCCAGGGCCTGGACCAGCTGTGGGTCACCGATATCACCGAGCATCCCACCCGGGAGGGCAAGGTGTACTGCGCGGTGGTGCTGGACGTGTGCTCGCGGCGTGTGGTCGGGTGGGCGATCGATTCCTCACCCACCGCGGCGTTGACCACGAACGCGCTCGGGATGGCCATCGATGACCGTGAACCGGCCCCGGGACGGTGATTCACTCGGACCATGGCGTGCAGGCCAAGGAGTCCGGGCTGGTGCCCTCGATGGGATCGATCGGGGACTGCTACGACAATGCCGTCATCGAGTCGTTCTGGTCGCGCATGCAGGTCGAGTTGCTGGATCGGCGCAGGTGGCGGACTCGTCTGGAGTTGGCCAACGCGATCTTCGAGTACCTGGAGATCTTCCACAACCGGCAACGTCGGCATTCGGCGATCGGCTGGCTGACACCCGTAGAGCTTCGAGAAGAGACTACCGAGCACCGTGGCCTGAGAATCCGGAAACACGGCTCCACCGAAGCCGGTACATGCCAGGACACCGCTGGATCGCCACAACGTCCTACGGGACCTGAGAAGGATCATCAGAAAGGCAGGACTCAACGACAAGGACTGGACCGCGCGCGAGCTGCGGCACAGGTTCGTGTCGCAGCTGTCGAACCACGGCGTGAGCATCGAGGAGATCTCGCTCTTGGTCGGACACGACGGCACCGACACCACCGAACGCGTCTACCGCCGCCAGCTGAGGCCGGTGCGCCGCTTCGCGGCCAAGGCCATGGACGACATCCTCAACGACGTGGGCTGACGGCCCGCATCTCCCGGTTACAGCCCCACTTCCACCCCACCTGGAACGCAGAAAGAGGCCCACCATCCAGTGGACCCCTCGCTGACCTGCTACTTCTCTGTCGGGACGGCGGGATTTGAACCCACGACCCCTTGACCCCCAGTCAAGTGCGCTACCAAACTGCGCTACGTCCCGTCCGCTGAGCGGACGCCGTTCCCAGCGCCGCCAACAGGTGAAACTGTATCGCATCCGGCAGGGCGCCCGAACCGGATACCGGGCCGCGGGCGCTGGCCCCGGAGGGCCCGCCCAGGAAAGTCTGTCCGACAAGTTCGCTGATTCTCCGGACAAGCGCCCCCGGTCCTGGCTACGGTCATCTCGAACACAGCGACGAAACCGGCAGGGTCAGGAGGCAAGGCGAGATGGCAGGTACCGGCACGCGGCGGTTGCGGTCGATCGCCAACCCGTTCCTGGCCCCCGCACCGACCGGGGTGAGCGTGCGTGACCGGCTCAAGGGCCTCACTCCTGAGGACGAGGCGGTACTGCGGGCCGTGGGCGCCCATCTGGGCTCGCTCGCCTCCACGGACCTGGCCGCCCGGTGCGCGGACGGCAGCGGCCACGGTAAGGACTCCTGGGCGGCCCGCAAACGGGGGCTGACCGCTGTCTCGTCCTCGCGGTGGGCGGGGGCGATCACCAGGGCCTCGAACGAGCAGTGGGCACTGGCCCGCCGCAGCCAGCTCGCCCACCTGCACCGCCTCCAGACCGGGATCGACACCTGCGCCACCGGCTCTCCCAACCCCTCAGAACCCCGGGCACCCAGGGTGTCCCGGGCGGGTACTCCTGTCGGCGGGAGTGGCACGCCAAGTCCCGACGCCTGGCCGCCCTGGAGCATCGCTATGCGGTGGCGGTGGCCGATTGGGAGGCGGGGCGGGTCCCTGTGGTGCGTGGCGGCAAGCGGTTACTGAACAGCCGTCACCACCTGGACCGGGCGCAGCTGACCGAGGCCGAGTGGCGGGCCCGGTGGGAGGCCGCACGCTCCTTCCTCCAAGCTGATGGTGAGTCCGGCAAACGGTACGGCAACGAGACGATCCGTATCACCCCTGAGGGGCAGGTCTCGATCAGGCTGCCCGCTCCACTGGCATATCTGGCCAACGCCGCGCACGGTCGGTACGTGCTCTCGGTCCGGGTGGCCTTCGCCCACCGGGGCGCCGAGTGGGCCGACCGGGTCGAGGCCGACAGGGCGGTGGCCCACCGCCTCCACCTGGATGCGGATCGGGGCCGGTGGTATGTGAGCGCGTCCTGGACCCCACAGGCGGTGCCTGCCCTGCCTATGCAAGCGGCGCTGGCCCACGGGGTGATCGGGGTGGACGCCAACGCCGACCACCTGGCCGCCTGGCGGCTCGACGTGCACGGCAACCCGGTCGGGAACCCACACCGCTTTGAGTTCGACCTGTCCGGCAGCGCCTCCCACCGGGACGCCCAGGTACGCCACGCCCTGTCCCGGCTGCTGCGCTGGGCCACCGCGAGCGGTGTGCGGGCCATCGCGGTGGAGGACCTGGACTTTGCTCGCGAGAAGACCCGGGAGAAGCACGGACGGCGTAAGAAGTTTCGGCGGCTGATCAGTGGTTTTCCCACGGCTCGGTTGCGGTCCCGGCTGGTGTCGATGGCCCAGACCCTGGGGGTGGCGGTCATCGCCGTGGACCCCGCGTATACATCAAGGTGGGGTGCCCAGCACTGGCAACAACCCCTGACCACCAAACGCAGGAAGGTCTCCCGGCACGATGCGGCCAGCATCGCGGTCGGCAGGCGCGCCCAGAGCCACCCGGTCCGGCGACGGACGGCACCGCCCCCACACCACCGGAGTGATGGTGCGGGGCATCGGACCGCCCAGGCCGCACCAGGTAGTTCCGGACGTGAGGGAAACCGCCCACCCGCCACGGAGCGCGCACACGATGCACGTCGCCGGACGCGGCAGGAACGCGGTGACCCAGCCCATCCAGCACCGTTCGGGATGGGTGCGGTGCCAGCGTGACCCCCGGGGTCACTTCTGACCACTGTTCAGGAACGGTCGTAGTGCCAGGCCGTCTCTGCGGTGGCCGGGAAGGAGTCGCGCGGGAAGCCCGCGATAGCCGGGTACACGCCGCCGAGGGCGGCCAGGGCGAGCCAGACGACGTACGCCCGGCCCTCGGGCTCGTCGTCGAGGCGGCGGGAACGCGTCAGGTTCCAGCGGATGCCGTAGAACAGGGCCAGCCCGGCGACGGCCGCCCCCGGGACCCACCAGCCGCCGGTCTCCTCCAACAGGCCGTCCTCACGCCCTCCCCAGTTCCGGACCACCGTGGCGGCCGCCAGGAGCAGGGCGCCCGCGAGCAGCCCCGCCTCGGTCCACGCCAGGGTGTTCCTCACACGTCGGCGCCGATCCGGCGCCCCTGCCCCGTCCACTGCTCTCCCTGGCCTCGGGGCCGCGCGCCGGAGACGGCGGCGCCGTGTCCGCACGGCCGCACCGTCCGTCATGTCGCGGACAACCTAGCAGCGGACGGAATCCGGACGGCAGGGACGTCCGGTCCCGCTCACCGGGTCCCCGTTCGGTTCCAGGCGCACGGTCAGGATCCGTGCACACAGACGGAAACCGCGCACACGGCTGGGGTCCGCGCACATGACCGGAATCCGTGCACACGCATGGAATCCGCGCACACGTCAGGGGCAGCCGGTCCGCGTCACTGGCCGCTGGGCCAGGTCTCCTCCTCGCCCGAGTCCTCCTCGACCTCGTGCAGGGGCGTGAGCGCGCGGGTGCGGTCGACGAACACGAAGGCGTCGTAGCGCTCCCCCAGCACGGTCGGGACGTAGTTGCGCAGCCCGTCGCGCCCGGGGTGGTAGATGACGCCGACGGCGCGGTGCGGCAGAACCTCGCCCGCGAACGGATCGACCGCCCCGTCCCCTGTCAGGACCAGCAGGCCCGTCTCCCCCTCGAACGACTGGTGCAGCCGGGCCTCCACGCTCCCGTGGCGCGCCGCGGGAACCGGCATGGGCTCGGGGGTCTCGCCCCACGCCCGTGCGGCCGTGACCCGGCCCTCGTAGGTGCCGAAGCCGACGAGGACCGCGTCCTCGGCCCCGTGTCGCTCGCGCACCAGCTGGCCCACGTTGACCATGCCTGCTGCGGCCATGTCGGTGGCGCGCGCGTCGCCGACGTGGGTGTTGTGCTCCCATACGACGGCCTTGGCGCCGGGCCCGTGGTGCTCCATGAGCCGGTCGAGCGTGTCGGCCATGTGGCGGTCGCGGACGTTCCACGACTCGGGGCCTCCGCGCACCAGCGCCCGGTAGTACTGCTCGGCACCCGCGAGCACCTCGGCGTTCTGGCGCGCGGCGAAGTCGGCCAGGCTCTCGGCGGACGAGGCCCTCCCTGCCCTCCGGCGCAGTTCGGCCAGCAGCCGCACGACCTCCGCCTCGCAGTTCTCGGGCACCAGCCGTGTGGCCCGGGCGTAGGCCTGGGGGTCCTCGCCGTAGGGCTGGAAGCAGCGGTAGGCCCTCAGGGCCGGTCCCACCTGCTCGGGCATGTTCTCGCGCAGCCATCCCAGCACCGCGTACAGCGACTCCCACAGGCTGTAGACGTCCAGGCCGAAGAACCCCGCGCGCCGCTCCGGCGCGGACCGCAGGTTGCGCCCGCGCAGCCACCGGGCGAACTCCAGCACCTCGGTGTTGGCCCACATCCACTGCGGCCACCTGCGGAAGCCCTCCAGGATCTCCTTGGGGTCCTCGGGCGCACCCGGCGCGCCCACGACACCGCAGTGCAGCTCCTGGAAGTCCGGCCAGTCGCCCTCCACAGCGACGAAGGAGAAACCGGCCTCGTCGACCAGCCGCCGGGTCAGTTCCGCGCGCCAGCGGTAGAACTCGGCGGTGCCGTGCGAGGCCTCGCCCAACAGCACGTAGCGCGCGTCGCCGATCCGCTCCAGAACCGGGTCCAGCGACCTCGGGCCGGTCAGCCGCAGGAGGGCGTCCGGGCCGGTCCCGGGGCTCATCTCTCCACCTCGCCCAGGATGCCCGCGAACCAGCCGGAGGCGGCGTCGGCCACCTCCTCCAGCGCACCCGGTTCCTCGAACAGGTGGGTGGCGCGGGGGACGACGTGGATCCGGTGCGGGGCGCTGAGCCGGTCGGCCGCGTCCTCGTTGAGCCGCAGGACCTCGGTGTCCGCGCCGCCGACGATGAGCAGCGTCGGGGCGCGCACGACCTGGAGCGCCTCCGTGCCCGCGAGGTCGGGGCGGCCGCCGCGCGAGACCACCGCGGCGACCAGGTCCGGGCGCTCGGCGGCGGTCCTCAGCGCGGCGGCGGCGCCGGTGCTGGCGCCGAACAGGCCGATGGGCGTCCCCGCGGTGTCCTCGTGCGTGGCCAGCCAGTCCACGGTGCCGGTGAGCCGCCGGGTGAGCAGGTCGATGTCGAAGCGCTGCCGCCCGGTCGCGCTGTCGGCGCGTTCCTCCTCGGGGGTGAGCAGGTCGAGCAGGAGCGTGGCGACCCCGATCCGGTTGAGCTCCTCGGCGACGGCCCGGTTGCGCGGGCTGTGGCGTGAGCTTCCGCTGCCGTGCGCGAAGGCCACGACCGCGGTCGCACCGGGGAACACGGTCAGCCGCCCGTCGAGCCCCGCGTCCGGCGTACGTACCGTCACGTCGACGGCGGTCATGGTGGTCTCCCTTCGTGGGGGCCGGGCTCCCGTGCGGTGCTCCGACCCGGTGTCGTCCGCCGCGTGCACGGCGGCCGGTGGCGGTCAGGGACGGCCGGGAGGGCCGCCGCCGGGACTGTGGGAACCGCCGGGTCCTTCGGGGCCACCGGAGTCGCCGGGTCCCCGGGGAAGCCTCACCAGCAGGCCGCGGACCTCGTCGTCGGTGACCTGGGGAAATCTCTCGTACCAGAGGCTGACCGCGCCGAAGTCCGGCGGCGTCTCCAGGCAGACGACCCGGTCGCAGACGTCGGAGAGCGCGCGCACGGCGTCGGGCGCGCCCACGGGAGCGGCCAGCGTCAGGGACGCGGGGCGCCGGGCGAGCACCGAGGTCAGCGCCGCCCGGGCGCTCAGCCCGGTGGCCAGCCCGTCGTCGACCACCACGACGTCGTATCCGCCGACCTCGGGCTCGGGGTCCTCCCCGCGGTAGGCCAGCAGCCTGCGCCGCGCCTCGGCCTGTTCGGCCCCGACCATGTCGGCCAGGCGCCCCTCGGGAATGCCCAGCAGGTCCAGCGCCCTCTGGTCGAACAGCGGAGGCCCCTCGGCCGTGGTCGCCCCGATCGCCGTCTCCGGGCTTGCCGGGGCACCGATCTTGCGCACGACCACGACGTCCAGCGGCACGCCCAAGGCCTCGGCGACGGGCCTGGCCACGGGAACACCGCCCCGCGGCAGGGCCAGCACGCGCGGGCGCGGTCCCGCCCGCTCCGCCACCGCGCGGGCCAGCCGCTCGCCCGCCTCTCGCCGGTCCCGAAACACGTGTGTCACCTCACCCCGGTCGCGGCGCCAAACCCTGTGGCGCGAAGGCCCGCGTCCGCGCGGTTCAGCGGTGCGCGCGGGCCGTGTGGTGAGCGCTACCCCGGCGATTCCGGCGCACACATGGCGCGGGCAGGGTGCGGGCAGGGTGCGGGCAGGACGCGCCGGGGCCGCCTTCGTGGCCGGGAACGCCACGGCGCGGCGCGTCCCTCTCCGAGCGGGCCTTCCCCAGGCCGTCCGGTTCCGGATCGCTCCCGCACCGGTGCCCCGCTATTCGCCGGTCCCCTCCCCGCCGTGCCCCGCCGAGGCGTGTCCGGCCGCCTCTGCCTCCAACGTGGTGAAGTCGCGGGCCAGCCCTCGCAGGAGGGTCATGACCGCGCGGCCGATCTCCGTGCCGTCCACCGGCGCGTGCCCGAAGAGCAGCCGGTAGTGGACCAGGGAGGCCAGGGTGTCGACCGCCAGCGTGAGGTCGACGTCGTCCCGCAAGTCACCCCGATCACGCGCCCGTTCGAGGGTGTCGCGCACCGCCGCGCGGGGAGGCGTGAAGAGCGTGTCCATGAACCTGCGGTGCAGTTCGGCGTCACCCGAGCAGTCGGCGAGCAGTGGGCTGAAGAACTCCGGCCCCATACAGGTGAAGGTCCGCGCGAACAGCGACAGGGCCTCATCCAGGTCGCACAGGGTGCAGCCGGTGCGCGGCGGCTCCACCCGCCCCATGCGCCGCTCCAGTTCGGCGAGCACGAGCAGCTGCCGGTTGGGCCAGCGCCGGTAGACGGCCGCCTTGCTCACCTGTGCCCGCCTGGCGACCTGCTCGATCGCCAGTCCCCGGTAACCGCCCTCCTCCAGGACATCGGAGACCGCGTCGAGGACCGCCGCGTCGATGTGCGTGTCACGGGGACGCCCGCCTCCGCCGGAGCGCTGAGCCATTGACGTCATCTCTCCTTCATGTCTAATATCCGATCCGAACCGTATCGTATCGAAATGAGAGACGGGAACAACCATGGCCACGGACGTACCCCCGCGCGCCGGACCCCGCCAGTGGCTCGGGCTCGGTCTGCTCACCCTTCCGCTGTTCGTACTGGCCGTCGACGCGAGCATCCTGTTCCTTGCCGGACCGCACATCGGCGCCGACCTGGATCCCAGTCCGACCCAGTGGTTGTGGGCCATGGACGTCTACGGCTTCGCCATCGCCGGTCTGCTCGTCACGATGGGCTCGGTCGGTGACCGCATCGGCCGCAGACGGCTGCTGCTCATCGGCTCCGTCGTGTTCGCCGCCGCCTCGGTGTGGGCGGCCCTGGCGGACTCCCCCACGATGCTCATCGCCGCGCGCGCCGCCCTCGGCGCCGCCGGTGCCACCCTGATGCCGTCCACGCTCGGGCTCATCCGGACGATGTTCCGGGACGGTCGCCAGCGCACGACCGCGGTCGCGGTGTGGATGACGACCTTCTCGGTGGGCGTCGCTCTGGGGCCGCTCGTAGGCGGCGCACTGCTGGAGGCGTTCTGGTGGGGGGCGGTGTTCCTCGTGGCCGTGCCGTTCATGCTCGTCCTGGCCCTGCTCGGGCCGGTACTGCTGCCCGAGAGCCGAGACCCCTCCGCGGCCCGGACCGACGCGGTGAGCGTGGTGCTGTCCGTCGCGGCGATGCTCGGCGTGGTCTACGGCCTCAAGGAGATGGTCGTCTCCGGGCCCGACGCGGTGGCCGTCTCCGTGCTCGCCGCCGGTCTGGCCCTGGGCGTGGTGTTCGCCCGCAGGCAGAGGACCCTGGCGACACCGCTGGTGGATCCCGTGCTGTTCCGGTCCCGGACCTTTCGCACCGCCCTCGCCCTGCTGGTGGTGGGCGTCTTCGCCGTCACCGCGGTGAACTTCCTCGTGCCGCAGTTCCTCCAGTCGGCCGCCGGACTGTCCCCGCTGCGGGCGGGGTTGCTGACCGTGCCCGTCGCACTGTCCGCGATCGCCGGCTCCCTCGCCGCGCCCGCCCTGGCCGGGCGCTGGGGTCCGCCCGCGGTGATCGCCGGCGGCGCGCTGCTCTCCCTGGCCGGGTACCTGCTCCTGGCGCAGGTGGACGTGCAGGGGCCGCTGTGGGCGCTGGTGGCGGGCGGGTCCCTGGCCGTGCTCGGACTGAGTCCGACGACCGTGCTGACCACCGACCTGGTGGTCTCCTCCGCGCCCGAGGAGCGTTCGGGGTCGGCCGCGGCCCTGTCCGAGACCAGCGGCGAACTCGGTGTGGCACTGGGCATCGCGGCCACGGGCAGCCTGGTGTCCGCCCTCTACCGGCTGCGGGTGGAGGGGCTGCTGCCCGTCGGGCTGCCGCACGACGTCCTCACCGCGGCCAGGGAGGACATCGGTTCGGCCCTGGAAGCGGCCGCGGGACTGCCGTCGGGAACGGCCGGAGAGGTCGTCGCCGCCGCACGGGAGGCCTTCGGGGACGCCTTCACCGCCGTCGGCTACGTGTGCGCCGCCGTCGCCGCCAGTCTGGCCGTGCTCGCCGCCGTCGGCATGCGCCCGCGTCGCGCGGACGGGTCGGAGCGGGCGGGCGACGCGGACGGCGTGGACGACGCGGACCAAGCTGGCGGCTCGGGCGGTGCGGACCGGGCGCAGGAGCCGTCCTGACCCGGGCCCGGACGTCGGACGAACCTCCGCGCGGACCGGCTCGTCAGGCGTCCTGCAACCGCACCGGGACCGGTTCCGCGCTACCCGCCCAGTGTGCCGTCGAGGCGCTGGACCACGCAGAACTCGTTGCCCTCGGGGTCGGCCATCACCGCCAGCAGGTGGCCGTCCTCCTCTTGACATCCTCTCCCGCCTGAAGGCGGGAGAATCCAGCTAACGGAACCCGTCCGCCGCTGGTGGTCTACGCTTCACAGCCCGCCTGACGGCGAGGGCTCCACGTCCTGGCACCCACAATGTCCTGGGGCGCTTGCTGCTTGACCGCGTGCTCGATGTTGCACGCGGCGTTGGTGTCGGCGTGCGCGATGTGCCCGCATCCGGGTGCCTTGCACACGAACCGGTCCCGCGACTCGCGGCTGCCCTCGGTGATGGTCTGGCACCGCGAGCAGCGCCGCGAGGTGTTCGGGGCGGGTACCCGCACCAGGTGTCCGCCCCTATCGGCGAGCTTGTACGCCAACAACGTGATGGTGCGCCCCCACGCCTGAGTGGCGATGGCCCGGTTCAACCCGCGCTTTTGCGCCACGTTGGTGCCCGGGGCGTCCACCGTTCCCCGGGCCGAGCGGACCATGCTGGTGATGTGCAGGTCCTCGACCCCCACCACGCCGAACTCCTGGGCCAGGGTGTGTGTGACCTTGTGCTGCCAGTCCAGGGCGCGGCGCTTGGCTTTCGCGCGCACCCTGGCGATCTGGTCATAGGTGCGCCGCAGCCGGTTCGAAGACGGCTGTCCGGGTGTGCGCTGCCGCCTCTGGCGGGCGGCTTTGTGCTCCAACCGGCGCAGACGCTCCTGCTCGCCCGGGGACAGCCACGGGCCGTGTTCACGGAAGGTGCCATCGGACAGGGCGAGCGGCTGGGCGATGCCCCGGTCGATGCCCACCCCCGGGCCGGTGTGCGGGGCCGGTTCCTTCACGTCGGTGCGCAGGCGCAGCACCACGTGCCAGCCGTGGGCCTCCCGCACCAACCGCGCCCCGGTGACGCGGTTGGCGGCGTCGGCGTGTTTGCCCACGGGCAGGTTCTTGGTCCACCTAAACCGGACCACACCGACCTTGGGGATCTGCACGATCCCCCAACGGCGGGTGAGGCGCTGAATGTTCAGGTCCCGGCCCTGGGGGATGTCGACGCACATCCGGGTGCGCAGCCGGGCCTTGAAGGCGGGCGGCCCGGCCCGGCCCGCCCAGCAGTTCCGCCACGCCCGGAAGTAGGTCTTCAACACCTGCTGCCCGGCCTGTGCGGGAAGGGCCGCCAACCAGGGCAGGTCCTTGCGGGCCTGACGAATCGCGGCATCGGCGTCGGTGAGGGACACCCGCCGGTTCTGCGAGGACATGGTCCACCACGCGTGCAGGAGATTCCACAGAGCGCGGGCGGCATGCCCCTGGGTCTCCAGCCCGGAGAGCTGTTCCTTGGTGGGATAGAGGCGGGCTTTGTGGCCGCGTTCGCGCTTGATGTGTCACCTCCCTTGGCTAGTCTGGATCGACCCTAGCGCGGGGGTGTGACGTTTCGTGACGGGCGATTCACCCACCGGCTGAAGCCGGTGGCACTCTCGCGAAGGAGCGGTAGACCGGGTGCTGTCCCTCCTCGCGCTCGAAGCCGAGTGCGGCGCACCAGAATTCGGCGGCGGCGTGGAGGTCGTTGGTGTCGAGTACCCAGACCAGGCGCACGTGGTGCTCCCCTCGGTTCGCCGTGCGGACCGCGGCCGCGGTCCGCACGGCCACCCTACGACGGAGGCCCCGCACGGCGGGAGACCCCGAAGCGCCGGGGAGGCCGAACGCTACGACGCCGCGGAACCCGCCCGCGCGGAAGGCGGTCCTCGTGTCCGTCCGCACGGCGGGTACCGGCGTCCGGGCTCAGGGCGCGGTTCCGGGGACCAGCAGCCCCTCGGCCTCCAGGTCCGCCCACAGGGCCTCGGGGACCGGGGCCGCCAGGAGCTCGGCGTCGTGCGTGATCTCCCCGGCCGAGCGGGCCCCCACCAGGACCCCGGCCACCGCCGGGTGGCGCGCGCAGAAGGCCATCGCCGCCCGGGGCAGGCTCACGCCGTGGCGGCGGGCCACCGCGGCGATCCGCAGCGCCCGGTCGCGCAGCGGGCCGGGGGCGGCCGCGTAGTCGTAGGTGGCGTCGGCGGAGGGCTCGTCCACGGCCAGGATCCCACTGTTGAACACCCCGGCCGCGATCACCGACACCCCCGCGCGCAGACAGGCCGGGAGCATCGTGGCCGCCGCGCCCTGGTCCAGCAGCGTGTACCTCCCCGCGAGCAGCACGACGTCCACGTCGGTCTCCACGGCGAAGCGCTCCAGCATGCGCGCCTGGTTCATGCCCGCGCCGATCGCGCCGACCACGCCCTGGTCGCGCAGCTCGCGCAGGGCCGGATAGGCCTCCCCGACCGCCTGCTCCCAGTGGTGGTCGGGGTCGTGCAGGAGCACCACGTCCACCCGGTCCAGGCCCAGCCGCTCCAGGCTCCGCTCCAGGGAGCGGCGCACCCCGTCGGCGCTGAAGTCCCACCGCCGCCCGTACGCGGCGGGGACGGCGAATCCCTGGTCGTCCAGCCGCCCGGCCCGGTGCGGGGTGGGTTCCAACAGGCGGCCGACCTTGGTCGAGACCACGTACTGCTCGCGGGGCAGACCGGCCAGGGCACGGCCCAGGCGGCGCTCGGCCAGGCCCAGGCCGTAGTGGGGGGCGGTGTCGAAGTAGCGCACGCCCGCCTCCCACGCCGCCAGGACCGTCGCGGCCGCGGCCTCCTCGTCCACCTCCTGGTAACCGCTGTTGCCGAGCGGGGCGGTGCCCAGCCCGAGGGGGCTGAGCGTCACCGACGACCTGCCCAACCGGACCCGCGTGACGGGGCTGTGTTCCATGCCGTGGTTCTCCCTCTGCGCTGGTGGGCGGCGCCGAACGGGTCTCCGGCGCCGCGGGGGACCGCTCCGGACGGCGCCCGCCGGGCGCGGGTCCAGCGCCCGCGCCCCTGACTACCACTTCCGCGGCCTCGGTCGGCACCCCGGTTACGCCCTCGATTTTTTGTGTCGATCGGTCCATAAAGTGGTACCGTCTGGAGCATGGGCAGACCACGCCAGTTCGATGAGGAGCACGTGATCCGGGCCGCCTACGAGGCGTTCAGGGCCAAGGGCTTCGACGGGACCTCCACGGCCGACCTGTGCCAGGCGACCGGGCTGACCCGCAGCAGTCTCTACAACACCTTCCACTCCAAGGAGCACCTGTTCCGCCGGGCGCTCTCCCACTACGTCACCACCATGACCGCCCGCCAGGGAACCGTGCTGGACTCCGCGGAGGGCAGCGGGCTGGACCGGATCGGGTCTCTGCTCGCCGTGATCGTGGCCGACGAGACGGCCAACCGGGAGAGCGGACGCGGAGCAGGCTGCTTCACCGTCAACACCATCACCACGATCGCCTCACGCAACCCGGGAATCGCCCAGGTGGTGGAGGCCGACCTGCACAAACGCCTGTCCTCACTGCGCCTGACCGTCATGGACGGCCAGCTCGACGGCTCGATCGCCGCCGACCGCGACCCCGGCGACCTGGCCTGGTACGTGGTCTCGCTCATCTCCGGGATGAGGGTCGCGGCCCAGTCGGGCGCCGGGCGCACGGTGCTGGAGGGCGTCGCCTCGACCGGAATCGAGGCGCTCCGGCCCTGACCCGCGCTCCCCAGCGCCCTCCCCGTCCCGCCCCCGGGCCCGCCCGCTCCCCGGTCCGCTCCGACCCCTGACCTGTCCGCCCCCGCACTCCCCCGAGCCCCGGCTCGTCCCGACCACCCCGACCACCCCGACCACCCCGGACCCGCGTGCCCGCGCGGGCCCTCCGCTCCCGCAGCGGCACTGCCGTGTGCCCGCCGGGCGTCTCCCCGCGCGCCCCAGTTTTGGTCTGATCGATTCAAAACCTGGAAGGAAACCCCCATGCCCAAGTCCGTCCACCTCATGGCGCTCGGCATCTTCGCCATGGTCACCAGCGAACTGCTCGTCGGCGGACTCATGCCGCAGATGTCCGAGGATCTTGGGGCCACCATCCCGCAGATCGGCTACCTCATCACCGCGTTCGCGCTGGCGATGGCACTCGGCGGCCCGCTGGCGACCCTGTCGGTGCTCCGGTTGCGCACGAACCACGCGCTGATGGTGCTGTTCGCCGTCTTCTTCGTCGGCAACGCACTGGCCGCCCTCTCCACCTCCTACTGGCCCATGCTCGCGGCCCGCGTGGTCACCGGCGCGGCCTCCGGCGCGTTCTTCGGAGTCGCCCTGTCGGCGGTCGCCCAGGTCACCGCGCCGCACCTGCGCGGGCGCGCCACCGGTCTGGCCCTCCAGGGCCTCATGGTGGGCACCCTGCTCGGCCTGCCGCTGTCCACGCTCGTCGGCGGCCAGTTCGGCTGGCGCACCGCCTTCGCCGCCGTCGGGGTGCTGACCGTGGTCGTGGCCGTGGCCACCATGCTCGCCCTGCCGCGCCTGGAGAGGCCCGAGGAGGCCGGGGCCCTGCGCTCCGAGCTGGAGGTGTTCCGCCGCCCGCGCCTGTGGACGGTCATGGCCACCTCCACGCTCGTCATCGGCGCCACCTTCGCGGCGTTCTCCTACTTCACGCCGATCCTCACCGAGGTCACCGGCTTCTCCCGCGACATCGTGCCGCTGCTGCTCCTGGGCTACGGCGGGGCGACAGTCGTCGGCAACATCGTGGTCGGCCGTCTGGCCATGTCCCACACCGTGACCGTCATCGTGGCCGGCCTGGCGCTCAACACGGTCTTCCTGGGCGTCTTCGCCCTCTTCGCCGAACTGCCGGTCCCCGCCCTGCTGGCGATGGCGGGCATCGGCCTGGTGGGCATCACGCTGAACCCCGCGATGATCACCCGCGTCCAGCGCGCCGGGAACCCGCGTGCCCTGGTCAACACCGTGCACTCCTCGTTCATCACCATGGGCGTGGTCGTCGGCTCCTGGATCGGCGGCATGGGCATCGACGCCTTCGGGCTGCGCGCCCCGCTGTGGGTCGGCGTCGGCCTGGCCCTGCTCGCGCTGCTGGCCATGGTGCCCGCGGCCCTGACCGCGCGCAGGGTGGGCCACGAGGCCACCGACCTGTACGTCCCGCCCGCACCGGGTCCGGCGAAGGGGGACCGGGCCGTCCACCCCACGGAGGCCTGACCTCCTCCGAGGCCCCTGGCCTGCACGGACCTGGCCCGTTCCCCGGTGGTTGCCCCCGCCGGGGAGCGGGCAGGGGACCCGGACATCCGCCACCACGTGGAGGTCGAGATGCACTACGACGAGTTTTTGAACGAGGTCCGCGAGCTGGGTGAGTACGCCGACCGCGACGAGGCCGAGCAGGTCAGCCGCGCGGTACTGGGCGTGCTGGCGCCCCGGCTCCAGGCGAACGGCGCGGAACACCTGGTCGCGCAGCTGCCCGACGAACTGGGCGAGGCGATCCAGCAGGGCGAACTGCTGGAGGCGGAGTCCTTCGGCGTGGAGGAGTTCCTCACCCGGGTGGGCGCCGCCACCGGAGCCCGACCCCGGACCGCCGAGTGGGACGCCAGCGCCGTGCTCACCACCGTCTCCCGCCGGGTCACCGGGGGCCAGCTCAACCACATCCTCAGCCAGCTCCCCTCCGGCTACGCCGCGCTGTTCGGCAAACCGGAGCTGAGCGGCTAGGGCCTGTTTTTTTGAACCGGCCTCAGCTTGTGGGGGTTGGTTCGGGCGCCCACGGGGTCCTGGAGGTGGTGGAGGCGGGTTTCCGTGGGAGAACCGCGCCGTAGGCGTCCGTTGAGGGTGGTGGCGGGCGACGGGTGGGCACGAGCGAACCCGCCGGAGACACCGAAGGTTCCCGTGCTTCGGGCGCCCGAACACGGGCCGAAGCGAAGCGGAGGTCCCAAAAAACACTGTCTAGCGGCTGAATCCGCCCCGGGCCCCGCCAGGTGTGCCCGGCGGGGCCCGGGCCCTCCGGGTCGCCAGCCCTCCGGCCTGCTGGGGGGGTGGCACCACCCCCCAGTAGGCCAGGACGCCCCTCAGCGGGAAGGGGAGCCCACAACCCTCCTTCATGCCTTGACAGTTATATAACCAGTTAGGCATACTCAGTGCATGCCCGATCTGTTCGCCGTCCTGGCCGAGCCCAGCAGGCGCCGCATCCTGGACGCGCTGCGCCGCAGCGAGGGCCTGCTCGTCAAGGACCTGGTCTCCGGGCTGGACATGAGCCAGCCCAACGTCTCCAAACACCTGCGCGTGCTGCGCACGGCCGGGCTGGTCTCCGAGACCGCCGAGCGGCAGGGGCGGCGCTACCGCCTGCGCGCCGAGGCGCTGCGCGACCTGGACGACTGGCTGCGCCCCTACCGGGCGTTCTGGACGGACCGGCTGGACGAACTGGGCGGGTACCTGGACTCCACGCACCCACAGGAGGGGCAGCAGCCATGAGCACCGAGGTCCGCGTCGACGCGAGCACGCCCGGCGCACCCGTACTGCACTTCACCCGCCGCTACCCGCACCCGCTGTCGGCGGTCTGGGCCGCGCTGACCACCGACGAGGCGCTCAGCCGGTGGTTCCCCTGCCGGGTGGCGATCGACGCGCGCGAGGGCGGCGCGCTCACGCTCACCTTCCCCGGCGAGGAACCGCGGACCGCGCCGATCACCGAGTTCGCCCCGCCGCACGTCCTGGCCTTCCACTGGGACGGCGAGGACCTGCGCTGGACCCTGGAGGAGGACGGCGACGGGTGCGTGCTGCGCCTGTCCAACACCGTCGCCGACCCGGCCTGGACGGCCAACACCGCGGCCGGGTGGGACGTGTGCCTGCGCACGCTCGCCGCCGTGCTGGACGGACGCGCGGAGCGGACGCAGGCCGGTCCCGACGAGGCGCTGATCGCGCACTACCGCCAGACCCTGGCCACCGGCTGAGGCACCGGGCCCCCTCGCGTCGCACCGGCAACGTTTCCGATCAGCGCACCGGGGGCGGGGGGACCTCAGGAGGAGCGCGTGAGGAGGACGGGGCGGGGGCTGGCCGCGAGGATCCGCGAGCTGACGCTGCCCAGGACGAGCTTGGGAATCCCCACCCGGGCGCGGCTGGCGAGCACCGCCAGGGCGCCGGGGCGGCGGTGGAGCAGCCCGGTGATGTCGCCCGCGGGGTCGGCGCCGGTCAGCACGGTCGTCCGCACCGCCAGGCCGTCCGCCTCCAGCCTCCGCGCGGCCCCCGACAGCCGTGCCCCGGCCACGGCCGCCCCGCCGGGCGGGGCCACGTGCACCAGCTCCACCTCCAGTCCGAGCTGGCGGGCCCACCCCCGCCCCAGGGCGAGGGTGGCGGTGTCGCGGGAACCGCCGTCCAGGCAGACGAGGGCGCGGTCACCGGCCCCGCCTCCCCCGTCCCGCAGGTACCCGGGACCTATCATGAGCACCGGGGCAGCGGCCTGACGCAGTACGTGTTCGGTGACGCTGCCCGCCACCAGGCGTGAGAACCGGTCCCGGTTGTGGGTGGCCATGCACACGACCGTTCCGGGCTGCTCGGCGACCGCGTCGACGATCACGTCCCCCGGCCAGCCGGAGCCGACCATGGAGACCTCGACGCGGTCGTAGTCCAGGCCCGCGGCGACCGCGTCGACGTCCTCGGCCCACGTACCGTGCACGCGGTCGTGCACGGTCAGCAGTTCCAGGGGGACCCTCAGGACGCGGGCGGCGCGCAGCGCGGGGCCGAGGGCGGCGGCCGCACCGGCGGTGCCGTCCAGGGGCACCAGGAACCGGGTGATGGCGCGGGTGGGGGCCCGTGCGGCGCCGTCTTCACCACCGGCGGCCATCGGCACTCCCCCCTCCACCGCGTCCCAGAGCCGACGACGGGGGAACCATGGCAGTGCACCTGCCCGCCGACGGGTGGATCCTTGCGGCCGGGCTCCTGCTGGTGGCGGCGATCCTGGCCGCGGGCTTCGCCAACCGCATCCGGCTGCCCGGCCTGCTGCTCTTCCTGGCGCTGGGCATGCTCATCGCCGACGACGGGCTCGGGTTGATCCGGCTGGACGACCCCGAGATCGCCCAGATCGGCGGAGCCGTCGGACTGATCCTCATCCTCTTCGAGGGCGGCCTGACGACCAAGCCCGGGGACCTGCGGCGCGCCGCCGCTCCCGGGTTCGGGCTGGCCACCGTGGCCGTGGCGGGCACGGCGCTGATCCTGACGGCGGGCACGTACCTGCTGTTGGACGTGCGCCCCCTGACCGCCCTGCTCATCGGCGCGGTCGTGGCCTCCACCGACGCCGCGGCGGTGTTCGCCATGCTACGGAGGGCCCCGCTGCCCCGCAAGGTCGCCTCCCTGCTGGAGGTGGAGTCCGGCGCCAACGACCCGATCGCCATCCTGCTCACCATCGGCCTCATCGCCACCTGGCAGGACACTCCGTCACCGGCCGAGTGGGCGCTGTTCGCCCTCATGCAGCTGGTCGGGGGCCTGGTCGTGGGCGCCGTGGCGGGGCTGGCCGGAAGCTGGCTGCTGACCCGCGTCAACCTGGGCCCGGCCGGGGTCTATCCGGTGCTGGCGCTGGGCGTGGCCGGGGCCTCCTACGGCACCGCGGCGCTGGCGGGCGCCTCGGGCTTCCTCGCGGTCTACGTCACCGGGCTGGTCGTGGGCGCCCGCGCGCCCCTGCACCGGCGGGGCATCCGCACCTTCCACGAGGGGCTGTCCAACACCGCCGAGGTGGGACTGTTCCTGTTGCTGGGCATGCTGGTCTTCCCCTCCGACCTGCCGGGGGTGGCGCTCCCGGGACTGGCCGTCAGCGCCGTCCTGGTCCTGGTGGCGCGTCCGGTGACGGTGGCGCTGTGCCTGGTGTGGTTCGACTACACGTGGCGGGAGATCGTCTTCGTCAGCTGGGCCGGGCTGCGCGGGGCCGTGCCGATCGTGCTGGCCACGTTCCCCTTCGTGGCCGGGTATCCGGACGGCGCCCTGATCTTCAACGTCGTCTTCTTCGTCGTGCTGGTCTCCGCGGCGGTGCAGGGCACCAGCGTCCGCGCCGCCGCGGGCCTGCTGGGGCTGACCCGGGGCGGCCACTCGCTCGACCCCGTGGCGGCGGACGTCCCGATCAGCGACCTGGGCACCGAGCTGATCGAGGTGCGCGCGACGCCGGGGCTCTACATCGTGGGCAGGCGGCTCGGGGAGCTGGACCCGCCGCACGGCCTGGTCACCACGATCGTGCGGGGCAAGCGGGTGCTGATGCCCTCGGCGCACACCCGGATCCGTGAGGACGACCTGCTCCTCGTGGCCATGCCGCGCCGCCCCGACGCCCAGAGGCTGGTCACCGCCTGGGCCAAGGGCGAGGGCGCGGACGGAGCCTGACACCGGGCCCGGCCGTGCCGGTCGCCTGCCGTCCACGACCGCTCACCGCTCAGGCCGGGCGGTGCCCCCATCCACCCGGAGACGGGGCCCCGCCGCCCACGGCCGCTCCCCCGTCCCGAGCCGGTCACGCCGCCGGGAGGGTCCCGCGGCCCGGCTCCCTCACCCGGGCGCCTGCCCGGAGGAGGCGCGGATGACCAGGTGCGAGGGGAGCATGACCCGCCGGTCGGGCGTCGTGCGGGCGGTGGAGCGCGACCGGTTCTCCAGCAGCAGTTCCACGGCCGAGCGGCCCGCCTTGTCCTGGGGCCCGGCCAGGGTGGTGAGCGAGGGCACGCAGAAGTCGGCCCCGAAGATGTCGTCGTAGCCCACCACGCTGATCCGCTCCGGCACGCCCACGCCCCGCTCGGCCAGGCGGCGCAGGACCCCGATCGCCAGCAGGTCGTTGTGCGCCACCACGGCCGTGGCCCCGGTGACCAGGACGGCGTCGGCCGCGGCGCCCCCGCCGACCAGGCGGGGCGGGAAGGGGCCCAGGCGCACGGCGCGGATCCCGTGCCGCTCGGCGCCCTCGCGCAGCGCCTCCCAGCGCTCCCCCGCCAGCCAGGACTGGTGCGGACCCGACAGGTAGACCAGCGAACGGTGACCCAGCGAGGCCAGGTGCTCCACGATCTGGCGACTGCCGATCCGGGTGTCGACCACGGCGCTGGGCAGGCCGCGCACCTCGCGGTTGACCAGTGCCAGGTTGTGCTCCTCGGCCAGCTCCAGGATGCTCTCGTCGGACATGCGGCTGGCGGCGAGGATGAACCCGTCCACCGAGCGCGCCAGGTGCTCGATCTTGGTGCGCTCGTTGTCGGCGGACTCCTCGGTGTCGCTGAGGATGAAGGTGATCCCGGCCGCGGAGGCGCGGCGCTCGGCGCCCCGGATGGTGCCGAAGAAGTGGGGGTTGGTGATGTCGGGCACCAGCATCGCCACGGTCGCGGTCCGCCCGGACTGGAGCGCGGTCGCCAGGGGGCTGGGGCGGTAGCCGAGGCGTTCGGCGACCCGCAGGACGTGCTCGCGCGTGGCGGTGTTGACGCGGCGCGGGTTGCGCAGGGCCCGCGAGACGGTGGAGGCGGCCACACCCGCCTCCCGGGCCACGTCGTAGATGGTGGTGCGCTTCGGTGAGCTCATGGGAGTCTTCTACGCGTTTTGACAACTTTTGGCAATCGCTTGTCATTGTTCGGACGCGAAACCTAGGGTTCACACCACACCGAGGAACGTGACCCCCGTCACGCTTTCTGACCTGCGCCGACAGCGTCCGACCGTTGAGTGGAACCGATGGCAGACAGACCCCCCGCCCCCGAAGACCGACCTCCCCGCCCCTCCCGCCCCGCGCCGGTGCGGTGGCTGGAGACCGCCGAACTGGTCACCGGCGTCGCGCTCCTCGCGATGATCCTCGTCCTCATGCTCCTCCAGGCCACCCAGCGCCACCTGCCCGTGGACGGCTGGGTCTGGACCGGGGAACTGGCCCGCCTCGGGCTGGTGTGGCTCGCGTTCTCCCTGGTCAGCTACCTGACGGGCCGCGACGAGCACATCACCCTCAAGATCGTGGACTTCGTGCTCGACGGCCGCGCCCTGCGCGCGGTGTGGATCCTGTCCAACCTCGTGGTCGCCGCGGTGGGCGTGATGTGCGTCCTGGAGGCCGTCGAACTCGTCTTCGGCGGCTCCCCCCAGCAGACCCCGGCCCTGCGCATCCCCGTCTCCTGGACCTACGTGATCCCCCTCGTCGGTCTGGCGCTCATGTCGCTGCGGGCCCTGGCCAACGCCCTCCTGGTCGCCGAACCGCCGCAGCGCGAGGGCCGCGCCGCCGACTCCGGGGAGGAGGTGCGATGAGCGCGCTGCTGGTCGTCCTCGGCATCCTCGTCCTGCTGGTCCTGCGGGTGCCCATCGCCTTCGCGATCCTGGGTCCGTGCCTGACCTACATGGTGGTCGGCGGGCAGTCCACCGGGCTGAGCCTGCGCACGGCGGCCCAGGAGGTCAACAGCTTCCCCCTCCTGGCCGTCCCGCTGTTCATCCTGCTCGGGGTGGTCGCCAACCACACCGGGATCGCCGACCGGCTCTTCGGCTTCGCCCGGGTGCTGTTCGGCCGGGTGCGCGGCAGCCTCGGCTACGTCAACATCGGTGTGAGCGTGGGCTTCTCCTGGATCAGCGGGTCGGCCCTGGCCGACGTCGCGGGCATGGGCAAGATGCTGGTCCCGGCGATGAACAGGGCGGGCTACCCCCGGCGCTTCACCCTGGGGCTGACCGCGTCCACCAGCCTGATCAGCCCCGTCATGCCGCCCAGCATCCCGGCGATCGTGTACGCCTCCGTGGCCGCCGTCTCCACGGCCGGGCTGTTCGCCGCCGCGGTGGTGCCCGCGTTCCTCATGGCGAGCGGGCTGACCCTGGCCGTGTTCCTGTGGACACGCAACAAACCCGAACTCGCGGGACAGCGCGCGCGGCGGGGCGAGGTGCGCACCGCGACCGTGCGGGCCCTGGGCCCGCTGGGCACCCCCGTGCTGCTGCTCGGCGGCATCCTCAGCGGCCTGTTCACCCCCACCGAGGCCGCGGCGGTCGGCGTCGCCTACGTCCTGGTCCTGGGCCTGTGCTACCGCACCCTGAGCCCGCGCGCGCTGTGGCGCATCGGTGTGGAGACCGCCACCACGGCCGCCTCCATCGCGATCATCCTGGCCGCCTCCGGTCTGCTGGGCTGGGTGCTCGCCCGCGAGCAGGTGCCCCAGCAGGTGGCCTCCCTGCTGCTGGGTCTCACCGACAACCCGACCGTCCTGCTCCTGCTGGTGGCCCTGATCCTGCTCCTGGTCGGAACGGTGCTCGAACCCGTCGCCGCGCTGGTCATCACGGTCCCCGTCCTGCTCCCCGTCGTCGTCCAGGTGGGGGTCGACCCCATCCACTTCGGCGTGGTCACCATCGTCAGCCTCATGATCGGCCTGCTCACGCCGCCGATCGGCGGCGTGCTGTTCGTCCTCGGCTCGGCCACCCGCACCCCCATGCACGAGGTGTTTCGCGGCACCGCGCCCTTCCTGCTGCCGCTGGTGGCGGTCCTGCTGCTGCTGACCCTGGTCCCCGACCTGGTCCTGTTCCTGCCCGGGCTCCTGGACCTGTGACACCCGCCGGGCCCGCGACAGCCCGCCCGCGCCCGACCACCCCGGCCACCCCTGACACCCCACTCCCGAGGAGGGAACCCCATGCGCACCATCACCCGCTGGACGGCGCTGCTCCCCGCGGCGGCGCTCGCCCTGACCGCCTGCGGCACCGGCGGCTCCGACGACGACGCGACCACCCTGACCTTCGCCAACAGCTACCCCGAGGACCACCCGCACACCCGCTGCGGCATCGACCTGGTCGCCGAGCGCGTGAACGGCGCGGACGCCGGGTTCACGGTCGAGACCTTCCCCAACAGCCAGCTGGGCAACAACACCGAGACCTTCGCGTCGGTGATGTCCGGCGACATCGACATGGACGTGCAGGGCTCCGCGGCACTGGGCTCGGCCTACGAGCCGATCGGCGTCCTGGACGCCGCCTACGCCTTCCGCGACGCCGACCACCTGTTCTCCTACTTCGACTCCGAGGGCTCCCAGGAACTCAGGGACGGCTTCGCGGAGGCGACCGGGGCCCGGATCCTGGACGTGTGGTACTTCGGCGACCGCCACTTCACCGCCAACCAGCCCATCCGGCGGCCCGAGGACCTGGAGGGCCTGCGGATGCGCTTCCCGGACTCGCCCATCTACCTGGCCAACGCCGAGGCGCTGGGCGCCGAACCGACCACCGTGGCCTTCGAGGAGGTCTACCTCGCCCTCCAGCAGGGCACCGCCGACGGCCAGGAGAACCCGATCCCGACCATCCAGGGCGACAACTTCGTCGAGGTCCAGTCCCACGTCAGCCTCACCGGCCACCAGGTCGGCTCGCAGATGATCGTGGTCTCGGGGCAGACCTGGGACGCGCTCACCGAGGAGCAGCGTCAGGTGCTCCAGGCGGCCGTCAGCGAGGTCCGCGCGGAGAACCGGGCCTGCATCGAGGAGGCCGAGGAGCAGATCCTGGAGGAGTGGCGGGCCGAGGGTGCCATCGAGGTCGTCGACGACGTGGACGTGGAGGCCTTCCGCACCCGGGTCCAGGACCACTTCGAGCAGAACCTGGACGGGGAGCAGCTCGCGCTCTACGAGTCCTTCCAGGAGACCGAGTAGGTACGGGAGACGAGGAAGAGGAGGGGGGAGCACGACCATGCGGCGCTCCATAGCCACCGTGTCACTGAGCGGCACCCTGGAGGAGAAGCTCGAAGCCGCGGCCCGGGCCGGGTTCGACGGTGTGGAGATCTTCGAGAACGACCTCGTGGGGTCGGCGCTGCCGCCCCGCGAGGTCCGGGCCCTGGCCGACTCGCTGTCCCTGACCATCGACCTCTACCAGCCCTTCCGCGACTTCGAGGGGGTGGACGAGGCCCAACTGGAGCGCAACCTCAGGCGCGCCGAGGCCAAGTTCGCCCTCATGGTGGAGCTGGGCGTGGACGTGCTCCTGGTGTGCTCCAGCGTCGCGCCCGCCGCGACCGGGGACGACGCGCGCTCGGCCGCGCAGCTGCGCCGCCTGGCCGAGGCGGCGGCGCCCTTCGGGGTGCGCATCGCCTACGAGGCCCTGGCATGGGGGCGCTGGGTGAACGACTACCGGCACGCCTGGCGGCTGGTCCGGCTGGCCGACCACCCCGGGCTCGGGGTGTGCCTGGACAGCTTCCACATCCTGTCGCGGGGGCACGACCCCTCGGGCATCCGCGAGATCCCGGGCGAGAGGATCTTCTTCCTCCAGCTCGCGGACGCGCCGCTGATGCCGATGGACGTGCTGCACTGGAGCCGCCACCACCGGTGCTTCCCCGGCCAGGGCGCCTTCGACCTGACGGAGTTCACCGGGCACGTGCTCGCGGCGGGCTACACCGGGCCGCTGTCGCTGGAGGTGTTCAACGACGTGTTCCGGGCCTCGGACCCACGGCGCACGGCCGCCGACGCGCTGCGGTCGCTGGCGGTGCTGGAGGACGAGGTCGGTCGGCGGGTCCCGGACCCGTCCCCGAACGCCGGGAACGGCACGGTCACCGTTCCGGAAAGCGGAAACGGCGGCCCGGCCCCCGCCCGGGAGGACAGCACCGGCTCGGGTGCTTCCCCGGCCCGGGGAAGCGACGCGGGCACGGTCCCGGGACCGGTCCGGGAGGACGGCGCGGCGGTGGAACTGGTGCGCCTGCCCTCCCCCGCGCGGACCCGGGGCTACGCCTTCGTGGAGGTCGCGGCACCCGAGCACGCGGCCCGGCGGGTGCGCGACGCCCTGCGGGGCCTGGGCTTCGCGCACACCCGCGACCACCGCTCCAAGCCGGTGCAGCTGTGGGAGAACGGGCACGCGCGCGTCCTGCTCAACGCCACCGACCCCCAGCTGGGGCACACCTGGAGCGACGACGCCGCGGTGACGGCCCTGGGCGTCGACGTGGCCGACGCCGACGGCGCGATGCGGCGGGCCGAGCGGCTGCTGGCCCCGCCGCTGCCACGGCGACGCGACCCGGCCGAGTCGGTCCTGCACGCGGTGGCCGCGCCCGACGGGACCTCGGTGTTCTTCTGTCCGGGCGAGCCCGCCGACGGGGAGGACTGGCTGGCCGACTTCTCCGTTCCGGTGCGCGGGCCGGACGGGTCCGGCGGGGTCGCCCTGACGGGTATCGACCACGTGGGGCTGTTCCAGCACCTGGACCACTTCGACGAGGCCTCGCTGTTCTACCGCTCCGTGCTGGGCCTGGACCCCGACGACGGCACCGAGCTGGCCGCTCCGGACGGCCTGGTGCGCAGCCGCGCGCTGAGCCGGGGCGGAGCGGCGCCGCGCATCGCCCTGAACGCCCCGCTGCTGGGGCGGGGGCCCGACGACGCGCAGGGAGGGCCCCAGCACGTCGCCTTCGGGTGCGAGGACGTGTTCGCGGTCGCGCGGGCGATGCGGCGGGGCGGCGCCGAGCCGCTGCGCATCCCCGACAACTACTACGCGGACCTGGCCTGCCGCACGGACCTGGAGCCGGTGGCCCTCGAACTCATGCGCGAGTTCGGCATCCTGTACGACCGGTCGGAGGAGGGCGAGTTCTGGCACTTCTACACGCCGATGCTGGACGGGCGGCTCTTCCTGGAGGTGGTGCAGCGCGGAGGCGGGTACCGCGGCTACGGCGCCGCCAACAGCGCCCTGCGCATGGCGGCGCAGCGCGCGGAGGCCCAGCGCACGGAGACACCGCGCGCGGAGGCCCTGCGCACGGCTGACCGGCGGGCGGAGGCGGGCCGATGAGCGCGGCGACGGCCGAGCCGGTGCGGGCGCGCGCCCGTTCCTCCCTGGTGGGGCTGATCGGCACGGGCGTGGGCCCCTCCCTGACCCCGCCCATGCACGAGCGCGAGGCCGCCGAGCTGGGGCACCGCATGATCTACCGGGCCGTGGACCTGGCGGAACTGGGACTGGCCCCGGAGTCGGTGGGCGGCCTGGTGGCCTCCGCCCGCCACCTGGGCTTCAACGGCCTCAACATCACCCACCCGTGCAAACAGCTGGTGCTGCCCGCGCTGGACGGCCTCACCCCCGAGGCGGCCACCCTGGGCGCGGTGAACACGGTGGTGTTCCGGTCCGGCTCCGCCATCGGGCACAACACCGACTGGTCGGCGTTCGCACGCTGCCTGGAGCGCGGGCTGCCCGGCGCGCCCCTGGACCGCGTCGTGGTGCTGGGCGCGGGCGGGGCGGGCGCGGCCGTGGTCTACGCCCTGCTCGCCGCGGGCGCGCGGGAGGTGGCCGTGGTCGACACGCGGGTGGACCGCGCCCGCGACCTGGCCGCGCGGATGGGCGGGCACTTCCCCGGGGCGCGCTGCCTGGCGGACGGGACCGACCGGCTCGGCCCGCTTCTGGCGGCGGCGGACGGCATGGTCAACGCGACGCCGACGGGTATGGCGCACCACCCGGGCACCCCGGTCCCGGCCGGTCTGCTGCGCCCGTCGATGTGGGTGGCCGACGTCGTCTACCGTCCGCTGCGCACCGAACTCCTGCGCCAGGCCACGGAGAGGGGGTGCCCGACCCTGGCGGGCGGGGAGATGGCGGTGTTCCAGGCCAGCGAGGCCTTCGGGCTGTTCACGGGCCTGGAGGCGGACGCCGGGCGCATGCTCGCGCACTTCCACGCCCTGCTCGCGGACTCCTGACCCGGGCCGGGGGCCGACGCCCCCTCGGCCCGGGTGCCGGGGAGCCGGGCCCGCCCGGTTCCCCGGATCAGGACGGGCCTCTCCGAGCGGCGCCCCCTGCGCAGGGACCGTCGAGGTGGCGGCGCAGGTGTGGGGCACGAGCCGACGAGGGGTGTCGGCGGGCTCCGGTGCGTCGCGTGCCTCAGGAGGCGAAGAGCGCCGCGGCGTCCACGGCGGTCTGCGCCACCCCGTAGGCCAGGGCGGCGAGCACGAGCACCCACAGCAGGATCGCGGTGACGGTGGAGGCGTTGGTGGTCCGGTTGCCTGACATGTGTGGCCTTTCCTCGGTTCCTCGGTGGCCGGTGAGGGCTCGGTGACCGGTGGGGGTCGTGTGTGCGGTCCGGGGGGCGGGACCGGTCGCGGTCCCGCCCCCCGGATTCGGTCTCAGCCGCGCCCGGCGACGCGTTCCCGTTCGCGCTGGTGGACCCGCTCGGGCAGGGGGCGGACCAGCATGTTCGCGAGGAAGCCCACGGCCATGACGCCGACCATGACGTAGAGGGAGAGCCCGTAGAGCTCCGCCCCGTCGCGCCCGGCGGACAGCTGGGCGTCGGCGATGACGTTGACGATCATCGGCCCGGCGACCCCGGCCAACGACCAGGCGGTGAGGATCCTGCCGTGGATGGCGCCCACGTTGAAGGTGCCGAACAGGTCCTTCAGGTAGGCGGGCACCGTGGAGAAGCCGCCGCCGTAGAAGGACAGGATGACGCCGGTCAGCGCCACGAACAGCACGATCGAACTGGTTCCCGCGACGGCGATCAGCAGGTAGAGGAGCCCGCCCAGGCCGAGGTAGCCGATGTAGACGCGCTTGCGGCCGATCACGTCGGAGGCCGAGGACCACACGAGCCGCCCGAGCATGTTGCACAGGGAGAGGAAACCGACGTAGCCCGCCGCCTCGGCCGGGCCGACCCCGGTGAAGAACTCCTGCACCATGGGCGAGGCCTGTTCCAGGATCCCGATGCCCGCGGTGACGTTGCAGAAGAGCACGGTCCACAGGAGCCAGAACTGCGGGGTGCGCACGGCGGTCTCCACCGACACCCCCTCCAGGGCCGGGGACCGGCCCGCGGAGGCCTCCTTCGGCTCCTCGGCCGGGGCCCCCGCGGGCCGCCAGCCCGGCGGGGGGACGCGCACGGTGAAGGCGCCCAGCATCATGACCACGAAGTAGACGGCGCCCAGGGTGAGGAACGCGGGGGCGATGGCGTCCGCGGGGGTGTCGGCGTAGCGGCTGAGGAGCTCGGAGGACAGCGGCGAGGCGATGAGCGCGCCGCCGCCGAAGCCCATGATCGCGATGCCCGTGGCCAGGCCGGGCCGGTCGGGGAACCACTTGATGAGGGTGGAGACCGGTGAGATGTAGCCGATGCCCAGGCCGAGCCCGCCGAGGAAGCCGTAGCCGAGGTAGACCAGCCAGAGCTGGCCGGTCGCCACGCCGAGCGCGGCGACCACGAAACCGCCCGACCAGCACAGGCCGGAGACGAACATCGCCTTGCGGGGGCCGTTGCGCTCCACCCACTTGCCGCCGAACGCGGCCGACAGGCCGAGCATGACGATGGCGATGCTGAAGATGATCCCGATCGCGGTCAGCGAGGTGTCGAACCGCTCGACCAGCGGGTTGCGGAAGACGCTGAACGCGTACACCTGGCCGATGGACAGGTGTACCGCCAAAGCCGCGGGCGGGATGAGCCACCGGCTGTAGCCGGGTGGCGCGATGCTCCTCTCGTAGTCGAGGAACGAGGTCAGGGGACTGGTGCGCGTCATGGATCCCGCTTCGTGTTCTGCCTGTCGCGGTGGGGGCGTGGACGCCGGGGCCGCTCCTGCCGGTCCGGGATCCTCCCGGGGTTGCCGGGAACCGGGCTGGGCGGGGCGTTTCACCCTGTCGAGAGCAGCCTCCTCACGGAGAGTGACCGTACGAATGTCGAACGTCTGTGCCGGAAGCGAACTTATGTGATGGATGCGTCATGATCAAGCCCTCAGCGGACACGAACCGGTCAAACGCCCCATTTCTCTCGACGCCCCCGCGCCACCGGGACCACGGCGACGGCCGCGGCGGAGAAGACCGCGCTCACCGCGAAGACGAGGGGCAGGCCCGCGAGGGTGATCACCGCGGCCATGAGCACCGGGGTCAGCGTCGTGCTGACCGCCTGGAGCCAGTTCTGCGCGGCCAGGGCCCGCCCCGCCCAGGAGGCCCCCGCCGCCTCGGCGACAGCGGTGAAGGTCAGACCGTTGTGCCACATCGTCAGGACCAGGCAGGCCAGGAGCAGCGGCACGGCCGTCCACGCCCAGATCCCCGGCAGCACCGCCAGCAGCACCAGGCACACCCCCGAGACCACCGCCAGCCACCGCACCGGGCGCATCCGGTCTCCGGTCCGGTCGGACCAGACCCCCAGCAGCAGGCGCCCGGCCGCGCCGGGAACCTGCGCCACCGCGACGACCGCGCCCGCGGCGGGCGGGCTCCACCCCTGTTCCTGCACCAGGTAGATGACGGCGTAGGTCATCAGCGCGATCTGCGGAACGCCGAGCAGCATGCTCACCCCGTGCACCCGCCAGATGTGCCCGTGCCGGTAGGGCGACCCCGCCGTAGGCCGCGCGGTGTCGTCCTCGGCGTGCGCGATGTCGGCGGTGTCAGCGTCCGTGGAGGCGTCGGCGTGCGCGGTGTCGTCAGCGGAGCCGGTGCGCGCGACGGCGTCCGCGCCCGCGGCGCCTCCGGCCGCCTCCGGTGCCGCGGGCCGCCCGGGGGCGGAGGCGGGCATCGCCAGCACGAACGGGACCGCGAGGAGCGCGAGCACGGCCGGGAGCGTCATCGCGCCGACGAACCCCCAGGCACCGGCCGCCCAGGGCAGCACCAGGGCGGAGACGCCCACGCCGAGGGGCAGCGCCGACTGGCGGATGCCCATGGCCAGGCCGCGTTCGCCTTCGGAGAACCAGGACAGCACCAGCCGCCCGCTCGCCGCGTTGACCGGGCCGCCGACCGCGCCCACCAGCAGCAGGACCACGACGGCTCCCCACAGCCCCGAGACCACCCAGAGCAGGCCGAGCGCGCACGCCGTGAGCACCAGGCTCAGCGCCATCGTCGGCCGCTCGCCGAACCGGTCGATCACCAGGCCCCACACCAGGAGCGTGAGCAGCAGGCCGAGCGAGGGCAGTCCGGCCAGCATCCCGGCCTGCGCCGTGGTGACGCCGAAGGCGTCCCTGAGCTGCGGCAGCACGACGGGCACGCCGAACATCGCCGACACACTGGCCACCTGCGCCACCATGCTGACCGAGAGGACGACCCAGCGGTTCCGTACGAGCACCCCGACAGCCTAGGAAAGGCGTCGTCCGTCGGGTCCGCCGCCCCGTGCCCCCTCCCAGACCCGCGCGGCCTCCTCCCCGCTCCTCCCCGGACACGGCCGCGTCCCCGCGCCCCATGCCCTCACGGCCTGGGGTGACGCCTTCCCGCCGCTACCCGGCCGCGCCCTCCCGGTCCCGCTCACGGAGCCAGGGTCCCCGCGCCCCCTCCCAGGCCCGCGCGGCCTCCTCCGGCGGCCCCTCGGCCGCGATCCGACCGTCCGCCAGCACGAGGCAGTGGTCGGCGTCGAACGCCTCGTCGGGGGCGTGGGTGGCGTGCACGACGGTGACCCCGTCGGCGCGGGCCCGCTCCAGGACGCGGCGCACGTACTCGCGCGCACGGTGGTCCAGCCCGGCCGAGGGCTCGTCCAGCAGGAGCAGGTCCGCCTCCTGCGCCAGGCCCTGGGCGATGAGCACCCGCTGGCGCTGACCTCCCGAGAGCTCCCCCAGGCGGCGCTCGGCCAGGTCCGCGACGTCCAGGCGTTCGAGGCACTCCGCGACCACGGCACGGTCGCGCCGGGTCAGCGGCCGCCAGAACCCCCGGTGGGCCCACCTCCCCATCGAGACGGCCTCGCGCACCGTGACGGGCAGGGCGTCGGGGACCGCGCTGCGCTGGACCACGAAGGCGGGGCGGGTCGGACGCGAGGCCCGGACCCCGCCACGACGGACCGCGACCGTGCCCGCCAGAAGGCCGAGCAGCGTGGACTTGCCCGACCCGTTGGGTCCGACCAGCGCCGTGACCGCGCCCTGCGGGACAACCGCGTCGATTCCCCGCAGGACGTCCCCGCGCCCGTACCCCGCGTACACGCCGTCCAGTTCCAGCCGGTTCATCCTGCTCCTCACGCCCACCCCGATGTGCAAATGATAATGGTTATCGTTATACAGTGTCCCACTATGGAAGCTCTGTTCGACCCGTTCGGGGTCGTGTTCGTGCAGCGTGCGCTGTGGGGAGGGATCCTGGTCTCCCTCATCTGCGCCATCGCCGGGACCTGGGTGGTGCTGCGCGGCATGGCCTTCCTCGGCGACGCGATGTCGCACGGGATGCTGCCCGGAGTGGCCCTGGCCTCCCTGCTGGGCCAGAACCTCATGCTGGGCGCGGCCCTGGCCGCGGGGGCGATGGCCGCGGGCGTCACCGCGCTGGGCCGCTCCTCCCGGCTGTCCCAGGACACGAGCATCGGACTGCTCTTCGTCGGGATGCTCTCACTCGGCGTGATCCTGGTCTCGCACTCGTCCTCCTTCGCGGTCGACCTCACGGGCTTCCTGTTCGGTGACGTCCTGGCGGTGCGCGAACAGGACCTGGTCCACCTGGGGCTGGCGCTGGCCGCGGCGCTGGCCGTCGCGGTCGCGGGGCACCGGGCCTTCCTCGCCCTGGCCTTCGACCCGCGCAAGGCCGCCACCCTGGGGCTGGCGCCCCGGGTCGCCCACGGCGTCCTGCTCGGCCTGGTCACCCTGGCCGTGGTCGCCTCGTTCCACGTGGTCGGCACGCTGCTGGTGTTCGGCCTGCTCATCGCGCCCCCGGCCGCGGCGGCCCTGTGGGCGCGCAGCGTCCCCGCGATCATGCTCGGCGCGGCCGTGCTCGGCAGCGCCGCGACCTTCCTCGGCCTGCTCGCCTCCTGGCACTGGGAGACGGCGGCCGGGGCCACGATCGCCGCCACGGCCACCGCGTTCTTCTTCGCCTCGGCGCTCGCGGCGGCCGTGCGCTCCCGCGGGCGCGGCTCCCCCGACCCGACCTCCGACTCGCCCCCCGACACCGCCCCTGACCACCCCGTACAGATGGAGAGGCCGATGACAGATGAGGCGTGAACACCGCACCGGCGCGCTGGGCGCTGCCGGACTGTCCGCCCTGGTCCTGCTGACCGGCTGCGGCGCCGCGCAGGACACCGCGGAGCGACAGCCCGAGGAGGAGGTCCCGCACGGCTACGTCGAGGGCGCCGAGGAGGCCGCCGAGCCCCAGTCCCGCCTCGTGGTCGCCGACCCCGTCAGCGGAGACGTCCGGGTGCTCGACCTGATCACCGAGGAGACGACGGAACTCGACCCCGTGGAGGGCCTCGACGGCATCGCCGGGGACGGCCGCTTCGCCTACCTTCACTCATCCGATCACCGGATGACCATCGTCGTGGACAGCGGGTCGTGGACCGTCGACCACGGAGACCACAAGCACTACTACCGGACCGGCGTCGGGCTCGCGGGCACGGTGGAGGGCCTCGCCGCGGGCCGGGCGGCCTCCGACACCGTCCTGACCGCCCTCACCGCACCGGACGGCGCCGCCGTGCTCGACCGGGCCGCGCTGGAGGAGGGGTCGGTCGAGGAGGCCGCGACCGTCCCCGAGGGCGCCGCGGTGGTCCTGCCCTTCGCCGAGCACCTCCTGGTGGCCGAGGGCGGCCCCGAAGGCGCGGTCGCGGTGCACGACCGGGAGGGCTCCCCCGTCGCGACGCTCGACGCGACCTGCACCGATCCCCTCGGCCAGGCCGTCACCCGGCGCGGAGCGGTCATCGGCTGCGCCGAGGGCGCCCTGCACGTCACCGAGGAGGACGGGGAGTTCTCCGGCGGCGTGGTGGACTACCCCGGGGGTTCCGGGGAGCGGGTCGAGGAGTTCGGGCACCGCCCCGGTTCGGCGACCCTGGCCTCGGTCTCGACCGGCGGCGACCTGTGGGTCCTGGAACTGGCCGAGCCCGGGTGGACCCCGCTGGAGCTGGAGGGCGCCGTGACCGCGACGGCCGTCGGCGCGGGCGCCCCCGTCCTGGCCCTGACCGGAGACGGGACCCTGCACTCCCTGGACCCGGCCTCGGGCGAGGAGCTCGCCTCCGCCGACCTGCTCGACGGCACGGACACCGCCCACGCCCCGGTCATCCGGGCGGACACCAGCCGCGCCTACGTCAACGACACCGGACGCGGTGTGGTGCACGAGATCGACTACAACGACGACCTGCGCGTGGCGCGGACCCTCGACCCGGGGATCACGCCGCACCTCATGGTCGAGACGGGATGGTGACCGCCGTGACGACGCCGAAGGCGCTCCTGCGAGCCGCGACCGCGTCCGCCCTGGCCGGGGCCGCCCTCCTCGGCACGGCCTCCTGCTCCCCCTCGGAGGAGGGGGACGAGGGGATCGTGGTGACCACCAACATCCTGGGCGACCTCACGCGGGCGGTCGTGGGGGACGAGGCCGAGGTCACCGTCCTGATGAAGCCCAACGCCGACCCCCACTCCTTCGGCATCTCCGCGAGGGAGGCCGCGCTCGTGGAGAACGCGGCGCTCGTGGTCTACAACGGGCTCGGGCTGGAGGAGGGCGTGCTGCGCAACGTCGCCGCCGCCGAGGAGGCCGGGATACCCGCCCTGGAGGTCGGCGCCCGGGTCGACCCCCTGGCCTTCTCCCCCGGCGGGGAGGCCGCCTCGGGCAACGAGGACGAGGGCGAGCCCGACCCGCACTTCTGGACCGATCCGCACCGGGTCGTCCGGGCGGTCGACCTGATCGCGGAGCACGTGGTCGCCGAGGTGGACGGCGTGGACGCCGAGGCCGTGCGCGCCAACGCCGAGGCCTACACCGGGCAGCTGGAGGAGCTGGACGCGTGGATGGCCGAGGAGTTCGCCGCGATCCCGGAGGAGAAGCGCAACCTGGTGACCAACCACCACGTCTTCGGCTACCTCGCCGAGCGCTACGGGTTCGAGGTCGTGGGCGCCGTGATCCCCAGCGGCACCACCCTGGCCTCGCCCAGCAGCTCCGACCTCAAGTCCCTGGCCGACGCCGTGCGCGAGGCGGGCGTCGACGCGGTCTTCGCCGACTCCTCCCAGCCCGACCGCCTGGCCACGGCCATGGCGGAGGAGGCGGGTGTGCACATCGAGGTCGTCCCCCTGTTCTCCGAGTCGCTGAGCGAGGAGGGCGGGGGCGCGGCCACCTACCTGGAGATGATGCGCTCCAACACCGAGGCCATCGCCACCGGACTGCGTGGCGACTGACCGGGCCCCGGGCCCGGCACGACCGCGGCGGCCCCTCCCCCCGCCCGCAGCGGACCCTTCCACCCCGAAAGAGAGAAACGTGAACACCCCGATGAACAACACGACGACGCGGTTCCCGGCGCGGGCGGCACTGCCCGCGCTGCTGTCCGCAGGACTGCTGCTGACCGCCTGCGGCACCGGCGAGGAGGCCGGGCAGGAGCAGGGAGGCGAGGAGCAGGCCGCCTCGGAGGCCGTGGTGGAGAACCCGGTCGTCACCACCTACGACGGCGGCCTGTACGTCCTGGACGGCCAGAGCCTGGAGGTCGTCCAGGACATCGCCCTGGAGGGGTTCAACCGGATCAACCCGGCGGGCGACGACCGGCACGTGCTGGTCTCCACCTCGGAGGGCTTCCAGGTCCTGGACGCGGCCGGCGCGGAGCTGACCGACACCCTCTTCCCCGCCGACACCCCGGGCCACGTCGTCCGGCACGCGGGCAGGACCGTCCTGTTCGCCGACGGCAGCGGCGAGATCACCGCCTTCGACACCGACGCGCTCGGTGACGGCCTGCCCGAGACCGACGTGCACAGCGCCGAGGAGGCCCACCACGGCGTGGCCGTGGAGCTGGCCGACGGCGGGATGCTGCTGACCCTGGGCGACGAGGAGGAGCGCGTCGGCGCCGTCGTCCTGGACGCCGTGGGAGAGGAGGTCGCCCGCAGCGAGGAGTGCCCGGGCGTCCACGGCGAGACCACGGCCGAGGGCGAAGCGGTCGTCATCGGCTGCGAGGACGGCGTCCTGGTCTACCAGGGGGGCGAGTTCACCAAGGTGGACAGCCCCGACGACTACGGGCGCATCGGCAACCAGGCCGGGAGCGAGGAGTCGCCGATCGTGCTGGGCGACTACAAGACCGACCCCGACGCCGAGCTGGAGCGCCCCGAACAGGTCGCCCTGGTCGACACCGCCGCGGGCGACCTGACCCTGGTCGACCTGCCCGCCAGCTACACCTTCCGCTCCCTGGGCCGCGGCCCCGAGGGTGAGGCCCTGGTCCTGGGCACCGACGGCAGCCTGCACGTGATCGACCCCGAGGCGGGCGAGGTCGTGGACAGCATCGAGGTCATGGACGAGTGGCAGGAGCCGCTGGAGTGGCAGCAGCCCCGCCCGGCGCTGTTCGTGCGCGGCGCCACCGCCTACGTGAGCGACCCCGCCACGAAGCAGGTCCACGCACTGGACCTGGAGTCGGGTGAGGTCACCGCCTCGGTGACCCTGGACGCCGAGCCCAACGAGCTCAGCGGCGTGGTCTCCTGACAGACCGACCAGAAACGTTGCTGGCGTGACGCAAGGGCCCCGGCGAACCTTCGCGGTCACGCCGCCGGACCGTCCCACCCGGGGCGGGCGCGCGAAGTCGCGCGCCCGCCCCGAGCCGCGTCCCGGCGCCGGAACGCGCCGTCCGGCGGACCGCGCCCACCAGGCGCGCCGCCGCGGCCGGGCGGCACACGGCTGCCGGGCACGCGCGGGCACACCCGCACCCGGCGCCGCCGCGCCTCACCAGTCGTGCATCGAGCCGTCGAGCCTGCGGTTGACCGGCAGGTACCGGGCCTCGTAGGGGTAGCGGGCCGCGGCCTCCTCGTCGATCTCCACGCCCAGACCCGGCGCGTCGCCCGGGTGCATGTAGCCGTCCGCGAAGGTGTAGGAGGTCCGGAACACCTCGCTGGCGGGCTCCAGGTGGCCCATGTACTCCTGGATGCCGAAGTTGGGCACGGTCAGGTCCAGGTGCAGGGCCGCGGCGAACGACACCGGCGACAGGTCCCCCGCGCCGTGCGAGCCGGTGCGCACCCCGTACAGGTCGGCCAGGTCGAAGATCCGGCGCAGGTGCGTGATGCCCCCGCTGTGCGAGACCGACATGCGGATGTAGTCGATGAGCCGTTCGGTGATCAGGTGCTGGCAGTCCCAGATCGAGTTGAAGACCTCCCCCACCGCCAGCGGGGTCGTGGTGTGCTGGCGGATCGTGCGGAACGCCTCCTGGTCCTCGGCCGGGGTGGGGTCCTCGATCCAGAACATGCGGTAGGGCTCCAGCGCCCTGCCCAGCTGGGCGGCCTCCAGCGGGGAGAGCCGGTGGTGCACGTCGTGCAGCAGGTGGAAGCCGTAGCCGAACCTCTCCCGGACCGCCTCCATCATCCGGGGCGCGAAGTCCAGGTAGGCGGGGGTGTGCCAGGCGTTGTCGGTGGGCATGGCCGCGTCGGCGGGCTCGTAGGTGTGGCCGGTACCGGGGTGGTGCAGCCCGTAGGTGCTCTCCAGGCCCGGGACGGCGGCCTGCACGCGCACCGCCCGGTACCCCTGGTCCAGGAAGCTGCCGACCGAGTCCAGGAGTTCGTCCACGGACTGGCCGCTGGCGTGGCCGTAGACCATGACGCCGTCGCGGGCGGCACCGCCGAGCAGCTGGTGGACGGGCTTGCCGACCTGTTTGCCGAGGATGTCCCACAGGGCGCAGTCCACGGCGGCGATCGCGGTCATGGTGACGGGGCCGCGCCGCCAGTAGGCGCCGCGGTACAGGTACTGCCAGATGTCGTTGACGCGGCCGGAGTCGCGGCCGACGAGCAGGGGGCAGACGTGGTCGCGCAGGTAGGAGGCGACGGAGAGCTCACGGCCGTTCAGGGTGGCGTCGCCGAGGCCGGTGGTTCCGTCCTCGGTGGTGATCTTGAGGGTGACGTAGTTGCGTCCCGGGCACGTCACGATGACGTCGGCGGAGGTGATCCTCATGGGTGCTTCCTCGTGGGTGGGTGTGTACCGCGACGCCCGGCAGAACCGGGCCGCGGGGGCGGCCGGACGGTGGCGCGCCCCCGCGGACCGGGGCCATGGTGAGCCCGGCGGAGTCGCGCCGCGCTTCCGGCAACTCCCCGCACTGTGCCTGACGTCGTAGGTATATCGTTTTCCCGAGCGGGTGTCGAGACCTGGAAAAACCTCTTCTCCTGCGATATGGTCCGCCGACACGTGAGATCCATCGTTTTCCTGAAGGCGTCCCGGACACGAGCCGGGGAGCCCTCCACACACCCACTGGTAACCTGTCCGCGCCCCGCCCCCGCCCTGCCCGCAACACCCGGGAACGGCGGCGCGAGCGCGGGGGAACCCGCGACAGCGAAGGGAGCGGCACTGGTGCGCGATCGAGCCCCCGGCGCCCCGTCCGGCCAGGAGGCGCCATGACGGCCGTCCCCGGATCCACCGGCCGCCCCACGATCTCCGACGTCGCCGCGCTGGCGGGGGTGTCGGTCTCGGCCGTGTCGAAGGTGGTCAACAACAAGGGCCGCATCGCCGAGCCCACCCGCCAGCGGGTCCTCGAGGCGGTGCACAAGCTCCAGTGGTCGCCCTCGGCCGCGGCCGTGGCGCTGCGCGGGGCGCGCACCCGGGCCATCGGCATGGTCTCGCGCCGCTCCCCCGACCTCCTGTCCTACGACCCGCACTTCGGCGTGCTGATCTCGGGCATCGAGCGCGAGCTCGCCCCCCTGGACTACGGCCTGCTGCTGCACATCGTGGGCGAGGAGGAGGACGCCGAACGGCGCGCCTACCGGCGTCTGGCCGAGGAGCGCCGGGTCGACGGCGTCATCCTCACCGAGAGCCTGGTCAACGACCCCCGGTTCGACCTGCTGCGGCGGCTCGGCCTCCCCTCCGTGCTGATCGGCATGCCCTGGCGCGACGACCCGGTCCCCGCGGTACTGGCCCCCGACCAGGAGCGGGGGCTGGTCGAGGCGATCCGGCACCTGGCCTCGCTGGGGCATCGGCGCGTGGCCTACGTCTGCGGCCCCGAGGACCGCGTGCACACCGGCTTCCGCCGCCGGGTCGTGGAGGAGCAGGTGCGGCGGCACGGGCTCTCCGCCGTCGTGCTGGCGGTCCCCGACTTCACCACCGAGGGGGCGGCCGCGGCCACCGACGAGGCGCTGTCGGCTGCCGAGCGTCCCACCGCGATCCTGTTCGCCAACGACATGATGGCGATCGCCGGGATCAGCGCCGCGCGCAGGCGGGGGCTGGAGGTGCCCCGGGACCTGTCCGTCATCGGCCACGACGGCCTGCCCCTGGGCGCGCTCGTGCAGCCGCGGCTGACCACGGTCGGCCACGACCTGGTGGGGCTCGGACGGGCCGCCGCGCTGACCCTCGTCGCCGCGCTGGACGGGGCGACGGCCGACGTGCCCGCGATCGCCCCTCCCGAGCTCGTGGTGCGCGAGTCCACGGCACCGCCCGGAGCCTGAGCGCGGACGGAGCGGGCGCCCGCCCGTTGTCGGGCTCCGCTGGCAGGAAGGGGAACACCGCCCCGGGTCGGGACGGACGTCCCGGACGGAGCCGAATGCTCCTGGACGGGAGCGCAACGTTCCCGCCCACGGGATCGCGGGGGACGCCCGATCGCGGGCGGTGACCATGGCCAAGGCGTTCGCCGAGTCCTCGCGCAACGAGGTGCTGCGGCTGCGGGAGCTGCGCTACGAACTGGAGCAGCGCATGGCCGACCACCTCGCCGGACGGGCGGACGGGCAGCTGCGGCCCCTGCTCGCGGCGGCGGTGGAGCTCTCGACCGCCGTCGGCCGGGCGCGCGACCAGGCCCTGGAGGCGGTCCGCGCGGGACTGGGGGGTCTGGACGTGGGACAGGGCGGCCTACCTGCGCGTGCGGGACGAGGCGGCCCCGAAGCCGGACGAGAAACCCGCGTGGATGCCGAGGCTGCGCGCGGGCGTACGGCACTGCGAGGCGATGGAGCGGGAGCTGACCGAGGAGGCGGACCGGCTCCAGGCGCTGCTGGGCGGCATGTCGAGCTTCGCGGTGGCGCAGGGGGCCGAGGCTCAGGAGCGCTTCACCCTGGCCGTCGGGGCAGGGGCTGCGGTGATCGGCCTCCCGGCCCTGGTGCTGGCGCTGTACGGCGCGAACCCCTACCTGCCCCTGGACTCCCTCGACCGCGCCTGGCGGCTGCTGCTGCCGATCGGGGCCACGGCCCTGGTCGCCGTGCTCGCGGTCCTGGCGTGGATGCCCGGCGCCACCCGGCCCCGCCACTACCTGGTGGCGGTCGGGGCCGTGGTCGCACTCGTGTCCGTGCTTCTGCTGGCGGGGGCACTCGTCCCCGCCTGAGGCGTGCGCCGGGGAACCGGGCGGCTCCGGTCCGCGGCGGGAGGGCCTTCCCCGCGGGCGGTCCCGGCGGGCGAACCGGTCCGCGTGCCGCCTCCGACGGCGGGAAGTTGCTTTTCCCAGGCGGATGAGATTCAAACCACCAAAACCGTCCATGTTGTCCAAAACGTTACTTCTTCGCTTACCCTGATGCCCGACGTGACGTCAAACGGATGTCAACGCAGCTCAGAGGAGTTTCCTTGACCCCTGGACGACGAGCCGGCCTCTCACCGCGCTGGCGTTCCCGGTGGGTGGCCGCGGCCGCCGCGTCGGGGCTCATGATCTCCGGGTACGCCCTCGTCGGCGCCGCCCACTCCCCCTCCGGCACCTTCCCCGGCCCCGGTGCGGCCGGATGCGAGGCCGCCCAGGACAAGCGGCAGATGCGCGGGGCGTGGCTGACCACGGTCGGCAACATCGACTGGCCCTCCGAGCCGGGCCTGTCCGCCGAGGAGCAGAAGGCGGAGATGGACCAGCGCCTGGACGAGGCGGTGGAGCTCGGCCTGAACACCGTGTTCCTGCACGTGCGCCCCACCGCCGACGCCGTCTACGAGTCGGACCTGGAGCCGTGGTCGAAGTACCTCACCGGCGAGCAGGGCGGCGACCCCGGCTACGACCCGCTGGAGTACGCGGTGGCCGAGGCGCACGAGCGCGGCCTGGAGCTGCACGCCTGGTTCAACCCCTACCGGGTCGGCATGGACTCCGACATCGAGGAGCTGGCCGATGACCACCCGGTCCGGGAGCACCCCGACTGGCTGGTGCGCTACGGCGGCGAGGGCTTCCTCGACCCGGGCAGGCCCGAGGTCCAGGAGTGGGTGACCCGCGTGATCATGGACGTGGTGGAGCGCTACGACATCGACGGCGTGCACTTCGACGACTTCTTCTACCCCTACCCCAAGGACGGCGAGGAGTTCGACGACGACCAGACGTGGGAGGAGCACGGCGAGGGCTTCGACGACCGCGAGGACTGGCGGCGCGACAACGTCAACGAGTTCGTCAGCGGCGTGCACGAGCGCATCGAGGAGGCCAAGCCCTGGGTGCGCTTCGGGATCTCCCCGTTCGGCATCTGGCGCAACGCCGAGAACGACCCCGCCGGGTCCGACACCTCGGGTCTGGAGTCCTACGGGGCCCAGCACGCCGACACCCGCGCCTGGATCCGGGAGGGGATGGTCGACTACGTCGTCCCGCAGCTGTACTGGGAGCGGGGCTTCGACACCGCCGACTACGAGGAGCTGCTGCCGTGGTGGGCCGACCAGGTCGAGGGCACGGACGTGGACCTGTACGTCGGCCAGGGCGCGTACCGGGTCGGTGACCGCAACTGGACCGACGAGGACGCGCTGAGCACCCAGCTGGACTACTCCTCCGACCACCCCGAGGTCGACGGCGACGTCTACTTCTCCTTCACGTCCCTCACGGGCGTGGCCGAGGACGCCTACGCGCACCTGGCCGACGAGCACTACGGCGACCCCGCCCTGCCGCCCCTGGCGGGCGGGGACCGCGGGGGCGGGTCCCTGGCGGGCGCGGTGGATGACGTGAGCGCCGAGGTCACCGACGAGCACACCGCGGTGGAGTGGGAGCGGGTGGAGGACGCGCGCTTCTACGCCGTCTACCGCCTGGACCCGCAGGAGGCCGCGCGGGCGGACTCGGGCGACCCGGAGGAGTACTGCGACGTGCTCTCCTCCGACAACCTCGTGGGCGTGACCGGCGCGACCTCGCTGGAGGACTCCGGCCACACCGCCGAGGACGCCGCGAAGGCCGAGGACGACGGCGAGGAGTCCGGTTCCGCGTACGTGGTCACCGCGCTGGACGACTACCGCGTGGAGGGCCCGGTCGGCGGGATCGCCGACCCGCGCGGCTGACCCCGGCGGGCGCGGGGGCGGCTCGCACCAGACCGGATCAGCTCACACCAGAGGGCCCCGGTCGGCGTCCAGCACGTTGACGCCCTCCGCCTCCAGGACCTCCTCGAAGGCGTCGAGCGACTCGGCCGCGACGAAGGCGGCCTCGCTCCGGTGGACCGGGAGCAGCCACAGGAACCTCGCTCCCCCGGCCTCGGCGGGCGCCCACTCCAGCGCGGGCCCGTAGGGGTAGGGCGGGCTCACCAGGAGGTGGTCCATGCGCGAGCCCTCCGTCCACGGGCCGCCCACGTCGATCACCGAGCCCACGCCGAGCCGGTACTCCTCGAAGGAGTGCAGGTGGCTGACCATGGCCAGGGTCTCGGCGTGGGCCCGCTCCGCGGTCGGCGCCACGAGGAAGAACTCGGTGCCGCCCTCCGCCTCGTGGACGGACGAGCCGACCGTCACGTAGGTCCAGCCCTCGTCCTCGTTCCGGGGCGCCACCCGATAGGTGGCGAAGCCCGGGACCCGGTCCAGGAGCGGGGCCTGTTCCCAGGTGGCGGGCTCCACGGCGTGCCCCTGCCAGAACTCCCGGACGTGGCGTTCGAGCGCGCGGATCCGCGCGTCCTCCCCGGTCGTCAACGAACCCGACCCCTCGCTGTGGCTTCGGCCGCCAGGGGGCATCGCCCTCCCGGAGCGCCCGATATACGGACATCTGGAACGGCCAGACTACGGCTTCCCGGACGTGTCCGGGATGGGGGAGGCCGTCCCGTCCGCGTCCTGGCACGCGTGCCGTTCGGGACGCCCCGGCAGCGCCGCGTAGGCGGGACGGCGGGGACGCGGCCGACCCCGCGGCGCGCGACGGGACGACGCTCAGATCGTGACGGGGCCGTAGGAGTTCAGGGCCTCCACGATCTGGCGCTCCTCGTAGTCCAGGTGCGTCTCCACCTCGGTGGCCAGGTGCTCGACCTCGTCGCGGACCCCGGCCGCGTCGTCGCCGTCCAGGAGCGCGCGGATGCGGTCCAGCGACCGGCTGACGACCACGTGCTCCCTGGTCAGGCGTTCCAGGACGGGCGCGAGTCCGGGGTGGCTCCTCGCCAGTCCGGGCAGCACGCCCTCGTCCTCGGCGGTGTGGTGGCCGTGCAGGAAGTCGCAGAAGGACAGGCACTTCTTGCGCAGCTGCTGGTCCAGGGGCGCCGGGACGCCGGAGGGGGCGCCTCCCCCGGCGAGGTCCCGGCGCAGCGAGGCGAGTTCGCCCCGCAGCATGTCGTGGATCTTGACGAGCTGGTCGCCCAGCGCCTCGATGCGCTGTCCCTCGGGAACGGGGGAGGTGGTCTGGTCGCTCATGTGTTCTCTCTCGGTGGAGGGGCGGAGGCATCCGAAAAAATGCCAGTGATGGCATAGTGCCAGTTACTGGCACATTGAGGCAACGGGTTTTTCCCGACCCCGGCGGGCCCGCCGTATCCTGGCCCGATGACCGCCGAACCCTTCCGGAACGAAGAGTCCGCGCTCCCCCTGCGCGAGCGCAAGAAGCTGCGCACGCGGCGCGTGCTCGCCGACACCGCCCTGCGGATGTTCCTGGAACAGGGCTTCGACGAGACCACGCTGGACGACCTGGTGGCCACGGCCGAGGTGTCGGTGCGCACCTTCTTCCGCTACTACTCCTCCAAGGAGGAGGTCGCCCTGGCCGCCGAGGGCGAACTGTGGCAGGCCTACGCCGCCGAGGTGGAGCGCCTGAGCGTCACCGGCCCCGTCCTGTCCCACCTGCGCGACTGCTACGTGGACGCGGTGCGCGGCCTGCCCGGCGACTGGACGGAGCGCTACCTGGCCACCCGGAAGCTGGTCGCCCACAACCCGGCGCTGGGCGCGCACCACGCGGGCGCCGTCCAGAGCCTCCAGGTGCGGCTGACCGAACTGCTGGAGGACAAGACCGGCGCCGACGGCCGTGCGGACGTACGGCTGCGGCTGGTCAGTGAGATGGCCCTGGCCGCGGTGCGCTACGGCAGCAAGAACTGGATCCGTGCCTACCGCCACAGCGAGCGCACCGGCGACGCCGGGACGCTCATCGCCGAGGTCACCGCGGCCTTCGACGCCCTGCCCCACGCGCTGACGCTGTCACCGGACACGCTCACGCGGCACGGCCGAACCCCCGGGTGAGCACCGGGCACCGAGGGCTCCGTCCGCATACCCGGGGCCGTCCGGGGTAGGCGAGGAACCTTCCCACCAGGCGCCGCTTCGCCACGACCGGAGGAGGGTGTACGCGATGACACGCCGTTTCGACGTCGGTGACCATGTGAGCTGGAACTCCGAGGCCGGACGGGTGTCCGGCACGATCACGAAGGTGCACACCAGCGACTTCGCGTTCAGGGGCCGTACACGCCGCGCCTCCGAGGACGAGCCGCAGTACGAGATCAGGAGCGACAGGACCGACCACGTCGCGGCGCACAAGGACGGGGCCCTGACCCGGGTCTCCGGCGACGGCTAGCCGCGATGGCACCTCCGTTCCTCACCGTCGGCCACTCCGACCGCACGTTCGAGGAGTTCTCCGCACTGTTGCGCGAGAACGGCGTGCACGTGGTGGTCGACGTGCGCAAGCTCCCGGGTTCGCGCCGCAACCCGCAGTTCGACGAGGACGCCCTTTCCGAGGCCCTGCGCGACGTCGGCGTACGTTACCTGCGCGTCGCGGAACTCGGCGGACGGCGCCCGGTCGCCGAGGACGTGGCCTTCGAGGTGAACGGGTTCTGGCGGAACCGCAGCTTCCACAACTACGCCGACCACGCGCTCTCGGCCGGGTTCGGATCGGGGCTCGCCCGGCTGCGCGAGGCGGGCGCGGACCACCGCGCCGCCGTGATGTGCTCGGAGGCGGTGTGGTGGCGGTGCCACCGGCGCATCATCGCCGACCACCTGCTCGCCCGCGGCCACGAGGTCCTCCACGTCATGTCCGGCCACCGCGCCGACGCCGCCCGGCTCACGCCGGGGGCCGTCGTGCACGCCGACCGCACCGTCACCTATCCGGCGCGATCGGCGGACGCGGACGGCGACGAGACCGGCCCGGCGGCCGGATCTCCCCGGGTGTGACGCGAACCCGACTTCCCCGGCCGGGTCGGGTCCGCCGTGGCGAGGCGTCACCGGGCACACGCACGCGGTCCGACCGAAGCGGCGGACGGAGCTGAGCCGGAGGGCGCGCGTCGGTCGTGGACAGGAGGACCGCCCCCGCGCGCCAGGCGGGCGGCCCGGAACGCCCGCCGTGAGCCGGACTCAGCGCGAAGGACGGCCCCGGTGGGTTTTACCGAACCCTCTTCTGGTTAACGTACGGGTGTTCCATCCGGCCGCGGGCCCCGGCGACGCTGCCGGATCTTCCGCCCCCGGCACCACGCCTGACCGACCAGGAGGAGTGCGCCATGTTCCGTAAAGTGCTCGTGGCCAACCGGGGCGAGATCGCCATCCGCGCGCTGCGCGCCGGTTACGAGTTGGGCGCCCGCACCGTCGCCGTCTTCCCCCACGAGGACCGCGGCTCCCTGCACCGGCTCAAGGCCGACGAGGCCTATCAGATCGGCGAACCCGGCCACCCGGTGCGCGCCTACCTGTCCGTGGACGAGATCGTGGGCGCCGCCCGCCGGGCCGGGGCCGACGCCGTCTACCCCGGCTACGGCTTCCTGTCGGAGAACCCCGAGCTGGCCCGCGCGTGCGAGCGCGCCGGGATCACCTTCGTGGGCCCGCCCGCCGACGTGCTGGAGCTGACCGGCAACAAGGCCAGCGCCGTGGCCGCCGCCCGGGAGGCGGGCGTGCCCGTCCTGGAGTCCAGCGAGCCCTCCGACGACGTGGAGGCACTGGTGGCCGCCGCGGAGCGGATCGGCTTCCCGCTCTTCGTCAAGGCCGTGGCCGGAGGCGGCGGGCGGGGCATGCGCCGCGTCCAGGAGCCCGAGCGGCTGCGCGAGTCGGTGGAGGCCGCCATGCGCGAGGCCTCCGCCGCGTTCGGCGACGCCACCGTGTTCCTGGAGCGCGCCGTGGTCGACCCACGCCACATCGAGGTGCAGATCCTCGCCGACGGCGAGGGCGGCGTCGTGCACCTCTACGAGCGCGACTGCTCCCTCCAGCGGCGCCACCAGAAGGTCATCGAACTGGCCCCCGCGCCCAACCTCGACCCGGACCTGCGCGACCGCATCTGCGCGGACGCGGTGCGCTTCGCCCGCCGGATCGGCTACCGCAACGCGGGCACGGTCGAGTTCCTGGTCGGCGCGGACGGCAGCCACGTCTTCATCGAGATGAACCCGCGCATCCAGGTCGAGCACACGGTGACCGAGGAGATCACCGACGTGGACCTGGTGCAGTCCCAGCTGCGGATCGCCTCCGGCGAGACCCTGTCCGACCTGGGCATCTCCCAGGAGGGCGTCTACGTGCGCGGTGCCGCGCTCCAGTGCCGCATCACCACCGAGGACCCCGCCAACGGCTTCCGCCCCGACACCGGGACCATCAGCGCCTACCGCTCCCCCGGCGGCTCGGGCATCCGCCTGGACGGCGGCACCTCCGCGGCGGGCACCGAGATCAGCCCGCACTTCGACTCTCTGCTGGTCAAGCTCACCTGCCGGGGCCGCGACCTGGCCACCGCGGTCAGCCGGGCGCGCCGGGCCGTGGCCGAGTTCCGCATCCGCAGTATCGCCACCAACATCCCCTTCCTCCAGGCGGTGCTGGACGACCCCGACTTCCAGGCCGGGCGGATCACCACCTCCTTCATCGAGGAGCGCCCGCACCTGCTGACCGCGCGGCCCTCCGCCGACCGCGGCACCCGCCTGCTCACCTACCTGGCCGACGTCACGGTGAACAAGCCGCACGGGGAGCGCCCCCAGCTGGTGGACCCCGCCACCAAGCTGCCGCCGCTGCCCGACGCCGCCGGGTCGCCGCCCCCGGGTTCGCGCCAGCGCCTGGCGGAGCTGGGCCCGGAGGGGTTCGCGCGGTGGCTGCGCGAGTCGCCGAACCTGGGCGTCACCGACACCACCTTCCGCGACGCCCACCAGTCGCTGCTGGCCACCCGGGTGCGCACCCGCGACCTGCTGGCCGCGGCACCCGTGGTCGCGCACACGATGCCCGAGCTGCTGTCCCTGGAGTGCTGGGGCGGCGCCACCTACGACGTGGCGCTGCGCTTCCTGGCCGAGGACCCCTGGGAGCGGCTGGCGGCGCTGCGCGAGGCGGTGCCCAACATCTGCCTCCAGATGCTGCTGCGCGGACGCAACACCGTGGGTTACACCCCCTACCCCACCGAGGTGACCGACGCGTTCGTGCGCGAGGCCGCCGAGACGGGCGTGGACGTCTTCCGGATCTTCGACGCGCTCAACGACGTCGAGCAGATGCGCCCGGCCATCGAGGCCGTGCGCGCGACCGGGACCTCGGTGGCCGAGGTGGCGCTGTGCTACACCTCGGACCTGTCCGACCCCGGCGAGAAGCTCTACACGCTGGACTACTACCTCAAGCTGGCCGAGCGGATCGTGGACGCGGGCGCGCACGTGCTCGCGATCAAGGACATGGCCGGTCTGCTGCGCGCTCCGGCCGCCGCGAAGCTGGTCACGGCTCTGCGCAGCGAGTTCGACCTGCCGGTGCACGTGCACACCCACGACACCCCGGGCGGGCAGCTGGCCACCTACCTGGCGGCGGTGAACGCCGGGGCGGACGCGGTGGACGGCGCGGTGGCGTCCATGGCGGGCACCACCTCCCAGCCGTCGCTGTCGGCGATCGTGGCCGCCTTCGACCACTCCGAGCACGCCACGGGCCTGAGCCTGGACGCGGTCAACGAACTGGAGCCGTACTGGGAGTCGGTGCGCCGGGTCTACGCGCCCTTCGAGGCCGGGCTGTCCTCCCCCACGGGCCGGGTGTACCACCACGAGATCCCGGGCGGGCAGCTGTCCAACCTGCGCACGCAGGCGGTCGCGCTGGGGCTGGGCGAGCACTTCGAGGAGGTCGAGGCGATGTACGGCGCCGCCGACCGGATGCTCGGGCGCCTGGTGAAGGTCACCCCCTCCTCCAAGGTCGTGGGCGACCTGGCGCTGCACCTGGTCGGCGCGGGGGTCTCCCCGGCCGACTTCGAGTCCGACCCCGGGCGCTTCGACGTCCCGGACTCGGTGGTGGGGTTCCTGCGCGGTGAGCTGGGCGTCCCGCCGGGCGGGTGGCCCGAGCCCTTCCGCACGCGGGCGCTCCAGGGGCGGTCCGAGGCGCGGCCCGCGCAGGAGCTGGGCGAGCAGGACCGCGCGGGGCTGGCCGAGGACCGGCGGGCCACGCTCAACCGGCTGCTCTTCCCCGGCCCGACGCGGGAGTTCGAGGAGCACCGGGCCGCCTACGGCGACACCAGCGTGCTCTCCAGCGCGGACTTCTTCTACGGCCTGCGCGCGGGCGAGGAGTACTCGGTGGACCTGTCGCCGGGCGTGCGGCTGCTCATCCAGCTGGAGGCGGTGGGCGAGGCCGACGAGCGCGGTGTGCGCACGGTGATGGCCACGCTCAACGACCAGCTGCGCCCGCTCCAGATCCGCGACCGGGCCCTGGCCTCGCAGGTGCGGGCCGCTGAGAAGGCGGACCGCAACGACCCCGGGCAGGTCGCGGCGCCCTTCGCGGGCGCGGTGACCCTGACGGTCGCCGAGGGCGACGCGGTGGAGGCCGGTGCGACGGTGGCCACCATCGAGGCGATGAAGATGGAGGCCGCGATCACCGCGTCCGTGTCGGGGACGGTCACGCGGGTGGCGGTCGACCGGGTGCAGAAGGTGGAGGGCGGCGACCTGCTGGTCTGCCTCGGCTGAGCCCGGCATCAGGACGGCAGGGCGGCCGTTCGTCCGGTCCGTTCGGGCCCGGCGGGCACCTGCGGGTGTCCGCCGGGCCCTCTGCCGTCCGGGGGCCCGGCCGGAGGAAGGTCGGCTTCGGCCGAAGCTCGACTGGAGGCTTCGGCGGGGCCTGCCCGAACGGGCCGGAGCCCGACCGGATTCGGCCGGGGAAGGACGGGAACCCCACGTGTCCCGGCGGCGTCGGAACGTGTCGGTACACCGCTGACACGACGACGAAGGTTCCCCCTTGGCTTCCCTGCACCGCCACGGCGCCCTGACCCTCCTCGCGGCCCTGGTCCTGACCACCGGCTGCGGCCCCCAGCTCGACCTCCGGAGCAGCTCGCGCCTGGAGGCCCTGCTGCCCTCCTCGAACGCCTACCCCGACGGGTTCGACGTCGACGAGCTGAACGTCGAGGAGATCGAGGGGGTGGACTTCGGCGGGACGGACACCGACGACTTCGGCGACGTGGAACCGGCCGAGTGCGAAGCCGTCCTCAACGGGGGCACCGGGCGGTTGCCCGCGGGAACCGTCGAGGGGGCGGCCCAGACCGCGACCCCGTCCGGTTCCTCTCCGGGTGCGGCGACCTACGGCTACGTCCTGGTCTCGGGGGACTTCGGCGATGCTCCGGTCGAGGGCACCGGGTTCGGACACCTGCTGGACACCTGCTCCAGGATGAGCGTGTCCATGAACGGAGGAGTCGAGGGCGCGCTCGTCTCCAGGGACTCACCCGCCCTTCCCGAGGGCGGTGGCATGTTCTCCGTGACCCTGTACGGCGAGCGCTCGCACATGGCGGCGAGGACTGCGTGGGGCCAGGTCGGAGAGGTGTACTTCGTCCTCGTGGGGATGCGCACGAGCGGCTACTCGGACGTGTCGTCCATGGAGCTCATGGAGGCGTGCCGGGAAGACGACTTCAGCGAGGAGTGCCGGGACGCCCACCGGGCCCAGGTGGACAGGGAGAGGGACACCCTGATGGAGGAGGAGTTCGAGGAGGTCCTGACCCGCGCGGTGGAGAAGCTGGAGCGCGCCGCCTGACCCCGGCGGGCGGCGGCGCCCACACGGGGGCGGGCTCCCCTGCGGGACCGCCCCGCAGGGGAGCCCCCGTAACGGACGGCGAAGGTTCGCGGCCGTCCGCACGGCTCAACACTTAACCCTTGAGCTAACCATCATGAGCTGTCACACTTAGCCGCATGGCACAGTATTCGGCGGAGCTCGACGGGGTGTTCCTCACCCTCGCCGACCCGACCCGGCGCGCCGTCGTCCGGCGCCTCGGCCGCGGTCCCACGAGCGTCGGCGACCTCGCCCGCGAGTTCCCGATGACCCTCCCCTCGTTCATGAAGCACGTGCGGACGCTCGAATCGAACGGGCTCATCCGCACGGTCAAGTCCGGCCGGGTGCGCACCTGTGTGCTCAACCGCGAACGGCTCGCCCTCGTCGACGACTGGCTCTCCGAGCAGCACCGGACCTGGGAGGAGCGCACCGACCGCCTCGAACGGTTCGTCACCGAGACAAAGGAGAGAAGGCAGTGAACCCCGACCTCGACCTCGCCCTGGAGCGGGTCATCCGCGCCCCGCGCGCGACCGTGTGGAACGCCTGGACCGACCCGTCCCGGCTTGAGCAGTGGTGGGTCCCGGCCCCGTCCCTCTGCCGTGTGGACCGCCTGGAGCCGCGGCCCGGAGGGGCTTTCGTGACCCGGCTGAGCGACGACGGCTCCGGGTTCGTCCCGCACACGGACGCGTGCTTCCTCGTCGTCGACGAGCTCAAGCGGATCGTGTTCACCAACGCGATCGACGGCACATGGCGCCCCGCGACCCCCGCTCCGGTCGCGATGACCGCCACGATCACACTGGACGACCACCCGGAGGGCACGGACTACCGGATCCTCGTCCGGCACGGTGACCCGGAGGCCCGCGCCCGTCACGAGAAGCTCGGCTTCGCCGAGGGCTGGGGGTCGGTCGCCGACCAGTTGGCCGCGCTCGCCGAAGGCACGGCCCCGCGATGAGGATCGCTCTCACCGAGTTCGTCACGCTCGACGGGGTCAGCCAGGGGCCCGGTTCCCCGGAGGAGGACACCAGCGGCGGTTTCACACGCGGCGGGTGGCTCGTTCCCCACATGGACGCGACGTTCGTCCAGCGCGCCTCGGACTGGCTCGACCTCGCCGACGGCCTGTTGCTCGGACGGCGGACCTATGAAGCGTTCGCCCACGACTGGCCGCGGATCACCGACCCGGCGGACCCGTTCACCGAACGGATGAACACCCTGCCGAAGTACGTCGTGACCAACACGCTCACCGAGGGAACCTGGAACCCCACGACCGTCCTCAGGGGCGACCCGGTCCGGACGGTCAGCGAACTCAGGTCCCAGCCGGGACGGGAACTCCAGGTCCACGGCAGCGCCCGGCTCGGCGACTCGCTGCTGTCGGCGGGCCTGGTCGACGTGCTCCGCCTGGTGGTCGCACCCACCGTCATCCGAACCGGTCGGCGTCTGCTGACGGACCACGGCGCACCCCTCGATCTCCGTCTGGTGCACCACGAGGCCACGCCGAACGGACTGCTGCTCCTCGAGTACGAGGTCGTCGGCCAAGCCAGCCGGGGCGAGTACAGGGGCGTCACCGCCTTCACCTGAGCACCGCCGCCGGAAGCCCGCTCCAGGCACAAGGTCACGGTGACCGGGGCCGACCGGCGAGCCTTGCCGGTCACCTCACCAGCGCCCCGTCCCGCGGGAGGCCTCGGCCCCCGCGGGGTGGCGGCGCCCACACCTGGCCGCCGCGTACCCTCGAAGGCGTGAGGAACACGCTCGACGACCCGGCCCTCCTGGCGGCCCGGATGCGCGAGGTCCTCGGCTCGGGCCCGGTGGTCGCGCTGACCGGCGCGGGCCTGTCCACGGACTCGGGCATCCCCGACTACCGCGGCCCGGACTCCCCGCCGCGCAAGCCCATGACCTACCAGCAGTTCGTCGGCGACGCCGCGTTCCGCCGCCACTACTGGGCCCGCAACCACGTGGGCTGGCGCCACGTGCACCGGACCCGCCCCAACGACGGCCACCGCGCGCTGGCCGCCATGGAGGCGGGCGGCGCCCTGGCGGGCGTCATCACCCAGAACGTGGACACCCTGCACGGGGCCGCGGGCAGCAGGCGGGTGATCGACCTGCACGGCCGCTACGACCGCGTCGTCTGCCTGGCCTGCTCGGCCGTGGTCTCCCGCGAGAGCCTGGCCGAACGCCTGAGCGCGCTCAACCCCGACTTCGCCGACGGGGTCCCCGACGTGGAGGTCGCCCCCGACGCCGACGCGGTCCTGGCCTCCACCGAGGGGTTCCGGGTCGCCGACTGCGAGGGCTGCGGCGGCGTGCTCAAGCCCGACATCGTCTACTTCGGCGAGAACGTGCCCAAGGCGCGCGTGCTGGAGGGCTACGCGATGGTGGACGGCGCGCGGGCGCTGCTGGTGGCGGGTTCGTCGCTGACCGTCTTCTCGGGTCGGCGCTACGTCAAGCGCGCCGTCGAGCAGGGCAAGCCGGTGGTGATCCTCAACCGGGGCGCCACCCGCGCCGACGACGTCGCCGCGCTCACGGTCGACGCGGGCTGCTCCCAGGTGCTGACCGCTCTGGTGGAGGCCTACGCCGCCGACGGAGCCCGGACCCCCTGACCCCGGGCCTTCCGTTTTCCCGGCCGCCGCGCCACCACCCTTCACGGCGCGGCGGTTCTCACCCTTGTGTCTCCAGCAACTCCCCACACCTTCAACCCTCAGTACCACGACGAATACTCTGAGTGTTCATGGTTGCGTTGGCGCCGCTCCCCTCACGGGGTGCCGCGCCCTCCCTGACCGCGACGTCCCTGTGGGAGGCCTGGCTGTGAGTGCCATGGACGATACGGCCGCGTGCGCGGAGCGCACGGACCTGCCGCTGGCGCGGTGCACCGGGTCGAGGACGAGGTGTCGGTCATGGACGTCCGCCGCGCCTAGACAGTGTTTTTTGGGACCTCCGCTTCGCTTCGACCCGTGTCCGGGCGCCCGAAGCACGGGAACCTTCGGCGCCTACGGCGGGTTCGCTCGTTCCTCACGAACCCGCCTCCACCACCTCCAGAACCCCGTAGGCGCCCGAACCAACCCCCCACAAGCTGAGGCCGGTTCAAAAAACAGACCCTAGTCGGCCCCGCCCCGCGCGCTCCCGGCAGAAGGCGCGGTCCGGGCAAGGGCGGCCGGGCGGGGCGCCCCGCCCGGAACCGCCCCGCGCAGGACCGCTCCGCCCGGGGTCATCTCACCCGGAAGCGCTCCCCACGGGAGCACCCCGGGCGCAACACCACGGCGCAGCGGTCACAAGGACACCACCGCCTCCGGGGAGGGCAGACACCAACCGACCGGACGGACGATGACGTGGCCCTGCTCCGGGTGGAAGCAGGAGGTGACGCCGCGCAGCCTGGACAGGATCGGCAGCAGGTCGTGGTAGCAGCACACCGAGGACGGCACTCCCAGCACCTTCGGGGTGCTGAGCAGGAAGGGCAGTTCGGCGCGCAGGTAGGCCAGTCCGGCGCGCAGCCTGGCCCCGTCCGGGTCCGGCTGGGCTCCGAGGAGGTGCCGTACGTGCTCCTCGCACGCGCGGCGGACTCTGGGGTCGGTGGCGTGCTCCCGGTCGAGGCGGTACTCGACCTCCCGGTAGCCGGGCAGTTCCGTGCACTGTGACAGGGCGAGCACGCGCACGTTCCCCGCGACCGGGGCGACCGTCTCCACGGCGCGCCGGATGCGGCGCCGCACGTCCTTGAGCGCCCTGTTGGCCCGCGACGAGGCGTGCTCCCCGCTGCTGCCGGACGCCATGTACATGGTGTCCAGGTGCAGGTCGGCGTAGAGCACGTCGACCTCGGCGAAGTGCCGCTGCGCCCAGTGCAGGAGCCGTGCGAGCCGCTGTTGGCTGAAGTAGCTGTTGCCCGCGCTGACCCCGATGAGCGCGTGCTCCCCCCGCGCGAACACGCGACGGCAGGAACCGGCGAAGGGCAGGACGTCGAAGCCGTCCGCGGGCGCGTCGGACGGCCGCGGCTCAGTCGGAGATGACATCGGGATCCTCCAGGACGGCTGCCAGCCGCTCGCACAGCTGGTCGAGCAGGGTGTCCAGTTCGTGGTCGTCCATCGCCCCGCACATGACGTCGTCCATCCGACCGCGCAGGAGGTCGAGGTCCGGGTGGTGGGGGCCGGTTCCGGCCGCGAGGGCCAGGACGCGCCGGGCGGCGTCCAGGCAGCGGAACGTGCCGTACTGGCGCGGTTCGTCCAGCAGGCCGCGGCCGCTGCTGAGCAGGTAGGCGGCGAGCAGGAGGAGCTCCTCGCCGACACGTCGGACGTCAGCCTCCCCAGCGCTCATGGCTGACCACCTCGGTCCGGTCTCGTCGGGGTGCGGGGGCGAGTGGTCGGGCGGGGTGCCCGACCGGAACCAGGAGCAGCGGTTCCAGGTGGTCTGGCAGGCCCAGGAGCCTGCGGACGGGGCCCGCGCGAAAGCTTCCGGACGGGCACCCGCCCAGCCCCAGGCAGTGGGCCGCCAGGAGGAGGTTCTCCACCGCCATCGCGACGCAGAGCATGCCCTCGTCCCAGGAGTCCCTTGAACCCCCCACCGCACGCGAGCGGTCGAAGCAGGCCGCCACGACCAGCGGCGGGAGTTCGATGATGCCGGGGGAGAAGGCGCGCAGCAGCCTCAGTGTGCGCCGCTCGCGGACGGCGACGAAGGCCCACGCCTGCTTGTTGGACGCCGAGGGGGCCGCGAGCATGGCGTCCAGCATGGGTTCCAGGAGGGAGTCGTCCACCGGCCGGTCGGTGAAGGCGCGCACGGCACGGCGGGTGGTCAGTGTCTGTAGGACCTGTGATGACCGCTGAGGGGACTGTCGGTTCGCGTCCGCCCCACTCGAACCTTTGTCCACACTATGCGATTTTCTGAGCACGCTCCGTAGTTTACCCTGTTATACGGCTCCATGGATGCCGCACCGGCGCATCTGGCCGCCCCTCTCCGCGCCCTTGGGAGGGGAACCACCCGAAAGGACCGCGATGTCCGCCCCCGCACCCCTGAGTCCTTCCGCCACGAAACTGTTCGAGCTCATCACCGCCAGCTGGGTGGCGGCCGCCGTCAGCGCGGCGGCCGAACTCGGCGTCCCCGACGCCATGTCCTTCGAGCCCCTGTCCGTCGACGAGATCGCCGGGAGGGTCGGTGCCGACACCGAGGCCCTCCACCGCCTGCTGCGCGCCTGCACCGACCTCGACCTGGTCGAGGAGGGGCCGCCGCGGCACTTCGCCCTGACCGAACTCGGCCGCGCCCTGCGCAGCGACGCGGCCGACTCCATGCGCGGCTACGCCCGGTGGGTCGGCAGCCAGGCCGAGCGCTCCACCATGGCCCACCTGGCCCAGGCGGTGCGGACCGGGCGCTCGGTGTTCGAGGAGGTGCACGGCCGGTCGGCCTGGGCCTACATGAGCGAGCGCCCCGAGAGCGCGGCCGTCTTCGACCAGGGCATGACCGACATCTCGGCCCAGCTCACCCGGGGCGTGGCGGACAGCTACGACTTCGGTGCGCACGGCACCCTCGTGGACGTCGGCGGGGGCCGGGGCAGGCTGCTGGCCATCGTGCTGTCGGCCCATCCCGGCCTGCGCGGCGTGCTCTTCGACCGGCCCGAGGTGGTCGCCCACGCCGGACCGGTGCTGGAGGGCGTCCGTGAGCGGTGCCGCGTCGTCGGCGGGGACTTCCTCTCCTCCGTTCCCGAGGGCGGCGACGCCTACCTGTTGTCGAACGTCATCCACAACTGGGACGACCACGACGCCGCGCGGATCCTCTCCCACTGTCGCGAGGCGATGAACGGCGACGGACGCGTCCTGCTCGCGGAGGTGGTGATGCCCGACTCCCCCGGCCCTGCCCGGACCGCCAAGTTCATGGACCTGAGCATGCTCGCCCACTGCGACGGCAAGCAGCGCACCAGGACCCAGTTCGCCGACCTCTTCCGCCAGACCGGGCTGAGGCTGACCCGCATCCTGCCCAGCAACGAGACCAGCATCGTCGAGGCGGTACGCGCCTGAGGGGCGCACCGGGCCCCGCGGACCCCGGTGCGCGGGGCCCGGTTCTCCTCCGGACCCCGCGCGCACGGGGTCGTGCGCACACCTCCCGGGCAGGAGCACCGGCCGCACCCGCGCCCCGCGCCCGGGGGCGCGCCTCAGCCCTTGTGGACGGCGGCGAGGAAGTCCAGCAGGGCCGCGTTGACCTCCTCGGGCCGCTCCTGCTGGGTCCAGTGGCCGCAGCCGGGCAGGGTGACGCTGGCGTGCAGCCTCGGCGCGACCAGCGACAGGCCCTCCAGGAGCTCGGGGATGCCGCGCATGGCCCTGACCAGGTCCATGTCCCCGCCCACGTACAGGGCGGGCACGTCGATGACGCGCCCCTGGAAGGGCGACATGAGCCCCTGGTTGAGTTCGTTGTTGCGGTACCAGTTGAGCGGACCGGTGAAGGCCTGCGGGTCGGAGTAGTCGGCCGTGAAGGCGGCCAGGTCCTCCTCGGTGAGCCAGGAGGGCAGCTCCTCCGGCTCGGGCAGCGTGTCCAGCAGGGTTCCGCCCTCCGCGGCGAACCACAGCTGGGGCTCGTCGAAGGGGGCGTCGCCCGAGGCGCTGACCAGGATGCGGCGCAGGGTCGAGGCGGGGTCGGCCGCCAGTTCGGCGTCGGCGACGCCGGGCTCCTGGAAGTAGACCTGGTAGAAGTTCTCGCCGTAGACGGCGCGGGCCGCCGAGGGCGGGGGCATCATGGCGGGCGGGAACGGCGGAACGCTCAGGCCCGCCACGCCGCGGACCAGGTCGGGGCGCATCATGGCGGTGCTCCAGGCCACGGGCGCCCCCCAGTCGTGGCCGACCACGACCGCGTCCTCCTCCCCCAGCGCGGAGACGAGGGCGACGACGTCGCCGACCAGGTGGGGCAGGGTGTAGGCGTCCACGGCCTCGGGCCGGTCGCTGCGGGCGTAACCGCGCTGGTCGGGGGCGACCACGCGGTACCCGGCCTCGGCCAGCGGGGCGAACTGGTGGCGCCAGGCGTACCAGCTCTCGGGGAAGCCGTGCAGGAGCAGGACGAGCGGTCCGCTGCCCTGTTCGGCGACGTGCAGCCGGATCCCGTTGACCTCGACGTCCCTGTGTTCCACGTTCATGGCGTACGCGCTCCTCGTTGCTGAGGGGTGGGGGTCACGGTCACGCTATCCCAGCGGGGCCGGGGCCTCCCGGTCCCCGGCGGTACGGACCGAACGTGTCCCCGGGCGCGGCTGGCACGTCCGTCCCGGGGGGGCGGCGGTGCTCCCGGTGTCCCCGGCGGGCACCCCTCCCACCTGTACCGCTTGAAGTGGAGCGCGCTCCAGTACCTAGGGTCAGGGCCATGACCACACCACAGCGAAGGATCGGCTCGGGCTTCGGCGGGCGCAGCACCGCGCGCGAGGTCCTGGACGGAATCGACCTGACCGGACGGCTGGCCGTCGTCACCGGCGGGTACTCGGGCATCGGGCTGGAGACGACCCGGGCCCTGGCGGGGGCGGGCGCCCGCGTCGTCGTGCCCGCGCGGCGGCCCGAGGCGGCGGCCGAAGCCCTGGACGGCGTCGAGGGCGTGGAGGTCGACGGCCTGGAGCTGTCCGACCAGGACGACGTGCGCGCCTTCGCCGAACGCTTCCTCAGGACCGGACGCGCGATCGACGTCCTCGTCAACAACGCCGGGGTGATGGCCTGCCCGCGGGCCGTCGCCGGACCCGGCTGGGAGTACCAGTTCGCCACCAACCACCTGGGGCACTTCACCCTGGTCAACCGGCTCTGGCCCGCCCTGGCCGAGGGCGGGGCGCGGGTGGTGTCGGTGTCCTCAAGCGGGCACCAGGCCTCACCGGTCCGCTGGGAGGACCCGTGGTTCGCCCGGGGCTACGACCGGTGGCTGGCCTACGGGCAGTCCAAGACCGCCAACGCGCTGTTCGCCCTCCACCTGGACCGGCTGGGGAAACCCTTCGGCGTGCGGGCCTTCTCCCTGCACCCGGGCGCGATCCTCACCCCGTTGCAGCGGCACATGACACGGCGGGAGATGGTCGACGCGGGATGGGTCGACGAGAACGGTGAGCTGGCCGACCCCGGGTTCAAGACGCCGGAGCAGGGCGCGGCCACCCAGGTGTGGGCGGCCACCTCGCCGCGGCTGGCCGGGATGGGCGGGGTGTACTGCGAGGACTGCGACGTCGCCGTGCCCGCCGGAACCGAGACCGGTGTGGAGGGCGTGCGCGACCACGCGGCCGACCCCGCGCAGGCCGAGCGCCTGTGGGCGTTCTCCGCCGAGCTGACCGGGGAGGACGCCTTCGTCTGAGCGACGGCCCGCTCCCCGCCCCGGCCGCCTCTCGGACCACCCCCGGGGTGCGGGTCCGGGGCGCGGGTCCGGGTGCGGGGCGCCCTCGCGCACGCGGACGGCCCCGTGCCCTGGCCCGGAGTCTGCTTCCCCGTGTCACGGTCTACGGATCCGCGGTGCCCCGGGGACCGTCGTGCGCCTGTTCTTCGAGCATCCTCGCGAAGGACGACGCGGTACGGGCCACGGCCCGGTCGTCGTCGTGGGCCAGTCGCCGTAGAACGTCCAGTGCAACGGCCCCCGGCATCTCGACGAGTGCCTGGACCAGCCGCATCCGCACCGCGGAATCCCCGCGAAAGGCGGCGAGCCCGTCAACCAGCGCGTTCCTGATCCGGACCGTCCTTTCCGGGTCCCGTGCCAACGCCCCCAGGACCTCGGCCGCCTCGACGTCGTTCGCGCCGTCGACCACCATGCCGACGAGCGTTGGCACCGCTTCTGGCCTCCCACGCGCTCCCAGAGCCAGAGCGGCGTGTCTGCGGACCGTCGTGTCGGGATCTCCGAGCGCGTCTGCGAGCACCGCGGCCGCCTCGCCACCGGGGATCTCGGTGAGCGCCAGCACCGCGCGCCGACGGACGTCGACGTTCTCCGATCCCAGGCCTGGTGCCAGGCTCGCCACGACGTCGTGGTCCGCCCGTGCGAGTGCCCACCGCAGGGCCCCGGCGACGTTCGGATCGGATTCGGCCAGAACCGTCTCGGCCAGCAGCTGGGCGGGTACGTCCGCGGTCGGGGCCAACACGGCCTGCTGTCGCCGTGCGGCGTTCGGCGAGCCGAGCCCGTGCAGGAGTTCGACGATGCGCAGGACCTCCTCCCAGCCGGAGGGTTCCGACGCGTCGACCGCGTGGAGCCTCTTCAGCAGCTCCTGCTCCCGGCTCAGCCGCCCTTCGGTCTCCCGGATGAGGTCGCCGATGAGCGCGGACGGTGTGAAGCCGGGATCCTCCAGAACGCGTCCTGCCTGGCGCAGCGACAGGCCCAGGGTCCGCAGGCTCTCCACGTGGAAGATCCGCCGGATGTCCTCGTCGGCGTATTCGCGATAGCCGCCCACGGTACGGCCGGTCGGCCGCACCAGCCCGAGGGCGTCGTAGTGTCTGAGCATCCTGGTGCTCACGCCCGAGCGGCGCGCCACCTCACCGATCAGCACGTTGTTCCAGCCCCCCGTCCTCCGCCAAGCGCGATGCATCGTTTCGCCTCGTCGACGGCGAGTTCGAAACCGGCGTCGGGGTCGCGCAGAAGCCGCTCCGTGGCGCTCGCGTGCGCGTAGACGCTCGGGTCATCGCCTCCCATCGCCGCCCGAAGCACCGGCTCGACCACTTCTCCGAGCGCGACGAGGGCGCGGCTCAGACTGAGCTGCACTTCCCGGTCGCCGCGGCCGAGCTGCGTGGCCAGTTCCTCGGCCAGATCCTTCTCCTGCCCGTCAGGCACGAGGACGACGGCGGCACGCCATGCGCTCCGGGCGACCTCGTCGTCGGAGTCGCGCAGCAGGGACCGCGTAATCGCGGGCCATGCGCTGGCGTCCCCGATCTTGGACAGTGTATGCAGGGCCTGGCTCCGGGCCTGAGCGTTCTCCGAACGCAGCTGCGCGCGCAGTCTGGGCACGGTGATGTCCGAGGGCAGGCGGGTCAACGCCCACGTGAGCATGTCGCGCACGAAGAAGTCGGGTTCGACCGCGCACCGCGCCACGAGGACGTCGACCAGAGCGGGGTCGGGGCGGGTGCCGACCCCGAGGACGGCCTTGATGCGCACCGACGAGGCGCTGGCGGCCAAGGCGTTGACCAGCTGCGTGTCCAGTGGGTTCGTGTGTGACGTGTTGATGGGAACCACCTCCGGGTCCCAGCCAAGACCTTGTCACAGTGTCAATGTCAAGCGTGTGGACGATGCAACCGGCCGATATCTCCCATAAAAGGAATTCCGCCCGTAAGCCTCTTAACATTCCATATCCGTAAAACCATGTTTCCTCTGGACTTGGGTGGGATGGGAAACCTACGGTGGAGGCTCGTGTCTACCCCCAGCGGTGAGGAGAATCGGTCATGACCGTGGCTCCCGAGGTTCCGGACATCCTTTCCCCGGAATTCTTCGCCAACCCCTATCCCGCCTACCGCGCCATGCGCGAGCGGGCCCCCCTGTTCTGGCACGAGGCCACCCAGAGCTACGTCGTCTCCCGGTACGAGGACGTCAGACGCGCCTTCCGGGACGAGGCCTTCACCACCCGCAACTACGACTGGCAGCTGGAACCGGTGCACGGGCGCACCATCCTGCAACTGGACGGGCGCGAGCACGCGGTGCGCCGCGCACTGGTGGCCCCGGCCTTCCGCGGCAGCGAACTGCGGGAGCGGTTCTGGCCCGTCATCGAGCGCAACAGCCGCGAACTGGTCGACGCCTTCCGGCACACGGGCGAGGTGGACCTGGTCGCGCAGTTCGCCACCCGCTTCCCCGTCAACGTCATCGCGGACATGCTCGGCCTGGAACGGGCCGACCACGACCGGTTCCACCGCTGGTACACCTCGATCATCGCCTTCCTGGGCAACCTGTCGCAGGACCCGCGGGTGGCCGAGGAGGGGCTGCGCACCCGCGAGGAGTTCGCCGCGTACATGCTGCCGATCATCCGCGAGCGGCGGGCGGACCCGGGCGAGGACCTGCTGTCCACCCTGTGCACCGCCGAGGTCGACGGCACCCGGATGAGCGACGAGGACGTCAAGGCCTTCTGCAGCCTGCTGCTCGCCGCGGGCGGGGAGACCACCGACAAGGCCGTGTCCAGCATGTTCGCCAACCTGGTCACCCACCCCGAGCAGCTGGCGCGGGTACGCGAGGACCGGAGCCTGGTCCCGCGCGCGTTCGCCGAGACGCTGCGCTACACCCCGCCCGTGCAGATGATCATGCGCCAGCCCGCACACGACGTGGAACTGGGCGGCGCGACCGTGCCCGCCGGGTCGACCGTCATCTGCCTGATCGGCTCGGCCAACCGCGACGGCGACCGCTTCACCGATCCCGACTCCTTCGACATCCACCGGCCCGAACTCGGGGACACCACCTCCTTCTCCGCCGCGGCCGAGCACCTGGCCTTCGCCCTGGGACGCCACTTCTGCGTGGGTGCCCTGCTGGCCGAGGCGGAGGTGCGGGTGGCGACCAACCAGCTGCTGGACGCCATGCCCGACGTCCGCCTGGCCGAGGGCGCCGCCCTGGAGGAGACCGGGGTCTTCACCCGTGGGCTGACCCGACTGCCGCTGCGGTTCACGCCGGTCCCGCCCCCGGGCTGACCCGGCGCCGCGGAACCCGTGGGTCCGCCCCCTGACCGGTCACGGCGGAGGGGGCGGACGGGCGCGCCTCGTCCGCCGCGATCTTGTACTTGTAGCGAGTCTCGACCGCCCAACCTCGCTATGAGTACAAGATCATCGCTGGCCAGGTCCTCTTGCGTCACGCCAGCAACATTTCCGGTCACCCCCAGCGCCGGGGCGTGAAGCGCGCCGGGAGCTCGAAGAGTCCGCGCATCCACAGCGACGGCCGCCACTCCAGCCGGTCCGGGGGCACCGCCAGCCGCACATCCGGCAGCCGGTCCAGCAGGCTTTCCACCGCCGTGCGGGCGATCATCTCCGCGATCTCCGGCGCCGGGAAGGGGCACCCGTGCTCGCCGTGGCCGAAGGACATCTGCGCGCGGTTGCTGCCGTAGATATCGGGGAGCCCCGCGTACAGGCGGGGGTCGGCGTTGGCCGCCGACAGCCCCAGCACCAGCATGTCGCCCCGGCGGATGCCGCGACCGCCCAGCTCGCAGGTCTGCACGGCCCACCGGCCGATGAAGTTCTGCGTGGGGGTGTTCTTCCACAGGACCTCGTTGAGGGCCTCCCCCGCGCTGCTGCGCCCACCCTGGAGGGTGAGCGAGAACTGGTCGTCGGTGAGCATCAGGCGCAGGGTGTTGCCGATCCAGTTGCCGGTGGGCGCCTGGGCCGCGGCGAGGACCACCAGCAGGTCGATGACCACCTCCGCGTCGCTCAGGCCCGCCGGGTGCAGCAGCAGCCGCGAGGGGACGTCGTCTCGCGGCGCGGCGCGGCGGTCGGCGACCAGGGCGTCCAGACGTGCGTGCAGGCGCTGGTGGGCACCGCCCGCGTCGGCGGTCACGTCGAGCGAGAGCACGACGTCGCGCACCAGCGCCGGGACCTCCGCCTCCGGCAGGCCGTAGAGGCGGGCGACCACCATCGCGGGGATGTGGTGGGCGTACTGGGCGACCAGGTCGGCCTCGCCCTCGGCGCAGAAGGCGTCGACGAGGCCGTCGGCGGCCTGCTGGCACAGGGCCCTGAGGTCGGTGCGGTCCACGGCGTCCAGGGCGTCGCCGATCGCGCCGGCGCGCCGCTGGTGCTCGGCCCCCTCGGCGAACATGACCGAGGGCGTCCACATCACGTAGGGCATGAGCGGCCAGTCGTGGCCGACGCGGTCCCACTGGTTCCAGCGGCGGCAGTCGCGGGCGAACCACTCGGGCCTGCTGGTGACGTGGTGCAGCTCCCGGTAGCCCATGACGAACCACGCGGGGACGTCCCCGTCGAGCAGCACGGGCGCGACCGGGCCGTAGCGCCCGCGCAGCTCCTCGTAGAGTCCGGCGGGGTCGCGGGCGATGTCGGGGCCGTAGAAGCGGGCGGCCCCCGCGTGGTCCGGAGAGGGCGGCGGCGGGCCGCTGCTGGCCGGTGCCGCGGCCTCCGGAGCCGGGGTGGGGTTCACGTCGTCTCCTCCTGGGTCGGTGCGGATGCGGGGCCGGATGCCGGTGCCGCTCCGGGCGCGGGGCCGGGTGCGAACGCGGATGCCGGTGCCGGTGCCGGTCCGGGTGCGGAGCCGGTCGTCGGTGCGGACGGGTAGCCGGCCACGGGCCCGGACACGTGCTGGACGAGGGTGACCAGGACGTCGCGGCTGGACTCGCGGCTGCGGGCGTCGCAGTCCACCATGGGGACCCGCTCGGACACGTCCAGGGCGCGGCGCACCTCGGGCAGGGCGGGCCCGGGGCCGAAGCGGTTCACCGCGACGACGAAGGGGGTGCGGTGGTGTTCGAGCCGGTCCACGGCGTACCAGGAGTCCTGGATGCGGTCGGTGTCGACGAGGACGACCGCGCCCAGGCTGCCCTCGAACAGCTGGTTCCACAGGAACCAGAACCGCTTCTGGCCGGGGGCGCCGAAGAGGTAGAGCACGCGCCGCTCGTCGACGGTGATGCGCCCGAAGTCGAAGGCCGCGGTGGTGGTGCGCTTGTCGCGGACGGCGCCGAGGTCGTCGACTCCGACGCTGGCCTGGGTCATGACCTCCTCGGTGCTCACCGGGCGCATCTCGCTGACGGAGCCGACCAGGGTGGTCTTGCCGACGCCGAAGCCGCCGACGATGACGATCTTGAGTGCGTTGTCGGCCGTCGCGGCGAGCGGGGCCCGGCTCGGCTCGGCCAGCCGTTCAGAGGCGTTGGAGGGCAAGGAGCACCTGCTTCAGGGTCTCGGGGTCGTGTCCGGCCTCCTGCCGGGTGAAGGCCTCCGGGTGGCGGGCCGTCACCCGCCCCGTGTCCAGCAGGTCCAGCAGGAGGATCCGTACGACGCTGACGGGGAGCCCGAGCTCCGCGGACAGCTCCACCACGGCGGTCGGGTACGCGCACAGGCGCAGGATCGCGGCGTGCTCGGACTGCATGCCGGGCACGGGGTCGCACTCGGCGACGACGAGGGTGACCGAGTCGAACACGCGGGTGTCCGCGTCGGAGCGCCCGCCGGTCACGGTGTACAGGCGGTCGGGGGCCTCGCCGCTGAGGGCGTCGTGGTGGGTCACGACCGCTCGGCGCCCGCTCGGGCCCGCTCGCCCCAGCGCGGGGCGGCCGTCAGGAAGCCGCCGATCCGTTCGACGAGCTCGTTCATGCTGTGGCCGACCACGCCGACGTCGGCGTCCCCGGAGGCGATCACCGCCAGATGGGCGCCCTCTCCGGCTCGGATGATGAGCAGGACGCCTCCGCCGAACTCGGCCATGGCCTGGCCCGCGCCGCCGCGGTCGCCGAACTCCGCGGAGGCGCTCAGGGACAGGCTCTGGATGCCCGCGGCGATGGCGGCGAGCTGGTCGGCTCGGTCGGTGTGCAGCTCACGGGTGTGGCACATCCTGAGTCCGTCCCTGGACAGCACGAGCACGTGGCGGATGCCCGGTGTCCGGTGGCGCAGGTTCTCCAGAAGCCAGTCGAGACTGGTGTCCATGGTGTTCATCGGGGTCGCGGGGCAGCCGCGCGCGGGTCCGGTCGCGTGCCCCTCCCTCCGTTTCTCTTCTCTACTCTTCGGCTCGTTGGGGCTGGCGGGCGTTGCGGAAGGACGCGAACCTCGTGCCGGGGTCGCCGCCGGGTCCGGGCGCGGCCGGACCCGCGGAGAGCTGGTCGGGTTCCTCCCGCAGCGCCGCGGCGAGGGTCTGGCCGCGCCGCCGCCGGGGCAGCCCGGAGGCGGCGCGGGCGGGAGCGGTGGCGATGCCGGGGCCCGCCGCCGTGTCGGACCCGGGGCCGGTTCCCGCGGTGTGCGCGGGCCCGGGCGCCGCGGAGCGCCGGGAGTGGTGCTCGGTCCCGCGCGGGCCGCCGGGAGCGGGCTGGGAGTCGGTGACCAGGTGCGGCGGGATGAGGACAACGACGCCGATGCCGCCGCGCGCGGAGGGCCGGAAGCTGACGCTGAGCGCGTGCTTGTCGACGAGGCGGCCCACGACCGCCAGGCCCGTGCGGGTGCCGCGCAGCGTGGACAGGTCGCGGGGCTCGGTGACCAGGCTCTCGGCGAGCCTGCGCTCGCGCACGCGCATGCCCAGTCCGCTGTCCTCGACGGTGACGGACAGGCCGGTGTCCTCCTCCTGGACGTAGACGTGCACCTCGGTGCCGTGGGCGGAGAAGTTGGCGGCGTTGTCCATGAGTTCGGCCAGGGCCTGCATGACGCCCTCGGCTGCGTGCCCGGCGATGGAGGCGGTGCTGGTGTTGTGCAGGCGCACGCGGCGGTAGGCGCTGATGCGGCCCATGGCTCCGCGCAGGATGCTCTCCATGACGATGGGCCGGGTCCAGCGGCGGCCCGACCGACCCCCGGCCAGGACGACGAGGCCGTCGGCGAGGCGGCCGGTGCGGGAGACGCCGTGGTCGATGTCCAGGAGGTCGCCGAAGATGCCGGGACTGTCGCCGTAGCGGTCCTGGAGCTCGCGGAGCTTGGCCAGCAGGGAGGTCAGGTGGGCCTGGATGCGGGCGCCGGACGCGGAGGCGGTCTCCATAGCCGAGGCGGAGCGGCGGGCGGCGGCCAGCAGCTCCTCCAGCGTGTGCTCGCGCAGGCGGGCGAGGGCGTCGTGGACGGGGGGCAGTTCCTCCCGGAGGGTTTCGGCGGCGTCGACGCGGTCCTCGCGGACGCGGGCGACCATGAGGGGCAGCCCGGCGCGGTCGAGGTCGGCGATCTGCTCCTCCAGCGCGGTGCGCCGGGCGAGGGCGTCGGCTGCGCGGGCGCGCGCGGTGTCGAGTTCGGCGGTGACGGCGTGGGTGAGCCGGTGCAGCGCGACGTGGCGGGGCTGGGGGTGCTCGGCGAGGACCTCGCGCGCGGTGCGACCCGTGCGCAGTCCCTCGGCGAGGGCGGGCAGGAGCTGGTCGACCAGGTGCTCGGCCTCGCGTTCGAGGGCCTGGGCGGTGGCGTCGACCCGGGTGCCGTGCTCGCGCGCGGCGCGGGCCGCCGCGGCCTGGTGCGCCGCCGCGGTGACGGCGGCGCACAGGACGGCTCCGGCCACGCCGACGGCCAGGGCCACGCTCTGGCGGGCGTCGGGGTGGGCCGTGATGACCGCCCAGGACCAGGCGGGGGCCGCCAGCGCGGTCACGGTGAACAGGGCGACCAGGGCCTGTTGTCCGGGGCGCGGGGGCCGCCGTTGTCGGTCGGACGGGTGTAGTGGCATGGGCGGGTTCCTCGCGGGGCAATCGTGCGAAGGGGGCGGGGCTGTGCCCGGCCCCGTCGCCCGGTCTCCGGGCAGGGGAGGTCCACCCGGTTTTCCCTCGGGGAATTCGAGGGCGGACGGAAATCACCGTAGACCACGGGCGAAAGGCACGTGGGCTTTCTCGCGAGGAACCCCGGTCAGGCGGCGGAAAAGTGCGGCATCCTGCTTTTTCAGCTCTTCTTAATTCTGACATACCCCTACATTGCACACTTTTCGCACGGCTGCTCGGGTCAGGCGAAAAGGAGGAAGACCGCGACGACCCCCGCCAGGAGGGCCAGCGTGCCGATCGCGGAGTAGCGCCGGGAGGCAGCGCCCGCGTCGTCGTCGCGCGCGGGCAGGCCGGGCCAGCGCAGCACCGCGCCCGCGACGGCCCCCGCGCCCAGGGCCACGTCCAGGTACCACACCGCCACGGGGAAGAGCGCCCACGTGGTCAGCAGCAGCGAGAGCACCAGGAAGAAGAGCGTGTTGGCCGTCCGGTTCAGCACGTCCCAGCGGTCCGCGAAGCGGAACCTGCCCCGGCCGCGGACCCGCAGGAGGACGTCCGCCGCGCTCAGGACGCAGAGTCCGTTGAGGAACACGGCCCCGGCGTAGGGCAGCACATCCATCACGCTCATCGGACCTCCTCCCCCGTCAGCAGCTCCAGGACGGGGGCTTCCAGTCCGGTGGTCGTGTTGCCGAAGGCCAGCACCGCCCGCCCGCCCTCACGGTCCAGGGCGACCATGGAGGAGAAGCCCCCGGTGCCGCCGTTGTGCCAGGTGACCTCGGTGCCGCCGTGCTCCTGCGTGATCCAGGCGAACCCGATCCGGCCGCCGTTGCCGTCGTCCCAGCGCGGTTCCAGGGCCGCCGTGCCCGGCGCGGTGCCCTCCAGCAGCGCCCCGGCGAAGCGCGCCATGTCGGCGGGGGTGGAGCGCACGCCGCCCATGGGCGCGTAGGCGCGGGCCAGCCAGGGGTCGGCCGCGCGCCCCCTGTCGGTGTAACCCATGGTCGCGTCCTCGGGCAGGTCCTCCCCGGAGTCGGGCAGGGTCGTGTCGTCCATCCCCAGGGGGTCGAGCAGCCGCTCGCGCAGGAGGGTGGCGTAGTCGGTCCCGGCGGCGTTGGCCAGGGCCTGGCCCAGGATCGCGGTGCCCATGTTGGAGTAGTGGGACTCGCCGCGGTCGGAGAGCTCCGCCGCGGCCACCTGCGCGACCAGGGTGTCGTGGTCGTAGGGATAGGGGTCGTTTCCCAGGTAGGAGGCCGCCGTCGAGACCACCACGTCGAGCACGCGGGTGGAGAGCCGGGGCAGACCGGAGCGGTGGCTGGAGAGCTCGGCCAGGGTGACGTCGGCGGCCGGAGCACCGTCCAGGTCGACCAGTTCCCCGAGCCGGGTGTCCGCGGCGACCTCACCGCGTTCGATGGCGTCGGCCAGCAGCATCCCGGTCATGGCCTTGCTGACCGAGCCGATCTCGTAGTCGGTGCCCTCGTCCGCGCCGAAGTGGGCGAAGCTCACCCGGCCGCCGTCGACCTCGATCACGCTGACGCGGTCGCGCACGCCCTCGGACAGCAGCGGGCGCGCCCGGTCGAGGAGCCCGGGGTCCCCGGACTCCTCGGCGGACAGGGTGGGCGTGTGCGGCCGTACGGCGATCCCGAGTACGACGACCAGGACGGCCACCGCACAGGCGACCGCGACGGGTCCCCTTCTGGCTCTCACGGAGCCCTCCTTACTGGGGCGCTCCTCCCGCCGCCGTGAGGATGGCGAGCAGGGGGACGACGCGTTCCGGTGGAATGACGTAGTGGCCGCGCCGGACGGTGGTGAGCCACCCGGCGGCGACGAGCAGGTTGACGTGGTGGTAGATCTGGCCGGTCGTGCCGAAGTCGGAGCGCTCGGCCAGGGCGGCGACGGTCCCTGTGCCCCTCCAGACCGCGTGCAGCAGCTGGAGCCGGACGGGGTTGCCCAGGGCGTCGAGGCTGGCGGCGTGGCGGTCCCAGTCGGGCTCCTCCAGACGCTCGACCGGCAGCCCCTGCTGCCACTCCAGCGCGCTCTCCTCCCCCTCTCCGTCGCGGACGATCCCGGCGAAGACCACGCCGCCGTGTCCGGTGACGTGCTCCCGCAGGGCGTTGAGCGCGAAGAACGCCTCCCCGAGCGCCTGTGCCCCGGGCGCCCCGGTTCCGTGTTCGCCGGCCGCCTCCAGCGCACTGACCCGCGCCTCCAGCTCGGCCAGCCGCTCCTCCGTCGTCCTGTCCACCACACCTCCACCTTACATGCTTTTCCGTAATTACGTACTTCCGTGCCCGGAACGGCGTCCCCGTGAGCTTTACCCGATCCGTAGGAACGGGTGGGGTGTCGCTGACCTCCAGGGTCGGATGATGAAGATAAGGCGCGCGGATCGCGCATCCGCAAGAGGGACACCCGAGCGGCCGTTCCCACGTCCCGGACCGCGCAGAGGCCAGCGGGGACGGCCGGGAAGGATCCGGACATGCGAACGCAGGCAGCCAACGGCTGGCAGTTCTTCGTCGCGACACTGCTGATCGTCCTCGGGGCGGTCAACGTCATCCAGGGGCTGGTGGCGCTCCTGACCCCCCAGTTCTACGCCGCGGCGAGCACGGAGGTACTCCTGCTGGGGTACACCTCCTGGGGCGTCCTGCTCGGCCTGTGGGGGGCGGTGCTGATCGTCGCCGGCCTGGCCGTGCTGTCCCGCAGCACGTGGGCCCGGGGCTTCGCCCTGATCCTCGCCTCGGTGAACGCCATCGCCCAACTGGGTTTCATCATGGCGATGCCGCTGTGGTCGATGGTGGCCATCGCCGTGGACCTACTGGTGATCTACGGCCTGACCGCTGGCTGGCCGGACCGCGAGCGCGAGTCCAGGCGCACCGAGCAGCACGAGGGCGCCTACCAGAGCGGGTACAACGCCGCCCACGCGGCGCCCAGGCCCGCGCAGTCGCCGGAGGGGACCACCGGATCGCCGCAGAACGCGGGACCGCAGCAGACCACCGGGCAGAACTACTAGAGAGCCCCTCCCGGGCCGCCCCCGTTCCCCAGGACGGGGGCGGTTTCGCGCGCCCGTGCCCGGACACGGGTCATGGGCCCTGGCCGGCCACCATGCCCGGTCCGGCGGCCGCGCGTCCGCGGCCGCGCGGACCACGAACCTGTTCCAGCCAGGCGGGAGGGCCCGGGATCAGTCGCCGTACAGCTCCGCCAGGGCGTCGGCGTAGCGCTCCCGGACGATCCGGCGCCGGAGTTTGAGCGAGGGGGTCAGCTCACCGGTGTCCGGGCCCCACTCGCCCGGAAGCAACCGGTGGCGCCTGACCCCTTCCGCACGGCTGAACCGGGCGTTGGCCGCCGCGACCGCGCGTTCGGCCTCCGCCGCCACCTCGGGGTGGGCGACCAGCGCCTCCCAGTCTCCACCGGTGTCGACGCCCCGGGCCGCGGCCCACACCGGAAGCGTCTCGCGGTCGGGCACCAGCAGCGCCACCAGGTAGGGCCTGCGGTCGCCGTGCACGTAGGCCTGGCCGACGATCGGGTGCTCCTTGAGGGCGTTCTCCAGCGGCGCGGGCGCGACGTTCTTGCCCTGGGAGGTGACGATGAGCTCCTTCTTGCGGTCGGTGATCCACAGGTAGCCGTCCTCGTCGAGGCGGCCGACGTCGCCGGTGGCGAACCACCCCCCGGCGTCGGTGGCCGGGCGCACCGACCCGTCCGGCTGGAGGTAGCCGCCGAAGACCGACTCCCCGCGCAGCCACACCTCGCCGTCCTCGGCCACACGCACCCGCACGCTTTCGATGGGGCGGCCGACCGAGCCCAGCCGGAACCCGGTGGCGGGGCTGTTGACGGTGGCCACGCCCACGGACTCGGTGAGGCCCCAGGCGTCCATGACCACGACCCCGAACCCGGCCCAGAACCGCACCACGTCCAGCGGCATCGGCGCGGAGGCGCTGGAGGCCCAGCTCACCCGGTCCAGGCCGACCCCGGCCAGAAGGGGCAGCAGGACCTCGGCCCGGGCCCGCTCGAAGCGTTCCCCGAGTTCGGCGGGCACCCGCTCGCCGCGCTCGCGGTGGGCGACGTGCTCGGCGGCCACGGCCGTGGCCGCGTCCACCGCGGCACGCTTCTCCTCGGGCATCCGGGCGAGCCCGGCGCGCAGGGCGGAGGCGAACTTCTCCCACACGCGCGGGACGCCGAAGAACTGGGGCGGGCGCACGTGCCGCAGGACCCCGGGCAGATCCTGGAGGCTCCCGCACATCCACACGTGGGAGGCGCGAAAGACCGGCAGGTAGAGGCCGAGCATGCGTTCGGCGATGTGGGCCAGGGGCAGGTAGCACACGTGGTCGGGGTGCTCGGGGAGGGCCACGGCCGCGTCCAGGGCGGTGGCGTTGGCGAGCATGTCGCGGTGGGTGATCGCCACGCCCTTGGGGTCCCCGGTGGTCCCGGAGGTGTAGACGACGGTGAGCAGGTCGTCGGGGGTGAGGTCGCGCCAGCGGTCGGAGGCCGTGCCGACGGAGGTGTCCGCGAGAGGGGCGTAGTCGGTGTGGCCGCGGTCGGGGTCGGCGCCGTCCACGACGACCAGCGCGGCGAGGGGGACCCCGGGGTCGGCGAGCAGGCCCTCCCACGCGGCGGCGGTCCCGGAGTCCTCGACCACGGCGAGGCGGGCGCGGCTGTGCCGGGCGATGTGGGCGACCTGCTCCGAAGCGGCGGTGCTGTAGACGGTGGTGGGGACCGCGCCCGCGTGGACGAGCGCGAGGTCGGACAGCCAGTGCTCGGGACGGTTGCCCATCATCAGCAGGACGTGGTCGCCGGGCTCGACTCCCAGGGCCGCGTAGCCCTCGGCGAGCGCGGCGACGCGGTCGCGCACCCGCGACCAGGTCAGGGTGGTCCAGTCGCCGCCCTCCGGCGCGCGCCAGGACAGGGCGGGCGCGTCCGGGTGGTCGGCGGCGTTGCGGGCGAGCAGGCTCGGAAGGGTTCGTCCGGTGGGGGGCATGGGCGCTCCTGGGTCCGGGACCTCCGTGCGCGGCCGACGGGGGTCGGGCGCACTCATCCCTACCCAAGAAACGGGTGCCCCGCTCCGGGGGACGGGGATCCCTCCCCCGGAGCGGGGCCGGGCTCAGCGCTTGCGCGGGTGCAGGTGACTGGTGACGGCCAGCCGGTTGTAGAGGTTCATCATCGCGATTCCGGCGATGAGCGCGGACAGCTCCTGGTCGTCGAAGTGCTCGGCGGCGCCGTCGTAGGCCTCGTCGGACACCCCGTGCTCGCCCAGGCGGGTGATCTCGTCGGTGAGCGCCAGGGCGGCCCGCTCGGCGTCGGTGAAGATCTCACCGGCCTCGTACCAGGCGGACACCAGGAAGAGCCGCTGCTGGGACTCCCCCGCCTCCAGGGCGCGCTGGGTGTGCAGGTCGATGCAGAAGGAGCATCCGTTGAGCACCGAGGCGCGCAGCTTGACCAGTTCCAGCAGGCTGCCGTCCAGGTGCCCGGAGATGACCTTGTCGATCTCGTCCAGTTTGCTGTAGACCTCGGGAAGCTTCTTCGCCCAGATCACGCGTTCTTTCGCCACGGGGGCCGCCCTCCTCGTCGAGCACTTTCACCGTCCCGGCCGGGACCCGGACCACAACGCTACCAACGGGGTCCGGGCGCTGCGGGGCCAAGGTCGGAACCGGACGCAAGAAGCTGGACTCGATCGGTTTTTCGATGCGACACGGGACATTCCACACACCCGAAAAGACCAACTGTTTCCTTTTTCATTTTCCGTGACTTTTGTTATTTTTCCGGTTCCCACGTAGTTCCACAGGCAGGACACACCGCAGGAGGCCACTGGCAGAACACACCGCAGGAGGTAGGACCTCAGCGGGGCCGACGGCCGACCCAGATCTCTGAGGGGAGGGCCCGGGGCCGAACGGGGGCAGTCGGGGGCGTGGGGCGCGGGAGGGCGGGCGGGGGCAGTCGGGGGCGCGGGAGGGCGGGCGGGGGCAGTCGGGGGCGCGGGAGGGCGGGCGGGGGCAGTCGGGGGCGCGGGAGGGCGGTGAACGGCAGGGGTTCGGAGATGGTTACTCGCTCCTGCGTCGGTAGCTACCGCGAAGTGGTCCGGGTCGCGGCCAACGCCCGGGGTTCGGTAGTGGTGAGGGTGTGCTGCGTTAGCAGCGAAGGCAGCGGGTGTTCGGGGTTCCCGTTCAACGCTCTGGTTGTGGATGGTGGCGGTGGCGGCGTCGGCACCAAAGGCAGCGGGTGTCCGGGGTCCCCGCTCAACACTCTGGCTGTGGGTGGTGGCCGGAGGTGGCGGCACCGGCTGCCGCGTGGTGGCTTGGGAGGGCGTTCAACGGTGGGCGTTCGGGGGTGGTGGGCCTCTGCTGCGTCGGCACCAAAGGCGAGCGGACCCTCCGGCCTCGGGCAGCGCTACCGACCCCCGGTGGTGGGGGTGGGCGACGGTGGCAGCGACGACGGTGGGCGTTGGGCCCGGGCTGCGTGTCGGGCGCGGGCATGCCAGGGCTCGGCACGGCCGGGGGTCATTCCCGGGGCGGTGGGTCCGGGTCCCCGTCGGACGGATGGCCCCGTCCTCGTCCTCGGTGTTGGTGTGTGCGCAGTTCGCGTTGGTACTTGGCCCGGTTGTGCGGCCCGCACAACGGTTGCAGGTTCGCTACCACCGTGCGCCCTCCTCGGGAGAACGAGGTGACGTGGTCGGCCTGGCAGAACGAGACCGGCACCTCGCATCCGCCCGGGTGCGCACACGTGGTGTGTCCGTGGAAGGCGGCGGTGCGCTGTCGGGCTGAGGCCAACCGTCGGCTGTGGCCCACATCCAGGACCTGGCCGGTGGGCGGTGCGGTGAGCATCCGCACCACCTCGGCGTCCCCCGCGAGTTCGTGGACCACCCCGGCCGGAATGACGCGGCCGCGCTCGTCCAAGGCCGGAACCTCCTGGCCTTCGGCGTTCAGGTAGGTCTCCACGGGCACCAGGAGGCGGATCTGCGCGAGCGGGGCAGGGGCGTTGTCGCATCCGGTGTGGGTGGTGGCAAAGCGCAGTGCCGCGATGAGCGCGTCATGCTCGCGCTGGGACCGGGTGCGGGTGTCGTCCTCACTCGGTGGGGTGGTGAAGGTGTCGATGGCCGCGCGCACGATCAACGCGTCCCCACTGCCTCCCCAGGCCTGCAGCTGGTAGCTGCCCTGAAACGTGTCATGAACCGTCAGGCCGCGTGCGGCGTGAGCGGCTGCGTGGTCGCGGTCCAGGCGGTGCGGGTCCATACGGTAGGCGACCTGGCGGGCCACCGCCTGGATCTGGTTGACCGACAACGCGGGCCGCTCCTGCTTGGCGGCCACCAGAGCGGACTCAAATCCTTGGCGGTACCCCTGCTCGTCGGGGAAATGCTGGGCGTCGCGGGTCTGGACGGCTTTATCGGTGGCCTTGGCGATCGCGACCGCCTCACCCAAGACCACCCTGCCCTCAGCCACCGCTTGAGTGGTGGTGGGCAGCGTCTCCTCGTGCACGTGCTGGGCTAGGCGGGCCAGGTCCTTGGCTTGGGCGGTGGGCATCTTGCCGTGGTGAACCAGCCACTTGTCCAGGGTGGTGTAGCCGCTGTAGCGGGCCACCTCACCCCGTGCATACAAACCCGCCATCCGCGCCAACGCCTGGTAGCGGACCTTTTCCAGCTGCGCCCACAGGGCGGCGACTTCCTCAGCCGCACTCTCGTCCGCCCCCGGCGGCAGTTCCCCGCTCCATGCCTGGTCGATGATCTCGCGCGCACCGGCCAGCGCGGCCACGACCGGGGAGCATTCCCCGGGGGCCGCGTCGGGCGCTGCAAGCATCATCTCCATACCTCTTATTATAAGCCAACAGTCGCCATTGTTCCACTATTCACAGCCTTGAATTCCCCGCCTTTTGGCCATCTTCCCTAGAATCCGCCCCTGATTGGAAAGCCACAATTACGGCGATCCGAAAGGCGCCCAAAAAGGCGCAACCAGAATGGTCGCTCGCTGTTGGTGCCACCGTCGCCCGCCTCGACCACAGGAGCCAGGGACGCCACCCAAGGCCGGAGGGTCCGCTTGCCGTTGGTGCCGACGCAGCAGAGCCCAACCACCCCGAACGCTGGGCGTTGGTCGCCCTCCGCCAGTGGCTCCCGCCTTTGGTGCCGCTGTTCGTTGGACACCCCCGCCCCCACCGGACGCTGACCGTTTCTCCGCCTCCCCGCGCCCTTGCGCGGCAGCAGGTGCGCTTTCGTTGCCGCCAACAACCCCCAGCAGGAATAGCGTAGGGAGGGGCCCTGTTGGCGGCCCCTCCCTACCCCTCAATTCCTTGTTCTTTTCCTGCTGGTGGCCGGTTGAGGGATTCTTTTCCTACTGTCGGCCGGTTGAGGGCATGCCGAAACGCACGTGGGTGGGATCCCCCCTATTTCCAGGAAACCATCACCACGCCACCCACGACCACCCCCAACCACCGCCTGTGGAAAACCCCGGCCACCACCTGCAAAAAACGCAGCCACCTACGGAGCCAGGAAATTTGACCTCAGCACCACGGGCGGGTCGGCCAGGACGCCTCCCCCGACCGGCCCACCCTCGGAACACATCACTGGTCGGCGACGGGCTCCAGCACGAAGACCGGGATCTCCCGGTCGGTCTTTTTCTGGTAGTCGGCGTAGTCCGGGAACGCCGCCACCGCGCGCTCCCACCAGACCGCCTTCTCCTCGCCCGTGACCTCGCGGGCCCTCATGTCCTGGTTCACCGTGCCGTCCCGCAGTTCCACGCGGGGGTCGGCGAGGACGTTGAAGTACCAGACGGGGTGCTTGGGCGCGCCCCCGAGCGAGGCGACGGCGGCGTAGCGCCCCTCGTGCTCCACCCGCATCAGCGGCGTCTTGCGCAACTTGCCGCTCTTGGCTCCGCGCGTGGTGAGCAGGATGACGGGCATTCCGCGCAGAGTCATCCCCTCCCTCCCGCCGGAGCGCTCGATCTGCTCGACCTGGTTGCGCACCCACTCCGTCGGACTCGGCTCGTACTCGCCCTCAAGCGGCATGGAATCGTCTCCCTCGTCGTTCTGCTGGCCAACACCACTGCCAACACCACTGCCCCAAGGGTTCATCCGTACCACGGTGGCGGACGCCACGAGGTGCGCGGCCGCCGAACACGCCGGGACCTCAGTCGGGGGTTCGCGCGTCGTGGGTGAGCAGCGCCAGCTGCACCCGCCCGGACAGGTCCAGCTTGGTCAGCGCGCTGGACACGTGCGCCTTCACCGTGCCCATGGACATGTACAGCCGCTCGGCGATCTCGGCGTTGGACAGCCCGGCGGTCACCGCCTCGGCCACCTCGCGCTCGCGCTCGGTGAGCAGCGCCAACCGCTCCCGGGCGCGCTCGCGGCGTGAGGGCGCCTCGGTGCGCTCCACCGGGTCGGTTCCGGCCACCCGGTCCATGAGCGCGCGGGCCACGCCGGGCGAGAGCACCGGCTCGCCCGCCGCCGCGCGGCGCACCGCCTCCACGATGCGCTCCGGAGCGGTGTGCTTGAGCAGGTATCCGGCGGCGCCCGCGCGCAACGCCCGCACCACGGTGGCGTCGGCGTCGAAGGTGGTGAGCACCAGGACCTGGGGCCCGTTCCCGTCGCCGCGCAGCGCCTCGGTCGCCGCGATCCCGTCCGTCCCGGGCATGCGCACGTCCATCAGCACCACGTCGGGGCGGTGCTCTGCTGGGCCGGATCGCCTACCGGAGGCTGGAGGCGCGGCTCCCGGAGACCTTCACCCGGATCCGGTACGGCCGGACGATCGCGCTCCAGACCGTGCCGGAAGGGAGCGGCTGGCTGGACCGCCTGGAGCGCTCGGCGATCCGGGGCAACGCGGAGACCAAGCCCACGGGCTCCTGAGGGACCGGCGGCCGCGCGACCCGGGACGGGGGACGCGCGGCCGCCTTCTCGCGTGCGGCCCGCGCCCCTGGCCCCTTCCCCGGCGGGGCCGCCTTCTCCCCGGTAGGTCCGGTCTCCTTCTACAGGACCCGGCCCCTCCCCGGTGGAACCGGCGTTCTCCCCGGCGGAACCGGCCGTCCCACGAGGCGGCGCCTCCTTCCTCGAAATCCGAGGACGCCCGCCCAGCTCCCGGCCCCCACGGCCGACGGAGGCCCCCGTCCCGGATGTGACTGGGTGCACTCAGTGCTTCGTTGCACTTGGTGCAAGCACCTCCGTAACGTAGAAACGTGGACAATCAGCACGAACCGCCCTCACGCGATCGGCGTGAGGCACTGAAGTCGCGCCACCGCCGCGCCATCGTGGACGCGGCCGCCGCGCTGATGACCGAACGCGGGGACACCGGCTTCACCGTCGACCAGCTCTCCGAACGGGCTGACGTCTCCCGCAGGACCGTGTTCAACCACTTCAGGTCCCTGGACGACATCGTCCTGGAGGTGTTCGGCGAGATGCTGGACGCGATCGTCGACAGCATCGAGGCCAACCTCCCCGCCGCCGCCGGGGACCAGCCGGGGAGCATGTTCGACGAGTTCGCGGCGGCGATACGCCAGACCGACCTGGTCACCCCGGTCACCCGGCTCAAGCGCTTCCTGCGGCAGAAGGGGCACGAACCCGCCCCGAGCCAGGCGGCGCTGTTCGAGCGGGCCATCAACGACGTGAGCGTGCGTCTGGCCGCCATCATGACGCGCCGCCACCCGCGTGCCGACCCGCTCGTGGTCGACCTCATGTGCGGCGCGGTCATCAGCGGCGGCACGATCACGGTCCAGCGCTGGGAGCAGACCACCGGAGGGGTCGACAGCGACGACTCCCGCCGGGTCTGGTCCGACCTGCTGGACCGCATGCTCGCCGTGACCCGTGACGGCTACGGGAACGCCGGTCCCCACACCTCCTGAGCGCACACGCGCTCCCTTCCACCCACTCCGTTTGCAGGAACCATGGCTGAATTTCTCTACAGAATCGGGCGTGCGTGCGCACGTCGCGCCCGAACCGTCATCGCGGTCTGGCTGGCCCTCCTGGTGGCCTCCGGCACCGCCTTCCTCCTCTTCTCGGGCGAACTGGAGGACAGCTTCTCCATCCCCGGGACACCCACCGACGAGGTGGAACAGCTCCTGTCACAGGAGTTCTCCGGGATGGGCGGGGGCGCGGGCACCGTCGTCTACCAGACCGAGGACGGCTCGGACTTCACCCAGGAGCAGCGGGACGCGATAGCCGACCGCGCCGAGCAGGCCGCCGAGGTCTCCGGCGTGGAGGGCGCGATGGACCCGTTCGCCACGGAGGCGCAGCGCGCCGCCCAGCAGCAGGAGCTGGAGGAGGGCCGCGACGAGCTGGAGAGCGGCCTCGAGGAGCTCGAAGCCGGTCAGGCGGAGCTCGACGCGGGCCGCGAACAGGCCGAGGCCGCCGGGATGCTCGACCAGGTCGGGCCCGGGCTCGACGCCGAACAGGTCGTGATCGACCAGAACCGCGAGGAGCTGGAGGCGGGCCTGGAGGAGCTCGAACGCGGCGAGGCCACTCTGGAGATGGCCTCGGAGATCCGCTCGGTCTCCGAGGACGGCGACACCGCCCTGGTCCGCATCACCTTCAGCGACAGCCAGACGGAGATCACTCCGGAGACCCGCGACGCCGTCATGGAGGTCTTCGAGGGCGACCCCGTGCCGGGCACCACCGTCGACTTCGGCAACGACATGTCCATGACCATGCCCACCCTGGTCAGCGCCGCCGAGGTAGTCGGCGTGATCGTGGCCGGTGTGGTCCTGGTGATCATGCTGGGCACCCTGGTGGGCGCGGGTCTGCCGATCCTGACGGCGCTCGTCGGCGTCGGTGTGGCCACCCTGATCGCGATGTCGCTGTCCGGTGTGCTGGAGATGGCCTCGGTGACACCGATCCTGGGCCTGATGCTCGGACTGGCCGTCGGTATCGACTACGCGCTGTTCATCATCAACCGGCACCGCCGCCAGCTCAAGCAGGGCATCGGCGTCGATGCGTCCATCGGCCTGGCCAACGGGACCGCGGGCAACGCCGTGGTCTTCGCGGGCACGACCGTGCTCATCGCACTGCTGGGCCTGAACCTGACCGGGATCGGGTTCCTGGGCCTGATGGGCAGCGTGGCCGCCGTCTCCATCGCCATCGCCGTGTTCATCGCGATCACGCTCGTTCCGGCGCTGCTGTCGCTGGTGGGCGCGCGCATCCTGTCGCGCCGCGAGCGCGCCCGCCTCGCCGAGAGCGCCTCCTCCGACGAGCGGGGCGCGCATGAGGCGGAGCGGACCAGGCCGATGTCGACCGGCCGCGCGCTGGCGCAGGCCGCCGTCGCCGTGATCGCCCTGGGCGTGGTCGCCCTGCCCGCCCTCGACCTGCGCCTGGGCATGCCCGACGGCTCCTCCGAGCCCACCGACTCCACCCAGTACCAGGCCTTCACCGCCGTGGAGGAGAACTTCGGCGCGGGGCAGAACGGCACGCTCCTGGTCGTGGCCGAGCTGACCGGGGGACCCAACGAGGAGGCCGCGGAGCGCAACGCCGAGGAGGAGCAGGCGCTGGTCGCCGAGGAGATCTACTCCCACGACGACGTGGCGGCGGTGGCCCCCGTCGGCATCTCCGAGGACCACACCCTGGCCATCTTCCAGGTCGTGCCCGTCGAGGGCCCGGCCAGCGCCTCCACCGAGGAGCTCGTGCACACCCTCCGCGACATGGAGCCGATCGAGGGCACCGGTCCGCTGGGGGTCGCGGGCATGGCCAGCGGCAACATCGACATCTCCGAGACGCTGAGCGACGCGCTGCCGACCTACCTCGCGGTGGTCGTGGGCCTGTCCCTGGTGATCCTGCTGCTGGTGTTCCGGTCGGTCTTCGTGCCGGTCGTGGCCACGCTCGGGTTCATCCTGTCCTTCTTCGCCTCGCTGGGCGGCGTGGTGGCCGTCTACCAGTGGGGTTGGCTGGGCGGCCTCTTCGGGCTGGAGAACACCGGTCCGGTGCTGAACTTCCTGCCCACCCTGCTGGTCGGGATCCTGTTCGGCCTGGCGATGGACTACATGCTCTTCATCGGCACGGGCATGCGCGAGGCCTACGTGCACGGTTCGCCCTCACGGCTCGCCGTGGTGCAGGGCTTCCGGGCAGGCCGTTCGGTGGTCACCGCCGCGGCGATCATCATGATCTCGGTGTTCGGCGGGTTCGTCTTCTCCCACAGCGTCATGATCAGCTCGATCGGCTTCGCGCTCGCCTTCGGCGTGCTCATCGACGCCTTCGTCGTGCGCATGGCGCTGATCCCCGCGCTGATGCACCTGGCGGGGAACGCCGCGTGGTGGCTGCCCAGGTGGCTCGACCGGATCCTGCCCGACATCGACGTGGAGGGCGCCTCCCTGGAGCGCCGTCACCCGCGTGAGCAGTCGGCCGGGACCGGCGAGGACACGGACGGCGACGCGTCGGCAACCGGGGACACGCGTTCCTCCTCCGAGGAGGACACGGACCGGGTGTCCTCCGAGCGGCGCTGAGGCGCACGCGTTCCGAGGGGCCCGGGGGTGGTGGTGACCACCCCCGGGCCCCTCGCGCTCAGTCCCGGTTCCCGACCCTGTCGAAGACGCCGGTCAGCCCGTCCAGGAAGGCCGAGAGCGCGAGTTCGAAGCTCGCGTCGTCGATCTCGGCGGCGTGCTCGGGCAGCCGGTGGGCCTGGGACAGGTTCGGGTAGCGGTCCCGGTAGACGCGCACGTCGTCGTCGAACCCCCGCGCGAAGGAGTTGGTGGCGGCCCCCACGACCAGGTACTTGGTGGAGGCGCCGATCATCGTGGCGTAGCGGGGCGGCCACCCGGCGCCCACCAGGCCGCCGTGCACGGCGTCGGCGCGGCGCAGCGCCTCCTCGCGGCGCCCGGGCCCGGAGGAGACCACCGGCAGCAGGTGGGGGTGTTCGGCGAGGGCGTCGCGGTAGGAGCGCGCCCAGACGGTGAGGCCCTTGCGCCAGTCCCCGCCCTCGAAGCCCGAGACGTCGATGCGGGAGGTGACCTCGTCCGCGACCTCGGTGAGCAGCTCCTCCTTGGTGCGGTAGTGGCTGTAGAGGGAGGCCGCCTGCACGTCGAGCTCTTGGGCGAGCTTGCGCATGGACAGACCGTCCAGCCCGTCACGGTCGATGAGCGCGAGAGCCGCGCGGCGGATGCCCGGACGGCTCAGGATCGGCGTCTTGGGTCGGGCCACGGAGGGATCCCCTTCTCCACTGCGGCGGACGGACCGGACCCTCCGGCGTCCGGCCCGATCATCGCACGTCGGCGCACCGCATGCGGCCCCCTGGCGGTGTTCGCGCACCTGAGAGCCCGCCTTCCGGTCCCGTGCGCCCCGGTGTGGGCGCCTGCCCGGAACCGGGCGGCGCACCCGTTTCCGCCCGTTCGGCGGCACCTCTTGCACGCACCCCCGGGAAGACCGTACCCTCAAACCGAACGCCGTTAGGTTACTGGGGAGACAGGCCGTGATCGATTTCTCACTGAGCGATGAGCAGCGCGCCGTACGCGACTGGGTGCGGACCTTCGTCGAGCGGGAGCTGATGCCGCTGGAGAACGAGGTGCTGCGCCGCGAGCGCGAGGGGCACCCGCCCGGCCTCAACACCGAGGAGCGCACCCGACTGCGCGAGCTGGCCCGCAAGTCCGACTTCTGGGGCGTGGAGACCCCGGTGGAGTACGGCGGCATGGGCCTGGACGCGGTCACCGCCGCGATCATCGAGATCGAGCTGGGCAGGACCTTCCTGACCTTCAAGTTCGGCGGCGAGGCCGACAACATCCTCTACCACGCCAACGAGGAGCAGAAGGAGCGCTACCTGCTGCCCACCATCGCCGGTGAGCGCCGATCCTGCTTCGCCATCACCGAGCCCGGCGCGGGCTCCGACGCCAAGGCCATCCGCACGCGCGCGGTCCGCGACGGCGACACATGGGTGATCAACGGCGAGAAGACCTTCATCACCGGCGGCAACGAGGCCGACTTCGCCATGGTCTTCGCGGTCACCGACCCGGACAGGGGCGCCGACGGGGGCGTGACCTGCTTCCTGGTCGACCGCGAGGCGGGGTGGACCTCCGAACCCATCGACACCATGGGCGAGCGCCGCCCGGCCTCCCTGGTCTTCCAGGACGTGCGCGTTCCGCACGAGAACATCCTGGGCGAGGAGGGCCGGGGCTTCGAGCTGGCCATGAAGTGGATCGGCAAGGGCCGCTACCTGCTGCCCGCCCGCGCGCTCGGCGGCTGCGAGCGCCTGCTGGACATGGCCATCGAGTACTCCCGCACCCGCGAGACCTTCGGGGCGCCCATCGCCGACCGGCAGGCCATCCAGTGGATGATCGCCGACTCCCAGACCGAGATCGAGGCGCTGCGCCTGCTGGTGCTGCACGCCGCGTGGCAGGTGTCGGTGGGCAAGGACTCGCGGCACGCGCAGTCCATCGCCAAGCTCTTCGGCGGTGTGAAGGCCAACGAGATCGTCGACCGCGTGATGCAGATCCACGGCGGCATGGGCTACACCCGTGAACTGCCCATCGAGCGCTTCTACCGCGACGTGCGGCTGCTGCGCATCTTCGAGGGCACGGACGAGATCCAGCGCCGCACGATCGCCCGCGACCTGCTCAAGGGCCACGTCAAGGTGGGCGCAACCCTGGGCTAGCGGCGGGGACGAGGGGCCCGTGCCGCACGTGGGAGCGCGGCACGGGCCCCTCCCGCACGCGACCCCCTCCCGCGCGAAGCCCTCGCGGGGGAGGTCCTAGCTGACGCCGACCAGGTCGCAGACGAAGATCAGGGTCTCGTCGGGCGCGATGGCACCGGGGGCGCCGCGCTTGCCGTAGGCCAGGTGCGGCGGGATGACCAGCTTGCGGCGGCCGCCCACGCGCATGCCCAGGACGCCCTGGTCCCAGCCCGCGATGACCTGGCGCGCGCCGAGGCGGAAGCTCAGCGGGGCGCCGCGGTTCCAGCTGGCGTCGAACTCCTCGCCGCTGGAGAAGGCCACGCCCACGTAGTGCACCTCGACGGTGCTGCCGTGGCCCGCCTGGGCGCCTTCACCGACCTGGATGTCGGTGATCTCCAGTTCGGCGGGGGGCGGGCCCCCGATGAAGTCGATCTCGGGACGCTCAAGCGCCATGGTGGTACCCCTCGTGTGGTCACAGTGAACAGAGGGGCCCAGGCTATCGGTGCGCGGGAACCTCCCGGAGCAAAACGGACGTCCCGACCGGATGCCCGGGGCACGCTCGCACTGCCCTGACCCGGCCTCAGGTCTGAGTTCTCGGGCCTGGGGTCTCAGTTCGCGGAACGGGGGTCTGGGTCCTCAGGTCTGAGGTCTCAGGTCTGGGATCTCAGCGGACCTGGGGACTCAGGACTCAGGACTCACCGACGGTGGCGGCGATGACGTGGCCGTGGCCCTCGACCTTGATCGGCCCGCTGTCGGCCTGCACGAACACCGACTCACCGCGCTGGAGGGTCATCCCCTGACCGACCTCGGCGACCAGCTCCACCTGCCCGTGCAGGGCGAGCAGCACGGTCGGCCCCTCTCCCGGCAGGTGGGCGGTGATGCGGCCGGGGCCGATCTCGTGCAGCGCGAACTCCGGGGCGGCCGTGCGGAACTCCCGACGCCCCTCGCAGACCCCGGGTCTGGCGTAGGGGATGGGCAGCACCGAGAAGTCCACCACGTCCAGCAGCTCGGGCGCGTCCACGTGCTTGCCGGTGAGCCCGGCGCGCAACACGTTGTCGGAGCTGGCCATCACCTCGACCGCGGTGCCCTGGAGGTAGGCGTGCATGTTGCCCGCTGGCAGGAACAGGGCCTGGCCCGGCCAGAGCGTGACCCGGTTGAGCAGCAGGGCGGCCACCGCGCCGGGGTCGCCGGGGTAGCGGTCGGCCAGGTCGGCGACGATGGCGCCGTGGGATCCGCGCGGGCCGGAGCCCGTCCACTCGCGCACGAAGTCGTCCAGGAGCCGGGCGCGTTCGTCCCCGGGGAGGGTGAGCAGACGGGTGAGTGCGCCGCGCAGGGCGGTTCCGGCGTCGCTCAGGGCGAGGTCGCCGCGCAGCGCGACGGCCAGTTCGCAGGTGAGCCCGCGCAGGTCGGCGTGGGCGGCGGCGGGTTCGCGGAAGCCGCACAGGGCCTCGAAGGGCTCCAGGGCGAGGAGGAGTTCGGGCTTGTGGTGGGGATCGCGGTAGTTGCGGTGCGGGGCGTCCAGGGGGATGCCCGCGCGTTCCTCGGCCTCGAACCCGGCGCGGGCGCGGACGGCGTCGGGGTGGACCTGGAGGGACAGGGGCGCCTCGGCGGCCAGGACCTTGAGGAGGAAGGGCAGCCGCCCGCCGAAGCGCTCGGCGGTGCGCCGTCCCAGGACACGGCGGGGGTTCTCGGCGATGAGGCCGGGCAGGAGGCGCGGACCGTCCTCGCAGTGCGCCGTGCTGGGGGCGCCGTGGTGGGCTCCCAGCCACAGTTCGGCCTGGGGCGTGCCGTCGGGTTCTGCGCCCAGCAGCCGCGGGATGGCCGTGCGCGCTCCCCAGGCGTAAGGCCTTACCTGGTTGGTGAGCCTGTGCATGCGCCCCCCGCTTTCCCGTCTGCGTGTTCTCACCCCGTGGACACCCCGGCGAGGCGGCAACAGTCTCGTGGAGGGCGCTGTCGCGGTCGACCCGGCGCGCCCCACACCTTGAGGTAGTGCACACTTCACCTCGCGGGGTGGGCGGGCACCCCACGAACACGGGTACCGGCTGCGGCAACGAAGTTACTGGGAAGTAAACCATGATCGGAAGCACGTGAACAGCGCCACATCCTGACCTCCTCTTCCCGCCCTCGGCGGGGTCCCGCCATTGTCCCGCAGCGCCGTCTCGGGTGCCACGCCCCCGCCCCGGGAACCGTCTCTCCCTCCCCGCCGCCGACGTCTTCCCCCTTCTCCCGGAAAACCCGGATGCCCGGCGGACGGGCGACCGGTTAACGTGCATTGGTCGTGTTTGTTCCCCGACATGTGAGGCGGACACTTGAGGCTGCGCCAGGGCGGACCAGAGGACCTGTCAGCGGTGCTGGAGACCTTCGACGCCACCGTGGCGTGGCTGGTCGAACGCGGACGCTCCGCGCAGTGGGGTGATCGCCCCTGGTCCCAGGATCCCCGGCGGGTCGCGCGCGTGAAGGAGCTGGTCGCCGAGGGCCTGTGGGTGGCCGAGGTCGGCGACGGCACGGCCGGGTTCCTCGCCGCCACCGAACGGGCTCCCGGCTACGCGCCGAGGGTGCGCGAACGCGAGCTCTACGTCCACCTGCTGCTGGTCGCGCGCACCCACACCGGGCGCGACGTGGGCGGCAAGATGCTCTCCTTCGTCCGCAGGCAGGCGCGCGAGCGCGGCGTCGGGCTGGTGCGGGTGGACTGCTGGGCGGGAGGGGACGGCGCTCTGGTGCGCTACTACGAGGGGCAGGGTTTCACCCCGGTCGAGCGGGTACCCGTGGGCGGCACCGAGGTCCAGATGTTGGAGTACCGCGTCTGAACCGGGTCGGCCCGCGAACGCTCAGCGCTCGCGGCGCACCTTGTCGGAGGCCTCCACCAGGCGGTCGATCATCCGCTGCGTCAGCACCGGGTCGGGCTGGGGCAGCCCGGCGATCGCCGCCATGTACAGCCCGTCGCCCGCGCGCAGGACGATCTCGGCCAGGACCGGGTCGGTGAGTTCCTCGTGCAGCAGGTCGCCCCAGCGGCTGAAGAGGCCCTGGACCGTGCGGACGGCCTCCTCGGGCATGTCCTCCTGGCCGCGCAGGGCCGCGATGACCGCCCAGTACAGCTCCCGTTCCTCGGGGCTGCGCGGCAGCGAGGTGCGCAGGAAGACGCGGACCACGCCCTCCTCCCCCTCCACGGCCTCGCGGAACTCCTCCTCGGCCAGCACGCGCAGGCGTTCGATGAGCCCGGTGAGCATGGCGGCCTTGGACGGGAAGTGGTACAGCAGTCCCCCCTTGGAGACCCCGGCGTCACGGGCCACGGCCTCCAGGGTCACCGCGGAATAACCCTCCCCGACGAGGATGTCCTGCAGGGAGTCGAGAATGCGGTCGCGGGTGTTCGAAGCGTTCACGATTGACACTGTACCGGCCGGACGGTACTGTACCGTCTGGACGGTCGAAGAGTCCCGGGAGTACGCCCCGGTCGACCAGACTTCCCGTCCTTCCACCCGGCCGTTCGCCCTCCGCATCCCGCCGGTCCCCATGCGCCCTCACCGCCGTGCGGCGCGCACACGAGCGACACGTAACGAGGAAAGATGAGTTCCGCCCAGACCGGAAACGGCACCGTCGGCGCGCGCGGCCGCGACAGTGCGGCGCCCGCCCTCGCGGGTCCGCGCGAATGGATCGCGCTCGCCGTCCTGGTCCTTCCGGTGATCCTGATCTCGGTCGACTCCACCGTGCTCGGATTCGCCGTCCCCGCGCTCAGCGAGCAGCTGCGGCCCGACGCCGGCCAGCTGCTGTGGATCGTCGACGTCTACGGCTTCGTCCTGGCCGGACTGCTGATCACCATGGGCTCGCTCGGCGACCGCATCGGTCGGCGGCGCCTGCTCATGATCGGTTCGGCCGCCTTCGGCGCGGCCTCGCTGATCGCCGCGTTCTCGCCCAGCGCCGAGGTGCTCATCGCGGCCCGCGCCCTGCTCGGCCTGGCGGGCGCCTCGCTGATGCCCTCGACCCTGTCGCTGCTGCGCAACATCTTCCTGGACCCGCGCCAGCGCCTGCTGGCCATCGCCCTGTGGGCGTCGGGGTTCTCCGGTGGTGCGGCGCTCGGCCCGATCCTGGGCGGCTGGCTCCTGGAGCACTTCTTCTGGGGCTCGGTGTTCCTGATCAACCTGCCGGTGATGGCGCTGATCCTGGTGCTGGTCCCGCTGCTGGTGCGCGAGTCGCGCGACCCCGGCGCGGGACGCCTGGACCCGCTGAGCGTGGTCCTGTCCATGGCCGCGATCCTGCCCGTCGTGTACGGCGTCAAGAACCTGGCCACCGAGGGCCTGGCGGTCGTCCCGGTCGTGTCCCTGCTGGTCGGCCTGGGCCTGGGCTACCTGTTCGTCCGGCGCCAGAAGGCGCTCGACGACCCGCTGATCGACGTGGGCCTGTTCCGGTACCGCGTGTTCAGCGTGGCGGTGGCCACCAACCTGATGATCGTGTTCTCGCTGGTGTCGTCGCTGTTCTTCCTGACGCAGTACCTCCAGCTGGTGCTGGGCATCTCGCCGATGCGGGCCGGTTTCGTGCTGGTGCCCGGCCTGGTGCTGTCGGTACTGGCGGGACTGGTGGCGGTGCGGCTGTCGCGCCAGCTGAGCCTGGCCACGGTGGTCGGCGGGTCCCTGCTGGTGACCGCGACGGGGTTCGCGGTCCTGGTGTTCGCGCCGGAGGGGAACGTGGTGACCGGTGTGGTGCTCGTGACGGCGGGCTTCGCGCTGATCGCCACCGGCTCGGGGTTCGCCGAGACGCTGACCAACGGCGCGATCATGTCGGCGGCCCCGCCCCAGCGCGCGGGCGCGGCCTCGGCGATCTCCGAGACCGCCTACGAGCTGGGCGCGGCGCTGGGCGTCGCGCTGCTGGGCAGCGTGCTGACCGCGTCCTACCGGACGAACCTGACCGCCGTGGAGGGTGTGCCCTCGGGGGCCGTGGACGCCGCCCGGGAGACCCTGGGCGGGGCCTCGAACGCCGCCGCCGAGGTGGGCGGCGCCGCGGGAGACGCGCTGATGGGGGCCGCGCGGACGGCGTTCACCGACGGCATGCACCTGACCAGCGTCATCGCCGTGGTGATCGTCCTGTCGGCCGCCGCGCAGGCGTGGGTGCTGCTGCGCGGTCGGGGCAACCCGGCGGTGGAGCCGGTGGAGGGCCCCGCCGAGGGGGCCGTGGAGGAGACGGTCGAGGCCGCGGGTACCGCCGGGACCGCGGGGACCACGGTTGCCGCTGAGACCGCGGGCACCGAGGAGAGCCGAGGTGTCGAGGCGGTCGAGGGTTCCGGGGAGAAGCCGGGGCCGGTGGCCGCCGACCCGACGGCCGGGAACGCCGCGGCCGCACCGCGACAGGAGCGGTCCGGCAGCTAGCACGCGAAGGTCCGGGCCCCGGAGGCGACGCCCTCCGGGGCCCGACGCGTGTCCGGGTCCTGTCCCCGGCCGGACGGGTACGCGGCCGAGGTGGTCTACCTCGGCGTCGGCCAGCTGGGCCTGCGCGGGGAGGACTACGTCCGGTCCTACTGGAGGGAGACGGTCGAGGCGGTGGGCGCGCGCCGGATCGTCCTCGTCCACTGGGACGACTTCTTCCGGCCGCTCGACAGGCCCCTGCGCGCGCTGCCCCACCTCGGTGACGACCTCGACGCCACCATGGGCGTCCTCGACCGGATCGCCGCCGAACAGGGCGTCCCGGTGCGCTTCCCCTCCCCGTGGAGGCGCGAGGACCCCTGGACCGGACCGCGCTGAGGAACGGGCGCGGAACCGCCCGCAAGGACCGCGAGCGCCCGCCCCTGCGCGCAGGACGCCAGGGAGGGCGAGGCCATGAGGGCGGGGAGGCGAAACCCCCGAGGGCGGTCTCAGGGGACGCGGAGCAGCTCCACCTCGGCGCCGTCCCAGCCCGGCGGCACCACCGCGTAGGCGTCGGCCAGGGCGGCTCCGCGCAGGCTGCCCGGGCGGTCGTGGCCGACCGGGTGCGCCCGACCGCCGTCCAGACGCACCGCGACCAGCCTGGTGTCCCGGGGATGGGCCGTGACGGCACCCTCCAGGACGGCCCGGGCCAACCCCGTTCCGGGGTCCGGGCGGCCGCTCATGGCGGCCAGCAGGGGGACCAGCAGGGTGGCCGCGGCGACCAGGGCGGCCCCGGGGTTGCCGGGAAGGCCCACGAACACGGTCCGGTCGGTGTGCGCGAGCAGTTGCGGATGGCCCGGACGGCAGGCGACCCCGTCGACCGCGACCTCGGCGCCCAGCTCCTCCAGGACCGAACGCAGGTGGTCGGCCGGGCCCCGGGACGAGGAACCGCACACCGCGACCACGTCGCCGTCCGCGTCCGCCAGCGCGTCGAGCAGCGGCCGACGCTCGTCGCCCAGGTGGCGCAGGGACTCGATCCGGCCGCCCGCGCGCTCGACGACTCCGGGCAGCGCCGGACCGATGGCGTCGCGCACGCTGCCGTCGCCGGGCAGCCCCGATGTGCTGATCTCCTCACCGGTGACCAGAACCGTCACCCGGGGACGCAGCACGGGCAGGGTGTCGTGGCCCAGACTGGCGGCCAGGCCCAGCGCGGCGGGGCCGATCACCGCTCCCCGTTCGAGCACGGTCTCACCGGGGGCGGTCTCCTCCCCCGCCCAGCGCACGTGGCGGCCCGCCTCCGCGGGCCCGTCCACCGTCCCGTCCCGGACGGCGGCCAGCTCGTAGGGCAGAACGCACTCCGTGTCCTTGGGCACACGGGCGCCGGTGGCGATCTCGACGGCCTCGCCCGGGCGCAGGCCCACGGGCGCCTCCGCCGCTCCGGCGAGCTGCCTGCCGACCAGCCGCCAGGGCCCCGGGCCCGACACCGCGAAGCCGTCCATGGCCGAGGCGTCGAAGGCGGGCAGACCCGTCAGTGCGTGCAGGTCCGCGGCGAGAACGGCGCCCAGGGCGTCCTCCAGGGAAAGCTCGCGCGAGGCCGTGGGCCTGCCGCCGCCCAGCAGCCGGGCGGCCTCACGCGCCCGCGGCCACGACCGGTGCCCGCCGTGTCCCCCGGTGCAACCGCCCGCGCCCATATCCGTCTCCCCCTCGTCACGCCGGTGTCCCCCATTGTCCACCCGGGCGCATGACGCGGACGTTAACGTCTGCGCTGAGCGTCCCTGCGCGCCCCCGCCCGCACGGCCGCCTACCCGCGCTGGGAGCGCCGAACCGGCCCCTCCCAGCGCCGATTTGCCGTCTGCCGACTTTCCGCTAGAGTTCTTATCAGCAGCACGGCGGGGCCCACGGGCCAGGCGCCAGGCAGCAAGCGGACGTGGCTCAGCTGGTAGAGCATCACCTTGCCAAGGTGAGGGTCGCGGGTTCGAATCCCGTCGTCCGCTCGGAGGAGACGCGAGGTGCCCCGGCGCCTTACGTGCAACTCGGTGGAGTGGCCGAGAGGCGAGGCAGCGGCCTGCAAAGCCGTCTACACGGGTTCGAATCCCGTCTCCACCTCCCCATCGCTACACGCGGGCGGTTAGCTCAGTTGGTTAGAGCGCTACCTTGACACGGTAGAGGTCACAGGTTCGAATCCTGTATCGCCCACCAGCATCACCGCAGGTCAGAGGGTTTATATGACATGTGAGTGAAGACCGGTCAGCCCAGACTGGGAGATATCTGGGAGATCGTCTTCGAAGCGGGTTCCTGTCGGAGCCCGCTTTCGCTGTTTCCACGGTAGTGCTCTTCGAGCGTCGGCGCCACGGCGAAGAGCCACTCGCGCTCCCGGGCCGTGAGGGCCGTCACGCTCCCCCGCCACCGGGCCTCCAGCACGCTGAGTACACGCCGCCTCATCTGCGGGGTCACGTGCTCGTAGACCCGGGCCATCCCCGGCACCCGGTGCCCCAACCTGGCCGCACGCGCCACCTCCGGGATCTCATCCTCGGCCAGCCACGTGCGGTGCGTGTGACGGCCCTCGTTGAACGTGAACCCCGGCAGCAGCGGCCGCCGCCACCGGGCCTCACCGCTGCGAGGGTCGCCGTCCCACGCGGGCCGCCAGAACCGGGCCCTGAAGTTGCCCCGCCGCAGCAGACCGCCCCGGGGCCCGCTGAAGAGGTAGTCCTCGGCGCAGTCCTCGATCAGCTCCGTGTAGAGGGCGTCCAGGAACGGAGGGAGCTGGATCCACCGCTTACCCGCCGGGGTCTTGGGGCTGGGGGCCCTCTCCAGTCTCCCGCCGACCTCGCGCAGCGGTGTGCGCACCGGGACGGCGTGGTTGATCTCGTCGTAGTCGTGCGGCCTCAGAGCGACCAGCTCCGACCAGCGGGCGCCGGTGTAGCCGTTCATCAGCGCCAGCACGAACCCCGCCCGGCCGAAGGTCTCGTGCAGCCGCAGGGCCGCCCGCAGGAACTGGGCAGGGGTGGCCACCTGCCGTTCGGCCTCGTACTCGCCGCTGGTCACCCGGACACCGCGGGCGGGGTTGGCGGGGATCCTGCGGGCCTTGACCGCGACCTCCAGCAGCCGGGAGAAGTAGGCGAAGATCGACGCCACCGAGGGCTCGGCCAGCTCCTCGTGCAGGTCCCTCACCCAGCGTTCGATCTCCAGGTAGTCGTTGAAGACCGCGCCCAGGGGCCAGTCCTCCCACTGGGGCAGGATGTGGCGGTCCAGATAGGAGCGGTACTTGGCCCGGGTGTTGCCCGCCAGCCGGGCGACGTCGAAGACCTCCTCGGCGAAGACGCCGAAGCGGACCTCGGCTTGGGCGGGGTCGATCCAGGTGTGGCGGCGGATGTCAGTCTCCTGGTCGCGGCCCCAGGCCAGAGCCGCTTCCTTGGTAGCGAACCCCGACTCCGAGGTCCAGACGCCGTTGGGTTTCTTGTACTTCACGCGCCAGGTCCTGCCCCGGCGTTCTGCGTACGCCATGCGTACTCCCCCTCCTCGGGTGTGCTTCAGGTGATGGTGCGGCGAGCGCGTGGGGTGACGGGGTCGCGGTGGCCGTCGCGGATGATCTGCTCCAGGTCGCTGGAGCTGAAGCGCAGGTGCTTGCCGATGAAGGTGCAGGGCACCTGGCGCGCGGAGGCGCGCTTGCGCAGCCAGGACTCGGGGACCTTGAGCAGTGCGGCGGCCTCCGCGGGAGTGAAGACCTCCAGCCCCGGTCGGCCGCGCTCCTCGCAACCCGCACGGTAGTGGCGTTTCCTCTGGCGGGAAACGCTTTCGCGGTAGCGCTCTACGTCTTGCCGTTCGGTGCCGCTGCCCTGGTGCGGCATGCCGCCTGGTGTGGAGGCGTCCCGGTTCACCGACACCCCTCCCCGCCCGGTTCTGTGTCGGTGAGAGCGGTCTCAGTGAGCAGGTGCCGCACGGCAGCGTGCGCCTGCTGCGGCACCACCCCGTTGCCGAGCGCCTGGAGCTGTGCGGTGCGCGGCAGGGCGAGGTCAGGGTCGGTGACCCAGCCTTCGGGCAGGCCCATCATCCACTCGACCAGGGCGGCACTCAGCCGGGGCTGTCCCCGGGTGCCGGGTTCGGTGGGCGGAGGTGCCGCTCTGCCGAGCACCTTCTCCCACCGTCGGATGGCGGGTTCGTATTCACCCCATGCGTACGCGAACGGCGCCGCTACGGCTTCGGGGTGGGGTCGCCGGTGTGGGTAGCGATGGCCGCGGAGGGCAGTGTGGGGCGCCCGCGTGAATCCCTCTGCCCAGGACTGCCTTTGGTGCCGTCGCTGGCCAGGGGTGTGGGCAGCAAACGCTCGGGGGCGCGGGTGCGGCTCGTGGTGTACGCGGTGCGGGTGCGTGCGCAGGCGGGGGTGTGGGGCGGGTGGCACAGCACATCGCCGACCCGCACCTGCCGCTTCTGTCGCGTGCGCTGATGCGGACCGCAGGAGCCTCGGTGGCCGTCGCTGGCGCACGGGGTGGGCAACAACGAAGACGCGTTCGCGGCGGTGGCACGCGCCGACTTCGGAGGCGCGTACGCAACACCAGCTCGCGTCATACCCCGCGCGGGCCAGGTCCGCGAGTACGCGGTCGAGTCCTCGGCCTTTCCAGCTCAGGGCGGCCACGTTCTCCAGCACGAGCAGGCGAGGTCGTAGGTGGCGAACGGCGTCCATGACGTGGTGCCAGACACCAGAGCGTGTTCCTTTCTCGATTCCTGCGCCGCGGCTGGCTGCACTGACGTCCTGACAGGGAAACCCGGCGGTGAGCACCTGAGGAGTCTCCAACGACGCCCAATGCACCGTTGCCAGGTTTCCGAGGTTGGGGGTGTCGGGGAGCCGGTGCGTGAGCAACCGGGTGACGTGGGGGTCGTTGTCGGCTGTCCAGAGCAGCCGGGCGTTGCCGTTCAGCGCCGCGGCCACGCCCATGTCGAGCCCGGCGTAGCCGGTGCACAGGGAACCGATCGTGACCGCAGCGGGGTCAGGGGCGGCGAGCTGGTTCGGCAGCAGGGTCGCGGTCATCGGATGCCGTCTCCGTCCACTGTGCCGCCGGTGGCAGGGCCGTGGCATGCCCACGGCACGCACCCGTCCGGCGCGGCATCGGTGTCGGCGCTCAGGTCGACCTGGTCCAGTGGGGTCCGGGAGGGGTGGAGGAAGAAGGTGGTGCCGGGCGGCATGCCGTGCGTTGCCGTCTGAGGGTGGCCGTGCCGGATGAGGGTGTCCACCGCGACCGCGTCGGCGAACACGTCCGGCTCCGTTTGCCTCAGGCTCGCCCAGGAGCGGTTGGAGCGGTGGGGGCATGCCGTGCAGGACAGGTCCGGGTTCGGGTCGAGGCCGTGGTGGAACAGCAGCGCTCGGCAGTCCTGCTCGCTCCAGCCGATGTCGACCAGGGGCCGGTGCAAGCGCACGAACGGGGGACCGGCGACAGGCCCGGGCTGAGCGTGGTCGGCGCCCGTTCCTGTGGCGCAGTGGGCCACGATGCCGTCGGGGATCGGGGTGGTGCGGGGGTATCCGAGCAGGTGGCGGATGCGCTGGGTCAGGGCCGTCGCGGTGCTGCGTGCGCACCCTTGGGGAAGCCGTCCCGGGGTTCCGTCGGGGTGGAGGGTGAACAGGGGGAGCAGCGGCACGGAGCCGCGGGGGCTGAGGGTGCGGTGGGCGATCGGTGCGGTCTTGACCGGTTCCCAGCCCATGCCGGCCTCGGAGGCGACACCGCGCAGGCGGTTCAGGGCTCGGTATCCGGCGGCCGGGTACCACCCGGTGTCGGGGACGAGCACCGCGTCGAAGGGAGGCAGTGCCCGGTGAGCAGACAGGAGGAGCAATGCTGCGGCTCCGGGGCTGCCGTCCAGCAGCAGCAACCGCAATCGTGGTTGCGGAGTGGGTGTTCTCATCACGTGGTCGGCCCGTATCGAACGCCTCTACCCGTCAAGAGGACCGAAAGGCCTGATTTCGCTCACGTGGCGGCAGACGATGCGTACGCAAAGCCCTCTCGGTTCTGGCACTGACCTTGTGTGTAACGGGTAGTGACGCGAACGGAGCAGATGCAGATGCGCCTCCTCAACCTTCGAAGAACTCACGTAGCGCAAGCGCACAGCCTTCCGTAACCCTTGGTGAGAGAACCACCAGATCAGTGTCAGAATCCATCTTCGTGGTCGACAGAACGAAGATGTCAGGGCCGCACAACCTGGTTCTGGTGCAGAGGGTGACCAGATTCGGCCAGGCGTCCACACCTCGCCTTTGGCTGGCTACGGTCACACGATGCCTGGGGACAGCTCGACGGGTATGTCAACCACCTCAGAGCGCACCGGCCGCAGTGGCTGGAGGACGACGCTGTGCCGATCGTATGGTCGGTGCGCGGTCAGGGAGTGTTCGAGTCGGCACCCTTCCAAGCCGACAGGGGCGACCATGAGAACTTCTTGACGCACTTCACCTGGCCAATAGACGAAAAAGAAGGGGAGCTTCTGGATTGGTTCACCATGCCGGTGATCAATGACCGGTTTCCCGAGTTCGCGCGGGCGTCGCGGTGGACGCCCTCGCCGCTGGAGCCGGTGTACCGCCTGTCGAGCATTCTCAAGAGCCCCGTGGCTGACGAACGCTGACACCCAGCACGCGGTCCCCACTTCCATGAGGCGGGGACCGCTTCTTCATCGAGGGAAGCAGCCCTTCCTCGTGTCCGGCCCTGCCCTTGAACGCCCAGCCTGGGCGGGAGTCGAGGCGGATTGCTACAGGATTTGGCGGTAGACCCCGCCCGAGGTCACGTTCCAGTCACGACGGCCCCCGCGCAACGCTGCATTGCGCGGGGGCCGTCGTGTGTCCAAAGTCGGGGTGTCGGTAAGAAGCGTGTCATCAGGTGCCAAGTAAACCGCGAGTAACTTAATCGGGATTCGTGGCAGGTGTCTTACTTCTGGAAACGAGCATTCCTGGAAGTAGACTGCGGGGGTGACTTCTGGAAACACAGACTCCGCCGATGAACAGGCCACCGATTCGACTTCTGGAAACACACGCACTGGGCGGCCACGCCGAACCGTGGCGCTGCCCGGCAACCTGGCGGGCGAACACCGGGCCTTCACGGAGAAGATGGCCGCCTCCACCGACCTGGGCGCAGCCACCCGCGACAAGTACCGGCGCAACACCGCGCACTTCTTCGTCTGGCTCGCCGAAGCCCATGAGGCCGGCGCCCTGGACGGCGATCCGTTCACCGATCCGAATGCCCGGGACTGGGCGGTGCGCGACTACCGGCGCAGCTTGAAGAACTTCCGCACCCGCTCGGGCGCTCGCCTATCGGCGGCCACCATCAACAACCGGCTCGCCGCCATCGACGCCTTCTTCGCCCTGCGCGGCTCGGGACGTCCGGCCGTGGTCCGCGAGCACCTGGCCCGTCCCAGCGCCCCGCGTGCGCTGGAGGCGCGGGCCAAGCTGCGGTTCCTGCGGACCGTGGGCCGGGAGGCCTCGGTGCGGGACCGGGTGATCTGCCACCTGGCCTACTACGCCGGGTTGCGGGTGGCCGAGATCGTCGCCCTGGACGTGGCCGATGTCCGGCTGTCGGCGCGCAAGGGCACGGTGCGGGTGCGCGGCAAGGGGCGGTTGGGCGGCAAGGACCGCTCGGTGCCGCTGCACGCGGAGGTGCGCTCCTCGCTGGAGCGGCTGCTGGACGAGCTCGGCCGCCCTTCGTCGGGGCCGCTGGTGCGCAACCGCGACGAGGGCCGGCTGTCGACCCGGGCGGCCGCCGCGGCGGTCACCGCGCTGGGCGCAGCGGCGGGGATCGGCCCGGACGATGACGGCGAGGCGTTCGGGCCGCACGTGCTGCGCCACACCTTCGGCACCGACCTGGTGCGCGGCCGCGGTGAGCTGGCGCGCGAGCCGGTCGACCTGGTCACGGTTGCCGAGCTGATGGGGCACGCCGACATCAACACCACCCGCCGCTACGCCCTGCCCACCGAGGCCGACAAGGCGCGGGCCGTGGAGGGACTCACCGTGGACCGGTGACCAGACCCGGACCCTCTCGCGCGCGGGTTGCGGTCGTCGTCGGCGGGGCGGAACCCGTGCTCGCCCCCGCCGACCTCGACCCAGGCGTAGACGGCGCCCCTGCACGCGATCGCCCGCGGGGAGCGGGGTGAGCCTGGCCGCCGCGGGCGGTGAGGTCAAGGCCGCCCAGAAGGACACCGAACCGCAGGAGTACGACTGGGGCAGCCCACCCTCCTGCTGCTGAACATCCCCAGTGAAGAAAACCCTCCCTCACAACCCTGGGAAACTTGCAACGGTCGGAGTAGACATGGCCTTCTCGCACTGCTACATTTCCTGTCGTAGCCACAGAGACACACGGCTGGACCACCGGATACGCCGGTGGAAAGCAGGACGGCTCGACCGGCGCGCTTGGTTGTACAGTGCCGGGAGCCGGTAGGACCGCAGTAACGCAGGACCGGTGTTCCGCCCACATGGGGGATGCCGGAGCAGGAAGCAGGTCGGCTTGACGGTGTGCACGTGCTTCAAGACACCGGAGGCCGGTAGGACAGCAGGACGGCTCGACCGGCGCGCTTGGTTGTACAGTGCCGGGAGCCGGTAGGACCGCAGTAACGCAGGACCGGTGTTCCGCCCACATGGGGGATGCCGGAGCAGGAAGCAGGTCGGCTTGACGGTGTGCACGTGCTTCAAGACACCGGAGGCCGGTAGGACAGCAGGTCGGCTCGGCCGGTGCGCAGTGCTTCACCACACCGGGGGCCGCAGAAGTTGAGCAGTACCCGCAGTAACGCAGGACCGGTGTTCCGCCCACATGGGGGATGCCGCGCAGGACGAAGGACGCGGTAGGGCTCGACCGGCGCACGGTTGTACGGTGCCGGGAGCCGGTAGGACCGCAGTCGGAAAGTAGTGCACGAAGTGAGATCGAGAGGAGTAGATGCCATCAGGATCGCCCGAGCGAGGGGAAGTTCCGCTCGGGTACCGCAGGGCCCTGGTTTGGAAGAAGGTGGTCCACGGTCACACAACCGCGATCCCCGCGATCCCGACCCAGCTTGACGTCGGGCAGCGGAAGGCCGGCAGTAGCCGGTAGGTGGTATTGAACTCTCGGGCCCCAGCGCGACATGGCGCTGGGGCCCTCGACCTGCGTCCAGGAGAGAGAAGACACGTACTTGTCCCGTCCCCAGACCGGCGACCGGTTCGACGATGACGACTACCCCGCCTATACCGTGGGCACCGCCGCGGAGATGATCGGCGCCACGCCGGCGTTCCTGCGCGCCCTGGGCCAGGCCAAACTGATCGAGCCCCTGCGCTCGGAGGGTGGCCACCGCCGCTACTCCCGCTACCAGCTCAAGATCGCCACCCGGGCGCGCGAACTCGTAGACGAGGGCACCGCGATCGAGTCCGCGTGCCGGATCATCATCTTGGAGGACCAGCTGGAGGAGGCCCAGCGCATCAACGAGGAGCTGCGCGCCGGCGGCGCACCCAGCTGAAGGCGCGGTGCGGCCTCCGCGGCCGGGGCCGCGCCGTTGGCTTTGGAGTCCTCGCGGACACACTGTGGGACTCGGGCCCGGCCCGACCTGCACACCTAATTCTGTGACCCATGAGGAGAGCATCCAGTGAGCACCACCTCGATCACCACCGACGTCACCGTCAAGCAGCTGTCCATCTCCTCTCCCGCCACCGAAGACGTCAAGGTGTTCTGGCGCGAGGACAACCCCGAGCTTTTGGCCCTGGCCCTGGTCGACGTGGCGCCTGGAGTGACCCTGCACCTGCATGACAATCAGGACCGCCCCTACCTGGACCAGCTGATCGCCACCCTGACCGAGGTGCGTGACCGGATGTCCGAGCAGTCCCCGGACACGAACGCGACCTGAGCGCTTGGCCCTCGGCGCAAATACGTTTGTTGGATAGGGGCCGCGTCGCTGCTCTCGAAGCACACGAACACCGCCATGGTGTACTGCCCCCACCGCTTCACCACATCACGTCCTTTCTCCGGGGGTCGGTCTCAGCCGCCCAGGGCCAGACGGTTGCCCATGTTCAGGCGGATGTCGCCGTAGGGGTTCATGTTCGAGGAGAACAGCGGGGTGAGCCCGCGCCGGTCCTCATGCGTCTGCATCTGGCGGTGACCCGCACCCACGGCGCCGAGACCACCCCGCACGAATGGACCTGCCCGGCCTGCGGGCACACCGCGCCGCTGTCCACCGACGACTACGCCCCCGCGACCGAACCGTGGCGGTGCCGCCGCTGGTACTGCCGCCCCACCTGGAACGCCCCCGCCGAGGTGGAGAACCCGGCCTGTCCACGCTGCTACACGGGGTCACGCCGGTAATGCTGATGGATTGAGCGCTAAGGAATGATCTTGAAGCCCGCTGTCACCTCGTGCGACGGGCGGCGTGGGCCAGGTAGTGCGGCGCTGTCCAGCCGCCGACCCAGTACCTGCGGGGTGGAGTGAAGCGCCGGGGCACCACGCGCTCCTCCAGGGCCCAGGCGACGAAGTCGTCCAGGTCGGCCTGGAGGGGTTCCCAGTGCTGGCCGGTCCAGCGGAACAGGCCGGTGTTCACCCGCCAGGGGTCGGATCGGTCAGCTGGGGGCCGTACGCGTATGGCCGAGACGGCGACGTGCTCCTGGTCGCGGCCGAGGACAGCGGCCGCCCGCTGGGGTGGCTCGCGGGCACGTTCGACGGCGCCTACCCGGGGGGCGAACCAAGTACGCCGCAAAGGGGTAACGAAGGCCCTCCGGCGGTGCCCGGGAACGGTCTGACCGCACTGGCAAGAGCAGTTATCGGAGGTCAGAACAGGTCGCTACCGGCACAAAACACGCCGGCTCGCTAGACCACTCCGAACAGCCGGATTATCCTACCTTCTGACCTGCGAGAACGCCAGGCCATTGCCCCTTTCCGGCGTATCTTGTCCGCCCCCCCCACACGAAGGCTCACTCGGTGTCGGCGGGGGGCTCGTACCCCGGCGGCGGGTCGATCGGCTCGCCCTCGGCGTCGATGACCCCGGTGTCGATGCACCACTGGGTCAGCGCGGCGACCAGGCCCTCATTGTCGGTCTGGTCGGCCACCGCCTCGCGGGCCTCGGACAGCGCCGTGTCCAGCAACAGCTGGGCCGACCAGGCGTAGCTGTCGCCGAAGGCCAGCAAGGTCTCCGCCAGGCCGTCGCCGTCCACGCCGGGCTCGGCCTCCTCCCAGTCCCTCTCGGCCATCGTGTAGGAACGATCGGACAGGTGGCCGTGAACGCACGCCGAGACGGTGTCGATCTCCTGCTGCTGCAGCTCCTCTTGCGAGGGGCCGGTGGGAGAGGGGGAGGGCGACTGTGTGGTCTCGGGTTCGGGTGCGGGGGTCTGCTGTGCGCCGCAGGCGGCCAGTGCGACCGTCAGGGCCAGAGCCGCCGTGGGGGTGCGAAGGGGGTGCGTGGTCATGGGGGGTCTATTCCCGCGCCGACGCCCGCCACGCACACAGGGACCCGCGCGGTGCGTCTTCGCGCAGCGTCCGCGCTGAGGTCAGCTTCTTGAACTGCGGGTAGGCCGTGCGCTCGATCGAGGTCACCGGCGGCCCTCTCCAGAACGGGGGCCAGGGGTCGCGGACACGGTACCCATGGGCCGTTCAGGGGAGTGGGGGTTTCACCGAACCGCAACCCAGCACGGGCTCACATCACGGACGAGCGGGGCCGTTGCCCCTTTCGGCCTTACTTGGTCTGCCCCCTTACCCCGGGCCCGGCGCCCCGGTGCGGCCGCCGCACGGCTACGTCCAGGCCGTCGTCGTCGACCCCGCCGCCCGCCGGGCCGGGGTCGGGCGCGCGCTCCTGGGCGCGTTCACCGCCACCGCCCGCGAGACGGGTCTGGAGTGGGTGTTCGCCGTCCCCGACGAAGCCCCGGCGTCGCGGGCCGGGTGGCGTGGCTGGCCGCGTCCGGGTTCACTCCTGCGGTCGACCCGGGGGAGTTGTGGCCGGTCATGGGCCGGTGGACCGAGCCCGGCCGGTGAGACTGCGGTCCTCCGCAGTTTTGCGCCTGCACAGGTCAGCGCCCTGTCGCGGCCAGTCGGACGGTGGCCACGACGACCGCGCCGAAGAGCTGCGGTGTTGCGCAGTCGTCCGCGCACGTGCGCAGGACCGCAGTCGGCGGCCGCCGCGCTCGAAACTGCGGCCCACCGCAGTTTCGGAGGGTGAGGAGGATTGCTCCAGGATGGGGGGGTGAACCAAGTACGCCGGAAAGCGGCAATGGCCAGGTCATCGGGGGTGTCTGCGGGGTAGGTAGAGGCCACGGGCAGGCACACCGAGATGGACAAGGACGCCGCGGCCAGGAAGCCCGACAACTCCTCGGCCCGCTCCGGATTCGATGCCCGTGCCCAGTCGGCGGCCGACCGCCACCAAAGCGAGCAGGACCACGACGAGGGCGAGGGCGCGCCTCCGGCGAGGCCCTGACCATGGGTTTCCGTGCCCGGGCACATCCTGATCATGAGCGGGGACCGAACGCGGATGACGTTGGACCTGGACACGGCCCAGTGCGCGGAGCTGGCCCGGTGGGCCGCGCTCGTCGGGGTGCAGATCGGCCGTCCCCGGCTGAGTTCGGCCGAGGTGCTGCGGGCAGGGGCTTCCACCATTGCCCGCCGCTGCTGCTTGGAGGTCGGTGGCCGGTCGCCCCTTACTGTTGGGAGCATGTCAATTCTTCCGGTCGTGTTCGCAGGAGGCCACGAGGGCGCTTGGCGCGTGCGCGGTATTTCCGTGGTCCAGGGGGCGCCTCTTCCGACGGTCGAGCGTGTCGCAGTCCTCGAAGGGGAGCGGGCCGCTCCTGAGGGAGTGAGCTGGGCGCTGCAAGGCGTGGTCAGTCACGAGAGGTACGTCCAGAGGCGGGAGCACGACGAGCTGGCGGCTCGTTCGCCGCGCCTCGGGCGGCGCGAGGCCACCCGTGCCGCCCTCATCCCCATCAGGAAATCGCAGGCGTGGTGGGCGCTGTCGCAAGACGAGCGGCGGGAGATCGTTGAGGAACACTCCCACCACATCGCCATCGGCCTGAAGTACCTGCCGGCCGTGGCACGCCGACTCCACCACAGCCGGGACCTCGGCGAGCCGTTCGATTTCCTGACGTGGTTCGAGTTCGCTCCCGCCGACGAGGCTGAGTTCGACGAACTGGTCGCCATGCTCCGAGCGACCGAGGAATGGACTTTCGTCGAGCGCGAGGCCGACATCCGCCTCGAACAGTAGCTGGCCGCCGACGACCAGACGGGGGGCGAACCAAGTAAGCCGGAAAGGGGCAATGGCCTGTTATTTTCGCAGGTCAGGAGGTGGACCAATCCGGCCATGTGGAGTGGTCCACCCGCGCCACGTGGTTCGTGCCGGTCCACCCGGTTCTGACCTCCGGTAACTGCTCTTACCAGTGCGGCCAGAGCGGGCTCGGAGAGCGCCGAAAGACCTCCGCTACCCCTTGGCCCGCTGTGCGCCCTCGGCGGGGTGCCGTGTCCACACCGTCCTTAAACGCCGCGGCCGCCAACGCCTGACGCGGGCAAGACCTCAATACGCCACGACGGCCCTGCACCCTGGTGGGTGCGGGTCCGGTTTTGTGCTGGTGCTCGACTGCGGTGGGGCAGCGTCGTGCCGGTGCTCCGAGGTTGCGCACCAGGTCCTCCAACAACTTCTCCACGGGGCTACCCGGCAAGTGGCGAGCCATCACTGGACGCGGATGGTGAGCATCAGCGGTGTTCGGACACCGTGCTGCGCGCCGGCCTCGGCCAGGAACGCGGCCAGCCATCCCAAAGCGTCCAAGGACCACTCGACAAGGGTTCCGTGGATCGTCGCGCGGTGGTGGCCAGGGCCCTGCCACAGGTGATCGGCGATACCGGGGGCAAGCCCCGCGGCCGCGTTGGCGTCCCCCTCCGCAGGTGTGGGATCGCACGAGAAGACAAGCTGGTCGAAGGCGCGCATCCACGGCAGCATCTGGGGCATCGCGGCGACGATGGAGGGGACCTGCCCGCCGTCCAGGGTGACCTGGACCCGGCGGGCCAGGCCCGGGGCGGTATCGACGAACCAGCCGGCGTCTTGGAGCAAGGTCAGCACGGCCGGTGCCACTGTCTTGTTCCGGTTTTATTGGAGGCTCGGAACCAACGCTTCACCCTGTGTTGAAGCAGAACCCCGCTGGTAGAAGTCGTCTTCGAACTCCGCCGGCGGGACCAGGCCGATCTCCCCGTGCAGACGGCGGTGGTTGAACCAGTCCACGTACTCAGCCACCGCGATCTCCACCTCGTCCAGGTTCTTCCACGGGCCCCGGTTGCGGACCAACTCAGCCTTGAACAAAGAGTGGAACGCCTCGGCCAAGGCGTTGTCGTAAGAATCGCCGGTAGTGCCGACCGAGGCCACCGCCCCCGCCTCGGCCAGGCGCTGGGTGTAGCGCACCGCGAGGTACTGCACGCCCCGGTCGGAGTGGTGGACCAGGCCGTCGATGCGCCGCCCGACGTGGGCCCGGTTCCACACCGCCATCTCCAACGCGTCCAGGGCCAGGTCGGTGCGCAACGACCGTGACACCTGCCAACCCACCACGCGGCGGGAGAACACATCGATCACGAACGCCGCGTAGACCCATCCGGCGAAGGTGCGGATATAGGTGATGTCGGCGACCCACAACCGGTTCGGAGCGTCCGCGGTGAAGGAGCGTTCCACCAGGTCCGGGCGCATGTCCGGTCCCGGGGCCGTACCCGGGACGGTGGTGCGCGGGTTCTTGGCTCGGGTGATGCCCCGCAAACCGGCCCGGCGCATGAGCCGGTGGACGGTGCAGCGGGCCACCCGGTGGCCCTGCCGGTTCAGTTCGGCGTGGACTTTGCGCACCCCGTACACGGCGTAGTTGTCGGCGTGCACCTGCCGGATCTTGGCGGTGGTGGCCTCATCGGTGCGTGAGCGCAGTGACGGGGCCCGGGTCTTGGCCGCGTAGTAGGTGGCCGCGGCGACCTGCAGCACGTGGCAGATCGGCTCGACCCCGAACTCCTGGCGGTACAGGTCGATGTAGGCCACTACCTGGTGTGTGGGCGGTCGAGCTCCGCGATGCTCCTATGTCAACCCGGCCCCATTAGGCTGCTGATCGAAGCTCAGTGACGGTCGGTCCCGCTACAGCAGCTTCGGAGCCCGGCCTGGCTGTTGCGGCCTTGGTACCACGGTGTTCGTCAGCGCGCATCGCGGAGAACACCCGGTCGGACAACCGCCGTCGCAGCAGCCGCAGCGCTTCAGTCTTCGTCTTCCCTCGGGCTATGAGCTTGTCGTAGTAGGCAGAGCCTTCTTTGCCCAGGCGGACCTGGGTAACCGCTGCCATGTGCAGGGCGGTGTTGATCCTGCGATTGCCTCCGCGCGAGAGCCGCACGCGCACCTTGTTGCCCGACCAGACTGGGATCGGAGCGGTCCCGTTGAACCGTGCGTAGGCGTCCTTGCCCGTGAACCGGCGAACACTGGCGGTCTCACCAATGATCGTCGCGGCCCCGAGCACACCCAGCCCGGGCACCTCCACGAGGGTCGAATGAGAAGCCCGCACGAGCTTTCCCAGACGCCGTTCGATGTCGTTGATCCGCTGGGTGAGCGAGGTGATGTCCTGGAGCAGATCCCGGGCGATCTCGACGATCACGCCCTGGCGCTGCTCGAGGAACCCGAGCAGCTCTTCGAGGAGGTGGTAGCGGCGCAGACCTCGGGAGGGGACATGCAGGTCGGGGTCAATCTCGTGGAGGAACCAGCGGACCTTGGCCTGCAGCGCGGTGCGGCGGGCGACCAGGGAGCGGCGGTGATCGGACAGCAGTTTCACCTCCCGCATCGGGCCAGGGAGCTCGGCGGTGGGAAGACCATCCTCGCGCAGGGCGACCCGAGCCACGGCCTCGGCATCGATCGGGTCGGACTTGCCCGGCCGACGGCCGCCTCGGCGCATGCCGGCCATCAAACGGGTATGGACCCGCACGACCTTGTGCCCGGCGTCCAGCAGGTCTGCTTCGAGTCGGCGCGTCAGGTGCCGACAGTCCTCGACTGCGACCTGGACGTCTTCGAACTGGGCGAGCCAGGCCAGGATCTCCTGGTGTCCCTTGGCTCGGGCTTGGACGGTCAGCTCGGCCAGCCTCTTACCGACGTCGTCGACCGCGACGAGTGTGTGCCAGTCCTTGTGCGCGTCGATCCCGACCACCGCCATTGTCAGCCTCCCACCTGTCGATTCCTAGCGACAGCGACGGGACTCGCGGGCGGGCACGCCTCAGTCGGGCAGGTCGAGCAGGCAGGCTCCTATCAGGCCACGCCCGCGAACCCCGAAGCAGGCCCGGCGGGGCGGCACATCGCGGACAGGCCACCGCAGTGCGGGGCAGCGAAAAAACGAGCCAACCCCGCCGGGGTGGTCCTCATTGTGGTACTGACGCGAAGAAAGCCGACGCGGACTTTAAGATCGCGTTGGCCCGCTTGAGTTCGCGGTTCTCGCGCTCGAGCTCGGCCAGGCGCTGGGCCTGGTCGGTGGTGGTGCCGGGCCGGTGGCCAGCGTCGACCTCGGCCTGGGCGACCCAGTTGCGCAGCGTTTCGCGGTTGACGCCGAGCTGGTCGGCGGTACGGGCGATGGCCCCGTCGCGTGTGGCCGCGTCCCTGCGAGCCTCCACTGTCATCCGGATCGCTCGTTCGCGCAGCTCAGGCGGGTACTTCCTCGGTGCTGGCATGTCTCTCATCCTTCCCAGGATTGAGAGCCTCCACCACAACCGGAACAAGACAGGTCGCCCACCTGGACCTGTGGTTGGCCACCCACGACACCCACTTCGGCCGCCTGTCCGTCACCCCACGAGCGCGGGAGAACGGCATCGACCCGACACCACGGTGGGCGGGCGCCTGCCTGCACGACGGCAGGGGCAGACTGGCCTACCTGGTACTGCGAGAACTCGACAACACCACCACGAAGACCGAGGAAATCGGTGTCGTCGCACACGGCCCCGACGCCAGCGCCGTGGCCGCACACCTCACCGCGTTGCTACAGCGGTGGGCCCAGACCATGCCCGCACACCCGACCGTCACCGCACACCCCACCACCACCTCACCCGAGGAACTTCCGGCCGGCGTGCGTGTGGTCAAACCCGACACCAGCTTCACCATCAGCTGGTGAACCACGCGGCTGCCTGACTCTCGGTCATCGGGCGACCCGCACGAAAGGACGCAAAGCATGACCCCCAGCCTTTTGACCGGGTCGCCCGGTTCCTCCCTCTGGTACCACGCACCAAACCAGTCTGCCCCCCGGTGAGTAAGCGCCTGGAGCAGATCCGCGCCCGCTCGGGATCGGCGGACACCGCGGCCGCCGCATTGAACCTGGCCGCCTTGATGGCGAGCGACTGCGGCATGCCCGACCTCGCACGGGACCTGTGTCTACGCCAAGCCCGCGTCTTCTTCTCCAACTCGCAGAGCTTCGACGTCCCTACCGCCAAGCTCGCCTTGCAGCCCCTGATCAACCTCGGACGTCTCCACACCCGCGCCGGATCAGCCGACCGAGCCCACAGTCTGTTCACGACGCTCTTCGAAGCGGCGCGGACTTCCGCTGCCATCACGGCCGAGAATCTGGAGGTGGACTTCGCTGGGCTGACCCGCGGACAGGACGAGCACCAGGAGATCGTCCGCTGGCTGTGGACGGTGCTGCTCAGCGATGGCACCCGCGCCCTGGCCTCGGCGGGACGGTGGCCAGAGGCCTTCGACCACGTTCGCCGCCACAACGGTGTCGGGTCCCGCCTGCTCGACGGTCGGCAGATCGCGGTCCTCGCGCACAGCGCCGCAGGAGAACACGATCAGGCTCTGGCCGTGATCGAACAGACCGAAGCCCAAGAGCCATGGGAGAACATGGTCGCCTCTGTGCTGAGGGTGCTCTGCCTGTCCCGAGCACACCGAAATACCGAACAGGCCGTGTCGATGATGGCGGACTGCTACATGGCCTCTTCGGGTGGTCCTGAGAACTTCCGGGTCCAGGCTGGGACATGCGTCATTGCCCTGTCCGCTGGCTTCACCAAGCAGGAGAAGGTCACCGAGGCCTTGATCGGTAAAGCGGCCACGACCCGGGACGCTCACGTCGCCCGCGAGCTACTGGCCCAGGAAACCGGGCGTGCCCTGGCCCCCGAGCAACGGGAGCACCTGCAAAAACTCGTTCAGGACTCCGCGCTCGGGGAAGAGACGCTACCTGATGCAGTACTTGCCGAACTATTGAGCGCGGCAGAGGAGTGCACAAACCACCTGAAGGTATTGACTACCTGAAGCGATTCTCTACCAGGAACCCTTGGGGTCGTAGGTCTCACCGGTCACCGGGTTGGTGGCCAGGCCGGTGACCGGGTCGTAGTCCACGTCCATGCCCAGGTCCGAGTCGTGGTAGAGCCCGGTCTCGGGGTTGCGCGGCAGCCCCAC
>NZ_VWVS01000022.1:0-120427 GCF_008638355.1 Nocardiopsis deserti | reverse complement strand
GACGACCCGTGGGGTTACGGCTGCTCGCTGGAGTGGGCCACGTCCTGCCCGCCGCCGCGGCACAACTTCACGTCGCTGCCGCGGATCCGTTCCGAGCGTCCCGCGTTCGACCTGAACCACCCGCACGCCGCGGCCCCGGGCGCCGTCCCGGTGGGCGTCACGAAGGAGTAGGGCGCAATGAAGACGCAGGCCTATCTGTTCATGGGCGTCTCGACCTTCTTCGGTCTGGCCGCCGCCCTGTACGTGTACTGGTCCTGGCAGGACACCGGCGCGATCGAGTGGACGGGCACCACCGCCCTGGTGGTCTCCATCGGCTTCGGTTGGATGATCGGCTTCTGGCTCTGGCAGGCGGCCCGCCGCAGCGAGCACTTCCACGGGCTTCCCGCGGAGGAGCGGCTGGACGGGGAGATCTCCGAGAACTCCGGCGAGTACGGCTTCTTCAGCCCGCACAGCTCGTGGCCGCTGTGGGTGGCGCTGGCCGTGGCGTTCACCGCGGTGGGCGTGGCGATCGGCTGGTGGATGGTGTTCATCGGCGCCTTCGCCATCATCCTCACCGCCATCGGTTGGATCTTCGAGTACTACCGCAACGAGTTCCAGCACTAGGGAGGGGCCGCCGCACCGCGCGGCGGCCCCCGCCCGACGGCCGGACGCGTCCCAGGGACGCGTCCGGCCGTCTTTCTTGTCACGGTCCGGAAAGCGGCGTCCCGTGTGCCATGACCGTTGGCACCCCGCCCCGGCGTCCCGTGTCATGACTTGCCGCACTCCCACCCCGGTGCCCCGTGTCATGACCACCCGGCGGGGTAGGGTTTTCCTGCACTTGGCCTGATCCGACAGGGCACCGCGGACACGGGTGCGCCCCGCGCGCCGAGGTCCCGTCGCAACGGACGCTGGAGGTCCTTGGCGTGAAGGGACGAGTTTGCGCACCCCGCGGTCTGGCGGCGGCCGCCGTCGCGGTCGCGCTCGCCGCGTCGGCCTGCACCGGCCCCGCCCAGCAGGAGCCCGCGGCGGCTCCCAGCGAGGAGGCCGAGACCGGGCCGCGGATCACCGTCACCCCCGAGGAGGGGGCCTCCTCCGTCGCGCCCGACACCCCGGTGCGGGTGTCGGTGGAGGAGGGCTCGCTCACCGACGTCCGCGTCGAGCAGGCCCCCTCCGAGGGGCAGGGCGAGGAGGCGGGGGATGCCGGGGACGCCGAGCAGTGGGAGTTCACCGGCACCCTGAGCGAGGACGGCACCCGGTGGGTGAGCGACTGGAACCTGGACCCGGGCTCGGCGGTCACCGTCCGCGCCACCGCCGAGGACGACGCCGGGGAGGCCTCCGAGGCCGTCGTGGAGTTCTCCACCGAGGCGGCTGTGCCCGGTCAGCGCCTCGAACTGGCCTCGAACTTCCCGACCTCCGGCGACACCGTCGGCGTGGGCATGCCGGTCATCGTCAACTTCGACCTCCCGGTGACCAACAAGGCCCAGGTGGAGAACTCCATGGAGGTGACCTCCGAGCAGGAGGTGGAGGGCGCCTGGAACTGGGTCGGCGACAAGACCGCGGTGTTTCGGCCCCGTGAGTACTGGGACCCCCACCAGCGGGTCAGCGTGGACATGCGCCTGTCGGGGGTGGATGCCTCCGAGGGCGTCTACGGCGTCGAGAACCACCGCCTGGAGTTCGAGGTCGGCCGCGAGCTGGTCGCCACCATGCACGTGCCCGACCACGAGATGCTGGTGGAGATCGACGGCGAGCCGGCGCGCACCATCCCCGTGAGCAACGGGGAGGCCTCCAAGCGCCTCAACACCACCACCTCGGGGACGCACCTGACCATGGAGAAGTACGAGTCCCTGGTCATGGACGCGGCCACCCTGGGGATCCCCGAGGACTCACCCGACTACTACAAGCTCGACGTGGACTGGGCGGTGCGCACCTCCAACAGCGGCGAGTTCGCCCACGCCGCCCCCTGGAACAGCCGGATCGGGTCGGCCAACACCTCCAACGGCTGCACGAACATGTCGGTGGAGGACGCCCGCTGGTTCTACGAGAACTCCCTGATGGGCGACGTCCTGGAGACCACCGGGACCGACCGGGAGCTGGAGTGGGACAACGGGTGGGGCTTCTGGCAGAGGTCCTGGGAGGAGTGGCTGTCCAACAGCGCCACCGGTGAGCCGCAGGTGACCGACGGGTCGGGCGTCCCCGGTTCCGTGCACGGCGAGGGGAGCTAGTGCGGTGACCGGAAAGGTTCACCGGGACGTGCATATCGAGGATGATCTTGCTCCCAGAGGCACTGTCGACGGTCCACAGCGGCACCAGTAGCAAGATCACCGGGGAGGAGAGTCCCCGGCGCCACATCGGCAACATTTTCGGCCAGCCCACTAGCCGGACCGGTCGCGCATGCCGCCGGTGTGACGCCTGATGCCCTGACCCGCACGGCGCGGGGGCGGCTCGGCGAGCCCGTCGTGGTCAGCGCGGCTAGGCGGGCAGGTCCGGGGAGCCCTCCAGGAGGGCGTCCAGGCGTTTGGCGGTGTGCTCCCAGGTCCACGCACGGCTCACCCACGCGCGGCCGCGTGCGCCCATCTGGGCGGCGCGCTCGGGGTCCTTCAGCAGCGCGATGAGGGCGCGCGCGGAGGGGCCGGGCAGGGAGCCGTCCACGACCAGGCCGGTCTCGCCGTCCCTGACCGTGGCGGGGGCGCCCCCGGAGTCGCCTGCGACCACCGGCAGGCCGCAGGCCGAGGCCTCCAGGTAGACGATGCCCAGCCCCTCGGCCTCCAGGCCGCCCCTGCGGGTGCGGCAGGGCATGGCGAACACGTCGGCGGCGTCGTAGTAGGGCGGCAGGTCCCGGTGGGGGACCGAGCCGGTGAAGACCACCGAGTCCGTCCCGCGCGCGGCCGAGAGCAGGCTCCTGCGGTGGGGGCCGTCGCCGACGATGAGCAGGACCGCGTCGGGCACGTCGGCCAGGACGCGGGGCCAGGCGCGGATCAGGGTGTCCTGCCCCTTGCGCGGCACGAGCCGGGACACGCACACCACCACGGGGCGGTCGCCCAGGCCCAGGCGCGCGCGGACCTCCTCGCCGCCGACGCCGGGCCGGAAGGCCTCGGTGTCCACACCGGGCGTGAGCTGGCGCATGCGGGCGGCCGCGTCGGGGGACAGGGCCCGGGCCAGGTGGCGCCGGGTGTACTCACCCAGGTAGGTGACGGTGTCGGTGGTGTCGCCGATGCGTCGCAGCGCCTCGCGGGCCCCGGGCGTCGCGGCCCACCAGGTCTCGTGACCGTGGCTGATGGCGACCTGGCGCTTGACGGGGGTGCGCTCGCCCAGTCCGGCGGCGAGCAGTCCCAGCGGGGCGGCGGCGCCGTAGAGCACCGTGTCGCAGCCCTCCAGGTCGGCGATGGCGCGCGCCCGCCGCGCCACCCGGGGTGTGGGCAGCAGGACGCGTGCGGCGTCGCGTACGACGGGGAAGGGCTGGCGCAGGTCGAAGTGCGGGTCGGCGGCGGCGTCGGCCCGGGCGGGGGAGGAGCAGTAGACCACGACCGATCCGCGGGGGCGGCGCAGGGCCATCTCGTGGACGAAGGCCTCGATGCCACCGGCCTTGGGCGGGAAGTCGTTGGTGATGATCAGAGTTCGCGACACAGGGGCGAGTCTAGGCGCGGCGGGGTCGGAGGGGGGGCGTTCCACGCGGGTCGGGCCGCGGCGCGTGGCGGGCCCGGAGACGGCGGTGCCCCGCGACGGCGTGCGTCGCGGGGCACCGTGGCCGGTCCGCCGGTCAGGGGCGGACGGCGGTGACGAAGTTGGCGCGGTAGTAGTCGTTCAGGGTCACCTCGCCGATGGGGCGGGACGAGGTGGAGGCGTGCACCATGACGTTGTCGCCCGCGTACAGGCCCACGTGGTCGGGGCCGCTGCTGCCGGGGTAGAAGAACAGCAGGTCGCCGGGCTGCTTGTTCTCCCAGGAGACGCGCTGGCCCGCGTTCACCTGCTGGTAGGTGGTGCGGGGCAGGCTGACGCCGGCGGCGGCCCAGGCGGCCTGGGTCAGGCCGGAGCAGTCGTAGCCGCCGGGTCCGGTGCCGCCCCAGACGTAGGGCTTGCCGACCTGCTGGTAGGCGAAGTTCAGGGCGGTGGCGGCATTGCCCGTGGCGGGGCCGGTGTAGCTGCCGCCTCCTCCGCCTCCTCCGCCGCCTCCTCCTCCTCCGCCGCCTCCGCCGCCGGTCTGGCCGACGTTCTCGGTGGCGACCGCCTGCTCCTCCGCGGTCAGCTCCTCGAGCAGGCCCTCCTGCTCGTTGATGGCCTCCTCGGCCGCCTCGGTGGCCTCCTCGGCCTCCTTGAGGGCCTCGGCGGCCTCCTCCTCGGTCGCGCTGGCCTCGGCCTCCAGGGCCTCCAGGTTCTCCAGCTCGGTGACGTACTGCTCCAGGTTGCCGTCGTGCTGGGCCGACAGGTACTCCAGGTCGGCCTGGTGGAACAGGGCGTCCTCGGGGCCGGTGGAGCTGAGCAGCTGGTGGAAGGAGGTGAAGTCGGCGCCGGTGTAGGTGGAGCTGGCGAGCTGGCGGGCGCCCAGACCGAGTTCGGCGGTCTTCTCCTCGGCGGCCTCGATCTCCTCCAGGATGCCCTCCAGCTCCTCCTGGGCGGCCTCGTGCGTCTCCTTGGCCTCGTTGTAGGCCGCGTTGAGCTCGATGTACTCCTCTTCGAGGGTCTCGATCTCCTCGCGGACCTCCTCGGCCGTCGGATCGGCGTGGGCCACCGCGGTGGGCAGCAGCAGGGCGGCGGCGGTCAGGGAGGAGAGGGCCGCGGTGCGGCGCCTGCGGACGCGACGGGATGCCAACACGTGGTAGACCTTTCTCCCCTTGTCCCATGCCGTGGGGAAGGATCAAGGGATGTGCCGGGCGGGGGCCGGGGGCGTTCCGGGCGGAGCCCGGAGGAAGCGGAGGCCGTGACCCGTGGGGTGGGGTCGGCCCGTCCGGGGCGCGGCCGTCACCGCCAGGGGGCGGTGAATGAGGTGGCAACCGCGCTCGGCGATGAACACTAGTGCATCCGCCGAGCCGCTCTCAACCTTTTCGTGATGTTCTCCCGGTTGGTGCTGTGTGTCCGAAAACCGGGTTTCTGTCCGTTAAACGGCGGCGGGCCGCCACCCTGCGGGTGACGGCCCTGCGTGCTCCGAGGGCGGTTCGGGCGCCCGAACACGGATCAAAACGAAGCGGAGGTCCAAGAAAGCACGGCCCTACGGGCGGACGGCGAACTGGAACTCGCTCGCCCAGTAGGGGGCCAGGGCGACGTCCTCGATGTTGCGGCCGCTGCTGGGCGCGTGCACCATCCGGCCGCTGCCCGCGTAGAGCCCGTCGTGGCTCAGGCCGGGGAAGAAGAACATGATGTCGCCGGGCTGGAGGGCGTTCATGTCGTAGATGCGCTGGCCCACCTCGGCCTGGGCGTAGGTGGTGCGGGGCAGGTCGACGCCGCCGTGGCGCCAGGCCGCCTGGACCAGGCCGGAGCAGTCGTAGCCGCCGGGCCCGGTGCCGCCCCAGACGTAGGGCTTGCCGATCTGCTGGTAGGCGAAGTCCAGGGCCAGGGCCGCGTTGCCCGTGGCGGAGCCGGTGTAGGACTGGCCGCCGCTGTCGTTGGCGCCCTCGGCGGCGGGGTCGGAGCTGGGGAACTGCGCCAGGAGCGTCTCCTGCTCCTCCAGCTTCTCCTCGACGCTGGTCTTGGCCTCCTCGGCCTCTTCCAGGGCGGTCTCGGCCTCCTCCAGTGCCTCCTCGGCCTCGTCCTTGAGGGCGAACAGCCGCTCGTGGGAGGCGCCGAACTCGTCGAGCTGGGCCTTCTGGGACTCCGACAGGTAGTTCAGGTCGGCGTTCTGCTCCAGCAGGCTCTCGGGGCCGTCGGAGGAGAGGATGTTGGACATGGAGTCCAGGTCGCCGGACTGGTAGGTGGCGCTGGCGAGCTCCTGCACCTTGGCGCGCAGCTCCTCGTAGCGCTCCTCCTCGTCGCCGACCTGCTCGTCGAGGTCCTCGTAGAGGGTCTCGGCGACGTCGTAGTCTTCCTCGGCCTGGTTGTACTCCTCGACCGCGGTGGAGACCTCCTCGCGCAGCTCCTCGATCTTGTCTTCGACCTCGTCCTGGGTCGGCTCCGCGTAGGCGGTGCCCGGGACGAGCATGGTGCCCGCGACGACCGCGCTGATTCCGGTCGTGGCGGCGAATCGGCGAGCCGTACGTCGTCCACCGGGGTTCTTCATGGCGGTCCACGCTCCTTGGGGTCGGGCAAGTCCGCATAGGGGTGCGGGGAGAACAGGGACGGGCCCGCGCGGGGGCGCGGGCGGGTGAGTGTGCGGGTCCCGACCGGCGGGCTCAGTCGCGGCCTTGCTGTCCGGTGGAGCACTCACGTTCCGGGAAGAACCTAGCGGACCGTCCTGCGCAGCTCAACCACGGGACCCCGTACGTGCCGGTGTTCACAGTGCGTGCCGCGGTCCGCGGCCGGTGTGTCGCTCCTGGGAGGGGGCCGTGGACCGAATGGGGTAACGAAGGGATAACGTCTGGGGCGGGGGCGTTCCCGCGACGCCCGGACCGGGCCGCGCCCGCCCGCGCGGCGGGCGCCCGGCCCCGTCAGCCGTGCGACTCCAGGCGGCGCAGGAAGATCGTCGAGGGCACCGCGCGGGCCCCCGCGCGGCGCACCGCCGTCACGATCTCCCGGTCGGAGGTGACCACCGCGATCGGCCGCCCCGGGGGTTCGGCGCGCACCAGCCGCACGATCAGCTCGTCCGCGGTCTCCCCGGGCGCGCTGAACAGCAGCCGCACCCGGCGCGCCGCCGCCATCACCGGCGGGGTGTCCACGTCCGCGCCGTCGAACACGCACGTGATCTCGGCCTTGGTCCGGCTGGCCAGCCCCTCCAGGGAGTTCATCAGCCGGGTGCGCTGGTCGGCCAGGGGGAGGGTCCCGTAGCCGGTCTTGGTGACGTTGTAGCCGTCCACCAGCAGGTGCACCCGGGGTGCGGTGAGCAGGTGCTCCAGCAGACCGGGGTCGTCGTCGGGCAGTCCGCCCAGCGACACCCGGCGCTGCTGCTCGGTCTCGGCCACCAGGTCGGCCGGGCTGTCCAGGACGGTGGGCAGCGCCAGTTCCCGGCGCAGGCCGTGGGAGGCCTCCACCAGCACGTCCAGGAGCACGCGCAGGCGCGCCTCGTCGGCGTTGCGTCCGGCGCGCACCGCACGCCGGGCGTTGTCCAGCTGGGCCTCGGCAGCGGCCAGCCGCGATCTCAGCCGCCGGTTCTGCGACTCCAGCGCGCCGACCTGAGCGGCCGACTCCGACTCGCGTCCGGCCGTCTCGCTCAGTGCCCGAGAGGCCTGTTCCGTGGCCTCCCTGGCGCGCTGCCGCTCGGTGTGCACCTTGCGGCGCAGCTCGGCGATCTCGGTGCGCTGGGCCTTGATCTGGGACCGCAGGCGCTCCAGTTCCTCCTGGTGGCCGTGCCGGGTCTCGTCCAGCTGGCGGCGGGCGGCGTCCAGTGCCTCCGACGCCAGGTCCGCCTCCTTGGCGCTGGTCTGGCGCTCCAGCTCCCGGTGGACGTCCTCGACGATGCCGGGCCACCCCGGGGGCCGCAGCAGGTAGGCGCAGGCCGCCACGGCCACGGGGTCGGCCGCGGGGGGCACCAGGCCCGCGCGCAGGCCCTCGGCCAGCTCGGGCCACACCTGGTCGACGCGGGCCGCGACCATGCCCCGGAAGGCCTCGTCGCTCTCCAGCTGGGCGGCGATCTGCGGTCCGGCGAGCCGGGCCCTGCGGCGCGGCTCGAACCTGGCGACCCTGCGCAGCAGCGGCGGCAGGTCGCTCGCGCGCATGCCGCCGAGCACGTCCGAGCCGTACTCGACGACCCGGGCGCGCACCGGCTCGGGCAGCGGCCGGGCCAGCCGCTCGCCGCCGTCGCTGTCACCGCCGCCGTCGCTGCCGTCACCGCTGTGGCCGCCGCCGTCATCGCTGACGCCGTGGCCGCCGTCGTCCGCCGGGCGGACGTCCCCGTCGAGCGGGTCGCCGCCGTCGGAGTCGCCGCCCGCACCGGGGCGGGCGCTCATGCCCGACCCGTCGGGCTCTCCGCCGAGGAACCGGGAACCGACCGGTCGGCGTCGGGGCGGGCGATGATCTCGACGCTGTCGGTGGCGCCGCACCAGCGGCACCGCACCCGTTCGATGGTCTCAGAGAGCACGGTGCGCTCCTCGACGCCGCCCTCACCGGCCAGGTCCAGGTGGACGTAGTCCTGGGAGCGCACGGTCCGGGTCACGTCGAACCGCGTGAGATTGCCGCATCCGGTGCACCGCCACCGCTCACTGTCACCCGGCATCGCGATCCCCACGGTTCCTCCCTCGTGTCGTGCTCTGGCGGGGCGGCGGTCCGGCCGCCGCCCCGATGACCCACATCTTTGCATGTCGGGCAGGTCAGACCGTATTCCGACGGGTTGTCCCCGCCGCCGACTACCCTGACCGGGTGATTCGACAAGCGGCGCCCGCCGGCGTCCAGACCAGCATCAGCGACCTCGGTACGCCGTTGGCCGCGGCGACCTTCGTGGTGCTGGACCTGGAGACCACCGGCACCAGCGCGAGCGGCTCCCGGATCACGGAGGTCGGCGCGGTCAGGGTGCGCGGCGGCGAGGTCGTCGGCGAGTTCACCACCCTGGTGGATCCCGGTACCCCCATACCGGCCAACATCACCCTCCTGACGGGGATCACCCAGTCGATGGTGGCCTCGGCCCCGCCGATGGAGGAGGTCCTGCCCCGGCTGTTGGCCTTCCTGGACGCCGAACCGGACACCGTGCTGGTGGCCCACAACGCGCCCTTCGACACCGGCTTCCTCAAGGCCGCGTGCGAGCGCCACGGGACGGACTGGCCGGGCTACCCGGTCGTGGACACGCTGCGCCTGGCCCGCGCCGTGCTCGCGCGCGGCGAGACGCGCAACCACCGGCTGGCCACGCTGGCCGCCTACTTCGGGGTCCCGGTCGCGCCCAACCACCGCGCCCTGGAGGACGCCCGCGCCACCGTCGGCGTCCTGCACGGCCTCGTGGAGCGCCTGCGCCCCATGGGCGTGTCCAGCGTGGAGGAGCTGCGGGCGGTCAACAAACCGCCCACCAAGGCCCAGCGCAGCAGGCGCCACCTGGCCGAGGGCCTGCCCGAGGAACCGGGCGTGTACGTGTTCACCGACGCCCGTGGGGAGAGCCTCTACGTCGGCAAGAGCAAGAACCTGCGCCGCCGGGTGCGCACCTACTTCACCGCGGCCGAGAGCCGCCAGCGCATCCGTGAGATGGCGGGCCTGGTGGCGGGCGTGACCCCCATCGTGTGCTCCAGCGAGCTGGAGGCCTCCGTCCGCGAGCTGCGCATCATCGCCGAACGCAAACCGCCCTACAACCGGCGTTCGCGCAACCCCGAGCGCGCCTCGTGGGTCCGGCTCACCGCCGACGCCTTCCCGCGCCTGTCCGTGGTGCGCGCGGTCAGCGGCGACGGCGCGGCCCACATCGGCCCCTACGCCTCGCCCCGCGAGGCCGAGCGCGCCAGGGAGGCGCTCCTCCACGTCTTCCCGCTGCGCCAGTGCGCACACACCTTCCGGCCGCCGAAGGCGACCGTCGGGGGAAGCGGCGGCGGGGGCCGCGCCGCCCCGGAGGTGGTCACCTCGGGCGCGCGGTGGACGGGCCCGTGCGTGCTGGCCCAGCTGGGCCGCTGCGGCGCGCCCTGCGACGGCAGCGAGAGCGAGGCCGAGTACGCGGTGCACGCCGAGGCCGCACACGTGGCGATGACCGGGGACCCCGCCGCCGTGGTGGACGCGCACACCGCGCGCATCGGCGAGCTGGCCGCCGACCTGCGCTACGAGGAGGCCGCGCACCTGCGCGACCGCCTCACCGCGTTCCTGCGCGGCGCCAGACGGGCCCAGCGCCTGTCGGCCATCGCCTCGGTCGCGCACCTGGTCGCCTCCCGCCGCACCGCCGCGGGCTGGGAGACCTGCGTGGTCCGCCACGGACGCCTGGCGGCCAGCGCCGTGCTGCGCCCGGGCACCGACCCAGCCGCGTTCCTGGCCTCCCTCGTGGCCACCGCCGAGTACGTGCCCGCCGGGCACGGGCCCGGCCCCGGCACCCTGCCGGGGGAGACCGAGCTGGTCCTGGACTGGCTCGCCGACCCCGCCACGCGGCTGGTCGAGATCGACGGGGAGTGGACATGCCCGTTGCGCAGCGCCGAGGCGCACACCGGGATGACACACTGGGCGCATGGCCGCGATTCCGCTCAATGACGACTACCCCGTCCGCCGCGTCCCCGTCGTCTCGTACACGCTGGTCGCGGTCAACGTCCTCGTCTACCTGGTGTCGCCGCAGGCGCTGACCGCGGTGTGGTACCCGGCGGACATGTTCGAGCGCTTCTGTGCGATCCAGGACTACTTCATGTACTGGGGGGCGGTACCCGCCGAGATCACGGGCCGCACCGACCTGGTCCCGCACGCGGTCCCCGAGTGCGGGCGGCTCGACGGCAAGCCGGTGTGGTTCTCGGTGTTCAGCTCGATGTTCCTGCACAGCGGGCCGGGGCACCTGATCGGCAACCTGGTGTACCTGTTCGTGTTCGGGCCCGTGGTGGAGGACCGGATCGGCAAGCTGCGCTTCACGGGGCTGTACCTGGCCACCGGGGTCGCCGCCGCCTACGGCTTCGCGCTGACCGACGTCGACGCCACCATGCCCATGGTCGGCGCGTCCGGGGCCATCTCGGGGGTGCTGGGCGCCTACCTGGTCGTGCAGTTCCGCAGCCGGGTGACCACGCTGGTGTTCGGGGTGATCCCGATGCGCCTGCCCGGGTGGGCCGTGGTGGGCAGCTACTTCGCTCTTCAGTATCTTCTCTACGTCACCACATCGAGCGCCCCCGGCGCCGGAGGCGGCGTCGCCTACGCGGCGCACGTGTACGGGTTCGTCGCGGGGGTGGTCGTGGGACTGGTGGTCTACCGGCTGCGATGGCGCTCCGGGACGCGGCTCTCCGACGTCTACTAGGCATACGCCCCGGTGCGCCCCGGCGGGGTCGTCGCGCCCGTCCCGATATTTTCCGAGGAACCGTCCTGGAGGCACAGTGATCACCGCGATCGTCATGATCAAGGCCGACGTCCACCGCATCCCCGAGGTCGCCGGGGCGATCGCGGAGATCGACGGGGTGAGCGAGGTCTACTCGGTCACCGGCGGCGTCGACCTCATCGCCATGGTGCGGGTCCGCAAGCACGAGGACCTGGCCGAGGTGATCCCCGGTCGGGTGAACAAGGTGCCCGGCGTGCTCTCCTCCGACACCCACATCTCCTTCCAGGCCTACTCCCGGCACGACCTGGAGTCGGCCTTCGCCCTGGGCTGGTAGCCGGTCGCGGCCGGTTCCCGGCCGGGGCGCACGGGCCCCCGTGGACTCCGAGCCCCGCTGCGGGCACACCACCGGACCCGCCGGGGAGAACACCGGGGGCGCGGCGCCGGACCCTCCCCGGCGCCGCGCCCCCGTTCCGCGCCTACAGCGCCTTGGCGTACTGCTGGCTGGTCTCCACCCAGCGCTCCAGCGCGCGCTCGGCGGCGCCGCTGTCCACCGCCGCCGCAGCCCGCTCGTAGCCGGTGCGCACCGCCTCCAGCAGGGAATCCCCGACTCCGTCCACGGCGGCCAGCGCGGCGCCCGCGTTGAGCAGTACGGCGTCGCGCACCGGGCCGGTGTGGCCCGCCAACAGGTCGCGCACGGCCTGGGCGTTGAACCCGACGTCGCCGCCGCGCAGGTCCTCGGGCCGGGAGCGGGCGATGCCCAGGTCGGCCGGGTCGAGCGTCTCGCGCCGGGCCCCGCCGTCGCGCACCACCCACACCGTGGAGGTGGTCGTGGTGGTCAGCTCGTCCAGCCCGTCGTCGCCCCGGAACACCAGTGCCGAGGAGCCGCGGCGGGCGAACACCCCGGCGATCACCTCGCACATGCGCTCGTCGAACACCCCGATGGCCGAGGTGGTGGGCTGGGCGGGGTTGGTCAGCGGGCCCAGGAAGTTGAACACCGTGGGCACCGCCAGCTCGCGGCGGGGCTTGGCGGTGAAGCGGAACGAGGGGTGGAAGACCGGGGCGAAGCAGAAGGCGATGCCCGCCTCCTCCGCCACCCGCACGGTCAGCTCCGGCGGCAGGTCCAGGACCACGCCCAGGCGCTCCAGCACGTCGGCGGTGCCGCAGGAGGAGGACGCCGCCCGGTTGCCGTGCTTGACCACGCGGGCGCCCGCGGCCGAGGCCACGATCGCCGCCATCGTCGACACGTTCACGGTGTGCGCGCGGTCGCCGCCGGTGCCGACGATGTCCAGGGTGGGGCCGGGGACGTGGATGCGCACGGCGTTGTCGAGCATGCCGCGGGCCAGCCCGGTCACCTCCGACACGCTCTCGCCCTTGGCGCGCAGCGCGATGGCGAACCCGGCGATCTGGGCGTCGGTCGCGGCCTCGGACATGATCTCGTTCATCGCCCACGCGGTGTCGTCGGCGCTCAGGGTCCGTCCGCCCAGCAGGGCGGTGATGAGGCTGGACCAGGTCCGCTCGGTGACGGCGGACCGCTCGTCGGAGCCCGCGGCTCCGGAGTCGGCGGGGGAGTTCGCGGCGGGGACGTTCATCTCGGTTGCTCCACGGTGAAGGAACGGGCACGGAGGGGCCTGGGCGCGGCGCGTGGGCGGACCGCCCTCAGGCGCTGGGAGGGAGGGGCGTGGCGTGCGTGCGCCATCGCCCGATGTCGGCGCCGTGGTGCAGGGCCGCGCCCACCGCGCGGCGGCGGCGCGGCTCCACGTCGCCGTGGTGACCCGTTCCGAGACCGTGTCGCACCCGTGTCACCCGCTCAGGGCCGCGACCCGCTGGCGCATGAGCTCGGCCAGGGCCTCGGCGAGCGCGACGGGGTCGATCGGGTGGCTGACGACCTGCTCGGCCTGGGACCAGGTGGCCAGCCAGCCGTCGTCGCGCCGTCCCACCAGCAGCAGGACCGGCGGGCAGCGGTAGATCTCGTCCTTGACCTGGCGGCACAGGCCCATCCCGCCGACGGGGGAGGCCTCGCCGTCGAAGATGGCCACGTCCACGCGCGCGGCGGGGTCGGTGTCCTCCAGCCTGCGCAGGACCATGGGCGCGGTCGCGCACTCGACGAACTCCACGCGGGGGACGTCGAGGGCCGGGCGGCGGCCGACCGCCAGCCGCACCTGCTCGCGGGTGTCGGCGTTGTCGCTGTAGACCAGCACGCGCATCCTGGCACCCGTGTCCGTACCGCTGACCACCATCGCGCAACCGTCCCATCGCGTCTGTCCGCGGCCGCCGCCGTGGGGGGTGCGGCCGAGGCGTTCGTTGGCTGTATGCCCTCTGACTGTATTGCCTCACGGCCCCGCTGCACAGAAGCGGCCCGGAGGCCGTGCCCGGCACTGAGACCTTCGACACCAAGGATGCCAGCACCCCGGGGCCGCCCGTTCACCCGCCCCCGGCTCGGCGTTATGCAACAGTGATGCTTTCGATGCCTGGGCGTTGACCGGCCGAGGTTGAGGCGTCATCCGCGGGGGTAGAGAAGGCCACAGAAGGCCTCAGCCGCCCCGGATCGCGATTTTCGGTCCTCCTCGGTGCGCCACGGGGCCCGGCGGGGCCGCCGGGCCGCTACAGTAACGTCCCAGTCACGGCGAACAGGACGTCAGCGGCGTCGAAAGCACCCCGAGTCGGTGCTGATCCGCCGCGTTACGGGGGGTCGGGTACGGCCCTCCGCGAGATGCCGTAATAATGCTCCCGTGGCGACAGCAACCGCGAACCCAAAATCAGCACCGACACCAGCACATGGTGCGGCAAAGCGTCCTGACCTGGTGAGCGTTGGCACCATCGTTTGGTTGGCCAACGAGCTCATGTTCTTCGCTGCGCTGTTCGCGATGTACTTCACCATCCGATCGGTGACCAACGGAAACCCCGATCTGGGGCAGTGGCCCGACACCCACCTCAACGTGCCGTGGGCGTCGGCCATCACCGTGGTCCTGGTGGCTTCCAGCTTCACCGCGCAGGCAGGCGTCTGGGCCGCCGAGCGCGGCGACGTCAAGAAGCTGCGCATGTGGTTCTTCATCACGTTCTTCATGGGCCTGTTCTTCGTCCTTGGACAGGCCTACGAGTACTACGAGCTCATCTTCCACGGGGGCCTGACTCTCCAGTCGAGCGCCTACGGGTCGATGTTCTACCTGACCACGGGCTTCCACGGACTCCACGTCATCGGTGGGCTGATCGCGTTCCTCATCATGCTGGGACGCACGTACGCCGCGAAGCGCTTCACCCACCAGCAGGCGACCAGCGCGATCGTCGTGTCCTACTACTGGCACTTCGTCGACGTGGTCTGGATCGCTTTGTTCTTCACCATCTACTTCATCCAGTAACCCGAAACGGGGAAACCGTGAAATGGATTACCGCGCGGCGGCGGCATCCCCTGGCGGGGTATGTCGTCGTCATCCTCGCGCTAGCCCTGTTCGGGGTGGGGTACGCCGCCCTGGCGCCCACCGCGGACCAGGCCCAGGCGCAGACCCTCGCCGCTGACACTCCTCCGTCGCCGGACGACGTCGACGTGGCCAACGGCGAGGACATCTTCAACCAGACGTGCGCGACCTGCCACAACTACGACGGCAGCGGCACGTACGGCGAGGACGGGGAGTACACCCGGGGTCCGGACCTCCGTGACTCCGGCGCCGCGGCCATCGACTTCCAGGTCAGCACCGGGCGCATGCCGTCCATGAACCCCGACGCGCAGATGCCGCGCAAGCCGATGGCGATGTCGGAGGAGGACCTCCAGGACCTGATCGCGTACTACAACGCGGAGATCAGGACCGGCGGGCCCGACATTCCCTACGACGTCCCCGGCGAGGCGCCCGAGCGCGACCAGTTCGAGGACGAGGCCGCCTACGAGGCCGCGCTCGAGGAGTACGAGGCCGAGTACGACGCCTTCGTCGAGGGCGCCGACGACACCGACATGGGCATGCGCCTGTACCTGACCAACTGCGCGCACTGCCACGGTTGGTCCGGCGGCGGCGGCGCGCTCACCGACGGCCGCTGGGCTCCCGAGATCCACGACGCGTCTCCGCGCCAGATCTACGAGGCCATGGTCAGCGGCCCCGGCGCCATGCCGATGTTCAGCGACACCGTCATCGAGCCGGAGGAGAAGCAGGAGCTCATCTCCTACATCAAGACCCTCCAGGCGGAACCCAACGCCGGAGGCATCTTCGACCTCGACCGTGTCGGCCAGGTCGCTGAGGGCTTCATCGGCTGGGTCGTCGGCCTTGCCCTGATCATTGCCTGCGCGATCTGGATCACCGCGAAGCAGCGAGCCCATGACTGAGAACAACACCAACGACAACAACGGGGGGGACCCCGCGCCCGAGCGCGTGGTCGGCACCCCCAAGGCCGGGGACCCCGTGGTCTCCGGCACCTCCACGACTTCGGAGGGGGGCCACGAGGGCCCGTATAAGGCCTCCGAGACGCACGCGCGGCCGGAGGAGACGCAGCGCCGGGGTGAGAAGGTCGCCTCGGTGTGGTTCGTGATCGCCTTCCTGGCCGGGATCGGCTTCCTGGTCGCCTACTTCCTGTTCGGCCCGAGCCAGATCGCCGACCCGCAGATCGCCCAGTACTCGAACATGCTGCTGGGCGGCACGCTGACGCTGGCGATGTTCGGCATCGGCGCGGGCATGACGGTCTGGGCCCGTCAGGTGATGCCGCACTACGAGGTGGCCTCGCCCTACGACGAGCTGCCCTCGGACGAGAAGGAGAAGGGCTCCTTCAGCGCCTTCTTCATGCGGGGCGCCGACGAGAGCGGCTTCACCAAGCGTCCCCTGATGCGTCGCACGCTCATCCTGGCGATGCTGCCGCTGGGCCTGGCCCCGATCGTGCTGCTGCGCGACACCGGCCCGCTGCCCGGCGACAAGCTCAAGACCACGCCGTGGCAGAACGGCCGCCGGATGTACGTCGAGGGCACCCACCGCGCGATCCGCGCGGAGGACTTCGAGAACGATCCCAACGGGATGATCTCGGCGCTGCCCGCGATCGACGACGAGCACCACCCGCACGGGATCAGCCTCGACGACCAGGCCAAGTCCGTCATCCTCCTGATCAAGGTCCCGGAGGAGGACTGGCAGGAGCGGATGACCGAGGAGATCGAGGGCACCGACGGCCAGACGCGTCTGAACTGGACGCACAACGGCGTCGTCGCCTACTCCAAGATCTGCACCCACGTGGGCTGCCCGGCGGCCCTGTACGAGCGCACGACGCACCGCATCCTGTGCCCGTGCCACCAGTCGACCTTCGACGCGTCCAACGCGGCCGAGGTCGTGTTCGGTCCGGCGCACCGGCCGCTGCCGCAGCTGCCGATCGGTGTCGACGACGAGGGTTACCTCATCGCGACCGGCGACTTCGTCGCGCCTCCCGGTCCGACGTTCTGGGACTACGCGAAGGACTAGTCGATGAGTAAGACCACGCAAGCACCCAAGGCGCTTCGCGGCGTCGGCAACTTCATCGACGACCGCTTCCACCTGGCCAAGACCGGCGAGAAGAACCTGCGCAAGGTCTTCCCGAACCACTGGTCGTTCATGCTGGGCGAGATCGCGCTGTACTCGTTCATCATCCTGCTGCTCACGGGTGTCTTCCTCACGCTCTGGTTCAAGCCGAGCATGGTGGAGGTCATCTACGACGGCTCCTACGAGCGCCTCCAGGGCGTTCCCATGTCGGAGGCCTACGCCTCCACGCTCCACATCACCTTCGAGGTGCGCGGCGGGCTCCTGGTCCGCCAGATCCACCACTGGGCCGCGCTGATCTTCGTGGCCTCGCTCGTCGTGCACATGCTCCGGGTGTTCTTCACCGGCGCGTTCCGCAAGCCGCGCGAGATCAACTGGCTGATCGGCGTCGCGATCTTCACCCTGGCGATGCTCGAGGGCCTCTTCGGCTACTCGCTGCCCGACGACCTGCCCTCGGGCATGGGCGTGCGCATCCTCCAGGGCGTGATGATGGCGCTGCCGCTCGTCGGCCCGTACGTGTCGATGTTCCTCTTCGGCGGGGAGTTCCCCGGCGAGGACATCATCACGCGGCTGTACATGCTGCACGTGCTGGCGATCCCGGCCCTGCTGCTGGGTCTGATCGTGGCGCACTTCATGATCCTGTGGCACCAGAAGCACACCCAGTACCCAGGTACCGGGCGCACGGACAAGACCGTGGTCGGAACACCCATGTTCCCGGCCTTCGCGGTCAAGGCCGGCGGGTTCTTCTTCTTCACGTTCGCCGTGATCGCCCTGCTGAGCGCGTTCGTCCAGATCAACCCGATCCACCTGTTCGGGCCCTTCACCCCGACGTCCATCACCTCCGGGCTCCAGCCCGACTGGTACATGGGCTTCATGGAGGGGTCGCTGCGCATCTTCCCGAACTGGTTCGACATCGCGCCCTTCGGTTACGCGATCCCGACGGCCGTGCTGGTGCCGGGCCTGGTCATCCCGGGTCTGGTCTTCGGCGGCCTGGCCGCCTGGCCGTTCATCGAGCAGTGGATCACCGGTGACAAGCGCGCGCGCAACGTCGCCGACCGTCCGCGCAACGCGCCGGTGCGCACCGGCGTGGGCGCCATGGGCATCACCTTCTACGGTCTGCTCTGGCTGGCCGGGTCCAACGACATCCTGTCGGAGACCTTCTCGATCAACCTGTACCTGACCACGTACATCTTCCGTGTGCTGGTCATCGTCGGTCCGATCGCGGCCTTCTTCATCACCAAGCGGATCTGCCTGGGGCTCCAGCGCCGTGACCGGGAGACCCTGGAGCACGGTTACGAGAGCGGCACGATCCAGCAGCTGCCCAGTGGTGAGTTCGTGGAGGTGCACAAGCACAGCTCCCCGGAGACGGTCCACGTCCTGGAGAGCAAGCCGGTCATCACCTCGACGGCGCTGGCCGACGACGCCGACGTCGACGACAAGGGTGTGGAGAACCCCGAGGCCCGCAAGGGCAGCGGCAGGCTCCGCAAGGCCCTGGCGCGTTGGTACACCAAGGACGACGTGTCCCTGGAAGGGGTGGAGGCGCACAACGGCCACCACCTGCACCACTCCTCCTCGTCGGAGGTTGAGAAGGAGGCGGCCCACTAGGGCTTTCTCCCTCTTGTCGACGGACCCGGTCGCGGTGCGGCCGGGTCCGTCGTGTTGCCGGTCCCTGTGGGGGGAGGGATCGGACTGCGGGGAGGGGAGGGTGCGGATCGTGAGGGGGAGGGAGCGAACTGCGGGGGGAAGGGCACGGGCTGCGGGTGTGTGGTTGTTGACGCAGGGATGTTCTACGCCGTCCCCGCTGGGTCCAGTGTCAGCCCGGGTTCTACGGGTGCGTGGTGCCCCGCCAGCCCGGGCTCTACGGGTGCGTGGTTGCTGACGCAGCGATGCTCTACAACGTGCGGGTCCCCTACGACGCGCGGTCACGTGCGGGGCTTGGTGGCTGATGTTGGTCTGAACCGTGTACCCCCCGCCCCCGGATGGCTGAGGGGTCACTCCCGGTGGGCGTTCCTCCTGGTGTTCTTCCGAACGCCTTCGTGACGCCCACCAGACCCCTGGAGTGACCGGAGTCAAGGGATCTCCTTCGCCAAGTTCGCTAGGCGAACTTGCCCTCAGTCGGTCCCCGCCCCCAGCACTGACTGTTGGAGCCAGTGCCCACCACGACCGCCCACCCCCCAGGGGCGGGCGGGGAACCCGCACGCTCTACGGGTGCCTGGTTGGGGTCGTCTGGAAAGGGTCACCCCCTGCGGCGGGCCGTCAGCCCGGGCTCTACGGGTACCTGGTTGAGGTCGCCTGCCCTCTGGTCAACCCCCGGGGGCCGTCACCGGACCGGTTTCCTCGACCCCACGGGCGTGTGGGTTCTGCAAACGGCGGGAGCCGGTCACCCCGAGGGGGACCGGCTCCCGCGGGCTCGGTGATCAGCCGGCGTAGATGTCGTCGATCTCGCTGCTCCACTGCTTGCTGACCACGTGGCGCTTGACCTTCAGGGAGGCGGTCATCTGACCGCTCTCCTCGGTGAAGTCGCTGGGCAGGATCTTGAACTTCTTGATCCCCTCGGCCTTGGACACCGCGTTGTTGGCGTTGTCCACGGCCTCCTGGATGGCGGCGTTCAGGTCGGCGTCCCCGGTCAGGTCGGCGATCTCGCCGCTCTTGCCGTTGGCCTCGCGCCACTGGACGAAGGACTCGGGGTCGATCGTGATCAGCGCGGCGATGAACTTGCGGTTGTCGCCGACCACCATGCACTGGCTGACCAGGGCGTGGGCGCGGATGCGGTCCTCCAGGACGGCCGGGGCGACGTTCTTGCCGCCCGCGGTCACGATGATCTCCTTCTTGCGGCCGGTGACGCTCAGGAAGCCGTCGTCGTCCAGCGCGCCGAGGTCGCCGGTGCGGTAGAAGCCGTCCTCGGTGAAGGCCTCCTTGGTGGCCTTCTCGTTCTTCCAGTAGCCGACCATGATGTGGTCGCCCTTGAGGAGGATCTCGCCGTCCTCGGCGATCTTGATGGTGGTGCCGGGCAGCGGCTGGCCCACGGTGCCGATCTTGTTGAACTCGGGGCTGTTCACCGACGTGGGGGCGGTGGTCTCGGTGAGGCCGTAGCCCTCGATGATGGTGAAGCCGATGCCGCGGAAGAAGTGGCCCAGGCGCGCGCCCAGCGCGGAGCCGCCGGAGACGGCGTACTCGGCGTTGCCGCCCAGGGCGGCCAGGAGCTTGCCGTAGACCAGCTTGCTGAACAGCGCGTGTTTGAGTTTGAGGCCCAGGGGGATCCGGCCGGTGGGCAGGGCCTTGCTGTAGGCGATGGCGGTCTCGGCGGCGGCGTTGAAGATCCTGCCCTTGCCCTCGGCCGTGGCCTTCTGCTCGGCCTTGGTGTAGACCTTCTCGAACACGCGGGGGACCGCGAGCAGGAAGGTGGGCCGGAACGCCGAGAACTGCTCGATCAGCTCGGGGCCTGTGGAGGGGAAGTGGCCGAGGGTGGCCTTGGCCTCGATGACCATGACCTGGACGAAGCGGGCGAAGACGTGGGCCAGCGGCAGGAACAGCAGCGTGGAGGGGTTCTCCTTGCTGCGCAGGACCTGGCGGGCCGGGCCCTCCAGTGCGTTGTGGGAGATGAACAGGAAGTTGCGGTGGGTGAGCTCGCAGCCCTTGGGGCGGCCGGTGGTGCCCGAGGTGTAGATGAGGGTGGCGATGTCGTCGGCCTTGACCGCGGTGCGGCGCTTCTCCAGCGCCCCGTCGTCCACCTCGGAGCCCGCGGAGCGCAGCGTGGCGTACTCGGGGTCGTCGAACCGCCAGACGGGGCCGAGCTCGGGGGTCCGGGCGCGGACCGACTCGACGCGCTCGGCGTGGGCGGCGTTCTCCACGAACGCGGCCTTGGCGCCGGAGTCGGAGAGGATCCACTCGATCTGCTCGGCGGAGGAGGTCTCGTAGATCGGGACGGTCACGCCGCCGACGGACCAGATGGCGTAGTCGACGACCGTCCACTCGTAACGGGTGCGCGACATCAGGGCGACGCGGTCGCCGTGCTCGATGCCCGCGTCGATCAGGGCCTTGGCGTACGCGGCGATGTCGGCGTGCAGCTCCGCCACGGTGACGTCGTGCCACTGGCCGGACTCCTGGCGACGGGCGGTGACGGCGTTGGGCTCGCTGGCCGCGCGCGCGTAGAGCGTGTCGGTCAGTCGCGCGTCGTCGGAGATCTCAGCCTTCGCGGGAGAGCTGTATTCGCGCACGTGGTGCTCCTGGACGTGTACGGGTTCGGGTAGTACGGGACGTGATGACCGTAACAACACCACCCTACTCATGAGTAGAACACGTTGTCGTTCGGTATCCAACGGTGACCCTGGGTCGTGGAGACGGGGATCCGGATCACTCCCCGTACGCACGCGAGACTATACGCCCGACGTAGCGTTTGCGCACGTCGTGAGATCTATGTGATGTATGTGCATTTTGTGGGGTTTAAGGGTTATTGCGGTTTCTCTCGGTACCGCGGCCCGCATCCCTGGTTCGCCCCTGAACCTGCCCTGAGAAACCTCCCCGGCGCCTGGGCGGCCGGTTACCGTGAAGCAGAACGCGGCGCGAAGGAGGAAGCTGACATGACGGAGAACACCGGTCGCAACGGCGGTCCGGGTGCGGGCAGGGGTGAGGACCCCGACCTCATCGACGACGCGCTGAAGCTGGTGACCACACTGCAGCGCAGGCTGCTGACGGCCGGAGTCAAGCGCGGGGTGAGCGCGGTGACCTCGCCGCCCCCGAGTAAGGGCGACGTGTGGGAGGAGGCCATCCGCCTGGAGACGGGCGACCGGCGCCCCCCGCTGGAGGAGCTCCTCGACATCGTGCGCACGTCCGGTCCCGAGGTCGTCGGACACCTCGGCCGCGCCGGACTGGCCGCGGTCGGCGCCCTGGGCCGTACCTGGGACGTGGTCGAGCGCTCCCTGGAACAGACCCGCGCCGACGACGCCGCCGGGCGCCGTCCGCAGGGTGGCGAAGGCAATGCGGAAGGTGAGGAACGCCAGGTCACCGCGGGGTGAACGGGAGGAGATCACGGTTCGACTCCGGGGGTGTCGGGGGTCGCCTCATGCCTGGTTTAATCAGATGGCACACATCATCTGAAAACACTTTGCCATGAACCTTGAGACTTATGTCAGAGTTCGGGCGTAAGTACGAAGGAGCTGCCCCCATGCTGACCATCGGCGTAGACATCGGCGGGACCAAGGTCGCCGCCGGGGTCGTCGACCCCGAAGGGCAGATCCTCGACAAGGTCAAGTACCCCACCCCCTCCAACGACCCGCAGGCCCTGGCCGACGTCGTGGCCAGGGCCTGCGGGGAACTGCGCGGCCGACAGGACGCCGACGCCGTCCAGGCCGTCGGGGTGGGTGTGGCGGGGTTCGTGGACGAGGACCGCGCCACCGTCCAGGTCGCCGTCAACCTCGGCCTGCGCGACGAGCCCCTCCGGGACCACGTCCAGGAGCGCGTCGGGCTGCCCGTGGTCATCGAGAACGACGCCAACGCCGCCGCCTGGGCTGAGGCCAGGTTCGGCGCCGGGCGCGGCAGCGACCACATCGTGTGCATCACCCTGGGCACCGGCATCGGCGGCGGCCTGGTCATCGGCGGCGCCCTGCACCGCGGCCGCTACGGCGTGGCCGCGGAGGTCGGGCACTACCGGATGGTCCCGCACGGGCGCCGCTGCGCCTGCGGCAACCACGGCTGCTGGGAGCAGTACGCCAGCGGCCGCGCCCTGGTCGCCGAGGCCCAGGACCTGGCGCTGACCGACCCCGTGGCCGCCGAGCGCATGCTCAAGCTCGCCGACGGCGTCATCGACCAGGTCGAGGGCCACGTCATCACCCAGGCGGCGCTGGAGGGGGACAGGGCAGCCCTGGAGTGCTTCGCCAAGGTCGGGGAGTGGGCCGGACACGGCCTGGCCGACCTCGCCGCCATCCTCGACCCCGAGTGCTTCGTCCTGGGCGGCGGCGTCTCCGACGCCGGGTCCATCCTGCTGGACCCGGTCCGCGCCTCCTTCGCGCGCAACGTCCCGGGCCGCCCCGGGCGCCGCATGGCCGAGGTGCGCCTGGCCGAGCTCGGCGGCGAGGCGGGCATCGTCGGCGCGGGAGACCTCGCCCGGCACTGACCCGGCCACCGGAGAGCGGACGGCCCCCGCGACCTCCCCAGGGAGGACGCGGGGGCCGTCCGGCGTGTCGGGCTACTCCTGGGCGGAGTCCGCGTCCTTGTCCCTGCGCGCGGCCCGCTTCTCCTCGCGTCGGGTCCGGCGGTCCTCCTTGCGCCGCTCGCGCTCGCTCCGCCTGCGGTCCTTGTCGCTGGCGTGCTGCTCGCGCTTGGCCTCCTTGGCCTCCGCCTCCAGCTCGGCCTTGACCGACTGCGCGTAGCGGTCCACGTACTCCTGGCCGGACAGCTCCATCAGCGCGTACATGATCTCGTCGGTGACGGCCCGCAGCACGCGCGGGTCCTTCTCCATGCCGTGGTAGCGGGAGAAGTCCAGCGGCTTGCCGAACTTGACCTTGGGGCGCACGCCCAGCCTGGGCACGGTGCGGCCGGGGGGCATGATCTTCTCCAGGTTGATCATCGCCATCGGTACCACCGGGGCCTTGGCCTCCAGCGCCAGCCGGGCCACACCCGTCCGGCCGCGGTAGAGCTTGCCGTCGGGGGAGCGGGTGCCCTCGGGGTAGATGCCCAGGAGCTCACCGCGCTTGAGCACCCTCAGACCCGTGCGCAGCGCCGCCTCGCTGGCCTTGCCGCCCGAGCGGTCGATGGGGATCTGCCCCACACCGGTGAAGAACGCCCGACTCAGCAGGCCCTTGACGCCCGTGCCGGTGAAGTACTCGGCCTTGGCCAGGAAGGTGATCCTGCGCGGCAGCGGCAGCGGACCGAAGAAGTGGTCGGAGAAGGACAGGTGATTGCTCACCATGATCGCCGGGCCGCGGCGCGGCACGTTCTCCACACCCTCGGCCCGCGGTTGCCACAGCACGGCCAGAACCGGCCCCAGGATCGCCTTGACCACCCAGTAGAACATCGCTCAGATCACCCCTGCACACGCGGGGAGCACTGGGCAGGGTCTGCCACGATTCACCGTCCCGCTCTGCCGACATTGCCAGGAGGGCTCGCGCCCGGAGAGTGGGGGAGGAGCCGCCGCCTGACGTGCGCCATCCTCCCACCGTGCGAGCGCAAGTGCCAAAGCGCCCCCGAACGGGCCGTCGGCCCGACGCAGAAGAGGATACTCAGTCGGCCCGCGTGGCGGGTGCCTGCCTCCGGTCGCGGAGGACGGGGACGTTACTGTGCACTCATGGCGAACGGACCGCCGAACGGCTAGCCTCACGGCAGGAGCCAGGGTTTCTCGTGCCTCCGCTCCTGCCACCGCAACCCCCGTTCCCGCGCACCGCACGACTCCTGGAGCCGCTCCGTGAGACCGACCGACGCCCCTCCCCTGATCCCGGGCGCTGAGCCGTTCAGTCACCGCGGGTCGGGCACGGGCGTCCTGCTCTGCCACGGTTTCACCGGCTCCCCGTACTCGATGCGCCCCTGGGGCGAGCACCTGGCCGCCGCGGGGCTCAGCGTCGAGGCGCCCCTGCTGCCCGGTCACGGCACGGTCTGGCACGACATGAACCTCACCACCAGCGACGACTGGCTCGCCGAGGCCGAACGAACCCTGCTGGACCTGGCCTCGCGCTGCGAGGAGGTGTTCGTCATGGGACTGTCCATGGGCGGCGCCCTCAGTCTGCGCCTGGCCCAGAGGCACCCCGGCCTCGTGCGCGGGGCCGTGCTCGTCAACCCCTCCCTGGCGGTGGAGGACCGGCGCCTGCCCGTCATCGCCCCGGTCCGCCGCCTGGTCTCCCGGGTCATGCCCTCCACGCCCGGTCTGGGCTGCGACGTCTCCAAGGACGACACCACCGAGGGCGGGTACGACCGCGTCCCCACCGCGGCCGCGGCGACACTCCCGAAGCTGTGGCGCGAGGTTCAGGAGGGCATGTCCGGTTTGCGAGCGCCGATCCTGGCCTACCGGAGCACCCAGGACCACGTTGTCGGACCGCGCAGTCTGCGTATCCTCGCTAGGAGAGCGGTCAACACCGGGCTGACGATCCACCTGCTCCACGACAGCTACCACGTGGCGACCCTCGACCATGACGCCGCCGTCGTCTTCGACGGGAGCCTCGCCTTCGTGCGAGAGCACAGTAGAAGCGGGGAAGGAGCCGACCGATGACGCAACGTCGGGGAAACGGCCTGCTCGCCGACGCCTACGTTCCGCTGATCCTGCTCGCGCCCTCGCACGCCGACCTCATGCTGGAGGCGCTCCGGCGCAGCGGTATCGCCGCCTACGCCGTGCCGCTGGACGAGGACGTCCTGGAGCCCGCGGGCAGCCAGGCCGACGACCCGCCCACCGACCACCTGTACGTGGACGCGGAGGAGCGGACCGCCGCCGAGAGGGTCCTGGGCACCGAACTGCCCGACCTGGACGGAGAGCCCGGGACGGCCCCCGACCTGCTGGCGTCGCGCGGCGAGCCCCGCTCCGACACCGACGCCGAGGAGGGCGGGGAGGCCGCCGCGCACGAGGCCTCCGACGCGCCGGTCGGCGGCGACCTGCTGGACGGCCCGCCCGCCAACGTCGACCCCGACGCCGCGCCCGCCCGGCCCGCGGACGAGGACGAGGTCTGGAACGACCTTGTCGCCCGCTTCTACGACGACGCCGACACCCGGGGGCAGCGCCGCCGCGCCGCCTGGCCCGACGCCGAGAACCTCAGCGCCTCGGGAGGGGACGCCTCCTCCGGCGGTGACCTCCTGGCCGGAGGGGCCGTCGGCGCCGGGGACGGGAAGGACCGCGACGCGGAGGGGGAGGAGGCCCGCCGCCGGACCGAGGCCGACCTGGAGGGCCACTACGAGCCGCCACCGCCGCCGCCCCTGCTCCAGGGCGACCGGGTGGGCATCGCCGCCTGGCTGTGCCTGCTGGGCGCGCCGGTGCTGGTGTTCGGGGCCGCCTTCGTCGGCGTCACCCTGCCCAACTGGCTGATGTTCGCCGCGGTGCTGGCCTTCCTGGTCAGCTTCGTCGTGCTCATCCTGCGCATGACCGACTCCCGTCCGCCCGGAGACGGCGGGCCCGACAACGGGGCGGTGGTCTGACCCCTGGGCTTCGACTTCCCCCTCTGGCGCGCCTTCGCCGTCTTCCGCGCAGCGTCCCTGGTCTACGCCCTGCTCCTCCTCGTCCAGCACCACGTGCACCTGACCCGGCCCTGGCTGGCCTGGACGGTGTTGGCGGTCATGGTCGTGTGGACGGTGTTCACCACCCGCGCCTACGCCCGTCCGCACCTGCGCGACTGGCGCCTGCTCACCGCCGACCTCGCGGTGGCCTTCGCGTGCCTGTTCGCCACCGCGCTGGCGGCCACGCCGTTCTACCTCACCCAGGCCCCGCCGCTGAGCGGCTACTGGTTCGCGGGCACCGCGCTGGCGGCCAGCGTCATCTGGGGCGGGCGCGCCGCCGCCGCCGTCGCCGTGCTCTACGGCATCGCCGACCTCACCCTGCGCACGGTCATGGACGCCGCCGTCACCGCCGCGACCGCACGCGGGGTGGTCCTGCTGCTCCTGGCCGGACTGGCGGTCGGGTACATGTCCTGGATGTCGGAGCGGGCCGAACGGCGTTTCGCGCAGGCGGTCGCGCTGGAGGCGCGCACCCGCGAGCGCGAGCAGCTGGCCCGCTCGATCCACGACTCGGTGCTCCAGGTGCTGTCCCTGGTGAGCAGGCGCGGCGCCGAGGCCGGAGGAGAGGCCGCCGAACTGGGCCGGATGGCCGGTGAACAGGAGGCGCGTCTGCGCGCGCTGGTCGCGATCGGGCTGTCGGAGGGCGCCCCCTCTGGGACGGACGGGGGAAGCGGGACCCGCGGGGCCGGTGGTGCGGCGCTGCCTCCTGCGGGGCGGGCCGCTCCGGGGCGCTGGGGCCCCGGACGCGCTGCCGCTGGGGCCGGGAGTTCCGGACGTGCGGCCGCGTCCGGGGCCGAGGACGCGGTGGACCTGCGCGAGCCGCTGCGCCGCGCCGAGTCGGTCCGCGTGTCGGTGTCCGCGCCCGCCACACCCGTCACCCTGCCCGCGCACACCGCCGACGAGCTGGCCGCCGCCGTCCTCGCCGCCCTGGACAACGTGGAGCGGCACTGCCCCGAGGGCACGCGCGCCTGGGTGCTGGTGGAGGACGAGGGCGACGCGGTGACCGTGTCCGTCCGCGACGAGGGCCCCGGCATCGAGTCCGGCCGTCTGGAGCGGGCCCGCGCCGAGGGGCGCATCGGCGTGGCCCAGTCCGTGCTCGGCCGTGTGCGCGACCTGGGCGGCACCGTCGAGTACGTGTCGGTCCCCGGCCAGGGCACCGAGGTGGAGATGCGCGTCCCGCGCCGCTGAGGCCCCGCACGGCTCACCGCTGCGGGCTCCGGCCCGGCTCCTCCTCTTCCTCCTGGTAGGAGAACCGCTGCTCCCGCCAGGGGTCGCCCCGGTTGTGGTAGCCGCGCTCCTCCCAGAAACCGCGGCGGTCCGCGGCCATGTACTCCACCGCGCGCAGCCACTTCACGCTCTTCCACCCGTACAGGTGCGGCACCACCAGGCGCACCGGCGCGCCGTGCTCGGGGGCGAGCGGCTCGCCGTCGCGGTGGGTCGCCAGCAGCACCCCCTCCGCCAGGAAGTCGTCCATGCGCAGGTTCGCACCGTAGCCGTACTCGCCCCAGGCCATCACGTGCGTGGCCTCCGGCGCGGGCGGGGCCGCGGCGACCAGGTCGACGGCGCGCACCCCGCGCCAGGGCACGTCCGGGGCGCTGAACCGCATCACGCAGTGGAAGTCGCTCACGAAGTCCGTGCGGGGCAGCCGCGCGAACTCCTCCCAGGTCCAGCGGTAGGCCCCCAGGCCCTCGGTCGCCCCCATGACCCGAAGGTCCCACCGCTGCGGGCGGAAGGCGGGCACCGGCCCGTAGTGCAGAGGCTTGTGCTCGTGGCGCACCGCCTGCCCGGGAGGCATCCGGGACCGGGTCCCGCCCGTATCGTCCTCGTCCGTTCCCTCGGACACTTCCGTCCCCCTGCTCGTCTCTGGGCCCCCGCGGCGCGCCCGGCCGGCCGGGCGGAGCGAACGCCCTCCCCGGGGGGAGAACGTGCGTCCGGCCATCCTGTCAGGCGCCGACGAGAGGCAGGTCACTCACCCCGGGTGTGCGGACACGCGGCGACCGTGCGCTATAGTTCCAGCCATGCAGCGGAACTTCTGGCGCTTTTATGGCTACCGGCCCGACACCCCGGTCGCCTGTAAAGCGCTGCGCTGACACAGACGACTTGAGCCCCGGGCCGGTAGAGCCCGGGGCTTTTCTCGTTCCGGGCGCCGGTCGGCTCGTTCACCCAACCGACAAGCAGCTAGGGACAACGCACATGGTCATCGTGATGGCGCCGGACGCCACCCCCGAGAACATCGACGATCTGGTCGAGCTGGTCTCCTCCGCAGGAGGCGAGGCCTACGTGACGCGCGGCGTGAGCCGCACGATCATCGGCCTCGTCGGTGATGTCGAGCGCTTCCAGGACCTGGGTCTGGCCGCCAAGCCGGGTGTCAGCGACGTCCTGCGCATCTCCGCCCCCTACAAGCTCGTCAGCCGCGAGAACCACGACAGCCGCACCGTCGTCAGCGTGCGCGGCGTGCCGATCGGCGGCGACAACGTCACCGTGATCGCCGGGCCGTGCGCCGTCGAGACCCCCGAGCAGACCCTGGCCGCGGCCGAGATGGCGCTGGCCGCGGGGGCGTCCCTGCTGCGCGGCGGCGCCTACAAGCCCCGCACCTCCCCCTACGCCTTCCAGGGCCTGGGCGAGGAGGGCCTGAGGATCCTCGCCGACGTGCGCGAGGAGACCGGCCTTCCCATCGTCACCGAGGTCGTGGACGCCGCCGACGTCGAGCTCGTCGCCTCCTACGCCGACATGCTCCAGATCGGCACCCGCAACATGCAGAACTTCGCCCTCCTCCAGGCCGCGGGCGACGCGGGCAAGCCGGTCCTGCTCAAGCGCGGCATGAGCGCCACCATCGAGGAGTGGTTGATGGCCGCCGAGTACATCGCCCAGCGCGGCAACCTCGACATCGTCCTGTGCGAGCGCGGCATCCGCACCTTCGAGAAGGCCACCCGCAACACCCTGGACATCAGCGCCGTCCCGGTCGCCCAGAACCTGTCCCACCTGCCGGTGATCGTCGACCCGTCCCACTCGGGAGGCAGGCGCGAGCTGGTGCTGCCGCTCTCCCGCGCGGCCGTGGCGGTCGGCGCGGACGGCGTCATCGTCGACGTGCACCCCCACCCGGAGAACGCCCTGTGCGACGGCCCGCAGGCCCTCCTGGGCGAGGACCTGGCCGAACTGCGGGACCTGGCGGGCACCCTGGCCGCCCTGACCGGCCGCACCCTCACCCCGGCACCCGGCCGCGAGCTGGCCGGTCTGTGAGACCGGGGGGCTGAACACGACGGCGCCCCGGCCCAGCCCCGCGTGCGGGGAGCGGCCGGGGCACCGTCGCCGTGTCCTCTAGGCGGTGGCGGCCACCGACGCGGACGCGGGCGCCACGCGCTTGGGCGCGGCGTCGCCCAGGAAGCTGGGCTTGTGCACCTGCGCGGTGGTGACCAGGTGCTCGGCCAGCTCCTCGGCGTCCAGGCGCTTCTCGATCTGGCGCAGGTCCGGGATCTTGGCCGCGGTCTCCACCTGGCGCGGGGTCAGCATGGTGCAGCAGTCCTCGTCGGGCAGCTCCGAGATGGCCAGGGTCCCGATCCGGCGGGCCTGGTCCATGATCTCGGTCTTGTCCATGCCGATGAGCGGACGCAGGATCGGCAGGTCCACCGCGTCGTCCAGGGCGGTCAGGTTGGTCATGGTCTGGCTGGACACCTGGCCCAGCGCGTCACCGGTGACCAGGCACTCCGCGCCCAGGTCGTCGGCCAGGGCCTCGGCGGTCTTGAGCATGAGGCGGCGCTGGGCGACGATCTGGAGCCGCTCGATCCCCGAGCTCTTCAGCTGCTGCTGGGCCTTGCCGAAGGGGATGACGAACAGCCGCGAGCCCACCTGGTAGCGGTCCAGCTGGCGGACGAGGCTGTAGGCCTTGTAGATCGACTCCGGGCCGGTGAACGGCATGCCGGAGAAGTGCAGGAAGTCGACCTTGAGCCCGCGCCGGATCATCCGGTGCGCGGCGACGGGGGAGTCGATCCCGCCCGACATCAGTACCAGGCCGCGGCCGCTCATCCCCGCGGGCAGGCCGCCCTGGCCGGGCACGCCGTCGGTGAACACGAACGCCTCGTCCTTGTCCACCTCGACGAACAGGGTGTTGTCGGGGCGCTTGAGGTTGACCTTGTAGCCGTGCGCCTCGATGATCTTCGAGCCCAGGTACCCGGCCAGCTCCGACGAGGTCATCTCGAAGCGCTTGTCGCGGCGCCGGGCGCGCACGGCGAAGGTGCCCTCGCGGCCCTCCATGACGCGCACGCCGATGTCGGTGACGGCGTCCAGGTCCTTGGGCACGCGGCGGACCAGGTGCACCCAGACCACGCCCATGACGTTGGCCATGCGGTCGGCGATCTCGGCGACCTCCAGGTCGGAGGCGCCGGGCTTGCGCACGATGATCACGCCCGCGCCGCGCTGGGAGAGGCGGACCTCGCCCAGGTCGCGCACGGAGGAGCGGATGTTGTTGTGCAGCCGCCGCTCGAACAGCTTGCGGTTGGAGCCCTTGAGGACGATCTCGCCGAGCTTCATGAGCACGCAGAGCTCGCCGAGCCCGGCGTCGGCCCCGGCCAGGGCTGCGGGGGGCGGCGCGGACTCAAGCGACGCGGACATGGTGCTACCTCCGGTGGATACCTTCGTGTCCCGGTGTGAGGTGGGAGTGGCGGTGACGGGGCCGGGAGCGTTCATCGCCACCCTCCAGTATCGAACATCCCGTCCACCGCTCCGTCCGTTTCCGGACGGGACGGGTGGGAGGCGGTGGGCACACGGCGGCAGCTCACCGAACGCGGCGCGCCCCCCTCCCTGGGAGCTGGGAGGGGGGCGCGGACCGTTCCGGCAGGGGTCGGCGCACGTGGCCGGTGGCCGGCGTCCGGGGGAGCCTCGGGAGAATCCGGTTCCCGGGCTCCGGGTCGCGGGGTGTGCCTAGGGTCTGTTTTTTTGAACCGGTCTCAGCTGTGGGGGGTTGGTTCGGGCGCCCACGGGGTTCTGGAGGTGGTGGAGGCGGGTTCGTGAGGAACGAGCGAACCCGCCGGAGACACCGAAGGTTCCCGTGCTTCGGGCGTCCGAACACGGACCGAAGCGGAGCGGAGGTCCAAAAAACACTGTCTAGCCGAAGAAGACCTCGGCCTCCTCGTAGCGCGCGGAGGGCACCGTCTTGAGGGTGTCGGTCGCCTCGGCCAGGTTCACGCGGACGATGTCCGTGCCCTGGAGGCCGACCATCTTGCCGAACGCCTTGTCGTGCACGGCCTCGATGGCGTTCACGCCCAGACGGGTGGCCAGCACGCGGTCGAACGCGGTGGGCGTACCGCCGCGCTGCACGTGGCCCAGGACCACCGAGCGGGCCTCCTTGCCGGTGCGCTTCTCGATCTCCTCGGCCAGCCGCTGGCCGATGCCGCCCAGGCGCACGTGGCCGAAGGAGTCCGTCTCCCCGGTGGCCAGTTCCATCTGGCCCTCCTTGGGGTGCGCGCCCTCGGCGACCACGATGATCGGCGCGTACTGGGTCTCGAAGCGGCTCTCGACGTGCTTGACGACCTCGTCGATGTCGAAGGGCCGCTCGGGGATGAGGATGACGTTGGCGCCCGCGGCCATGCCCGAGTGCAGCGCGATCCACCCGGCGTGGCGGCCCATGACCTCCACCACCAGCGCGCGGTGGTGCGACTCGGCGGTGGTGTGCAGGCGGTCGATCGCCTCCATCGCGATGTTCACGGCCGTGTCGAAACCGAAGGTGTAGTCGGTCGCGTTGAGGTCGTTGTCGATGGTCTTGGGCACGCCGACGACGTTGACGCCGCGGTCGTGCAGCTGGCGGGCCACGCCGAGGGTGTCCTCGCCGCCGATGGCGACCAGGGCGTCGACGCCCAGCCCGGCCATGTTGTCCTTGACCCGCTCGACGCCGCCCTCGATCTTCATGAGGTTGGTGCGCGAGGAGCCCAGGATCGTACCGCCCCTGGGCAGGATGCCGCGCACGGCGGTCACGTCCAGCGGCATGGTGTCGCCCTCCAGCGGACCGCGCCAACCGTCCCGGAAGCCGACGAACTCGTAGCCGTAGTCCTTGATGCCCTTGCGGACCACTGCACGGATGACCGCGTTCAGACCAGGGCAGTCCCCACCGCCGGTCAGCACCCCGACTCGCATACGAATTCTCCTCGACGTTGTGTGCTTTACGACGCATGGCGCCATATGGTCTAGACCATAGTGGGAGCGGTGATCCGGGTCCAACCCGGGGAGGCGAATAGGCCGTGAACGCTCCCGGCGCGTACGGGGCAGACGGCGCGGACCGCGCGAAGCGGACGCGCGGACGCGGCGTGGGGAGGCGCGGGTCAGTCGTCCAGGCCCCGGTCGATGGCGTACCGCACCAGTTCCACCCTGTTGTGCAGGTGGAGCTTGGTGAGGGTGTTCTGCACGTGGTTCTGCACGGTGCGGTGGGAGATGCCCAGCCGCTGCGCGATCTGCTTGTAGGCCAGCCCCTTGGCGACCAGGCGCAGCACCTCGGTCTCGCGGGGGGTCAGCTCGGGTGCCTCCGGCTCCCCGGAGTGGTCCGCCGACGAGAGCCTGCGGTACTCGCCCAGAACCAGCCCGGCCAGTCCCGGGGTGTAGACGGCCTCGCCCGCGTGCACCCGGCGCACCGCGTCCAGCAGTTCCTCCCGCCCCGCCGACTTGACCAGGTAGCCGGTCGCCCCGGCCTTCACCGCGGCCAGGACGTCGTCGCTGGCGCCGCTCGCCGACAGCACCAGCACCCGCGGGGGCGGGGACAGGGCCACCAGGCCCGCGGTCAGCTCGACCCCGCTCATGTCGGGCAGGTGCAGGTCCACGACGGCCAGAGTGGGACGCGCGGCCGGGGCGATGCGCAGCGCCTTGGCGCCGTCGCCCGCGGTGCCCACGACCTCGATCCCGGCCTCGCCGAGGTCGCGCGCGACCGCGTCGCGCCACATGGGGTGGTCGTCCACCACCAGTACCCGGACCGCCTCGCTCGTCATGCAGGTGACCTTATCCCGGGCGGACGGCGCCCACGGCACGGTCTGGGGCGGCGGAGCGGGTCGGGGCGGACGGGTCGTGCTCACCCGCCGGGCGGACAGCGCCCAAGGAACGGGTCGGCGGGCGGGGGCGGGCGGACCGCGCCGACCCCGCCGGGTGGGCGGCGCCCACGGCGAGGGGGCGGGACCGGACCCGGTCCCGCCCCCTCGCTTGTCCCTCAGGCGCCGGGCCCGGGCCGGTCAGTCGTCATCGTCGTCACCGCGGCCGTTGCCGTTGCCGTTGCCGAAGTCACCCAGGTCGATGCCGCCCGGGGTCGCGGTGATCGTGATCTCCGTGTCCCCGGGCGCCCTGCCGGTGTGCGACTGGTGAGCCACCTCGCGGCCGCCGAGGACGCGCTCGACCTTGACCTTGAAACCGGCCCCCTCCAGCGCCTCACGCGCCTCGTCCACACGCATGCCGACCACGTCGGGGACGTCCACGCCGGGCGGGCCGGTGGAGACGGTCAGGGTGACGGTGCCGCCGGAGCCGATGCTGGAGCCGCTGTCGGGGCTCTGCTGGATGACCTTGCCCTCCTCGACGTCCGCGCTCTCCTCCTCGACCACCTCGACGGACAGGCCCTCGCCCTCCAGCATCTGGCGGGCGGTGTCCAGGTCCTCGCCGACCACCGCGGGCACCGGGACGCCCTGGCTGACGGTGATGGTGACCGGTTCCTCCCGGTCGGCCTCCGCGCCCGCCTCAGGAGAGGTGGAGACCACCGCGCCGGGCTCGAACTCGGTGGAGCTCACGTCCTCCTGGACGATGTTGTCCGGGGCGAAGCCGAGGTCCTCCAGCTCCTTGAGGGCGTTGGCGGCGTCCATCTCGACCAGGTCGGGCATCTCCACCGTCTGCGGGCCCTTGGACAGGTACACGGTGACCACGTCGTCGGGGGACAGACGGGCGCCCACCTCGGGGTCGGTCTCGCCGACCGTGCCCGGTTCGGCGTCGCTGTAGACGGCCTCGGCGGACAGGTCGTAGCGCAGGCCCTCGTCGCGGATCATCTGGCTCGCGGCCTCGGGGTCGCGACCCACCACGTCCGGGACGTTCTCGTACTGGCCGACGAGGAACCACCAGCCCGCGCCGAGCAGGACGATCGCCAGGACCGCCGCGCCGATCCCGATCAGCAGGTTGCGTCGGCGCCGGTCGTCGGGACCGTCCCGGTAGTCGTCGTACCCGTCGTCGTCGCCGTCGTAGCCGTCCTTGTCGCGGTCGTACCCGTCGTAGCGGCCGCCGTCCAGGCCGGCGGAGGCCATGTCCACGACCATGGTCGCGTTCTCGGTGCCCGGACCGGCGCCCCCGGCGATGAGCTGGGGCGCGGTCACCGAGGCCGTGGCCGCCGCGGCCGGGGCGACGGGCGTCAGCGGGGCCTGGTCCGCGGCGGAGGCGGCGGGGGTCTCGGGCAGGCTGTTGAGCACCGCCAGGACCTTGGCCAGGTACTGGCCAGCGTTGCTGGGACGGTACCTGGGGTCGCGCTCGGTGGCCTTGGTGACCAGCGCGTCGACCTCCGCGGGCAGGCCGGGCAGGAAGTGCGAGGGACGCGGGACGTCCTCGTTGACGTGCTGGTAGGCGATCGCGATGGGCGTCTCGCCGGTGTGCGGCTGACTTCCGGTGAGCAGCTCGTAGAACATGATGCCCGCCGCGTACACGTCGCTGCGGGCGTCGGCGACGCCCTTCTCGATCTGCTCGGGGGCCAGGTAGGCGGCGGTGCCCATGAGGGTGCCCGTGCGGGTCAGCCCCTGGTTGGACTGCTCCACGGCGCGCGCCAGGCCGAAGTCGGCGACCTTGACCCGGCCGTCCTCGGTGATGAGGACGTTCTCGGGTTTGACGTCGCGGTGCACCATGCCCGCCTGGTGGGCGGCGCCGAGCGCGGCCAGCACCGGGGCCATGGCGTTCAGGGCGTCGCGGGCGCCGAGCCTGCCCCGGGACTTGAGCAGGTCGCGCAGGGTGCGTCCGGGCACGTACTCCATGGCCAGGAAGACGTGCCCCTGGTCCTCGCCCTGGTCGAAGACCTGCACGACGTTGGGGTGGGAGAGCTTGGCGACGGAGTGCGCCTCGTTGATGAAGCGCTGCACGAAGGTCGGGTCCTGGGCCAGCGAAGGGTGCATCACCTTCAGGGCCAGCCGTCGGTCCAACCTCAGGTCGTGGGCGACGTAGACGGTCGCCATCCCGCCTCCGGCGATCCTGGACTCCACGAAGTAACGTCGGTCCAGGGTGGCGCCTACGAGCGGGTCGGAAGTCGTCATGTCCACGGCGGAGTAGTGTCCTTGCTGCGGGGAGCGCGGGCTGTCGCGGCCGGTGGCGCGTACCCGACACCGGGTGTCGAACCGACACGATAGCGGAAGCCCACGCCAGGTCTGCCCCGCGGTTCGCGGTCGCGCCGTCCCGTTCCAGTGTCGGTGGGGCCCGTGGGGCCCCGGGGAGGCCTGCTCGGCCTCCCGGGGGGTGGGTCCGGTCCCCGGCCGGGGCTTTCCCGGTCCGGGTGGTGTGTGCTTCACCGGTCGGTGGGTCGTCCCGTTCCCGGTGAGGCCCGCTCTGTTAGCGGTGGGACGCTCGCGCCTGGGTTGTCGTGGTGTGTGGGGTGTTCCCTTCCGGGCCGCACACTCGTTCCACGGTAGAGGACGGCACCAAACGCCCCAGGTGGGACGCACCGGCCCGCGGGGATCCGGGAGCGGGACACGGGGTCGAGGTGGCCTAATTCACGGACGGCGAGGAGGCCTGGGCGTGGCGCCGCACCGGGATGCGCCCCGCCAGGCGGGCGCCGCGGCCCGCGCGGACGGCGTCGCGCATCGCGGCGGCCATGCGCACCGGGTCCTGGGCGCGGGTCACGGCCGTGGCCAGCAGGACCGCGTCGCAGCCCAGTTCCATGGCCAGGGCGGCGTCGCTGGCGGTGCCGATCCCCGCGTCCACGATGACCGGCACGCCGGCCCGCTCGACGATCAGCTCCAGGTTGTGCGGGTTGCGGATGCCCAGCCCCGAGCCGATCGGGGCGGCCAGCGGCATCACCGCGGCGCAGCCCACCTGCTCCAGCCGCCGGGCCAGCACGGGGTCGTCGTTGGTGTAGGGCAGCACGGTGAAGCCCTCGTCCACCAGCTGTTCGGCGGCGTCCAGCAGCTCGACGGGGTCGGGCAGCAGCGTGTGCTCGTCCGCCACCACCTCCAGCTTCACCCAGTCGGTGTCCAGCGCCTCGCGGCCCAGGCGGGCGGTGCGCACCGCGTCGACGGCGGTGAAGCACCCGGCGGTGTTGGGCAGCGCCCGGATCCTGTTGCGGGTCAGGACGTCCCACACCGACCCCTGGGTGCCGGGGGAGACCCGGCGCATCGCCACGGTGGTCAGCTCGGTGCCGGAGGCGATCAGGGCCTCCTCCAGGACCTCCAGGGAGGGGGCCCCTCCGGTTCCGGTGATCAGTCGGGACCCGAAGGAGGTTCCCGCGATCACGAGGTCGTCGTTCAAGTTCAGCCTCCCTGTACTGCGGTGAGGACGTCCACGCGGTCGCCCTGGTTGAGCGGGCTCGCGGCCCACGCGGCCCGGCGCACCACCTCGTCGTTGACGGCCACGGCGATACCGCCGGGGACCTCGGTGCCGGTCAGGTCGCGTACGACCGCTTCCACGGTCGTGTCGTCGGTGAACTCGCGGCGGTCGCCGTTGATGATCAGTTCCACTGCTACTACCTACTTGCGCGTCGTGCCGTGAAGCGGCGGGCGTACTCCGGCAGGTCTCCGTCGGTCAGGGCGCGGGCCATGGCCTCACCGGTCACCGGGGCCAGCAGCACCCCGTGCCGGAAGTGCCCGGCGGCCAGGTGCAGTCCCGGAACCCGGGTGGGTCCCAGGAGGGGTTCGTTGTCGGGGGAGCCGGGGCGCAGCCCGACGCAGGTCTCGGTGACCTCCAGCTCGCTCACCCCGGGGACGAGTTCGCGCGCGTCCCGCAGCACCTGCCAGAGCCCCCCGACGGTGAGGGAGGTGTCGTGGCCCAGCTCCTCCTGGGTGGCACCGATGACGACCTCGCCGTCGGCGCGCGGAACCAGGTAGGTCGGAAAGCCCCGGACCAGGCCGCGGACGGTCCGGCTGACGAGCGGCGGCCCGCCGTCGGGCACCCGGGCGCGCAGCAGCTGTCCCTTGACCGGGCGCAGCGGCGGGACCACGGGCTCGGGGACCCCGACGGCGTTGCCCCAGCAGCCCGCGGCCAGCACCACCTGGTGCGCGGGCAGGGTCTCCCGGGCCGTGGCGCCCGAGGCCGGGGTCTCCCCGGCCAGGAGCACGCCCAGCCGGGCGCCTCCGGGACCGGGGGAGAGGACCTCCTGGACCCGCCCGCGGACCTCGGTGACGCCCGCGCGCTCGCCCGCCGCCGTCAGGGCGCGCAGCAGCCGCCGCGGGTCCACGGAGTGGTCGTCGGGCGCCAGGACGCCGCCGCGCACGGACGGGGCGAGCATGGGCTCCAGACGGCGGCACTCGCGGCCGGTGAGGCGCTCGGCGGCGATGCCCAGCCGCTGCTGGAGCGCGTGCAGTTCGGTGAGGACGGCGAGGTCGTCGCGGTCGAAGGCGACCAGGAGCGTGCCGGTGGCGCGGTGGCCCACGTCCAGGCCGCTGGCCTCCTCCAGTTCGGCGACGAAGTCCGCGTACATGCGGGCCGAGCGGAGGCCCAGCTCCATGAGGGGCTCCTCACCGAACACCGCCTCGGTGGCGGGTGTCAGCATGCCCGCCGCCACGGTGGAGGCGGCGCGGGTCGGGTCGGACTCGACCAGGGTGACGCGCAGTCCGCGTTGGGCGGCGCGCCAGGCGGTGACCCGCCCGACGAGGCCGCCGCCGACCACGACGACGCGGTCGCGGTGGGAATCGTTGGAGGTGCGCACGGCTGTGGCTTCCACTCCCTTCGCCGGCATGATCCGGATCAGGTTCGTGCGGTCGGAGGCTCACAGCCTCCCTCTCAGCCGGGTCCCACCCGGCTCCCGCGGGATGTAGGGGTCTGTCCCCATTCTAGGACCCGTCCCCGACGCGCCCCCTGCCGGGGGGAAGGAGGTGCGCGGATGTGGCAGATTGGTGGTGTGACACAACGCGACATCGACACGCTCATCGGCGACTGGCTGACCCTCAAGGAGGCGGCTGCGCCGCTGGGCGTGAGCCCGAACCGGATCAAGACGCTGATCCGCGAGAACCGCATGATGGGTGTGGTCCGCGACGGCGAACTGTCCATCCCCGCCGCCTTCATCGACGGTGACGACCTGGTGAAGGGCCTGCCGGGAACACTGCTGCTGCTCACCGACGCGGGCTTCTCCTCCGAGGAGGCCCTGCGCTGGCTGTTCACCCCCGACGACTCCCTGCCGGGCACGCCGATCCAGGCCATGCGCGAGAACCGGGGCACCGAGGTGCGCCGCCGGGCCCAGAGCATGGCCTTCTAGTCCGCGGGCTCCGGTCCGCGACCTCGCGGATCCGGTCGGGGGCCGGGTGGGAACGGGGGGAGGGGCGCGCCGCCGCGTCCCTCCCCCTTGGGCCCGAACGCGCCAGGGCCTAGGGTGGACTGTGTGAGGACCAGCCACGGAACCAGCCTGCGCAAGCGCCTGGACGCATCGCTTCTGTACCTGTGCACCGACGCCCGGACCGGTCGGGGCGATCTCGCCGAGTTCGCCGACGCCGCCCTGGCCGGGGGAGTGGACATCATCCAGCTCCGGGACAAGGGCCTGGAGGCGCGCGAGGAGATCGCGGCCCTGGAGGTGATGAAGGAGGCGTGCGAGCGGTACGGCGCCCTGCTCGCGGTCAACGACCGCGCCGACATCGCCCGCGCCGTGCGCGCCGACGTCCTCCACCTGGGCCAGCGCGACCTGCCCGTGCCCATGGCCCGAGACATCATCGGCGCGGACCCCGTGATCGGCCGCTCCAACAACGACGTCGCCGCCGCGGCAGCCTCCGCCGAGGAGCCGGGCAGCGACTACTTCTGCGTCGGCCCGACCTGGGCGACCCCCACCAAGCCGGGCCGCCCGGCCGCCGGGCTGGAGCTGGTGGAGGAGGCGGCCTCGCTGGGCACCGACCGCCCCTGGTTCGCCATCGGCGGGATCGACGCCGACAACATCGACCGCGTGCTGGACGCCGGGGCCCGCCGGGTCGTGGTCGTGCGCGCGATCACGGAGGCGGAGGACCCCCGGGCCGCCGCCGCCGCTCTGCGCCAGCGCCTGGCGGCCCGCGCCGGGGACTGACGGGCGGCCGGCACCGGAGGCCCGTCGGAGCCGCTCCGCCGGGGCCCGGCCGCCCAGCGCCGCGCGGCCTTAGGGAAGCAGCAGGACCTTGCCGAGCACCGTGCGCCCCTCCAGCGCGGCGTGCGCCTCGGCGGCCCGCTCCAACGGCAGGGTCAGCCCCACGTGCGGGGTGATCCTGCCCATGCGGGCCATCTCCAGCGCCATCCGCAGGGCGTCCTGCCGGTCGCCGTCGGCCGCCTTGAGGTCGAACAGGCCCAGGACCTCGATCCCGCGGCGCCCGGCCTCCTCCGCGTCCACCTCGGTGAAGCTCCCGCCCGCGGAACCGTAGCCGACGAACCGGCCGCCGTCGGCCAGGGTCTCGAAGGCCGCCGCGCCCAGCGCGCCCCCGGCGCCGTCCAGGACCACGTCGACCCCGGCGCCACCGGTCAGCGCGCGCACCCGCTCCGGCCAGCCCGGCTCGGAGTAGTCCACGGTCTCCTGCGCGCCCAGTTCGCGGACCAGGGCCAGCTTGGCCCCGCCCCTGGCCGCGCCGATGACCCGGGCCCCGGCCGTGCGGGCCAGTTGGACGGCCAGGGTGCCCGCCCCTCCGGCGGCCGCGGCGACCAGGACCGTGGTGCTGGGGCCGAAGCCCGCCGCCCGCTCCAGCGCCAGCGCGGTCGGCCCGTCGTGCAGCAGGGCCAGTGCCGCGCGGGGGTCCACCTCATCGGGAACCCTGACCAGAGCCGACTCCGGGACCACGGCCCGCTCGGCGTAACCGTCCACGGGCAGGGTGGGCCCTTCCGGCGTCGCGTCCGTGTGCCCGGTGTCGGCGACCACCGTGGCCCCCTCCCAGCCCGGGTCCACGCCCTGACCGATCCGGACCACCCGCCCGGCCACGCCCGCGCCGGGGACGTAGGGGGGAGTCACGGGGAAGTAGTCCAGCCCCCAACCGCCGCGGACCAGGGTGTCCAGGTACATCACGTTCGCCGCGGCGACCTCCACCAGTGCCTGACCCGGTCCCACCCAGGGCTCGGGCACATCCCGGACCACCAGGACCTCCGGGCCGCCGAACCCCTCGACCTGTACCGCTCGCATGTCGTTCTCCCTCGGTGCGCACTGCCTGTCTCCAACACCGCCCAGCCTCTTACCTCAACATTTATTGAGGTCAAGGATCGGGTGGAGATGAGACCCGCGGCACAGGGAGGCCGCCGCGCGCGGGGCGCGGCGGAGGGGAGGGGACGCGGTCAGACCGCGACGTGCGACAGGGCGCTGGGATGGCGCCGCAGGAAGCCCTCGATGGACTGGGCGGGATGGCCGGTCAGGTCGGGGACGGCGGGCGAGACCACGTCGAGCTCCCCGGCGGCGATCGCGGCGTAGGAGGTCACCCAGCCCTCGACCGCCCAGTCGGGGGCACCGCTGGGGCGGCGCGACTCCAACGCCTCCTCCCGTGTCTGGGGCACGTAGCGCACAGAGCGCCCGGTGAGCACGCCCAGCCTCTCCGCCGTCGCGCCCAGGGACAGCGCCTCCGGACCGGTGACGTCGTGGCTGGTGTTGTGCGAGGCGAGCGCGGCCGCCGGGTCGGTCAGCACCGCCGTGGCCACGTCCGCCACGTCGTCGCGCGAGACCCACGCGATCCGGCCGTCACCGGCCGGACCCCGTACCGCACCCCCGTCGTCCACCCAGTCGGGCAGCAGGTCCAGGTACAGGCTGGGTCTGAGGAAGGTGTACCGCACCCCCGTCGAGCGGATGTGTGCCTCGGTGAAGAAGTGCGTGCGCGCGAACGTGAAGGTCGACGCCGGCCCCGCCCTCAGGAAGGACAGGTAGACGATCCGGGAGACCCCCGCCTTGACCGCCGCGTCCACCGCGCTCACGTGGACGTCGATCCGGTCCTCGGACTCGGTGGCCGAGACCAGGAACAGCGTGTCGACCCCCCGGCACGCCCGCTCGAAGCCCGTCGAGTCCTCGTAGGCCGCCATCGCCGCGCTGCTGCCGGGATACTCGGGAGCGCGGTTGATGTCGCGTACGATGAGCCGCTGGGGTCTGCCCAGCCGCGCGATCCGCGCGGCGACCCGCCCGCCCAGCGCCCCGGTCGCCCCCGTCACCCCTATGGTGTGGTTTGTCGTGTGATCGTCGCCCATGACACCCCATCCTGCGTTACGAGGGCCTGCCGGGCGCTGAGCGGCACGCGCCTTTTTGCGCCGCGGGGATGGGCGCGGTGCGGTCGGCGCTGTGGTTGCGCCGAGGTCAGGGCGCGGGGCGCTCGCCGCCCGCGGGCCCTCGGGCCGGTCCGTGCCCGACCCCCTGACCCGGTCCGCGCCCGGGCTCCTCCGCCTCCCGAGCCCCCCGCGCGACCGGGCGCCGGTAGGCCAGGCGGCGCAGCAGCGCCTCGGCCGGTCCGCGCCTGCCCGCGCGCTCCAGCGCGTAGGACGCCGCCACGGTCACCAGCCACACGCCCACCGCGAACAGGGCCATCGACCAGGAGGTGAGCTCGCCGCCCAGCCCCAGGCCCCAGGCCGCCAGGACCGGCGCGCACAGCACCGACTGGGCCAGGTAGGCCGACAGCGAGCGCTTGCCGGTCGCCGACAGAGCTCCGACCACCGCGCCCGGTGCGCGACCGCGCCCCTGGATCCGGTGCGCCGCCAGCGCGATCAGCGCCACGTAGCCCAGGCCGCAGGCCAGCCCGGTCACCATGTGCGGCATGGTCAGCATGCCCGCCTGCGCGGGGGACAGGTCCCAGACCCCGATCTGGGCCAGGGCCAGGGGGAGTCCGCCCAGCCAGCCCACGCCGATGCCCAAGGCCGCGGTCCAGCGCAGCAGGCCCAGGTGCCCGCCCGGCTCCTCCAGGGTCCGGTGGCGCGCGGCCCAGTAGCCGAGCAGGATCGCCGCGGGCACGACCATGCCCAGCAGACCCTGGCCCAGCGTGATCAGCGGCCAGTCCAGGACGCGGCCCAGCGCGGCGCCCAGGACCGAGGTGTTGCCTATGCTGTCGGCCATCAGGTCCGTGCTGAACGCGGCCGAGGAGGAGGTGTCCGCGGGCATGAAGGCCAGGCCCAGCAGGCTGAACGCCGCCAGCAGCGCGGCCAGCCCGGTGAACACGCCCGCCCACACCAGCAGTGTGACGTCCCTGCGCCGCAGGAACAGCCAGCCCAGGAGCAGTCCGGCCAGACCGTAGGCGCCCAGGATGTCGCCCATCCACAGCAGCAGGGCGTGGACGAACCCGAACGCGAGCAGCCACAGGTTGCGGCGGCGCAGCAGCGCGTTCACCTCCCGCACGGACGAGCCCGCCGCCTCCTGGCGCCGGGCCAGCTGCACCATGCCGTACCCGAACAGGAAGGCGAACATCGGATAACTGCGCATGTCCACCGCCATGACGACGAAGAACTGCGCGATCCGGTCCAGCGCGCCGCCCGGCTCGGGGTGGACGCCGCCCCCGCTCCCCGGAAGCGCCCACAGGTACCAGACGGTGTTGGCGAGCGCGATGAACAAAAGCATGAACCCGCGCGCCAGGTCCGGCGCGAGGGCTCTCTCGCCCGCGCCGACCGGACCGCGGGAAACGGTGTGCCCAGACATGGGAGACCCCCCGGTTTCGCGATATGTCGTGTCAGCGATTCAACCGGAGCGGGCAGCCGGGCACAATACGCCCCCGGCGGGCGCGGACCCGGGAAAGCCCCCTAGGGAAGGACCCTCAGAAGGAGCGCGAGGTGGCGGCCACCGCCAGTGCGCGCAGCGGCTCGCGGGCGGAGGCGTCCAGTCCGGGGCTCTCCAGGGCCGCGACGGCCCGGTCGGTGTACTCCGAGATCAGCTCCTCGCACGCGGACAGCGCGCCCGACTCCTCGATCAGGGAGCACATCCACTCCACCGAGGCCAACGACAGGTCCGGCGCACCCAGCAGCGAGCGGAACCGCTCGGCGTCGGCCGCCCCCGCGCGCGCCAGGGTCTCGGCCACGACCAGTGTCCGCTTGCCCTCGCGCAGATCGTCCCCGGCGGGCTTGCCGGTGGTGGACGGGTCGCCGAACACGCCCAGCACGTCGTCGCGCAGCTGGAAGGCGATCCCCAGCGGGATGCCGTAGGAGGTGTAGACCCCGGCCAGCTCCTCGTGGCGGCCCGCCAGGGCCGCGCCCAGGTGCAGCGGGCGCTCCACCGTGTACTTGGCGGACTTGTAGCGCATCACGCGCAGCGCGGCCTCGCGGGTGCCGGTACCCCGCACCTGCTCCAGGGTGTCCAGGTACTGCCCGGCCATGACCTCGGTGCGCATCGCGTCGAAGGGGCGCCGCCCCCGGCCCAGTACCTCGGTCGGGAAGCCGCTGGCCTGGTACATCTCGTCCGACCAGGCCAGGCACAGGTCGCCGATGAGGATGGCCGCGCCCTGGCCGAAGCCCTCGCTGTCGCCACCCCATCCCTGGTCGGTGTGCAGCTCGGCCAGCCGCTTGTGCGTGGCGGGCAGCCCGCGCCGGGTGTCGCTGTTGTCGATCACGTCGTCGTGGACGAGTGCGCACGCCTGGAGGAACTCCAGGGAGGCCGCAGCCCGCACCACCCGCTCGTCGTCGGCCGCGCCGCCCGCGCCCCGCCAGCCCCAGTAGCAGAAGGTCGGGCGCAGGCGCTTGCCGCCGGAGACCATCGCCTCCAGCGCGTCCATGGCCGGGGCCAGCTCCTCCCCGATCTCCAGCAGCTGGGCGCGGTGGTCGGCGCAGAAGGAGGTCAGCTCGCGGTCCACGCCGGAGCGGACCGCGGAGACGGCGGGGGCGGACGGGGAAGAGGAAGGCACCATGACCCGCAGATTATCGGCTGTCGGGCCCGGTCCGGTCCCGGTTCGTCCGACCGGGCCGCTTCCGGTCGGCCACCAGCACGGACGGCACCGTCACCAGCAGCGCCCACGCGCCCGGCCGGGACGGGGCCACGACGCGTCCTCGCACGTCGCGCCGCGCGCGTCAGGCGCGGGAGTGGCGCGCGCCACGGATCTCACAGGATGGGACGCAGCCCCCACCGCGTGGAGTGTCTGACCTAAGCTGGTGCGCATGCTGGCTGCACCGACACTCCCTGTGGCGCCCCGAGGCCCGGCCCCCAGGCCGCGCCATATCCGCGAACTCCTCGACGCGGGCGAGCCGATGTTCTCCTTCGAGTTCTTCCCGCCCCGCACGCCCCAGGCGCAGGAGCGCCTGTGGCGTGCGATCAGGGAGATCGAGGCCCTCGGCCCCGCCTTCGTCTCGGTCACCTACGGCGCGGGCGGCAGCACGCGCGGACTGACCGTGGAGACCACCGAGCGCATCGCGACCGACACCACACTGCTGCCGGTCGCGCACATGACCCTGGTCGACCACTCCGTCGCGGAGCTGCGCCACCTCGTCGGCCGCCTCGCCGACGCGGGCGTGTCCAACATGCTCGCCGTGCGCGGCGACCCGCCCGGCGACCCCGACGGGGAGTGGGTCTCCCATCCCCAGGGGCTGACCTACGCCGAGGAACTGGTGCGCCTGATCAAGGACAGCGGCGACTTCTGCGTGGGTGTGGCCGCCTTCCCCTTCAAGCACCCGCGTTCGGCCGACGTCGAGACCGACACCGACCACTTCGTGCGCAAGTGCGAGGCGGGCGCCGACTACGCCATCACGCAGATGTTCTTCGACCCCGAGGACTACCTGCGCCTGCGCGACCGGGTGGCCGCGCGCGGCTGCGAGGTGCCGATCATCCCCGAGGTCTTCCCGGTGGTGCGCACCTCGTTCATCCCGCGCTCGGAACAGCTCTCCGGCGCGCCCTTCCCCGCCGACCTGGCGGAGAGGTTCGCCTCCTTCGGCGACGACGCCGAGTCCGTGCGGGCCTTCGGCATCGAGCACGCCCAGCGCATGTGCGAGCGGCTGCTGGCCGAGGGCGCGCCGGGCATCCACTTCATCACCTCGAACCGGTCCACGGCCACCAGGCAGATCTACCGGGAGGTCTCCGGCCACCGGAGCCCGTCAGAGGGAGCCGGGCGGCCATGATCGAGAAGGGCTGACCGGGGCTGCCGGGGAAGCGGAAGTCCTCCAGCACCTCGGTGAACCCGCAGGAGCGGTACAGGTGGCGCGCCGCGGAGGGTCCCGAACGCGTGGACAGCACCGCGGTGCGCTCCGGCCTGTCCCGGCACAGGGCGTGGAGCAGGGCGCGGCCCACGCCCCGGTTCTGCGCGTCCGGGTGGACGTGCACCTCGGCGACCTCCAGGGCGTCGGACAGGCAGCGGCGCGCCTGGCGGGCCCCCGCGCCCGCGCGCAGCCCCTCCGCCACCGTGTCGTGCCACCACTGGCCGCCGTGCCCGTGGAAGCCGTAGGCGAAGCCGACCGGGAGGCCGCCGCGCACGGCCACCACAGCGCGAAAGCCCGGGTTGCGGGCGTGGCCGTTCATGACGGAGGCGCGCCCGGGCAGCTGCTCCGGGGGCGGCCGCATGGCCGCCTCGTACACCTGGAGCAGCGCGGGGACGGCGTGCGTGAAGGCGGGTGGGGCCAGCTCGCGCAACTCGGTATCGGCTACCACGGGCCAAGGGTAGTTCCCCGGCGTCCCCGCGTCCCGGGTTTTCGGCGCGGACGGGGTGCGCGCGGTGCCGCGCGGGGTTCTTGACGGGTCCGGCGGCCTGGGGTTAACTGGATCACGTCGAACAGGAGTTCGACGCGCTCCGTCGGACCCCCCTCCGGCGGGAGGGCGGCGCGGCCGGGTTGGGGAGGGGAAGCCCCACGTCCGGTCGCGCCGCTCCGGGGAGTGTTCCGCTGGAGGCTTTCGAGCCCGAGAGGCTCCGGGAACACGACCCGGCCCCGTCCGCCGGCCAGTCCCCGGCCTGTCGGACACGACGAGAACCGGCGCCCCGTCGGGGCCGCCGGTTCTCGTCGAGCGGGTGTGGATCTCTTCGGTCGTCCCGGTTTCGGGTACCGGTCAGAAGGCGTCGACCGCGCGGCGCGCCTCGGGGTCGAGGACGCCCCAGTTGATGAGCTCCTCGGTCAGGTCGCCGGGCGACTTGTCGTAGATGACCGCGAGTGAACGCAGGTCCTCCTGGCGGATGGAGAGCACCCGCCCGTTGTAGTCACCCCGCTGGCTCTGGATCGTGGCGACGTAGCGGGACAGCGGTCCGGCCTTCTCCTGCGGCAGCTGCTGCATGCGCTCCAGGTCGATGACCAGCTTGGGCGTGGGGCCCAGCGGGGTGGGAGCCGCGCCGCCCGGCAGCAGCTCCGACATCGGCACGCCGTAGAAGTCCGCCAGCTCGGCGAGCTTCTGGACGGTGACGGCGCGGTCGCCGCGCTCGTAGGAGCCCACCACGACGGCCTTCCAGCGACCGTGGGACTTCTCTTCCACCCCGTGCAGGGACAGGCCCTGCTGGGTGCGGATGGCACGCAGTCGCGCACCGAGGGACTTCGCGTATTCGGATGGCATCTTCTTGTCGCTCCCGGCCGTGACAGTGGCTGGCGTGGTGGGGGGACGTCCGCTCGTACTCGGCGGGCCGCCTGGGCGGTCCAGCGGATGGTCACGGGATGCAACCCCACCCGGCAGTGGTTACAGACAGTGACGGTAGGGGGGTCTGCCTTCCAGGTCAAGCCGTTGGTGTGAAACGCGACTAATCAGTGGCCAAACCGTGCGTAAGTGAGACACCTCTCATGTCCGGACCGAACGGGGCGAGTCGTGCGTCACGATGGCATGAAAAGCCCGCTCCTCCTGGGTATTTCAGGTTTCAGCCCCTTCGTTGCCGTATCCAATGGGTGGCGACATGACCACATTTCAGGGGATACATGTTCGCTTGGGGTGTGACCAGAGTCACATTTGTAACCTCGGGTCATCGACCGCCTCGCGGGGGTCGCGGGCGCCGCTGGTAGCGTGGATCCGATCGACATCCTTTAACGACCTGTTCAGTGAGGCAGGGAAGGGGGTCACTACTTTGCGTGCACAAAAACCGACGTCCGGTGACGCCGGTGGCGGTCCCTCCGCACCCGAGGTGCCCGAGGGCACCCGCGCCGTCCTCGACGGCAACGAGATCAACCGGGCGCTGACCCGCATCGCCCACGAGGTGCTCGAACGCACCAAGGGCGGCCGGGGCGTCACACTCCTGGGCATCCCCTCGCGCGGGGTCCCGCTCGCCCACCGCCTGGCGCGGCGCATCGAACGGGTGGAGGACCTCACCGTCCCCGCGGGCTCGCTCGACATCACCATGTACCGCGACGACCTGCGCTCCGCCCCCGTCCGTGCCCTCGGCCGGACCGAGATCCCCCACGGCGGGCTCGACGACCGCGTCGTCGTCCTCGTCGACGACGTCCTCTTCTCCGGCCGCACCGTCCGCGCCGCCCTGGACGCCCTCGGCGACCTGGGGCGCCCCCGCGCCGTCCAGCTCGCGGTCCTGGTCGACCGGGGCCACCGCGAACTGCCCATCCGCGCCGACTACGTGGGCAAGAACCTGCCCACCTCGCTGCGCGAGAGCGTCACCGTGCGCCTGGAGGAGACCGACGGACACGACGCGGTGCTGCTCGGCCCGTCCCGCCCCCGCCCCGGCACCGACGAGGTGAACGACTGATGCGCCACCTGCTCTCCGCCGGCGACCTCTCCCGCGACGAGGCCACCCTCGTCCTGGACACCGCCGCCGAGCTCGCCCAGGTCGGCGACCGCTCCGTCAAGAAGCTGCCCACCCTGCGCGGGCGCACCGTGGTCAACCTCTTCTACGAGGACTCCACCCGCACCCGCACCTCCTTCGAGCTGGCCGCCAAGCGCCTGTCCGCGGACGTCATCAACTTCTCCGCCAAGGGCTCCAGCGTCTCCAAGGGCGAGAGCCTCAAGGACACCGCGCTGACCCTCCAGGCCATGGGCGCCGACGGCGTCGTCATCCGGCACAGCGCCTCAGGCGCCGCCCACCGCCTCGCCAACTGGGTGGACGGGTCCGTCCTCAACGCGGGCGACGGCACCCACGAACACCCCACCCAGGCCCTGCTGGACGCCTTCACCATGCGCTCGCGCCTGGGGCGCCTGGAAGGGTTGCGGGTGGCCGTCGTCGGCGACATCCTGCACAGCCGGGTCGCCCGCTCCAACGTGCTGCTGCTCACCACCCTGGGCGCGCACGTCACCCTGGTCGCGCCGCCCACCCTGCTGCCGGTCTCGGTGCACACCTGGCCGTGCGAGGTCTCCTACGACCTCGACGGCGTCCTGCCCAAGTCCGACGTCGTCATGATGCTGCGCGTACAGGCCGAGCGCATGCACGAGTCCTTCTTCCCGTCCACGCGCGAGTACAGCCGCAACTACGGCCTGGACGGCGAGCGCCTGTCCCGCATGCCCGAGGACGCGATCGTCATGCACCCCGGCCCGATGGTCCGCGGCATGGAGATCTCCGCCGAGGTCGCCGACTCACCCCGCTGCACCGTCACCGAGCAGGTCGCCAACGGCGTCAGCCTGCGCATGGCCGTGCTCTACCTGCTGCTCAGCGGCTCCTGACGGCCCAGCCGCGGGGCCCGCCCCCGCGGCCCCGCGCCACCGCATCCGAGGGACGCGAGGCCCCGCCGCGGGTCCGGAGACCCCGGTCCCCGCGGCGCCCGAACCGCCCGGCCCCGGCCCCGCGCCGCCCCTCCCCATCCCAGAACACGAGGAAGCCAACACCGCGATGCCCGACACCCACGGACCGCACCTGATCCGCGGCGCCCGCCCGCTCGGCGGCGACCCCGTCGACCTGCTCCTGGCCGACGGCCGCATCGCCGCGACCGGCCGGGACCTGGACGCCCCCGAGGACGTCCGGACCGTCGACGCCACCGGCCTGATCGCCCTGCCCGGCCTGGTGGACCTGCACACCCACCTGCGCGAGCCCGGCCGCGAGGACGCCGAGACCGTCGCCACCGGCTCCCGCTCCGCCGCCATGGGCGGCTACACCGCCGTCCACGCCATGGCCAACACCGACCCCGTCGCCGACACCGCCGGGGTCGTCGAACAGGTCTGGCGCCTGGGCCGCGAGGCCGGGTACTGCGACGTGCGCCCCGTCGGCGCCGTCACCGTCGGCCTGGCCGGGCAGCGCCTCTCCGAGATCGGCGCCATGGCCGACTCCGCCGCGGGCGTGCGCGTCTTCTCCGACGACGGCATCTGCGTCTCCGACGCCCTGCTCATGCGCCGCGCCCTGGAGTACGTCAAGGCCTTCGACGGCGTCGTCGCCCAGCACGCCCAGGAGCCGCGCCTGACCCAGGGCGCCCAGATGAACGAGGGCCGCGTCTCCGACCGTCTGGGCCTGCCCGGCTGGCCCGCGGTCGCCGAGGAGGCGATCATCGCCCGGGACTGCCTGCTCGCCCAGCACGTGGGCTCGCGCCTGCACGTGTGTCACGTCTCGACCAAGGGCTCGGTCGACATCATCCGCTGGGCCAAGGCCCGCGGCTGCGACGTCACCGCCGAGGTCACACCCCACCACCTCCTGCTGACCGACGAGCTGGTGGAGGGTTACGATCCCGTCTACAAGGTCAACCCGCCCCTGCGCACCGCCGAGGACGTCCAGGCGCTGCGCGAGGGCCTGGCCGACGGCACCATCGACATCGTCGCCACCGACCACGCCCCCCACCCCGCGGAGGCCAAGGAGACCGAGTGGTCCACCGCCGCCATGGGAATGGTCGGACTGGAGACGGCGTTGGCGGTCGTGCAGCGCACGATGGTCGACACCGGTCTCCTGACCTGGGCCGACGTGGCCGACCGCATGTCCGCGGCACCGGCCCGTATCGGCCGCGTCCACGACCACGGGCATGACCTGGCCGTCGGCCAGCCCGCCAACGTGGTCCTGTACGACCCGGCCGCCGCCGTCGACGTGGACGGCGCGGCCATGGCCAGCAAGAGCGGCAACACGCCCTTCCGGGGCATGACCCTGCCCGGTCAGGTGCGCGCCACGTTCCTGCGCGGCGCCCCGACCGTCCTGGAGGGGAAGATCCAGTGAGCACAGAACAGAACACCCGGGCCGCCGACGGCCCGGCGGAGGAGGGGGCGAACGTGTCCGAGAGCGGACCCGCGATTCTGGTACTCGAGGACGGCCGGGTCTTCCACGGCCGCTCCTTCGGCGCCACCGGGGAGACCTTCGGCGAGGCGGTCTTCAACACCGGCATGACCGGCTACCAGGAGACCCTCACCGACCCCTCCTACCACCGCCAGATCGTGGTGATGACCGCCCCCCACATCGGCAACACCGGCGTCAACGACGACGACCCCGAGTCCGGCCGCGTCTGGGTCGCCGGGTACGTCGTGCGCGAGCCCGCCCGCATCACCTCCAACTGGCGGGCCGAGCGCACCCTGGACGAGGAGCTGCGCCGCCAGGGAGTGGTCGGCATCGCCCTCACCGGCACCCGCGCCCTCACCCGCCACCTGCGCGACAGGGGCGCCATGCGCGCCGCCATCAGCACCACCGAGACCGACCCGCGGGCCCTGCTGGAGCGCGTGCGCCAGCAGCCCGCCATGGCCGGGGCCGACCTGGCCGCCGAGGTCAGCACCCGCGAGCCCTACGAGGTTCTGCCGCCCGAGGGCGTGCCCGCCCGCTTCCACGTCGCCGCCGTGGACCTGGGCATCAAGGCCATGACCCCCCAGCGCCTGGCCGAACGGGGGTGCCGGGTCACCGTGCTGCCCTCCACCGCCACCACCGAGGACATCCTCGCCCTGGACCCGGACGGGGTGTTCTTCAGCAACGGCCCCGGCGACCCCGCCACCGCCGACGGGCCCGTCGCCGCCATGCGCGGCGTCCTGGAGGCGGGACGGCCGCTCTTCGGGATCTGCTTCGGCAACCAGATCCTGGGCCGCGCCCTGGACCTGGGCACCTACAAGCTGCCCTTCGGGCACCGGGGCGTCAACCAGCCGGTGATCGACACCCGCTCCGGCAGGGTCGCCATCACCAGCCAGAACCACGGCTTCGCCGTCGACGCCCCCCTCGACACGCCCTTCGACACCCCCTACGGCCGGGCCGAGGTCAGCCACATCGGCCTCAACGACCGCGTCGTCGAGGGCCTGCGGCTGCTGGACCGCCCCGCGTTCAGCGTCCAGTTCCACCCGGAGGCCGCCGCCGGCCCCCACGACGCCGCCGAACTCTTCGACGCGTTCGTCGACCTGATGTCCGCCCAGCCCGCTCCGGCTGCCAAGTAGCAAGAGGAAGCAGAGCATGCCGCGCCGTAGTGACCTTTCATCCGTCCTCGTGATCGGCTCCGGCCCGATCGTGATCGGGCAGGCGGCCGAGTTCGACTACTCGGGCACCCAGGCCTGCCGGGTTCTGCGGGCCGAGGGCCTGCGGGTCATCCTGGTCAACTCCAACCCGGCCACGATCATGACCGACCCGGAGATCGCCGACGCCACCTACGTGGAGCCGATCACCACCGAGATGATCGAGAAGATCATCGCCAAGGAGCGCCCCGACGCGCTCCTGCCCACCCTGGGCGGCCAGACCGCCCTCAACGCCGCCGTCGCCCTGGACGAGGCGGGCATCCTCGACAAGTACGGCGTCGAGCTCATCGGCGCCAACATCGAGGCCATCCAGTCCGGCGAGGACCGCGAGAGCTTCAAGGGCATCGTCGAGCGCATCGGCGGCGAGTCCGCCCGCTCGCGCATCTGCCACACCCTGGAGGAGTGCCTGGCCGCGGCCGAGGAGCTCTCCTACCCCGTCGTCGTGCGTCCCTCCTTCACCATGGGCGGCGCGGGCTCGGGCTTCGCCCACGACGAGGCCGAGCTGCGCCGCATCGCCGGGCAGGGGCTGGCGCTCTCCCCGACCACCGAGGTGCTCCTGGAGGAGTCCATCCTCGGCTGGAAGGAGTACGAGCTGGAGCTGATGCGCGACACCAACGACAACGTCGTGGTCGTGTGCTCCATCGAGAACCTCGACCCCATGGGCGTGCACACCGGCGACTCCATCACCGTCGCCCCCGCCATGACCCTCACCGACCGCGAGTACCAGAAGCTGCGCGACATCGGCATCGCCGTCATCCGCGAGGTCGGCGTGGACACCGGCGGCTGCAACATCCAGTTCGCCGTCCACCCCACCACCGGCCGGGTCATCGTCATCGAGATGAACCCGCGCGTGTCGCGCTCCTCGGCGCTGGCCTCCAAGGCCACCGGCTTCCCGATCGCCAAGATCGCCGCCAAGCTCGCCGTCGGCTACACCCTGGACGAGATCCCCAACGACATCACCCGGGAGACCCCGGCCAGCTTCGAGCCCACGCTCGACTACGTCGTCGTCAAGGTGCCCCGCTTCGCCTTCGAGAAGTTCCCCGGAGCCGACCCCGGCCTGACCACCACCATGAAGTCGGTGGGCGAGGCCATGGCCATCGGCCGCTCCTTCCCCGAGGCCCTCCAGAAGGCCATGCGCTCCCTGGAGAAGAAGGGCGTCGGCCTGACCTGGGAGGGTCAGCCCGGCGACAAGGACGAGCTGCTGCGCCTGGCCGCCACCCCCACCGAGCACCGCCTGCGCCAGGTCCAGCAGGCCCTGCGCGCCGGGGCCACCGTCGAGGAGGTCCACGAGGCCACCCGCATCGACCCCTGGTTCGTGGACCAGATGCTGCGCCTGGAGGAGGCGGCCCGCGTCCTGGCCGACGCCCCCAAGCTCGACGCCGACCTGCTGCGCCAGGTCAAGGGGCTGGGCTTCTCCGACCTCCAGATCGGCCAGATCACCGGCCGCAGCGAGGACGTGGTCCGCGAACTGCGCCACGCCCTGGGCGTCCACCCCGTCTACCTGACCGTGGACACCTGCGCCGCCGAGTTCGAGGCCCGCACGCCCTACCTGTACTCCAGCTACGACGAGGAGACCGAGGTCCCCACGGGCGACCGCCCCAAGATCATCATCCTGGGTTCGGGGCCCAACCGGATCGGCCAGGGCGTGGAGTTCGACTACTCCTGCGTCCACGCCTCCTTCGCCCTCTCCGACGCCGGGTACGAGACCGTGATGGTCAACTGCAACCCCGAGACGGTCTCCACCGACTACGACACCAGCGACCGGCTCTACTTCGAGCCGCTCACCCTGGAGGACGTGCTGGAGGTCGTGCGCGCCGAGCAGGCCGCCGGACCGGTCGCCGGGGTCATCGTCCAGCTGGGCGGCCAGACCCCGCTCGGCCTGGCCCGCCGCCTCAAGGACGCCGGGGTGCCCATCATCGGCACCAGCCCCGAGGCCATCGACCTGGCCGAGGACCGCGGCGAGTTCGGCAAGGTCCTGGCCGCCGCCGGGCTGCCCGCGCCCAAGTACGGCACCGCCCACTCCTTCGCCGAGGCCAAGGCCGCCGCGGACGAGATCGGCTACCCCGTCATGGTCCGCCCCTCCTACGTGCTGGGCGGCCGCGGCATGGAGATCGTCTACAGCGAGACGATGCTCGCCGACTACATCGAGCGCAACGCCGAGGTCAGCCCCGAGCACCCGGTGCTCATCGACCGCTTCCTCGACGACGCCATCGAGATCGACGTCGACGCCCTCTACGACGGCCGCGACCTGTACCTGGGCGGGGTCATGGAGCACATCGAGGAGGCCGGGATCCACTCCGGCGACTCGGCGTGCACCCTGCCCTCCATCACCCTGGGCCGCGAGGACATCGAGCGCATCCGCTACTCCACCGAGGCCATCGCCCGGGGCACGGGCGTGCGCGGGCTGATCAACGTCCAGTACGCGCTCGCCTCCGGCGTGCTCAACGTCCTGGAGGCCAACCCGCGCGCCTCGCGCACCGTGCCGTTCGTGTCCAAGGCCACCGCGGTGCCGCTGGCCAAGGCCGCCGCCCGAGTCATGGCCGGGAGCACCATCGCCGAACTGCGCGAGGAGGGCATGCTGCCCGCCAGCGGCGACGGCGGCGACCTGCCCGCGGACGCCCCGGTGTCGGTGAAGGAGGCGGTGCTGCCCTTCAACCGCTTCATCGACAAGGAGGGTGAGGGGGTCGACACCATCCTCGGCCCCGAGATGCGCTCCACCGGCGAGGTCATGGGCCTGGACACCGAGTTCGGCGCCGCGTACGCCAAGTCGCAGCTGGCCGTCAACGGCTCCCTGCCCGAACGGGGCCGGGTGTTCGTCTCGGTGGCCAACCGCGACAAGCGGTCGATGATCTTCCCGGTCAAGCGCCTGGCCGACCTCGGCTTCGAGATCCTGGCCACCGAGGGCACCGCCGTGGTCCTGCGCCGCAACGGCGTGCACGCCACCGTGGTGCGCAAGCACAGCGAGGGCAGCGGTCCGGCGGGCGAGCCCACCATCGTCCAGCTCATCCACGCCGGGGGCGTCGACCTCATCGTCAACACGCCCTTCGGCAGCGCCGGGCAGGCCGGTCCGCGCCTGGACGGCTACGAGATCCGCACCGCGGCCGTGGTGCGCGGCGTGCCCAGCGTGACCACCGTGCAGGGCCTGGCCGCCGCGGTCCAGGCCATCGAGGCGCGGGTGCGCGGCGACGTCGGCGTGCGCTCCCTCCAGGAGCACGCGAGCACCCTCACCGCCAGCCGGGCCTGAGCAGCGTTTCTGGGGGCCTCCGCGCCGCCCGCCCGTCGCCGCCACCGCCCGCGGGGGCGCTTCGCGCCGGGCGGGCTGCCGCCCCCAACGGACGCTACGCGCAGTACCTTCCTTTGTCCGGGCGCCCGAAGAGCGGGAAGCGGGTTGTAGCAGGCACGGCGGTGTCTCCGGCGGGTTCGCGAGGAACGGGCGAACCCGCCTCCGCCACCTCCAGAACCCCGCGGGGGCCCGAACCAGCCGGGCCGCGGACGGGGGTGCCGTGGACGGTGTGTCCACGGCGCCCCCGCCTATACGGTTGGCGCACAGGAGACGACGCAGGAATCCCAGAGGGGGGAGGGCGGCGCCGACGCCCCGGTGTCCGCGACACCGGGCTCGGGCGCCACGACCTGATGAGCGACAACGGACCGGTGCAGACCAGGTGCCCCGTGCTGAACGTGCGCAGGGTGGACGCCTACTACGCCATCACCGTGGTCGCCCCGGGCATAGCCGAGCGGTTCCGCTCCGGGCAGTTCGTGTCGGTGGCCGTCGGCGGCGACCACTCCAGCACCCTGCTGCGCCGCCCCTTCGCCATCCACGACGTCAAGCCCGACTACGGCGGCACCGTCGAGTTCCTGTTCTCGGTGCGCGGCACCGGCACCGCCTGGCTGTCCGAGCGCCGCTCGCGCGACCTGCTGGACGTGGTCGGCCCCCTGGGCCGCCCCTTCCCGCTGCCCCGCGAGCCGGTCAACTGCGTGCTGGTGGGCGGGGGCTCGGGCAGCGCCCCGCTGTTCCCGCTCGCCCAGTCGCTGCGCAGGCGCGGCTGCCGGGTGGACTTCGTGCTGGGCGCCGCCTCCGCCGACCGGGTGTTCAGCGCCATCACCGCCCGCCGCATCGCCGAGACGGCCGCCTTCACCACCGACGACGGCTCCTTCGGCACCCGCGGCCGCGTCACCGACGTCCTGGGCAGGGTGATCGAGGACTGCCGCTCCGACGCCGTCTACGCCTGCGGCCCCATGCCGATGCTGCGCGCGGTCACCTCCGTGGCGGCCAGCCACGGCATCCCCGTCCAGGTGGCGGTGGAGGAGACCATGGCCTGCGGCACCGGGATCTGCATGACCTGCGTCATCCCGGTGGTGGGCGAGGACGGCATCACCCGCATGGTGCGCTCCTGCGTGGACGGCCCGGTCTTCCGGGGCGAGCAGGTGCGCTTCGACGACGTGGGCACGATCCCCTTCGACGCCCTGGGCGCCCCGGGCTGGAAGGGCTCCAGCGCGGCCCGCGCCGCGGAGACGGCCCGCGACATCGCCTGAGGGTCCCGGCCCCGCCCCGGGCCCGACCACCACCAGACAGTGGGTGAGAAAGTGAACGCAGACCTCAGGACCCGGATGGGCGGCTGGGAGCTGCCCAACCCCGTGGTGACCGCCGCCGGGTGCGCCGGAGCGGGCCGCGAGCTGGCCCAGTTCCTCGACATCGCCTCGATCGGCGCCGTCACCACCAAGTCGGTGATGCTGGAGCCCCACGCCGGGCGCCCGGCCCCGCGCATGGCGGAGACGCCCAGCGGGATGCTCAGCACGACGGGCATGCAGGGCCCGGGCGTGGACGTGTTCCTCCAACGGGACCTGCCCTGGCTGCTCTCCCGCGGCGGCCGGGCGATCGTCTCCGTCGCGGGCACCGGCATGGGTGAGTTCGGCGAGCTCGCCAGACGCGTCTCCGCCGCCGAGGGGGTCAGCGCGATCGAGGTCAACCTCTCCAGCCCGGACCCGTCCGACCCCGCGGGGCGCCGCTACGTCGACGACGCCGCCCAGGCCGCGGCGGTGGTGCGCACGGTGCGCTCCCACACCCGCTCGGGCCTGCCGGTGCTGGCCAAGCTCGCCGCCGACGTCCCCGACGTGGTGGAGCTGGCGGCCGCGTGCGTGGAGGCGCGCGCGGACGGGCTGTCCATGGTCAACACCGTGCGCGGCATGGCCGTGGACACCCGCACGCTGCGCCCGGCGGTCGCCGGGGGGATGGGCGGGCTGTCGGGACCGGCGATCCGCCCGCTGGCGGTGGGGTGCGTCTACCGGGTGCACGAGGCGATGCCGGACGTGCCCATCATCGGGATGGGCGGGGTCCGCACGGGCGCCGACGTGATGGAGTTCATGGCGGCCGGGGCCTCCGCCGTGGCGGTCGGCACGGTCAACTTCTCCGACCCCTCGGCGTGCGCCCGCGTGCTCCGCGAGTTCACCGAACTGCTGGAGGCCCGCGGGCTGAGACGGGCCGCCGACCTGGTGGGCGCCGCCCACCGGACGGGTGTGGGGGCGTGACAGGCCGGGCACGGGGCGCACAAGGGCCCTGACCGGCCTGAACGGCGTTCAGATGGCGCTGTGCGACCAAACACGCGCAAGTGGTCTCTACCACTGTCCTGGTCACTGCGACCCGTCTGCGGCCGCCTGGGAGGCCGTTACGGGGAAGTGACACGGGTGGGGCGCATGAAGCGGCTCATCCGGGGAACCGCACACCTTGATGGTGTGCACATGACAGCGAACGTGCATTCTCAGGTGCCGCGGTAAGCACGTCCGCAAGTACGTCCGTGCCTTGCACGCGCCGACTCCGGTCGGCGGCACACGATGGGAGATACCGACATGACCGAGACCACCACGCCCTCCGCGCCCATCGCCGTGGCGCTCGACGCCAGGGACCTGGAGACCGCGGCCACCTGGGCCTCCGCGGTCGCGCCGCACGTGAGCACGGTCAAGGTGGGCCTGGAGCTGTACCTGCGCTACGGGCCCGACGTGGTCAGCGCGGTGCGCGGCGCCAGCCGGCTGGGGGTCTTCCTCGACCTGAAGCTGCACGACATCCCGGCCACGGTCGCCGGTGCCGCGCGCAGCGTCGCGGGCCTGCGGCCCTCGATCCTGACCGTGCACGCCGGGGGAGGGGCGGACATGGTCCGGGCCGCGGTGGAGGCCGCGCCCGAGACCAGGATCGCCGCCGTGACGGTGCTCACCTCGATGGACGAGGAAGACCTGGAGCAGGTGGGGCTGCTCGGCCCGGCGCGCGACGCGGTGCGGCGCCTGGCGGTCCTGGCGGTGGGCGCCGGGGCCCGCGCGCTGGTCTGCTCGCCGCAGGAGGTGGCCCTGCTCCGCTCCGAGGTCGGGCCGGACATCACCCTCATCACGCCGGGAGTGCGCCCGGCGGGGGCGGACAGGGGCGACCAGTCGCGCGTGGCGACCCCGGAGGAGGCCGTGGCGGCCGGTGCGGACCTGTTGGTCATCGGCCGTCCCATCACCCGCGCGCCGGACCCGGGGGCGGCGGCGGCCTCCCTCGCGGCGGCCGTGCGGAGGGCGGGTGTCCGCGTCTAGGGAGCGAAGGGGTCGGGGGCCGCGCGGGCGCCCTTCGACGGTGTCGGGAGGCTTTGGGCGAAGGGATCGACGGAACGGGGAGACGAACCAGTGCACGGGGTCCTGCGGGTCCGATTATGTGTCACTGTCGGTCACTGATTTGGCATGTCCGAAATTCGCCGAGCACTGCCGAGAGTGACCCGCGTCACCCCTGTGTGACCTGCGCTGGTGGCACCCTCCGCGCCTCCTCTAATCGGGACCAAAGTCCTGGTTTTCGTCTCCGAATGCAGTCGGCTAACAACTCTCAGTAGTTAGTTCGACGAAATAGCCGTTGAAAGGGCACTTTGCGTTGCCTAACAGGGGTCAGACCTACTAACTTGCGCAGGCGTCCGCCCTCTACAAACGAGTAGAAATCCGAGGTGACCCGGCGTGGCCCTTCCTCCCCTGACACCCGAACAGCGCACCGCGGCTCTGGCCAAGGCCGCCAAGGCCAGAAAAGAGCGCGCGGAGGTCAAGAACAAGCTGAAGAACGGCGGCATCTCGCTGTCCGAGGTCCTTTCCAACGGCCTCAAGGACGACGTCATCGGCAAGATGAAGGTTTCGGCTCTGCTCGAATCCCTTCCCGGCGTCGGCAAGGTCCGGGCCAAGCAGATCATGGAGCGGCTCAACATCGCTGAGTCGCGCCGTGTCCGCGGTCTGGGAACCAACCAGCGCGCCGCCCTCGAGGCCGAGTTCGGCGACCTCACCAAGTAGCACCAGGCAGTACCCGCAGTACCCGCAGTACCGAGCAGCACCTGAACGCAGTGCACCGGTCCGCCGCGTCCCCCACAGTCGCGGCGCACACCACGCCGCGACAGCGGCCGACCCCCGGTGAGCTCTGGCCGGGCCGCGGCCGGCGGACGGGTGGCCCCAGGTCACGACCGTCCGCCGCGCCGCGGCCCGGTGGTATAAAGGAAGCTTCCCGCGACCGTACGCGGACACCCCGCACACCAGACCGCCCGCACGGTGACGGCGCCCGGACCGGCTCCGGCCCGCCGGAGCGCGACGCGAGGGCCACGGCCCCGCCCGTGACGGACGGGCCCGAAGGGAAGCCTCGAACACACATGCCCGATCCCGGATCCCAGTCCCGCCCGGCACAGAAGCGGTTGACCGTTCTGTCCGGACCCTCGGGTGTGGGCAAGAGCACGGTGGTGGCCCACCTGCGCCGTGAGAACCCCGACGTGTGGCTCTCGGTCTCGGTCACCACGCGCGGGCCCCGCCCGGGCGAACAGGACGGCGTCCAGTACCACTTCGTCACCGACGAGGAGTTCGACCGCCTCGTCGCCGAGGACCAGCTCCTGGAGTGGGCCCAGTTCGCGGGCAACCGCTACGGCACCCCGCGTCGGCCCGTCGAGGAGCGCCTGCGCGCCGGAGTGCCCGTCCTGCTGGAGATCGAGCTCCAGGGCGCCCGCCAGGTGCGCGCTTCCATGCCCGACGCCCTGCACGTCTTCCTCGCTCCGCCCTCCTGGGAGGAGCTGGTGCGCCGCCTCACCGGACGCGGCACCGAGTCCGACGAGGTCATCCAGCGCCGCCTGGACGTGGCCAGGGTCGAGCTGGCCGCCGAGAAGGAGTTCGACACCACCCTCGTCAACACGTCCGTGCAGGACGTGGGCGACGAGCTGCTAGCGTTGATCACCGCGCCCAAGGTGTGATAGCGGCCGGGCCCGAGGCCCGCGCCACCCGCGCCGCGCCGGGAACCGTCCCGACGGCGCCCCAACGTCCGTCCACCGCGGCTCCGCGACGAGCCGCGGACCATTCCTGGGGGTAATGAAGTGGCTGGTACCGAGCCCGTCGCCGAAGGCATCACCAACCCGCCGATCGATGATCTGCTGGAGCTGGTGGACAGCAAGTACAGCCTGGTCACCATGGCCTCCAAGCGGGCCCGCCAGATCAACGCCTACTACGCCCAGCTGGGCGAGGGCCTGCTGGAGTACGTCGGCCCGCTGGTGGAGACCCAGGTCCAGGAGAAGTCGCTGTCCATCGCCCTGCGCGAGGTCAGGTCGGGCCTGCTCACCGCTGAGCCCTACGAAGGTTCCTGAGCTGTTCCTCCGCGTGCTCGCAAGCTCGCACGGGGCTCGGGGCGCGGAGAACCGGGTCGCGCGCCTGAGGGGGCACAGTGCCTTCGCCAGCGCCCGGCTCGTTCCTCGCTGACGGCTCGACCCGTCTCGCGGAACCCGGTACGCCCCTCGCGTCCCGCCCGCCGCGCCCCTGGCGCGCGCGGGGCGGCCGGGGGCTGGTAGAACTCCTTCCTGTGAGTGACACAAACGTTCCCCGCGTGGTCCTCGGCGTCGGCGGCGGCATCGCCGCCTACAAGGTCTGCGAACTGCTGCGCCGCCTGACCGAGTCCGGCCACCGGGTCCGGGTCGTGCCCACCGCCGAGGCCCTGCGCTTCGTCGGTGAGCCCACCTGGGCCGCCCTGTCCGGCCAGCCCGTCGCCACCGGAGTGTGGGACGGGGTACACGAGGTCCCGCACGTGCGCATCGGCCAGGAGGCCGACCTGGTGTTCGTCGCCCCGGCCACCGCCAACATCCTGGCCAGGGCCGCCGCGGGGCTGGCCGACGACCTGCTCACCAACACCCTGCTCACCGCGCGCTGTCCGGTGGTGTTCGCGCCAGCGATGCACACCGAGATGTGGGAGCACCCCGCCACGCAGGCCAACGTGGCCACCCTGCGCTCGCGCGGCGCCGTCGTCCTCGACCCGGCCGTGGGCCGCCTGACCGGCGCCGACACCGGACGGGGGCGCCTGCCCGAGCCCTCCGAGCTGTTCGAGGCCGCCCGCCTCGTGCTGCGCCGCGGTGCGGCCGTCCCCGACCTCGCCGGACGGCGCGTGGTGGTCTCCGCGGGCGGCACCCGCGAGGCCGTCGACCCGGTCCGCTTCCTGGGCAACCACTCCTCGGGCAAGCAGGGGTACGCCCTGGCGCGCACCGCCGCCGCACGCGGCGCCGACGTGACCCTGGTCGCCGCCAACGTCTCCCTGCCCGACCCGGCCGGGGTGCGGGTGGTGCGCGCGGGCTCGGCCGTGGAACTGGCCGAGGCCATGGAGGCCGAACGCGTCGGCGCGGACGCGATCGTGATGAGCGCCGCGGTGGCCGACTTCCGTCCGGTCGCCAGTGCCGCCTCCAAGATCAAGAAGAGGCCCGGCGCGGCGCCCGCGCCCATCGAACTGGCCGAGAACCCCGACATCCTCGCCGGGCTGGTCGCCTCCCGCGACGCCGAGGGACTGGCGCAGACCGTCGTGGGCTTCGCCGCCGAGACCGACGACGTGATCGCCAACGGCCGCGCCAAACTGGCCCGCAAGGGCTGCGACCTGCTCGTGGTCAACCAGGTCGGCGGCGGGCGCGCGTTCGGCACCGAGGACAACCAGGCCGTCATCCTGGGCTCGGACGGCACCGCGGTGGACGTGCCCACCGGGCCCAAGGAGGACCTCGCCGACCGGATCTGGGACCTGATCCTGCCGCGCCTGGGCTAGGTACCGCGCGTCCCCGGCGCCCCGGCGCGGGCGGGCGGCCGCCGGGACCCGGCCCGGCCGAACCACGCGTGCCCAGGACTGGATTCCCACCGCCGAGTACGTCAGACTTCGACGTGCACCCGTGACGACCGGGGAGGTCGGCCGCGGGGTGCCCGCCCCCAGCAGTCCCGTTACAGTGGACCAATAACCAACCCCGTCGGTCGGTATTGGCCGCCCCGGCAGGCAGCCGGGGGCGCCCGTGCCGCACCGGTACATGTCAGCCAGCAGCCGCTGCAAGGAGTCACGCAACGTGTCCCGCCGCCTTTTCACCTCCGAGTCGGTCACCGAAGGCCATCCCGACAAGATGGCCGACCAGATCAGTGACGCGATCCTCGACGCGATGCTCACCCACGACCCGCGCAGCCGGGTCGCGGTCGAGACGCTGATCACCACCGGTCAGGTCCACATCGCGGGCGAGGTCACCACCCAGACCTACGTCGACATCCCCGCCATCGTGCGCGGAAAGATCCTCGAGATCGGCTACGACTCCTCCGCCAAGGGGTTCGACGGTGACTCCTGCGGGGTCAACGTCTCCATCGACGCGCAGTCCCCCGACATCGCCCAGGGCGTCGACACCGCCTACGAGGCGCGAGTCGACAACGAGGACGACGCCCTCAACCGGCAGGGCGCGGGCGACCAGGGCCTGATGTTCGGCTACGCCAACCGCGAGACCCCCGAGCTCATGCCGCTGCCGATCAAGCTGGCGCACTCCCTCTCCGAGCGCCTGGCCGGGGTCCGCCGCAACGGCACGGTGCCCTACCTGCGCCCGGACGGCAAGACCCAGGTCACGGTCGAGTACGACGGCCAGACCCCGGTCCGCCTGGACACCGTCGTGGTCTCCAGCCAGCACTCGGCCGACATCAACCTCGACGAGATGCTCGCCCCCGACATCCGCGAGCACGTCATCGAGCCGGTCGTGGCCGCCTACGGCCTGGAGTCCGACGACTACCGGCTCCTGGTCAACCCGACCGGCCGGTTCGAGATCGGCGGCCCCATGGGCGACGCCGGGCTCACGGGCCGCAAGATCATCGTGGACACCTACGGCGGCTACGCCCGCCACGGCGGCGGTGCCTTCTCCGGCAAGGACCCGTCGAAGGTGGACCGCTCGGCCGCCTACGCCACCCGCTGGGTCGCCAAGAACATCGTCGCGGCCGAGCTCGCCGAGCGCGCCGAGGTCCAGGTCGCCTACGCCATCGGCAAGGCGCACCCGGTCGGCGTGTTCATCGAGACCTTCGGCACGGAGAAGGTCGCCCCGGAGCTGATCGAGAAGGCCGTCAAGGAGGTCTTCGACCTGCGTCCGGCCGCCATCGTGCGCGACCTGGACCTGCTGCGCCCGATCTACTCCCGGACCGCCGCCTACGGCCACTTCGGCCGTGAACTGCCCGAGTTCACGTGGGAGAGCACCGAGCGCGCCGCCGCGCTGCGCTCCTTCGTGGGCGCCTGACCCGCACCCGTGGCGCCGGCCCCCGCGGGGCCTCCAGGGCGCGTACGGCCGTCACCGGCCGTGCGCGCCCTCGCGCGTGTTCCGGGTTCCTCCGCATGGCGCACGATCGAAGTGACTACTCCGTGTTATTCCGTATAGACGTAATGTCATTTCTGTGCTCGTACGCGGAGGAGACCATGGCCGTAGCAACGGCGGTGTCTGCGGTGGGGCTGATGGCCCTGCTCACCCTGCCCGGCGCCCACCACGCACCCGGCGAGACGGGCGGCGGCGGAGGGGAGGTCGTGCCCGGCGCGGACAGCCTGCACGTGGCCCTGGAGTCCCGCGCCGACGCGCAGCGGCCGGGTCCGGGCGACCGGATCCACTACACGGTCAACGTGCGCAACACCGGCGAGGAGGCGGTGTCCGACGCCGAGATCGTGCAGTTCCTCCCCCCGACGGTGCGCTACGTCTCGGGGACGTCCGGGGCCGAGGCGGGGGAGGGGCGGGTGACCTGGTCGCGGTCCCTGGAACCCGGCGACCGCGCGACCATGCGGTTCACCGGCGAGATCACCGCGGTCCGCGGCGGGGGGCTGCACCCGGTCGCCACGGTCTGCGCGCGCCCGGAGCCGGGAGCGGTGCTGGTCTCCTGCGACGCCGCCGTGCACCGGGTCCACGGTGTGGTGCCGCCGGTGTGGGTGGTCACGGTACTGGCCTTCGCGGCCTCCGTGGCGCTGTGCGTCGGCGGCCTGGTGCGCCACCGCGACACCCGGGCGCGGCTGGAGCGGGAGCCCGGACCGGGGGCGGTGCTCGTCTCCGCGGGCGCTGACGGAGCGGAGGGGACCGCGGCGAGCGCGCCCCGGGAGCCCGCCGGGGCCGGGTCCCTCCCGGAGGCGGAGAGGGCCGCTGACCGGCCGCGGACCGTGCTCGAGTCGCTGATCGTCCACAGGGCGGCGCCCGATCGCGTCACCGGGGAGACCGCCGGAGCACGGGCCCGGGCGGTCCTCGCGACCGCGGAGGAGCCCGAACCGGCAGAGGCGCCCGAGGCCGTCCGCGTGCCCGGCCTCGGGACGGAGCCCGAGGCCGGTCCCCGGGCCGAGCGGGAGCGCGTACCCGCCGAACCCGCACCCGAGTCCGCGGAGGAGTCCGAGTCCGCACCCGAGTCCGCGGAGGAGCCCGAGTCCGCGGAGGCACCCGAACCGGTCGCCGGGCCGCGCGCCTGACACGCGGACGGGCCGCGCCCCCGGTGCATTCCGGGGAGCGCGGCCCGTCCGGGGGCTCAGCTCAGCTCGTCGAGGGCCTTCTCCGCCTCGGCCAGCCACGAGCGGCGGGCCTCCAGCGCGTCCTCGTACTCCCTGACCCGGCGCTCGTCACCCTTCTCCCTGGCCTTGTCCAGCTTGGCCTCCAGGTCGGCGATCGCCGACGCCAGCTGGGCGGCCGTGTCCCTGGCGCGGGCCCGCGCCTCGGGGTTGCTGCGCTCCCACTCGGCGTCCTCGGCCCGGCGCACACCGTCCTCGATCTGGCGGAAGGCGCCCTCCAGCTGGTCGCGCACGTCGCGCGGCAGCTCACCGGCCTCCTCCCAGGCGTCCTGGAAGTCGCGCAGCCGCGCACGCGCCCGGCGCGGGTCGGAGATCCCCGGGATCTCCGCCTTGGCCTCGGCCAGGATCCGTTCCTTGGCCTCGGCGTTGACCCGCAGTTCGGCGTCGCGCTCGGCGAAGGTCGCGTTGCGCGCGTCGAAGAAGGTGTCCTGCGCGGCCTTGAAGCGCGCCCACAACTTGTCCTCGCTCGCCCGGTCCGCGCGGCCGCTGCGCTTCCACCGCTGCATCAGGTCGCGGTAGGCACGGGCCGTGGCCCCCCAGTCGGTGGAGTCCGACAGGGACTCGGCCTCCACCACGATGCGCTCCTTCTCCACGCGCACCGACTCGCGCTCCTGGTCCAGGTTGGCGAAGTAGGCCTTGCGCCGCTTGGAGAAGGAGTTGCGCGCCGCCGACATGCGCTTCCACAGCGCCTGCTCGGTGGGCCGGTCGGCCCGCGGGGCCTTCTTCCACTCCTCGATGAGCTGGAGCATCCGCTCGCCGCCGGACTTCCAGTGCGTCGTCTCCACCGCGACCCGCTCGGCCTCGGCGACGATGCGCTCCTTGACCTCCCGGGCCTGGCCGCGCGCCTGCTCCTGCGCCTGCTTCTGCTCGACCTTGCGCTCCTCGGCGCGGCCCGCCAGCGCGTCCAGGCGTCCCATCAGCGACTCCAGGTCGCCGACCGCGTTCGCCTCCCGGACCGAGTCGCGCAGCTTGTCGATGTTCGACATCGCGGCGGAGGCGGACAGGTCGGTGTTGCGGAGCCGGTTCTCCAGCAGCTCCACCTCGGTGACCAGGGAGTCGTACTTGCGCCGGAAGAAGGTCAGGGCCTCCTCAGGCGCCCCCGCCTGCCACGATCCGACGACCCGCTCGCCTTCGCTCGTGCGCACGTAGACCGTGCCTTCGTCGTCTACGCGGCCCCAAGGGTCCGTGGTCACCGTGTCCTCCTGCTGTCATGAACCCGGCCGTGGGGCGGGTTCGGGTCGTCGCGTCGCACTCCTCGCCGGTTCGTGATGGGAACCACCGTGCTGAGCACGATATCCCCGCGATCCGGTGAGGGGCGCCGCGCCGTGAATTCACGTCTGCGCGGATCACGCTGGTCCGCGCGCCCTCGGGTATCGGGCCGGGCCGCCCTCCCGCCCAGCGCAGGCGCAGGTCGGGGCCCCGGCGTGCACCAAGGACGGTGACCAATATGGCATTACCACGCGGTTTGGCAAAGAGGCCAGCCGCGGGCGGTGATCGAATGGTGATCAAACGCGTACCGGGGCAAGACAACCGGGTCGCCGACCCTCCCGTGCCTCGATAGGCTGCACCCGGGGGACGCTGCGTCCGGACCGCGGACCCGCCGCCCCGCGACCGCGTACCCGACCGAGGACAGGACGACATCCGCCGTGCTCATCGCCGCACTTCCCACCGGGCCCCTCGCCGCGAACTGCTACGTGCTCGCACCGGCCCCGGGCGGCGACTGCGTCATCGTCGACCCCGGCCAGGAGGCCACCGAGCAGGTCGACAAGGTCCTGTCCGAGCACGGGCTGACCCCCGTCGCGGTGCTGCTCACCCACGGCCACTTCGATCACGTCTGGTCGGCCGCCGACCTGTGCGCGCGCCACGGCGTCCCCGTCCACCTGCACGCCGAGGACCGCGGGCTGCTCACCGAGCCCGCCGCGGGGGTGGACCCCGGTTTCGCCGCGCAGCTGTCCGCCCTGCTGGGCCCGGGCCCGCACGCCGAGCCCGACGACCTGGTCGAGGTCTCGGGCGGCGAGACCCTCACCCTGGCCGGACTGGACTTCGGGGTCGAGCACACCCCCGGCCACACCCCCGGATCGGTCGTGTACACGGTGACCACCGAGGACGGCGTCCCCGTGATGTTCGCCGGGGACCTGGTCTTCGCCGGTTCCATCGGCCGCACCGACTTCCCCGGCGGCGACCACACCGCCATGCTGCGCAGCCTCGCCAGCGCGGTGCTGGGCCGCCCCGACGCCACCCAGGTCCTGCCCGGCCACGGCCCGGCCACCACCGTCGAGCGCGAGCGCGCCACCAACCCCTACCTGCGCGATATCACCGGCTGACCCCGCCTCCCGGCCGCCCTCCCGTCCCGCAGGAACGACGTATGACCACCCCACGCCACCGAGGCGCCCACCGTCCGAGCGCGCCCGCGCGGCCGCGCGGCGGACGAGATACCCGCACCGGCCCCGCCTGAGGGCGGGCTGCCGGTGGCTTCGCACGCCCTTCCCCGGGCTTCCCCCCAGCGGGTGCCCGAAGGCCGTGTGCGCAGGATCTGGCCCGCACCCGAGCGCAGGTCGGGCACACTTGACACGAACTGAAGACGCTGAAGGAGTAGTCCGTTGATACGCACGCATGAGGCAGGTGCGTTGCGCGCCGAGCACGCAGGCGCGACCGTCGTCCTCGCCGGGTGGGTGGCACGCCGCCGTGACCACGGCGGGGTGGTCTTCCTCGACCTGCGCGAGGCCTCCGGGGTGGTCCAGGTCGTCGTCCGCGAGGACGACCTCGCCCACGACCTCCGCGCCGAGTACTGCATCAAGGTCACCGGCTCGGTCCGGGTCCGCCCCGAGGGCAACGAGAACCCCGAGATCCCCACCGGCGCCGTCGAGGTCGTCGCGGACGAGATCGAGGTGCTCAGCGAGGCCGCGCCGCTGCCCTTCCAGCTGGACAGCGCCGCGGACGTGGCCGAGGAGACCCGGCTGCGCTACCGCTACCTGGACATCCGCCGTCAGGAGATGGCCGACAACCTGCGCCTGCGCTCCAAGGCGACCTACGTCGCCCACGAGGTCATGCGCGACCTGGGGTTCACCTACGTCGAGACCCCCTACATGACCCGCTCCACGCCCGAGGGCGCCCGCGACTTCCTCGTCCCGGTCCGCCTCCAGCCGGGCCACTGGTACGCGCTTCCGCAGTCCCCGCAGCTGTTCAAGCAGCTGCTCATGGTCGGCGGCATGGAGCGCTACTACCAGCTCACCCGCTGCTTCCGCGACGAGGACCTGCGCGCGGACCGCCAGCCGGAGTTCACCCAGATCGACCTGGAGATGAGCTTCGTCGACGAGGAGGACCTCTTCGCCGTCGGCGAGAAGCTGTTCACCCGCCTGCTGCGCGAGGTGCGCGGCGTCGAGCTGCCCGAGCGCTTCCCGCGGATGCGCTACGCCGAGGCCATGGACCGCTTCGGCTCCGACAAGCCGGACCTGCGCTTCGGCCAGGAGCTGGTCGAGGTCACCGCCTACTTCGCCGACACCCCCTTCCGGGTCTTCAAGGCCCCCTACGTGGGTGCCGTGGTCATGCCGGGCGGCGCCTCCCAGACCCGCAAGGAGCTGGACGCCTGGCAGGAGTGGGCGCGCTCGCGCGGCGCGAAGGGCCTGGCCTACGTGCTCGTCCAGGAGGACGGCTCCCTGGGCGGCCCGGTGGCCAAGAACCTCTCCGAGGCCGAGCGCGAGGGCCTGGCGGCCCAGGTCGGCGCCGCGCCGGGCGACGCGGTGTTCTTCGCCGCGGGCCCCCGGACCGGGAGCCAGGAGCTGCTGGGCGCCGCCCGCCTGGAGATCGGCAGGCGCTGCGACCTGATCGACACCTCCCGGTGGGAGATCCTGTGGATCACCGACATGCCCCTGTTCGAGGAGGCCGACGAGGAGGGCTCCTGGAAGCCGGTGCACCACCCCTTCACCGCTCCGGCGGTGGAGGACGAGGCCGACTTCCAGGACCACCCGGGCACCACCGACTCCCGGGCCTTCGACCTGGTGCTCAACGGCTACGAGCTGGTGTCGGGCTCCATCCGTATCCACCGGGCCGAGATGCAGCAGCGGATCTTCGACGTCATCGGCCTGAGCAAGGCCGAGGCCGAGTCGAAGTTCGGGTTCCTGCTGGAGGCGTTCAAGTTCGGCCCGCCGCCGCACGGCGGCCTGGCCGTGGGCTGGGACCGCATCGTCATGCTGCTGGCCGGGCAGCCGACCATCCGCGAGGTCATCGCCTTCCCCAAGACCGCATCGGGCGGCGACCCGCTGACGGGCGCGCCCACGCCGATCACCGCTGACCAGCGGGCCGAGGCCGGGGTGGACGCCGACCCCGAGGCCGAGGAGAGGGAGAAGCAGAAGTAGGGGGACGCGGACCCCGTCGGGGGGGGGGGGGGGCGCCCGCGCCCCCCCCCCCCCCCCCGGGGGGGGGGGGGGGGCCCCCCCCCCCCCCCCCCCCCCCGACTCGTGTTCCGGGGGAGGGCACCGAAGGACCGGATCCGTCCTCCGGGCGTCCCCGGGGGCCGAAGAATTTCGCGGCTTCCGTGAGGTGCCCGAATTCATCCTATTTTGAACCTGTCTCATTCGGTCACTCGGCGAAAACAGGCGGTTATCGGGCGTCATGAAAGGGTGTGCGCGTGGCCGGACACGGCCCCGGGGCCCCGGTACGGATGCGCGGACAGCCGTCATCCCCTACCGTTGAGGGCGAATCACCCCTTCCGAGCCGCGATGAGAACGTGTTGTGGAGTGGACACGGATCTCACGGGGACGCCCCGCCCGCGGGTGGAAGTGGTGGCGGAGTGCATTCTGCGCTGTTGAGTCACACGGGCGTAACGATTTCCATCCTGCGGTCGATCGGGTGCGACCGCGGGTGCGGAGTCCGGCGCCCTCCCGTCGCGCCGATGGAGTACGCGGGTCCGCGTCCAGCCAGTTCACACGGACACCGGACGACGCGTGCGTCGGCCCCGCCCCCGTTCCGGCACCGGATCCGGCCCAGCCCCGGACACTAGGATGAGCCGGTCGGAACGTTTCAAGGGTGACCGCGCCTGAGCGCGGGTGTGACGTCCGAGACGACATGAGGATGAGTCATACGTGAACGGAAAACGCGCTTCAGGCGATGGTTCCGAGAGCGCTCTCGCGGAGGCGTTCTCCCACGCACCCGAGCCCATGGCGCTCGCCCTGGCCGACGGCGCGATCGTGCACGCCAACCTGGCCTTCACCGAACTCTTCGGCCGCGACGCCCCCGAGCTCGCCGGGGGAGCCTGGTTCGACCTCCTCGACGGTGACGACGCCCAGCGCGGCGCACGCGTCCACGACGAGGCCCTCGCCGGGCGCTGGGGGCGCCGCTCCCGCCTGCGCCTGAACGTCGCCGACAAGGCCGCCCACCTGGTGGAGGCCGAGCTGCGCCCCCTGCCCGGGGACGGTGCGGAGGGCGCCCGCGTGGTCGTCCTGCTGCACGTGCTCTCCACCGAGGAGGCCGATCTGCGCGTGATCGGCGAGCTGCGCACCGACAACTCCGACTCCGTGCTGTGGAGCCTGGACCCGGTCAGCGGACGCCTGCGCGAGATGTTCGGCCCCACCCCGCTCGGCGCGCTGCTGGCCGGGAACGACCGCGAGCTCGAACGCATCCTGGAGCGCGTCCACCCCGACGACATCGCCCGCGTGCGCGACGCCATCTCCGCCTCCTTCGCCGGACGCGACTACGAGCAGCGCTTCCGCGTCTTCGACCGCCTCGGCGACGAGCGCTCCCTGCACGTGCGCGCCCGCTACGTGCCAGGCGACCCCGACCGCCTCGTGGGCATCGTCGACGACGTCACCGAGCACGTCCAGCTCGTGCGCCGCCTCGCCGACCGCCGCCGCACCGAGGCCGAGCACGGCCGCCTGGTCACCGAGCTGTCCTCCAAACTCGTCTCGGCCACCACCGTCGACAAGGTCATGGACCTGCTCAGCGAGGAGTTCCTGCCCATCTTCGGCGGAGTCCACGCCGTCGCCCTCTACGTCGAGGGAGGGCTGCTGCGCAGCTCGCCCAGCGCCCACACCAAGGGCGGCGACAGCAACATCGACCACATCGACGGCCGCCGCGCCGACGACACCGACTTCCCCATGGGCGCGGTCATCCAGGACCGCCAGCCCCGCTTCTTCGAGAGCCGCGCCGAGATCATCAGCCGCTTCCCCGCCGCCGTCGAGCTCATGCGCCAGGTGCGCGGCCAGGCCTGGGCCACCGTGCCCATCTTCGGCGACGGCAAGGTCGCCCTGGGCGTGTGGCAGATGGTCTGGGACCGTCCCCACCACGCCAGCCGCGACGAGCGTGCCCTCATGCTCACCTTCGCCGGGCTCGCCGGGCAGGCGCTCCAGAGGATCAAGGCGCAGCAGGCCGAGCTGGAACTGGCCGACGCGGTCCAGCGCCGCATGCTGCCCCGCCAGGTGGCCAGCTTCCCGGACATGGACATCGCCACCAAGTACCTGCCCTCCCGCGCGGACTGGCGCATCTGCGGCGACTTCTACGACGTCATCGAACTCCCCGAGAACAAGGTCGGCCTCCTGGTCGGTGACGTCCAGGGGCACGGCGTCGAGGCGGCGGCCGCCATGGGCCAGATCCGCGTGGCCTTCCGCGCCTACGCCACCAACCAGTCCGACCCCGGCGTCGTCCTGGGCGAGACCAACCGCCTGCTCACCGAGACCGGCGAGATCGTCTTCGCCACCTGCGGCTACCTCGTCGTGGACCGCGAGAGCGGCGTCATGCAGGCGGCCTGGGCCGGACAGCCGCCCGTCGTCCTGGCCACCCGGAGCGGCTACGAGCTCTGGGAGCCCGAGACCGGTCCTCCGCTGGGCGTGCTCTCCGACCCCGAGTACACGGTCACCACCCGCATGCTCCCGCCGGGCACCGCCCTGCTGCTGTGCTCCGACGGACTCGTGGAGAGCTCCGAGGTGCCCATGGGGGACGGGCTGGCCCGGGTCGGCGCGGCGCTCGCCGAGCACCACGAGAGCCCCGAGGCCGCCGCGCACGTCATCGCCGAGATGGCCCCGGCCGGACGCGGCGACGACATCGCCCTGCTCATCACCCGCATGATCCCCTCGACCGAGCCCGCGCGGAACCGCGCCGCCGTGGTGTCCACGACCTGACCGGTGCCCTTGGCCGCCTACTCTGGACAGGTGTCCGAAACGCTCTTCGACGACGCCGGTGCGGAGGCCGCCAGGGGCCAGGAACCGCTCGCCGTGCGCATGCGCCCCCGCACCCTCGACGAGGTCGTGGGCCAGCGCCACCTGCTCGGCGGGGGTAGCCCGCTGCGCCGCCTGGTCGAGGACGACGCGCCCATGTCCGTGTTCCTGTGGGGACCGCCCGGCACCGGCAAGACCACCCTGGCCACCGTGGTCAGCCGCGTCACCAAGCGCCGCTTCGTGGAGCTGTCCGCCGTCAACGCCGGAGTCAAGGACGTGCGCGCCGTCGTCGACGACGCCCGGCGCCGCATGGGCATGCACGGCACCCGCACCCTGCTCTTCGTGGACGAGGTCCACCGCTTCAACAAGACCCAGCAGGACGCGCTGCTGCCCGCCGTGGAGAACCGCTGGGTCAGCTTCATCGGAGCCACCACCGAGAACCCCTTCTTCTCCGTGGTCAGCCCCCTGCTGTCGCGTTCCCTGCTGCTGTCCCTGGAGTCGCTGGAGGACGCCGACATCCGCGCCCTGGTGGACCGGGCCCTCGCCGACGAGCGCGGGCTGGACGGCCGCTACACGCTCTCCGACGAGGGCGCGGACCACCTCGTGCGCCTCGCGGGCGGTGACGGCCGCCGCTCCCTGACCTACCTGGAGGCCGCCGCGCTCGTCGCCGGCCCGCCCGCGGCCGAGCCGGTCACCATCACCGCCGAACACGTCGAGCGCGCCGTCGACCGGCACGCCGTGCGCTACGACCGCTCCGGCGACCAGCACTACGACGTCGTCAGCGCCTTCATCAAGAGCATGCGCGGCTCCGATCCCGACGCCGCCCTGCACTACCTCGCGCGCATGATCGAGGCGGGGGAGGACCCCCGCTTCATCGCCCGCCGCGTGGTCGTGCACGCCAGTGAGGACGTCGGCATGGCCGACCCCACCGCCCTCCAGACCGCCGTGGCCGCCGCCCAGGCCGTCGAGCTCATCGGCATGCCCGAGGCCCGCATCAACCTCGCCCAGGCCGTCATCCACATCAGCCTGGCCCCCAAGTCCAACGCGGTCGTCTCCGCCATCGACGCCGCCGCGGCCGACGTGCGCGCGGGTCTGGCCGGACCCGTCCCCGCCCACCTGCGCGACGGCCACTACCGAGGCGCCGCCGAACTCGGCCACGGCAGGGGCTACCGCTACGCCCACGACTTCCCCGGCGGCGTCGCCCCCCAACAGCACGCCCCCGACGGGCTCGCCGACCGCGAGTACTACCGGCCCACCCAGCACGGCGCCGAACGGCGCTTCAGTGAGGTCCTCCAACGCATCAAGGAGGTCCTGCGGGGCGGCGGCCAGCGCGGCTGAGCGCAGGGGGAGCGGGCCCGCGATACCGCCGGGAGCCGCGCCGTGCGGCGGCCGGGCCCGGCCGCCGCACGCCTTCGGGGGACGGGTGCCCGTCCACGGCGGTCAGTCGGTGAAAAGCTCCGTGACCTGCACGATCTCGCGGGGGCCGTCGTCCCCCTCCTCGGCGGGCTCGGCGAAGGTCACCTCCACGATCACCACCGGACCCCACGACAGGTAGTCGACGAAGTCGCTCCCGGTCAGCTCCCAGGTGCCCCGGCCCTCCTCGTCGATGAACAGGTGCTCGGGCGCGGCGCAGAACTTCGCGCAGAGCACCGCGGCGTCGGGGGCGATGACGGCCTCGCCGGGCTCCCCGGCCACGTCCCACTGCTCGGCCCAGGCCGTGTGGCTGGGGATGCCCTGGCCGCGGACCGGCTCGTCCTCGCGGTCGACGGGGGTGTACACCCACGGCCCCGACTCGGGGGACTCCTGCTCGGCGGGGTCGAACCGCACCACCAGGGTCAGCGGGTCCTCCTCTGCGACGGGGCTCGGTGACGCGCCCCCCTCCCCGGCGGCACCCGCGACCAGGGCGTCCCCCTGCTCGGGGGCGAGCAGCCGGGAGACGCCCCACACGCCGCCGCCGACCAGTGCGAGCGCGAGCACCGCGCTCCCGGCCAGGAACACGGCCCGGGCGGGACGCCTGTTGGACATGCGCCCCTCCAGCCGGATGACCTCGGGCACCCGCGCGGGGGGCTCCACCGCGTGCCACTCGCGCTCCAGGACGCGCGCCAGCTCGTCGCGGTCCGGTACGGCGGCCGTGCCCCCGCCGAGGGAGCCCGCGGCGCCCCCGCGGCCCTCCGCGGCGTTCTGGGCCTGCCACACCGCGATGACCGCGCCGATCACCTCGCGCAGGCTGGGGCGGCCGTCCGGGTCGGGGTCCAGCGAGCGCCCGACCACCGGCTGGAGCCCCCTGGCCAGACCGGTCAGGTCGAACGAGCCCTGCGCGGCGCGCTCGGCGATCTCCTCGGGCTCTCCAGGGCCGAAGGGCAGGCGCCCGGTCCCGGCGAAGGCGACCACCGCGCCCCAGGCGAACACGTCGGCGGCGGGTGTGGCCGCCCCGCCCCGGAAGCGCTCGGGGCTCAGCCAGGTGGCACCCGACCCGCGCATCCGCTCCGGGGAGGCGACGACCGCGCACTCCATGATGTGCGGGCCGTGCGACTCCAGCAGGATCTCGCTGGGGCGCAGCGACCCGTGCGCCACGCCGCGCGCGTGCAGCGCGGACAGCCCCTCGGCCAGGCCGGTGGCCAGCGCGATGAGCTTGCCGGTGCCCAGCCCGCCGCGCTTGGTGACGAAGTGGGACAGCCGCTCGCCCGCCATGTAGGGCATGGACAGCCACGGGGGGTTGGCGTCGCTGTCGAAGACCAGGGGGATGACCACGCGCGCGGAGTCGACGTTGGACAGGGCCCGCAGGCGCCTCTCCAGCGCGGGGTAGGCGTCCGCGGACTCCAGTTCGGGGGATGTGAGGACCTTCACTGCCACCAGGCGGTCGCCCGCGCTGGCGGAGGCGGTGTCCACGGCGGCGTAGACGGTGCCGCTGCCCCCCTGTCCGAGGCGCCCGAGGACGAGGTAGGGACCGATCCGCGAGGGGTCGTCCGGATAGAGGGGGGCCAGGTCCGGCGGTACCAGTACGGAGATCTCTCGGGGAGAACGAGGGCTCATGAGCGTCCTGTCGATGCTTCTGGGGCCGAGGGGGGTGGCTGAGTGTCCGCACATCGTAGTCAGCTTTTCGGAAGGACCGGGCTTGCGGACGATTGTCCCCCGGGGCGGGCGGACCGTCGATCCCCGTGGCCCGGACCGGCCATCCCGCAGGGGGTGCGGACGCGCCGTGGTGTCCTCGCTCACCCGGAGACGGGACGCGATAGGGTCGGCCGAAACCGGCCCGTCCCGCGCGGACCACAGGGGAGGATCCGCCGAGCCAGGGAACGCCCGTTCACGGCGCCCGGCCCGGCGCGGTCGCCGGCGTCCTCCGGCCCCCGGTCCCGGCGCGTGCGCGAGGGGCCGCCGCACACCCTCGAAGTCACCCTCTATCTGCCCACGGAGCCCGCATGCTTACCGGAGGAGAGGTCGCCGCGCTCGTCGCCGCGGTGGTCTGGGCGGTGCTGGCCACGTTCATGTGCGTGGCGCTCGTCAAACTCATCAAGCTCATCAACGAGGCGACCAAGGTCGTGTCGGAACTGGGGGACCGCACCCCGCCCCTGCTGGACGACGTCGCGTCCACGGTGGAGCGCACCAACACCTCGTTGGAACGGGTCGAGGAGATCACCGCCAACGTGCAGGCCAGCTCCGAGGACGTCTCCACGATGACCGCGCTGACCCGCTCGGTGCTCACCGGTCCGCTGGTGAAGGTGGCCTCGCTGTCCTACGGCGTGCGCCGCGTCCTCGGCCAGCGCAGGGCCCTGGCGGTCGTGCGCACCCGCAGGAGGAAGGCGACCCGGTGATCGGCAGACTGTTCTACCTCGCCGCGGGGGCCGCCATCGGCGGTTACGCGGTCCACCGCGTCCACCGCGCCCGGCGCGCGCTCACCCCGGACGGTATCGCCGAGCGCGTGGAGGGCAGGGTCGGCGAGTACCGGGGCGCCCTGCGCGAGCTCAACGAGGACCTGGCCGAGGCCGTGCGCGAGCAGGAGGAGGAACTCCTGCGCCGGTACGCCCCCGAGAAGGGGCGCAGGCCCCTGCCCGGGGCCGACGACCGCGGGCTTCCCGGGGCCGGTTGACCGTCCCCTAAAGTGGTCCGGGAGACACGTATTCCCCCTCACGTTGGAGCCGCACGTGCATCCGCAGCAGCCTCCGAACGGTCCCTACCAGGGCGGTTATCCGCAGCAGCCTCCGAACGGCCCCTACCAGGGCGGTTATCCGCAGCAGCCGGTGCCCTACGGGGGCCACTTCCCGTCGGGCCCGGTCAGGATGCCCGGCGCGGCGGTTGCCGTGCGGGTGCTGATGTTCATCGGCGGCGTCTGCGGCCTGCTGTTCGGCGGGCTGCTGTGGCTGGCCGCCGCGATGGCCTCCGGTGACAGCCGGTTCAGCGAGGAGTTCATGCAGGGCGTGCAGGAAGGGGCGGGTTTTCCCATCTCCTCCACCGACGCGGGGCTGCTCTTCGCGCTCGTCGGCGCCATCCCGTTCGTCTACGGAGTCCTGTCCACCCTCCTCGCCGCGCTGATGGGCCGCCGCAGCGCGGTCGTTCTGTGGTCGGTCGTGGTCTTCCAGGCCCTGGCAGCGCTCACCCTGGTGTTCAACACGGTCACCGGCGCCGTGGGATCAGTCGTCCCTCTGGCCTTCGCCGTCCTCATGATCGTGCTCATGCTGCTGGGGGGCACGCGCGCCTACTACACCCGGTCCGCTCCCGCCGCCTACTGAGGTGGGCCGCCCCGTCCGCGCCACAGGGGGACCGCGAGGGATCGCGGTCCCCCTCGCTGCGTGTGGTACCGCGTTCCACCTGCGCGTTTCGTGTCCTGTCGGGGACTCTCGGTAGAGTCGTGCCCCGGTGGCCGGGGTTACGGAAAGGCCGAAAGGGAAGCCTCCGGCTCCGTGCCCGAGACCTCCCGCCGCCTCGGGTCCGCCCCGGCGGGGCAGTCGTCCCCGCCGCTCCTCGGTCCCCCCGGCCTCAGACGCTCCTCCCCCTCGCGATCCGGAAGGGATCACCCGTGCACCCCTCGCCGCAGCCCGACCCCCGCCAGCCCCTCCCCGGGCAGCTCCCGCCCGGTTATCCGGCACCCGGCCAGCCCGTCCCGGGGCGACTTCCAGCAGCTCAGCCGATGCACGGCTTCCCCGTTTCCGGCCAGCCCGCCCCCGGCCAGCCCCCGGTCGGCTACGGCTTCCCCGGCCAGGTTCCCCCGCCCCCCGTGTACCAGGCCTTCCAGGGCATGCCGGGGCAGGCCGTCGCCGTCCGGGTGCTCATGTTCATCGGCGGACCCATCGGCATCCTGCTGGGCGCTTTTCTCGGTGCCATCGCCCTCCTGGGCTTCGGCGTGGGAGAGATGGCGGGAGAGGCCGACGAGGGCGCCTTCAGCTTCCTGGCCGCCTTCACCGGAGCCGTCGCCCTCGTCCCCCTGGCCTACGGCATCGTCTCCACCACCCTGGCCTCCCTGATGGGACGCCGCCGCGGCGGCCTGCTGTGGGGCGTGGTCGCCTTCCACGGCGTCGCGTCCCTGATCCTGCTCGTCGCCGTCATCGCCGGCGACTACTTCTCCCTCGTCCCGCTCGCCTTCGCCGCGGTGATGATCGGCCTGATGCTCACCCCCCGGGTCCGGGAGTTCTACCTGTCCTAGCACCGTCGCGGCCCCGTCCGGACGGGGCCGCGACGGTGGCCGGCGGCGATAGCCTTGGAACAACCAGGCCGCCGCCGTTGTCCTGATCAGGGCGGCCCCGGCGGCCACCCGCAAACCACGCGCGCTGGCAGCACGGTTCCCTCTACGATGGGCGCCTACCGACCACGCGTGACAACGGTCCCGCACAGGGACACGCACGCCGCCCGGGGCGGCGGAGCCGAGCAGCAGGAGGGCATCAATGGAGACGGCAGAGATCGCGCGCCGCTTCCTCAGTTTCTTCGAGAAGAACGGACACACCGTGGTGCCCTCGGCAAGCCTCATCGCCGAGGACCCCACGCTGCTGCTGGTGCCCGCAGGCATGGTCCCGTTCAAGCCCTACTTCCTGGGCCAGCGCACGCCCCCCCACGACACCGCCACCAGCGTGCAGAAGTGCATCCGTACCAAGGACATCGAGGAGGTCGGCAAGACCTCCCGGCACGCCACGTTCTTCCAGATGCTGGGCAACTTCTCCTTCGGCGACTACTTCAAGGAGCGGGCGATCCCGCTGGCCTGGGAGCTGGTCACCACGCCCGTGGAGGAGGGCGGCTTCGGCATCGACCCCGAGCGGCTGTGGGTCACCGTCTACCTCGACGACGACGAGGCCGAGGCGATCTGGCGCGACAAGGTGGGCGTGCGGCCCGAGCGCATCCAGCGCATGGGCAAGGAGGAGAACTACTGGGACATGGGCGTGCCCGGTCCCTGCGGCCCCTGCTCCGAGATCTTCTACGACCGCGGTCCCGAGTACGGCGTCGAGGGCGGCCCCGAGGCCGACGAGGACCGCTACATCGAGATCTGGAACCTCGTCTTCATGCAGTACGAGCGAGGTGAGGGCAGCGGCAAGGAGTACCCCGTCCTCGGGGAGCTGCCCAAGAAGAACATCGACACCGGCCTGGGCCTGGAGCGCCTCGCGGCGGTCATGCAGGGCGTCGACAACATCTACGAGACCGACATCATCGGCCGCGTCCTGCACCGCGCCGCCGAGCTCACCGGCACTCGCTACGGCGACGACCAGGACCAGGACGTCATGCTCCGTGTGGTCGCCGACCACGTGCGCAGCGCCGTCATGCTCGTCGGCGACGGCGTGCGGCCCGGCAACGAGAAGGCCGGATACGTCCTGCGCCGCATCCTGCGCCGCTCCATCCGCAACCTGCGCCTGCTCTCGGGCACCGACACCGCCTTCCTGCACGAGCTGACCGAGGTCAGCATCGACGCGATGAAGGACATCTACCCCGACCTGCTGGACCGGGCCGACGTCATCCACGGTGTGGTCGACACCGAGGAGCGCAACTTCGCCGAGACCCTGCGCGCGGGCACCGCGCTGTTCGGCCGCGCCGCCGAGCGCACGCGTGCCGGGGGCGGCACCCTCCTCTCCGGTTCGGACGCCTTCCAGCTGCACGACACCTACGGCTTCCCCATCGACCTCACCCTGGAGATGGCGGCGGAGCAGGGCCTGTCCGTGGACGAGTCCTCCTTCCGCGAGCTCATGCAGCGCCAGAAGGACACCGCCAAGGCCGACGCCAGGTCCAAGAAGCTCGGCAACGCCGACATCTCCCTGTACGCGCGGTTGCTGGAGGGCGCGGGGGAGACCGACTTCCTCGGCTACACCGAGGCCGAGAGCGAGTCGCGCGTCAAGGGCATCGTCGTGGACGGCGTCTCGGCGCCCGCGGCCCGCGCGGGGGACAAGGTCGAGGTCGTCCTGGACAGCACCCCGTTCTACGCCGAGAGCGGCGGCCAGCTCGCCGACACCGGCACGCTGACCGTGGACGGCCGCGGCGTGGTGGACGTGGAGGACGTGCAGAAGCCGCTGCCCGGCCTGTTCGTGCACCGCGGCACCGTTCGCTCGGGGGAGGTGGTCCTGGACGACACCGTGCACGCGGGCATCGACACCGGCCGCCGCCACGCCATCGAGCGCTCGCACTCGGCGACCCACCTCATCCACTCGGCGCTGCGCAACGCGCTGGGCCCGTCCGCGGGCCAGGCCGGTTCGGAGAACCGCCCCGGCCAGCTGCGCTTCGACTTCACCGCCGACAGCGCGCTGGGCGGCGAGCGCCTGGCCGAGGTCGAGGAGGAGGTCAACACCGTCCTGGCGGGCGACATCCCGGTCCAGACCGAGGAGAAGAGCCTGGACGACGCGCTGAAGATGGGCGCCATGGCCATGTTCGGCGAGAAGTACGGCGACCGCGTACGCGTCGTGGAGATGAGCGACTACTCCGTCGAGCTGTGCGGCGGCACCCACGTGCCCTCCACCGCCAGGCTGGGCATCGTCAAGCTGCTCGGTGAGTCCTCCATCGGCTCGGGCGTGCGCCGCGTGGAGGCGGCGGTGGGCGTGGACGCCTTCCGGCGCCTGTCCAAGGAGTCGACACTGGTCGGGCAGCTGTCCGAGCAGCTCAAGACCCCGCGTGAGGAACTGCCCGAGCGCATCGACTCCATGGTCTCCCGGCTGCGCGCCGCCGAGCGGGAGATCGAGAAGCTGCGCGCCGCCCAGGTGCTCCAGGCGGCCGGTTCGATCGCCGAGGGCGCCCGCCGCCACGGCGCCGCGCTGGTCGTGGCCGCCCCCGCGCCGGAGGGCGCCAGCGGCGACGACCTGCGCAAGCTGGTACTGGACGTGCGCGGCCGCCTCGGTGAGGACGAGCCCGCGGTCGTGGCGATGACCGCCGTGCCCAAGGACCGCCCGGTCGTGGTGATCGCGACCAACAAGGCCGCGCAGAAGGCCGGGATCAAGGCGGGCGAGCTGGTGGGTATCGCGGCCCGCGCGCTCGGCGGCGGTGGCGGCGGCAAGCCCGACATCGCCCAGGGCGGCGGCAGCGACGCCACCAAGGTGGACGAGGCCCTGCGTGCCGTCGAGGAGCGCGTGGCCAGGGGCTAGGCCGTCTTTTTTGGGCCCCGCCTCGCTTCGGTCCGTGTTCGGGAGCCCGAACCAAACCCCCGGGGCTGGGGCCCGCCCGATGAACGGGCCCCAGGACAACCGCTCGAACGGGCGTGTGCGGCACCGGTGCCGCACACGCCCGACGCGTGTGCGCGGACGTGACGAGTACCACGGGGTCCGTCCGTTTTCCCCGGGTGCTCCAGTCGAACCCCACCTGGACACGAAATGAATATGTAGCATAACCAAGAGTGATCATGTGGAGGATTCCGCGGTGCTCGGGCACGGTGGTCCCCAGAGGCCTCGGGCCCGTCGCCACCTGCGGGGGAACCGCCCCGGGCCCGGCTGCCGGGTGCCGCTGCGGCGTCCGTCCGCGCAGCAGCGGCTCCGGGGTGTTTTACACTCTGACGGAGCGCGTCCGACCCGGGCCCCGCCGGAACCGCCCCGTACGAGGCGGCCGACGCGGCCCGCGGCCCCGCACGGCGACCAACGCCGTTGAGGCTGCGTGCTGTCATCGAATCGGGCATACTGTGGCGCGTCACAGCCGATCACACGGCTGTCTGTGCGGAGTTTCCCGCGATCCAGCTGACGAACAGGACCACCGTGTTGAGGATTTCCCAGCCGCGGTGCCGTGTCCGCAATGGCACGGCCCGCCCGAGCACCGCTCCCGGTTCCGGGGAGAGGTCCTCGTGAGGCACGGTGTGCGCCTGGCCGTCGACCCCGGCAACGCCCGCATCGGAGTCGCCGCGAGCGACCCCAGCGGTACGCTCGCCAGCCCGGTCGAGACCGTCCGGCGCGGAAGGGGCGACACCCAGCGCATCGCCCTGCTGGTCCTGGAACGGGAGGCACGGGAGGTCGTGGTGGGCTACCCCGCCTCACTGTCGGGGGAGGAGGGCCCGGCGGCCCGCTCCGCGAGGGAGTTCGCGCGTACGCTCGCCGCTCTCCTGCACCCCGTCCCCGTCCGCCTGGTCGACGAACGCCTCACCACGGTGACCGCCCAGAGCCAGCTGCTCTCCGGCGCCTCCTTCGCCGCCAAGGGCGCCAAGGGCGGCCGGGCCCGCAGGTCGGTCATCGACCAGGCCGCCGCCACCGTGCTCCTCCAGAGCGCCTTGGACCAGGAACGGTCAACAGGCCATCCCCCGGGCGAGATCGTCCGCTCCAGCCAGGGAGAATGATGAACGACAGGGACGACTACCCCGACACTCCCTATCGTGGGCGAGCCGACCGCGAGCGCGGTTACGACTACGACCCGCTCAGCGACCCCCCGCCCGCGCAGCCGCCCCCGCGCGGCCGCAGGGCGCGCCCCGAGCCGGCGGACTGGAACGAGGACTCCGGCGCGGGTGAGTTCCGCACGCCCCGGTACGGACCCCGCGGCGGCGGATACGACCCGCTGAGCCCGGAAGGGCAGCCGTCCGGGCGTCGGCACCGCGCCGAGCCGCCCGCGGAGGGCCCTTCGGGCCCCGCCCGGCGCGGAGGCGCCGCCGACGCCCTGCGCGGCGGACGCGCGGCCCGCTCCAGCGCCCCCCGCCGCCAGGACCAGGAGGCTCCCCGGCCTCCGGAGCCCGCGCCGCCCCGCTCCCAGGGCCCCGCGCGCTCCCCGCAGACCGGCCGTCCGGCGGGCGACCCGACCCAGGACGCCCTGGCCGCCCTGGCCAACCTGGGCGAGCCCGCCGCGCCCGCCCGGCCCGAGCAGAGCGCTCCGGCCGCGCCCGCCGCGGAGGAGGAGCCGACCCGGCGCGGCCGCCGCGCCCGCCCCGAGCACGACCCCGAACCCCCGCCCGAGCCCCAGCCCGAGGCGCCCCGCCGAGGCGGAGGGCGACGCAGGCGCGGCGCCCCGGCCGACGAGGCCCCAGCCGCCGCGGCCCCGCCCCCCGAGGAGGAGCCCCGCGGCCGTCGCGCGCGCCGCAGGCGCGGCAGGCGCGACGACGAGCCCACCGGCGGCTTCCTGGACGACGCCCCCGAGGACAGCGGGGTCTTCGACTCCGGGACCTTCCCCGGCGTCAGCGGCTCCGCCGACACCGGCGCGTTCGCCGCGGTCGAGGAGCCCCCGGCCCGTCGCAGCCGCCGCGCGCGCGCCGACCGTGACTCGTGGGACGAGCGTTCCGACGCCCCCGCCGACAGCGGCGCCTTCCCCGGGACCGACGCCTTCGCCCCGGCCCCGGAGTCCGACTCCGGCGCGTTCGAGGCCCAGGACTTCGACGAGGAACCGCAGGAGGAGCCCGAGCAGCGTTCTCGCCGCTCCCGCCGCAGGCAGGCGGAGGAGGACCGGGGAGGCCGCCGCCGTGGCGGACGCCGCAGGCGCGGTGCCCCCGTGGAGGAGGTCCCACCGGAGGACGAGGCTCCTGAGGAGGAGTCCGCCGAGTCCTTCGCCGAGGAGGAACCCGAGCCCCGTCCCCGCCGCTCCCGCCGCGCGTCCGCGGCCGACGACGGCGGTCGGCGTGGCGGACGCCGCAGGCGCGGCCGCCGCGAGGAAGCGGAGGAGGAGCCCGAGGAGGAGGACGACTACGAGGAGCCCAACCTCGCCGACATCGCCGAGGCCTACGGCGGCGGCCGCAGCAGCCGCAGGAAGGCCAAGGAGCTCAAGAGGGCCCGCGCCAACGCGGGCAAGGGCGGCAGGAAGCGCCGCCGCAGGAGCAGGGCCCTGACGATCGTGCTGGCCCTCGTCCTGCTCCTGGTGGTGGCGGGCGGCGGCTACGCCGTCATCCGCACCTACGTCCTGCCCGCCGACTTCGACGGCCAGGGCAGCGGCGAGACCGTGTTCGTCATCGAGGAGGGAGACGCGGGTTCGGTCGTGGCCGACAACCTCGCGGAGGCCGGGGTCGTGGCCAGCTCCCGCGCGTTCCTCAACGCGCTGGGCGCCGTCCCCGAGGAGGAGCTCGGCTCCGGGCTGGCCCCCGGAACCTACTCCCTGGCCCAGGGGATGAGCGGCGAGGCGGCCGTGGCCGCCCTGCTCGACCCGGCCAGCCGTGTCGGCGGGCGCGTCACCATTCCCGAGGGGCTGCGCACGGACGGGATCTTCGAGAGGATCTCCGAGGCCACCGACCTGAGCGTGGAGGAGCTGGACGCGGCCTACGCCCAGACCGACGAGCTCGGTCTGCCCGACTACGCCACCGAGGGGCCCGAGGGCTACCTGTTCCCGTCCACCTACCGGTTCGACCCGGGCACCGAGGCGCTCTCGGTGCTCAGGACGATGGTCACCCAGCACACCCAGGAGGCCGAGGAGATCGACCTGGAGAACAGGGCCGAGGCACTGGGCTACGACGCCAACGAGATCATGGCGATCGCGGCCATCGTCCAGGCCGAGACCGGCACCAGGGAGGACATGCCCCTCATCTCGGCGGTCGTGCACAACCGCCTGGAGCGGGACATGCCGCTCCAGATGGACAGCACGTGCTTCTACGTCCTGGGTGAGGAGGGCACCTTCCTCAACGACGAGCAGCGCGCCTCCTGTGAGGCCGACCCGCGCGGCTACAGCACCTACGGCATGATCGGACTGCCCGCCGGGCCGTTCGTGGCCCCCGGAGTGGACGCCATCGAGGCGGCGCTGGAGCCGGCTGACGAGGAGTACCTCTACTTCGCGCTCGTCGACCCCGAGAGCGGTGAGACCGGCTTCTCCAACACCCTGGAGGAGCACAACCAGATGGTGGCCGAGAACCAGGCCGAATGGTAGGGGGAGGGTGACATGGGACCGGTGCGCGCCGCCGTCCTGGGCTCGCCGGTGGCCCACTCGCTCTCACCGGTCCTGCACACCGCCGCCTACGCGGCGATGGGCCTGGACCACTGGTCCTACGGCCTGCACGAGTGCGGGGAGGAGGAGCTCGCGCCCTTCCTCTCCGGACTCGGCGGGGAGTGGGCCGGGCTGTCCCTGACCATGCCGCTCAAGCGCCGCGCCCTGGAGCTGGCCGACACGGTCGACGACCTGGCCCTCCAGGTGGGCGGGGCCAACACCCTGGTCAGGGGGGTGCGAGGGTGGCACGCCTCCAACACCGACGTCGCCGGGATCGCCGCGGCCCTGACCGAGGCCGGTGCGGGTGCCCCGCGCAGCGCGGTCGTCCTGGGCGCCGGGGCCACGGCGGCCTCCGCGCTGGCCGCCCTGCGCCTGCTCGGCCTGACCGCCCCGGTCACCGTGCTGGCCCGCGACACGGCCCGAGCCGGGCAGGTGGCCGCCGCGGCCCGCCGGATGGGCCACCCGCTGGAGGTCGCGCCGCTCGCCGAGGTGGAGGAGCACCTGGACGCGGACCTGGTCGTGTCCTCCCTGCCCTCGGGTGCGGCCGACGTCCACGCCGGCCTGCTCGCCGCCTCGCGCGCCGACCTGTTCGACGTCGTCTACTCGCCCTGGCCCACCCGCGCCGCGGCGGCCGTCGCCGCGCGCGGCGGCCGCGTGGTCGGCGGCTTCCCCATGCTCCTGCACCAGGCTGTCGAGCAGGTCCGCCTGATGACCGGTGTCCGGGACGTGCCGGTGGAGGCCATGCGCGCGGCGGGTGAGGCGGAACTGGCCCGCCGCTCGGTCTCCGCCTGAGCGCGGTCGGAGGCGGCGTCCGGCAGGGTGGGACGAGCGGGCCTCGGGCACTGGTACTATGAGGTATCGACTTGGTCCGGTGTGTCCCACACCGGAACCGCAAGCGGAGATGATCCTCCCACCTACCGGGTACCGCCCGCGTAGGTTCCGGCCCGGCGATCGATCGTGCCGCGTTCTGTCGACCGAGCACCCGTGTCCGGGGTGCCTGGTCCGCGCGTCCGTCCTCGCTGGGAATATCCGGTCGGATCACCCCGCTTGCACACGCTGGCGGGGTTTTCGCTGTATGCGGACCCCGACGCGACCGGCGGCCCGACGGACGAGGGCGGCCCGGTCCACACGGCCGTCCGCCACCAGGCGGGCGACCGGTCCCAGGTAATCGACATAGCTAGGGAGGGGTCTCATCAGCGCAGAGCCCCGCATCAATGACCGCATCCGGGTGCCTGAGGTCCGTCTCGTCGGACCCAACGGCGAGCAGGTCGGTATCGTCTCCGTGCAGGACGCCCTGCGTCTCGCCCAGGAGTCCGACCTCGACCTCGTCGAGGTCGCGCCGACCGCGCGCCCGCCGGTCGCCAAGCTGATGGACTACGGCAAGTTCAAGTACGAGTCCGCGGTCAAGGCCCGAGAGTCGCGCAAGAACCAGTCGAACACGATCATCAAGGAGATCAAGCTCCGCCCGAAGATCGACCCGCACGACTACGAGACCAAGAAGGGTCACGTGGTGCGGTTCCTCAAGAGCGGGGACAAGGTCAAGGTGACGATCATGTTCCGCGGACGCGAGCAGTCCCGGCCCGAGCTGGGCCGCCGCCTGCTGGCGCGCCTGGCCGAGGACGTCCAGGACCTCGGCACCGTGGAGTCGCAGCCCAAGCAGGACGGTCGCAACATGGTCATGGTGATCGGCCCGCACAAGCGGCGGTCCGAGCACAAGGCCGAGGCCCGTGCGGCGGCGGGGGACAAGACCCGCCGCGAGCAGAGCTCGGACGCCTAGCGACGCGAGGTCCTCCACCGCCCGGTCGCCGGCAGGGACCGGGTGGTGAGCAGGGCTGCGCACGGCCCGGATGCGGCGCCCCGACGCGCGGTGTCCCCGCCACAGCAGCGGAAGAACCGTGTCGTCCGCCCCCTCGGGGCGGGTGGCACTCCGACGGAGTAGGAGACGACGGCGACATGCCGAAGAACAAGACCCACAGTGGGGCCAAGGACCGTTTCAAGGTCACCGGCTCCGGCAAGATCATGCGCCGCCGTGCCAACAAGAACCACATCCTTGAGCACAAGACCTCCAAGCGCAAGCGCAAGCTGGGCAACGAGGCCGTGCTCTCCCCCGCGGACGCCAAGAACATGCGCAAGCTGCTCGGCAAGTAGTCCCGGGCCCCTCCCCTTCCGCGGAAGCGCCCGTCCGCCGGCCACGGCCGGTGCGGTGACGGCCCCCGGGAGGGAACCACCGAAGCAACACGGCCGCCGGGTTCGACGCAGCCGGGCCGGTCGGCGCGCCGCGCGCGCCGGAAGAGACAACTAGGGAGTTCCAGTGGCACGCGTGAAGCGGGCTCTCAACGCCAAGAAGAAGCGCAAGGTCGTTCTCGACCGGGCAAGCGGCTACCGCGGGCAGCGCTCGCGCCTGTACCGCAAGGCCAAGGAGCAGATGCTCCACTCGATGACCTACTCCTACCGGGACCGCAAGGACCGCAAGGGGCAGTTCCGTCGCCTGTGGATCCAGCGCATCAACGCCGCCTCCCGCGCCCAGGGCCTGACCTACAACCGCTTCATGCAGGGTCTGAAGCTGGCCGGCATCGAGGTCGACCGCCGTATGCTCGCCGAGCTGGCGGTCAACGACGCGGCCGCCTTCGCCAGCCTGGTGGAGACGGCCAAGAAGGCCCTCCCCGCCGAGGCCGCGGCCTAGGCGAGCGGTGATGGCGAGCCACGAGTTCACGAGCATCCGCTCACCCAGGATCAAGGGGGTTCGGCGGCTCGCCAAGCGCACCTTCCGCCAACGCGAGCGGCGCTTCCTCGCCGAGGGCCCGCAGGCTGTGCGCGAGGCCCTGGCCGCGGCGGTCGACGGTACCCAGGGGCGGTCCCCCCACGGAGGGGCCGCCCCCGGAGTGGTCGAGGTCTACGCCACGGCGGAGGCCATGCAGCGCCACATCGACCTGGTGGACGCCGCCCGCGCGGTGGACGTGCCCACCCACAGGGTCAGCCTGGACGTGATGTCGGAGCTGGCCCAGACGGTCACCCCGCAGGGGATCATCGCGGTCTGCGAGTTCGTCGACGTCCCCCTGGAACAGGTCGGCGACGTCCGACTCGCGGCCGTGCTCTCCCACGTCCGCGACCCGGGCAACGCGGGCACGGTGCTGCGCACCGCCGACGCGGCCGGCGCCGACGTCGTCATCTTCACCGACGCCTCCGTCGACCCCTACAACGGCAAGTGCGTGCGGGCCTCCGCGGGAAGCCTGTTCCACCTGCCCGTGGTCGTGGGCGTCCCCGTGGCGCGCGCCGTCGACTTCCTGCGCGGCGCGGGCGCGCGGGTGTGGGCCGCGGACGGCAGCGGCCAGCGCGACCTGCACGCCGTCGCCGACAGCGGCGACCTGGACGGCCCGGTCGGCTGGGTCTTCGGCAACGAGGCCTGGGGCCTGCCCGAGGAGACCGTCGCCCTGACCGACGGCGCGGTCAGCGTTCCGATCTACGGCGGGGCCGAAAGCCTGAATCTGGCCACCGCGGCAGCGGTCTGCCTCTACACCACCGCGCGACAGCAGCGGCGTTCCTGAGCCGGTCCGGACGGGTTCGGATCGGCCCAGCTCACGACAGGGTCAATCACTGCGCGTGACTGCTCGGGTGCGTTTTCGGGGATCCCGTGCGCGGGCCCGGCCACCGGCGTCCGTGCGGGTTCCGGGTACCGCGTTCGTCCGAAGTGCACGTGCACCGGCACCGCGTGCCTATAGGGTCGGGGCCGAGGGACCCGGGGAGGGTCCATGCGCTTCGCGCGTAGGGCCCGGCGGGCTACCCGTGTCGCGGGTGCGACGCTGTGTCCTTCCTGCCCCACCCGGCAGGCTTGACGACACCGCGTGAGCACGCGCCGCGCGCCCGGGCCCGCGGTCCCCGTTCCCGGGCGGCGGGTCGCCGGGAGGGGGCTCGTACGCTCGTCTGTCGTCGGGCGCCCGTTCCCGGGTCGCGAGGCGTACCAGGTGGAAGTGCAGGGTAGACAACCCGCGGTGGTGTCCACGGGTGTTGCGGACACGACCGGTCAGCGGTCCTCGGCCCAGGAGCCTGTGGTCGTGGACCTTCAAGGGGAGCGGGGAGAGGCGTGGGCAGCGGCCGGCAGGTGGACCACCCGGCGGAGGACTCGGGCAGCGGGACCGCTCACGTTCCCGCTGTCCTGTGGGAGGTCGACGGCGGCTCGCCCGCGGGGCCGGGCGGCACCCCGCTGCACGCGGACGACCTGCCCGACGGCGTCGTCGTGGCCGACTCCCGCGGTCGCGTCGTGCTCTTCAACACCCAGGCCGCCCATGTCCTGGGCGTCCCCGCCGAGTCCGCCCTGGGCCGCGACTACCGCGCCGTCCTGCCCCTCCTGGGCATCGACGGCAACGACTGGTGGCAGGCCAGCGACCCCTACGGCGGCGCGCGCGACCGCGTCCGCCAGGCCGAGCGCGCCCTCCTGCTGCCCGACGACCGCGAGGTCCTCGTCGCCGCGCGCTACGTGCGCGCCCGCCCCGGGGGAGAGCTCGTCCGCCTGGTCGTCACCCTCCGGGACGCCTCCGCGCACGCCGAGCGCTCCCGCGCCGACCTGGTCTCGGAGGTCGCCCACGAACTGCGCTCACCCCTGACCAGCGTCAAGGGCTTCACCTCCACCCTGCTCGCCAAGTGGGAACGGCTCACCGACAAGCAGAAGCTGTTCATGCTGGAGACGGTCAACGCCGACGCCGACCGCGTCACCCGCCTCATCCACGACCTGCTCGACGTCTCCCGCATAGAGTCGGGCCGCCTGGAGGTGCGCCGCCAGGTGGTGGACCTGCCCGAAGCCGTGCGCCGGGTCGTGGCCGGCCGCGTCGCCTCCGGGGAACCGGAGGAGCGCTTCCGGGTCGAGACCCGCGGGGAGCTCCCGCGCATGTGGCTCGACGCCGACAAGATCGAGCAGATCCTGTCGAACCTCGTGGAAAACGGGGTGCGGCACGGCGCTGGTACTGTCAGTGTCGTGATCGAGCCCTGCGAGGGAGGAACAGCGGTGTCGGTGCGCGACGAGGGCCAGGGCATAGCGCCCGAGACCATTCCGCGCGTCTTCCGCCAGTTCTGGCGCAGCAAGCGCCGGGGCGGAACCGGCCTCGGACTGTTCATCGTCAAGGGCCTCGTCGAGGCCCACGGCGGCACGATCACCGTCGGACGCGCCCCCAGCGGCGGCGCGGAGTTCCGATTTACCATGCCCGCCGGGGCACCCGAGTTCGTCTGAGGCCCTCAGACACTCCAGCCTCCCCGGTGGGCGCAACGGCGTGCCCCGGGCTCCGCGACACACGTCCTTGGCCGGGCCCGCCCGAAATCCGCCTGTGCTCTTCCTGTCGGCTTCGTCCGCCCCGCCGCGGACCGTGACTGCCGCCCGTCCTCCATGCCGGGGACGTCGGCGGCGAGGCAACCAACCATGTCTGCACCGAACAATTCCTTCGACCCGGTCGAGGTGACCCCCCTGCACCCCGACGAGGTCGCCCGCATGCGCGAGGAGGCGCTGGCCGCCGTCGAGGCCGCCGCCGACCTCGCCGAACTCAAGGAGGTCCGGCTCGCGCACGCCTCGGACCGCTCCCCGCTGGCCCTGGCCAACCGGGAGATCGGCGCGCTTCCCCCCGCGGCCAAGGCCGACGCGGGCAAGCGCGTGGGCGGCGCCCGCCGCGACGTCGGCCAGGCCCTCAAGGCCCGCCAGGCGGTCCTGGAGGCCGAGCGCGACGAGCGCGTCCTCATCGAGGAGCGCGTCGACGTCACCCTGCCCTGGGACCGGGCCCCGCGCGGCTCCCGCCACCCGCTGACCACCGTCGCCGAGCGCGTGGCCGACATCTTCGTCGGCATGGGCTTCGAGATCGCCGAGGGCCCCGAGGTCGAGGCCGAGTGGTTCAACTTCGACGCCCTCAACTTCAAGCCCGACCACCCCGCCCGTACCATGCAGGACACCTTCTTCGTGCAGGGACCCGACGGAGGCGAGTCCGGCCTGGTCATGCGCACCCACACCTCGCCGGTGCAGATCCGCGCCCTGCTCTCGCGGGAGCTGCCGGTGTACGTGGTCGCGCCCGGAAAGACCTTCCGCACCGACGAGCTCGACGCCACCCACAGCCCCGTCTTCCACCAGCTGGAGGGCCTGGTCGTGGACCGCGGCGTCACCCTGGCTCACCTGCGCGGGGCCATCGACGCCTACGTCGAGGGCGTGTTCGGCGAGGGACTGCGCACGCGCTTCCGCGCCTCCTACTTCCCCTTCACCGAGCCCTCCGCCGAGGTCGACATGGAGTGCTTCGTGTGCCGGGGCGCCTCCGTGGGCAACCCGGACGCGTCCTGCCGCACCTGCTCCAGCGAGGGCTGGATCGAGATCGGCGGCTGCGGCGTGGTCAACCCCCGCGTGCTCACCGCCGCGGGTGTGGACCCCGAGGTCTACACGGGCTGGGCCTTCGGCCTGGGAATCGAACGGACACTGATGTTCGCGCACGGGGTGCGCGACATGCACGACATGGTCGAGGGCGACATCCGCTTCACCTCGGCGTTCGGGAGTGAGAACTGATGCGCGTCCCCCTGAGCTGGCTGCGGGAGTACGTCGACCTTCCGGTCGGCACCACCGCCCGCGAACTCGCTGGCCGCCTCACGCTGGCGGGCCTGGAGGTCGAGACCGTCGACGAGCTCGGCTCCGACATCACCGGCCCCATCGTGTACGGCCGGGTGCTGGAGATCGAGGAGCTCACCGGGTTCAAGAAGCCCATCCGCTACTGCAGGGTCGACGTGGGAGGGGCCAACGGCACCGGTGAGCCGCAGGAGATCGTCTGCGGCGCCCGCAACTTCTCCGAGGGCGACCTGGTCGTGGTCTGCCTGCCCGGCGCCGAACTGCCCGGCGGCTTCCGGATCGGCGCCCGCAAGACCTACGGCCGGATGTCGGCGGGCATGATCTGCTCCGCCAGCGAGCTGGGCCTGTGGGAGGACCACAGCGGCATCGTCGTCCTGCCCGAGGGCTTCGGCACGGTGGGCGAGGACGCCATCGGGCCGCTCGGCCTGCGTGAGGACGTCCTGGACATCGCCGTCACGCCGGACCGCGGCTACGCGCTGTCCCTGCGCGGAGTGGCCCGCGACGCCGCCGCGCTGTACGGGGTGGACTTCCGCGATCCGGCCGACGTCGCCGTCGCCGGGTCCGGCGGTGAGGGCCACCCCGCCGAGATCGACCCCGCCCTGTGCGACCGCTACGTCCTGCGCGGCGCCACCGGGTTCGACCCCGACGCGCCCAGCCCGCTGTGGATGAAGCGCCGCCTGCACCAGTGCGGCGTGCGCCCGGTCTCCCTGGCCGTCGACGTCACCAACTACGTGATGCTCGAACTCGGCCAGCCGCTGCACGCCTGGGACCGCGCCCAGCTGCGGGGGGCCCTGCGGGTGCGCGCCGCCGAGGCGGGGGAGAAGCTGGAGACCCTGGACCACGTCCAGCGCTCCCTGGACACCGACGACATCGTCATCGCCGACGACAGCGGCCCGGTCAACATCGCCGGGGTCATGGGGGGTCTGACCACGGAGATCTCCCTCACCAGCACCGAGGTGCTGGTGGAGGCCGCGCACTTCGACGCCATGCACATCGCCCGGGCCTCACGGCGCCACCAGCTGTCCTCGGAGTCCTCCCGCCGCTTCGAGCGCGGCGTGGACTCGGCCGTGCAGCTGGCCGCCGCCACCCGCGCGGTCGAGCTGCTCGCCGACCTGGGCGGCGCCACGGTCGAGACCGCCTACACCCACCTGGACCGCACCGCCGCGCGCGAGCCGGTCACGGTGCGGGCCTCCCACGCGGGCGCCGTCGCCGGGGTGGACTACCCCGAGGGCACCACGCGGCGGTGGCTGCGTGCCGTCGGCTGCGAGGTGGAGGCCGACGGGGACCTGCTGAGGGTCGTTCCGCCCAGCTGGCGGCCCGACATCACCGACCCCAACGACCTCGCCGAGGAGGTCATCCGCTTCGAGGGCTACGAGAACATCCCCTCGATCCGCCCGCGCGCCTCGGGCCGCGGCCTGACCGCGAGCCAGCGCCTGCGCCGCGCGGTCGGCCGCACCCTGGCCGGGACCGGCTTCCACGAGGTGCTGAACTACCCCTTCGTCGGCGAGCGCGACCTCGACGGCCTCCAGTTGGCGGCCGACGACGACCGCCGCGGCGCCCTGCGCCTGGCCAACCCGCTCAACGAGGGCGAGCCGCTGCTGCGCACCACGCTGCTGCCGGGTCTGTTCAAGGCGCTGGCCCGCAACGCGGGTCGCGGGTTCACCGACGTGGCCCTGTACGAGACGGGCCTGGTCTACCGGCCCAGGCCCGGCGCTCCGCGCGCGCCCATGCTGGCGGTGGACCGCGGACCCGACGCCGAGGAACTGGCCCGGATCGAGGCCGCCCTGCCGGACCAGCCGCGCCGGGTGGGCGCGGTGATCTCCGGCCACGCCGAACGCGCCGGATGGTGGGGCCCGGGCAGGGAGGCCGGCTGGGCCGACGCGATCCAGACCGCGCGCGACGTCGCCCGCGTCGCGGGGGTCGAGCTGGAGGTCGAGGCCGACCAGCACGCTCCGTGGCACCCGGGCCGCTGCGCCGCGCTGTACGTGCGCGTGGACGGCGAGCGCCTGCTGGTGGGCCACGCCGGTGAGCTGCACCCGCGCACCGTCCAGGCGTTCGGGCTGCCCGAGCGCACGGCCGCGGTGGAGGTCGAGCTCGACCGGATCGAGCGGGCCCGCACCCCGGTCATCGCGCCGGAGATCTCCACGTACCCGGTGGCCACACAGGACGTGGCCCTGGTCGTGGACTCCTCGGTACCGGTCGGCCAGGTCAGCGCCGCGCTGGCCGAGGGCGCCGGTGAGCTGCTGGAGAGCGTGCGCCTGTTCGACGTCTACACCGGGGACCAGGTCGGCGAGGGCGGCAAGTCGGTGGCCTTCGCCCTGCGCTTCCGGGCCGCCGACCGGACGCTGACGGCGGAGGAGGCCGGAGCGGCCCGCGACGCGGCCGTCGCCCTGGCGACCGAGCGCACGGGGGCCGTCCTGCGCGGCTGAGGCAGGGGGCTGTTCCGCGCGGCCCGAGCGTGCGTGTTCGGGCCGGGGCGGGGCCGGTCACCTCCCGAATACGGGGGTGATCGGCCCCGCCCTCGTGTGTACGCGGCTCCGCGCGCCGAGTGTGGCGCGGGGGTCGCACACCGTCACGCCACGCCACGCGTGCCGGTGAAAGCTCTGACGGCGACACCGGATTCCAGATTGTTTTTCGGCGTGTTTTTCCAGCCCAGCAAGGGTTTTGCTGCCGACCCCCGAGGGTAGCCGGCATGAAGTTTGTGTTTCGGGGCATGGATCTTCGTTTTGGCTCTTGCTGTGAGGTGGGTCGCACGCTTAGCCTGCAAGCACCTGCCACCAACGGGCGCCCGTGTGCAGGCTGGATCAACCTGAGTTTTCCACTGCGCTCTCGCGCATGACACGGCTCGGAGGTCGCCATATGACCGAAACGGTTGTCTCGTCCGCACTCGCTCCCACGCAACAGCGGGAGCCCAGTCGCCTCTGGCACACTTTCTGCGATATGAACACGGTGGTCAGGGGTCCGGAGTTCATGGTGGCCCGCGCCGAGGGCGTGTGGCTCTGGGACAGCTCCGGTGACCGCTACCTGGACGGTACGGCCAGCCTCTGGTACTGCAACGTCGGCCACGGCCGCACCGAGATCGCGGACGCGGTCCACCGCCAGATCAGCACCCTGGACGCCTACACGGTCTACGGGGACTTCGCCAACGGACCCGCGGTGGAACTGTGCGAGCGCCTGGCCTCGCACGCCCCGGTGGCCGACCCGCGGGTGATCCTGACCTGCGGGGGAGGGGAGTCCATCGACACGGCCGCCAAGCTGGCGCGGCGGTACTGGGCGGTCACCGGCCAGCCCGCGCGCACCCACCTGATCAGCCGGACCGGCGGCTATCACGGCCTGCACGGGTTCGGCACGAGCATCTCGGGCATGGACCGGTTCCGCAGCGGCTACGGCAAGCTGGTCGAGGACACCTCCGTGGTGCCCCACGACTCGGCCGAGGCCCTGGAGGCCGAGATCCTCAGGGTCGGCCCCGAGCGGGTCGCGGCCTTCTTCGCAGAGCCGGTGGTCGGCGCGGGCGGGGTCTTCCTGCCGCAGGACAACTACTTCGCCGAGGTGTCGCGGATCTGTCACAAGTACGGCGTCCTGTTCGTCGTCGACAGCGTCATCTGCGGTTTCGCCCGGATGGGGAACTGGTTCGGCATCGAGCGCTTCGGTGTCGACCCGGACATGATCGTCTTCGCCAAGGGCGTCTCCAGCGGGTACCTGCCGCTGGGCGGCGTCGTGGTCAGCGGACGCGTGGCCGACCCCTTCTACAACGGCGAGGGCAACCCGTTCCTGCACGGGACCACCTACGCCGGGCACCCGACGGCGTGCGCGGCGGCGATGGCCAACCTGGACATCCTGGAGCGCGAGGACCTGTTCACGGTGTCGCTGGAGATCGAGCGCCAGCTGGACGGCGCGCTGCGCGGTCTGGCCGACCACCCGATGGTGGCCGAGGTCCGCTCGGGCCTGGGCGTCATGGGCGCGGTGGAGCTCACCGAGGAGGCTCTGAGCGGCCGGGGCATCACCACCCAGGAGGTGTTCGCCGAGGCGCGGGCCCGCGGTGTGATCGTACGGCCCATACCCACGGCGCTGCTCGTCTCGCCGCCGCTCATCATCACCTGGGAGCAGATCGACCACATGGTGTCCACCCTGTCGGCCGCGCTGGACGCGGTCGCCGCCCGGCACTGACCACGGGGCCCCGCCGTGTCCCCGGCGGGGCCCCGTGGAGGAAACCTCCTCCCGCGGCCGCCTTCCTCCGGCCCGTTCCCGCAACCGCCTTCCTCCGGCTGTTCCCGCAACCGCCTTCCCGAGCCCGGTGCGCTACTCCGCGCGCCGGGTGTGACGCGTTCGGGGCAAAACCACTGGGCGAAACGCCCCGCGTCGAGTAAAATTTACTGGGAAGATATTTCTTGTGGGTGAGATGCGCGTCGGTGTCCGCCCCGGGAGGGACAGGGAGCGGACATGACCACAGAGCCGACCGAGGCCACGGACAGTGCGGACAGTGCGGACAGTGCGGGCAGCGTAGGTGGGTCGGGTAACGCCGGCGCCGCGGGCAGCGCGACGAACGACGACGACCTCATCACCGCCTGGGGGCTGGTCCACGAGGCCATGAGCGTCATCCAGCCCAAGCTCCTGGGCGGCATCACCCCCGACGGAAGGGACATGGCCGGGCCGTGGTTCGAGGTGCTCATACGCCTCCAGCGCACCCCCGGCCACCGGCTGCCCATGAGCCGTCTGGCCCGCGAGGTCAGCCTGAGCACGGGCGGGTTCACCAAGCTCGCGGACCGCCTGGAACGCGAGGGCTACCTGGCACGGGAGAACTGCGCCTCCGACCGCCGTGTCGTCTACGCTGTCCTCACCGACAGGGGCCTGGACTTCATCGGCCAGGCGCGCACCAGACACGTCGAGCGGCTGCGCGAGCACGTCCTGGGCCCCCTCGGCGAGGACGGGGTGCGCCAGCTCGCCGCCATCGCGCGCACGCTCCGTGACAGCTCCTGCTGCTGACGGCGCGTTCGGGTCGGAACTCTCGGTAGCCGAATCCGCGCCCTCCCGGTGCGCCACCGGACCCGAAGGCGGGGAAGACATCCCACCGGCCGCCGTTCCCGTGTAGGTTGGCGGAAGTTCGTGGGTCCCGCGGGGTGGACCGTGAGCGCACAGTTTTTCGGGGGGAATGATGGGACTGTTCACCACTGCCGCGCAGATGAGAGCGATTCCACGGTCCTCGCGCTTCGCCAACGGAGGGGTCTCCTTCTGGTTCCGCGAGACCGGGCTTCCCGAGCGCCGCGCGCCCCTGCCCGGCACCGCCGACTACGACGTCTGCGTGGTCGGAGCCGGCTACACGGGCCTGTGGACCGCCTACTACCTCAAGAAGGAGCAGCCGGATCTGCGCGTGGCGGTGGTCGAACGCGAGTTCGCCGGGTTCGGCGCCTCGGGCCGCAACGGAGGGTGGCTGTCGGCGGAGTTCGCGGGATCGCGGGAGCGCTACGCGCAGTCACACGGCAAGGCCGCGATGGTCGCCCTGCAGCGGGCGATGATGGACACCGTCACCGAGGTGGCCTCGGTCGCCGAGGCCGAGGGCATCGACGCCGACATCGTCCGTGGCGGCATGCGCCTGGTGGCCACCAACGCCGCCCAGCGCGAGCGCCTGGCCGAGGACATCGAGTACCTCCAGGAGTGGGGCTACTGGCCCGACGACATCCACCTGCTGGACGGTGAGCGTGAGCCCCGCCTGTCGGTGTCCGGAGCCGTCGCCTGCGCCTACTCGCCGCACGCCGCCCGCGTGCAGCCCGCCAAGCTGGTCACGGGACTGGCCCGGGTGGTGGAGGACCTGGGCGTGGCCCTCTTCGAGGGCACCTCGGTGGAGGAGATCCGCCCCCGCCAGGGCGCGGCCCGCCCGGCGGTCGTCACCGAGCACGGCACCGTCTACGCCGACCACGTCGTGCGCGCCACCGAGGGCTTCACCTCCACCCTGCGCGGCCAGCGACGCGACTGGCAGCCGGTGAACTCCTCGATGATCGTCACCGAGCCCGTTCCGGCCGAGCTGTGGGAGAAGATCGGCTGGGAGGGCCGGGAGTTGCTGGGCGACACCGCCCACTCCCACGTCTACGCCCAGCGCACGGCCGACGACCGCATCGCGATCGGCGGACGCGGCGTCCCGCACCGCTTCGGCTCGGCCCAGGACGGGGCCAAGGCCAGGGAGAGGGGCGGGGACGGAGGCGGGGACGGAGGCGGGGGCGGATCCAAGGACGGGGCCAGGGACGGCGTCAGGGGCGGGGCCAGGGACGGGGAGGGCGCCACCCAGCCGCAGGCCATCGCCGAGCTGTGGCAGGCGCTGACCCGCATGTTCCCCGACGTGGCCGATGTGCCGGTCGAGCACGCCTGGTCCGGTGTGTTGGGGGTGCCGCGCGACTGGCGCCCCACCGTGCACCTGGACACGGAGACCGGCCTGGGCTGGGCGGGCGGCTACGCGGGCAGCGGCGTGGCCGCCAGTAACCTGGCCGGTCGCACCCTGCGCGACCTGGTCCTGCGCCGCGAGACCGACCTGACCCGCCTGCCGTGGGTGGGCCACCGCGTCCGCGGCTGGGAGCCCGAACCCCTGCGCTGGGTGGGCACGCAGGTTATCCACGGGCTGTACCGGAGCGCCGACCGTCGCGAGTCGCGGACCGAGGACAGGGCGCACACCTCGCGTCTGGCCGGGATCGCCACCCGTATCTCGGGTCGCTGAGGTCGGGAGAGAGACGCTGAGGTCGGGAAAGAGTCGCTGAGGTCGGTAGAGGCCCGCGTTGGGAGAGAGACGCTGAGGTCGGTAGAGGCCCGTGTTGGGAGAGAGACGCTGAGGTCGGTAGAGGCCTGTGTTGGGAGGGCTCCACGCGTTGGAGGAGCCTCATGCGTTGGGAGAGCCCCAGGTCGTCCCGGCTGGGGCTTCCGGGGTGCGGGGCAGGGATGCGGGTGTGCTGGAGGTTCTACGCCGACCCCGTTGTCTCCAGCGTCTGCCCGGGCCCTACGGGTGCGTGGCCACGGAACCGGTCCGCTCTACGTCAACCCTGCTGGTTCGAGCGTCTGCCCGGGCTCTACGGGTGCGTGGTTGCTGACGCAAGGATGCTCTACAACGTGCGGGCCCCCTACGACGCGCGGTCACGTGCGGGGCTTGGTGGCTGATGTTGGTCTGAACCGTATTGACCCCCTGCCCCTGGATGGCTGAGGGGTCACTCCCGGTGGGCGTTCCTCCTGGTGTTCTTCCGAACGCCTTCGTGACGCCCACCAGGCCCCTGGAGTGATCGGAGTCAAGGGATCTCCTTCGCCAAGTTCGCTAGGCGAACTTGCCCTCAGTCGGTCCCCGCCCCCAGCACTGAACCTTGGAGCCAGTGCCCACCACGACCGCCCACCCCCCAGGGGCAGGCGGGGAACCCGCACGCTCTACGGGTGCCCGGTTGGGGTCGTCTGGAAAGGGTCACCCCCTGCGGCGGGCCGTCAGCCCGGGCTCTACGGGTGCCCGGTTGGGGTCGTCTGGAAAGGGTCACCCCCTGCGGCGGGCCGTCAGCCCGGGCTCTACGGGTGCCCGGCTGAGGTCGCCTGGAAAGGGTCACCCCCTCGGGCGGGCCGCCGCTGTGCGCTCTACGCCCATCCCCGGGGTTGTACCGGAGCCGGGCGGTTCTGTGACGAGATGCCGCCCACACTGCCGGGAACCTGGTTGCATAAATTTACACGTGAGTGCATGATAGTTCAGTCGAACTGATCAGGGGGCACCACCATGGGACACACAGCGGCCATCGCCGGAGCCAGCGGTTACGCGGGAGGCGAGCTGCTGCGCCTGCTCCTGGGACATCCCGAGATCTCGATCGGCGCGGTCACCGCCGGAGGCAACGCGGGGACCCCCCTCATCCAGCACCAGCCGCACCTGCTGCCGCTGGCCGACCGGATCCTGGCGCCCACCACCGTCGAGGAGCTGCGCGGCCACGACGTCGTCTACCTGGCCCTCCCGCACGGCCAGTCCGCCGACATCGCCCAGCAGCTCGGCGACGACACCCTCGTGGTCGACTGCGGCGCCGACTTCCGCCTCAACGACGCCGCCGCGTGGGAACGCTTCTACGGCACTCCGCACGCCGGGACCTGGCCCTATGGTCTCCCCGAACTCCCCGGACAGCGCGAGCGACTCACCGGGGCCCGCCGCGTCGCCGTCCCCGGCTGCCACGTCACCGTCGCCACGCTGGCCCTCTTCCCGGGCCTGGCCGAGCAGCTCGTCGAGCCCGACCTGACCGTCGTCGCCGTCACCGGCACCTCCGGCGCGGGCAAGGCGCCCAAGCCCAACCTCGTCGGCAGCGAGGTCATGGGCGCCCTCAGTCCCTACGGGGTCGGCGGCACCCACCGGCACAACCCCGAGATCGTCCAGAACCTCACCTCGGTCACGGGTGAGCCGGTCAGGCTCTCCTTCACCCCGGTCCTGGCTCCGCTGCCCCGCGGCATCCTGGCCACCTGCACCGCGCCCCTGAAGGAGGGAGTCACCGCCGAGCAGGTCCGCGCCGCCTACCAGACCGCCTACGCCGACGAGCCCTTCGTCCACCTGCTCCCCGAGGGCACCTGGCCCAGCACCGCCATGACGCTGGCCGCCAACACCACCCTCGTGCAGGTCACCGTCGACCCCGACGCGGGCCGCATGGTCGCCGTCGCCGCCCTGGACAACCTCACCAAGGGCACCGCGGGCGGCGCCGTCCAGAGCACCAACCTCGCCCTCGGCCTGCCCGAGGACACCGGTCTTCCGCTCGCGGCGGTCGCCCCGTGAGCGTCACCGCGCCCCGGGGCTTCCGCGCCGCCGGAGTCGCCGCCGGGCTCAAGGGCGGCGGCGCCCGGGACGTCGCCGTGGTCGTCAACGACGGTCCCTCCCGGGCCGCCGGAGCCGTCTTCACCGCCGCCGAGGACAGGGCTGCCCCCGTCCTGTGGTCCCAGCAGGTCCTCTCCGGCGAGCGCGTGCGCGCCGCCGTCATCGACTCCGGCGTGGCCGACGCGGGCTTCCAGGACGTCCACGCCGCGGCCGAGCACACCGCGGACCTCCTCGACGACTCCGCCGCCGAGGTCGTGCTCTGCTCCGCCGGTCCCGTGGGCGGGCGCGCCGAACCGGGCGCCCTGCTCCGGGGCGTCACCGCCGCCCTGGGCCAGGCCTCGCGCGGCGGCGGACTGGACGCCGCCGACGCCATCCGCACCACCGACACCGTCGCCAAGATCGCCTTCCGGCGCGGCGGCGGCTACACCGTCGGCGCCATGGCCAAGGGCCCGGACGCCTCCCTGTCCACCGCGCTGTGCGTGCTCACCACCGACGCCGACGTCACCGCCGACCAGTGCCAGCGCCTGCTCGCCGACGCCGTCGCGGCCTCCCTCGACCCGCTGACCGCCACCAACGACACCGTGCTGCTCATGGCCAGCGGAGCCAGCGGCACGTCCCCCCACGAGGACGACCTCGCCGCACTGCTCACCGAGGTGCTGGCCGAGCTGGCCACCCAGCTGCGCGCCGACACTCCCGCCACCGACCACGACCGGGCCCAGAACTCATGATCGCGCGCTCACCCCACACCACCGACGATCCGGCCAGGGCCCACGCCCTGGACAAGGCGGCCCACCTCATCGAGGCGCTGCCCTGGCTCTCCCGCTTCCACGGCCGCACCGTCGTGGTCAAGTACGGCGGCAACGCCATGATCAGCGAGGAGCTGCGGGTCCGCTTCGCCGAGTCCATCGTCTTCCTGCGCTACGCGGGCCTGCGACCCGTCGTCGTGCACGGCGGCGGCCCCCAGATCAGCGCCCAGCTCAAGCGCTCCGGCGTGGAGTCCACCTTCACCGCCGGGCTGCGCGTGACCACCGACGAGGCCATGGACATCGTCCGCATGGTGCTCACCGGCCAGGTCAACCGCGAGATCGTCGGCCTGGTCAACCAGCACGGCCCCTTCGCCGTCGGCATGTCCGGCGAGGACGCCAACCTCCTGTCCGCCGTGCGCAAGACCGTCGAGGTGGACGGCGAGACCGTCGACATCGGCCGCGTCGGCGAGATCACCGGGGTCGACCCCGGAGCCGTCGCCGCGCTCCTGGACGACGGCCGCATCCCCGTGGTCTCCAGCGTCGCCCGCGCCGACGACGGCGGCGTCTACAACGTCAACGCCGACACCGCCGCCTCCGCCCTCGCGGTCGCCCTGGGCGCCAGCAAGCTCATCATGCTCACCGACGTCGAGGGGCTGTTCTCCGACTACCCCAGCAACACCGAGCTGATCAGCCGCCTGGACGTCGACGAGCTGCGCGCCCTGCTTCCCTCCCTCTCCTCGGGAATGCTCCCCAAGATGGAGGCCTGCCTGCACGCCGTGGAGGGCGGCGTCCCCCAGGCCCACATCATCGACGGCCGCGTGCCCCACTCCCTGCTCCTGGAGGTCTTCACCGACCAGGGCGTGGGCACCATGGTCGCCGACGAGGAACTGGAGGCCGCCCTGCTCGCGGGCAACGGCCACACCCCGCGCCCCTGGCGCAACACTCACACCACCGTCACCAACGCAGGAGGCGCACAGTGACCAGCGGTTCCCACCTGCGCGAGCGCTTCGCGGCCTCGCTCATGCCCACCTACGGCGTCCCGCCCGTGGCCCTCACCCTCGGGCGCGGCTGCGAGGTCTACGACGCCGACGGCCGCCAGTACCTCGACCTCATCGCCGGGATCGCCGTCTCCAGCCTCGGGCACGGACACCCCGCCCTGGTCAAGGCGGTCGCCCACCAGGCGGCCACGCTCGCCCACACCAGCAACCTGTTCGTCCACGAACGCGAGGTCCAACTCGCCGAGCGCCTGATCGGCCTGGTCGGCGGCGACGCCAAGGTCTTCTTCACCAACTCCGGTACCGAGGCCAACGAGGCCGCGCTCAAGCTGGTCAAGCGTGCCGCCGGACCCGGCCGCCACTACTTCGTCGCCGCCGCCCACGGCTTCCACGGCCGCACCTCCGGCGCCCTCGCCCTCACCGGCAAGGAGGCCATCCGCGAGCCCTTCGGTCCCTTCGGCATGGACGTGCGCTTCGTCCCCCACGGCGACCTGGACGCCCTCGCCGAGGCCGTCGACGAGCACTGCGTCGCGGTGTTCACCGAACCCACCCAGGGCGAGGCCGGGGTCGTCCCCGCCCCCGAGGGCTACCTCGCCGGGGTCCGACGGATCTGCGACGACACCGGCGCGGCCTTCGTCCTCGACGAGATCCAGAGCGGCATCGGACGCACCGGCCGCTGGTTCGCCCACCAGGAGGAGGACGTGCGCCCCGACGTGCTCACCCTCGCCAAGGGTCTGGGCGGCGGCCTGCCCATCGGCGCCTGCGTCGGGTTCGGCCGTTACGCCGACGCCTTCGACAAGGGCGACCACGGCTCCACCTTCGGCGGCAACCCCGTGGCCTGCGCTGCGGCCCTCGCCGTCCTCGACACCATCGAGAGCGAGAACCTGCTCGCCCACACCGCCGTCATGGGCGACCTGCTCGCCGAGCAGATCGACGCCATCGACCACCCCCTGCTGGCCGGACAGCGCGGCAGCGGGCTGTGGCGGGCCCTGGAGCTCACCGCACCGCACGCCGCCCACGTGCAGGAACAGGCGGCCGTCCGCGGCTTCCTCGTCAACGCCGTGGCCCCCGGCGCGGTCCGGATCGCCCCGCCCCTGGTCATCACACCCGAACAGATCGGCCTGTTCATCGAGGCGCTGCCCACCATCCTGGACGCAGCCGAGGCCGCAGCGACGAAGGAGCAGCAGCCGTGACCCGCCACTTCCTGCGCGACGACGACCTGACCCCGGACGAACAGGCCCGGGTCCTCGACCTCGCCGACGACATGAAGAAGGACCGCTTCGGCCACCGGCCGCTCACCGGTCCGCGCACCGTCGCCCTGATCTTCGACAAGCCCTCCACCCGGACCCGGCTGTCCTTCGCCGTCGGCGTCGCCGACCTGGGCGGCAGCGCCCTGGTCCTGGACACCGCCAGCACCCAGATGGGCCGCGGCGAACCCCTGGAGGACACCGCCCGCGTCCTGGAGCGCCAGGTCGCCGCCGTCGTGTGGCGCACCTTCGCCCAGAGCGACCTGGAGACCCTGGCCGCCCACATCTCCGTCCCGGTGGTCAACTCCCTCACCGACGAGTTCCACCCCTGCCAGATCCTGGCCGACCTCCAGACCGTCCGCGAGCACAAGGGCGCCCTGGCCGGGCTCACCCTCGCCTACCTGGGCGACGGCGCCAACAACATGGCCCACTCCTACCTGCTCGGCGGCGCCACCGCCGGACTCCACGTGCGCGTCGGCGCCCCCGAGGGGCACCAGCCCGACCCCGGCGTGGTCGCGCGCGCCACCGAGATCGCCGCCACCACCGGCGGATCGGTCACGGTCACCGCCGACGCCCGCGAGGCCGCACGGGGAGCCGACGTCCTGGCCACCGACACCTGGGTTTCCATGGGCCAGGAGGACGAGGCCGCCGACCGCGAGGCGCCCTTCCGCCCCTACGCGATCGACGCCGACCTGCTCGCCACCGCCCACCCCGAGGCGGTCGTCCTGCACTGCCTGCCCGCCTACCGCGGCAAGGAGATCTCCGCCGAGGTCATCGACGGGCCGCAGAGCGTGGTCTGGGACGAGGCCGAGAACCGCCGCCACGCCCAGAAGGCCCTGCTCGCCTTCCTGCTGGAGGCCAGCGACAACCCCGGAGCCGTCCGGCCATGACGGCGGAGAACGGCGGCACGGCGCCGATGACCAAGGCGGCCAGACACGCCCGGATCACCGACGTCCTCACCCGTGAGGACGTCAGGTCCCAGGGCGAGCTGGCCAGGCGCCTGGCCGAGGCGGGCGTCCAGGTCACCCAGGCCACCCTCTCCCGGGACCTGGACGAGCTGGGCGCCGTCAAGCTCCGCACCGCCGACGGCCACCTGGTCTACGTGCTGCCGGGGGAGGGGGGAGAACGCCTCCAGCGCACCCGCCCCGACAGCCTGGACCTGGAACAGGTCTCCGGCGCGCGCCTGACCCGGCTCGCCGAGGACCTGCTGGTCTCGGCCGAGGCCTCCGCCAACATGGTCATCGTCCGCACCCCGCCCGGAGCGGCCCAGTACCTGGCCTCGGCCATCGACCACACCGACTTCCACGCCATCCTGGGCACCATCGCGGGGGACGACACCATCCTGGTCATCTCCCGGGCCCCCCAGGGCGGCGAGGACCTGGCCGCCGCCCTCCTGCGACTGGCCGACCGCAGACCGTAACCTCGTACGAGGACGTCCCGGGCACCCCGCCGGGCCGCGCGACCGGCGCCCGCACACGTAGCACCCGCGCGGACGCGGGGCCCCGGCCCCGTACCGCCGCACCACACGTCAAGGAGAGACCACCATGGCCGACCAGCCCGAGGCGCTGCGCCTGTGGGGAGGCCGCTTCGAGGGCGGCCCCGACCAGGCCCTGGCACGCCTGTCGCTGAGCACCCACTTCGACTGGCGCCTGGCCCGCCACGACATCGCCGGATCGCGCGCCCACGCCCGTGCCCTGCACCGCGCGGGCCTGCTCACCGGCGACGAGCTGGACCGCATGATCGAGGGCCTGGACCGGCTGGAGGCCGACGTGGCCTCCGGGGCGTTCACCCCCGTCCTGGAGGACGAGGACGTGCACACCGCCCTGGAGCGCGGCTTCATCGAGCGGGTCGGCGCCGAACTGGGCGGACGGCTGCGCGCCGGGCGCTCCCGCAACGACCAGATCGCCACCCTCGTGCGCATGTACCTGCGCGAGGAGGCCCGGCAGATCGCCGACCAGCTCCTGGACCTGGTGCGGGCCCTGGCCGACCAGGCCGCGGCACACCCGGACGCCGCCATGCCCGGCCGCACCCACCTCCAGCACGCCCAGCCCGTGCTGCTCGCCCACCAGCTCATGGCGCACGCCTGGCCGTTGGTGCGCGACGTCGAGCGGCTGCGCGACTGGGACCGCCGCGCCGCGGTGTCGCCCTACGGCTCCGGCGCGCTGGCCGGGTCCTCCCTCGGACTGGACCCCCGCGCGGTCGCCGCCGAGCTGGGCTTCCCCGACTCGGTGGACAACTCCATCGACGGCACCGCCGCCCGCGACGTCGTCGCCGAGTTCGCCTTCGTCACCGCCATGATCGGCGTGGACCTGTCCCGGCTCTCGGAGGAGGTCATCCTGTGGGCGACGAAGGAGTTCTCCTTCGTCACGCTCGACGACGCCTTCTCCACGGGTTCCTCGATCATGCCGCAGAAGAAGAACCCCGACGTCGCCGAACTCGCACGCGGCAAGGCCGGGCGCCTCGTCGGCGACCTCACCGGGCTGCTCACCACCCTCAAGGGGCTCCCGCTGGCCTACAACCGGGACCTCCAGGAGGACAAGGAGCCGGTCTTCGACGCGGTGGACACCCTCCACCTGCTGCTGCCCGCGATGACCGGCATGGTCGCCACCCTCACCTTCCACACCGGCCGGATGGCCGAACTCGCCCCGCAGGGCTTCTCCCTGGCCACCGACATCGCCGAGTGGCTGGTGCGCGAGCGCGTGCCCTTCCGGGAGGCGCACGAGATCGCGGGCACCTGCGTGCGCGTGTGCGAGGAGCGCGGCATCGACCTGCCCGACCTCGGCGACGACGACCTCGTCGCCGTCTCGGAGCACCTGACCCCGGCGGTGCGCGAGGTCCTCACCGTGTCCGGTTCCCTGGCCTCGCGCTCGGGCAGGGGCGGTACCGCCCCCGTGCGCGTGGCCGAGCAGCTGGAGAAGCTGCGTTCGGACGTCGAGGAGCACCGCAAGGCCTTCACCGCCTGATCCCCGCGAGGGTCCGTGTACGGGCGCGCTGATCACCACCGTGGTCAGCGCGCCCGTACGCGTTCGCGGAGCCCTCTTCCGCGACCGTGTTCGCGGCAGCCGCGCCCACGTCACACCCATTTTGGAATTCGCCCGGCACCCGCGGTGAGAGTGCGGTAGCGTCCTGAGTCTGCGGGCACCAGGCGTGGTCTGCCCTGTGCGGACCGTGACGACTCCTCGGTGCACGGCACTTCCGGCGCATCCGCGCGTCGTGCGGTGCGACCACGTCCGACAGGCGCCCGCGACCAGTCCGTGGGAGGAACGCAATGAGGAACACGGGAGGCACCGGCCGCAGCGCCATCAGGGCTCAGATCAACAGGATCGTACTGATCCCCAGCATCACCTTCCTGGCGCTGTTCGTCGTCCTCAGCACGGCCATACTCGCCCAGGCGGTGTCGCTGCGCTCCTCGGTCGGCGACGGCCGCGCCGGGATCCGGCTCGCCGCCGCGCTCACCCTCCTCCAGGAGGAACGCCGCCTGAGCGCCGAGTACCTCGCCGACCCCGCCGAGGACGGCCGCGCCGCCCTGGTCGAGGCGGTCTCGCGCACCGACGAGGCGCTCGTCCCCGTCCACGACCTGCGCGGCACCATCGGCGACCAGGACGACCCGGCGACCGCGCCCCTCACCGAGGACTTCTTCGCCTCCCTGACCGAGGTCGCGGAGCTGCGCGCCCAGAGCCTGGCCGATCCCGGCCCGCCCGAGGACGCCCTCACCGTCTACACCACCGCGATCGGGCAGGGCATCCGCCTCTACGCCGGCACCGCCCGCTCCCTCGACAACGGCCCCGCCACCGCCGAGGCCGCCGCCGTCACCGACCTGATGTGGGCCCAGGAGAGCTTCAGCCACGCCGACGCCCTCATCGGAGCCGTGCTCGCCGAGGACTCCCTCGACCGCTTCCAGCAGGCCCAGGTCACCGCGCTCACCACCGACGCCCGCCACCGCGTCGACATGGCCCCTCCCGGATTCGCCGCCGACGACGGCGACCCCCCCGCCCTGACCGCCCTCGCCGGGAGCCGCCCCTGGCAGGACGCCCTGGCCATCGCCGACACCCTCGCCACGTACCAGGCCCCGGTCACCGTGGACGCCCTCACCGGCGAGCAGGTCCGCGAACCCGCGCCGCCCGAGGGGCTCGGCGGTTGGCGCGAGGCCGCCGACCAGGTCAACACCGAACTGGCCGACATCACCGCCGCGCGCGCCGCCGGCGTTGTCACCGCCACCGAGCAGGCCAGTTCCTGGATGCTCACCCTCGCCGTGGGCGGCAGCATCACCTCCCTGTTCGCGGGCACCCTCGCCTACGGCGTGGCCGCCCGCTCCGCCGGACGCCTCACCTACCGGCTCGCCCAGCTGCGTGCCGACACCCTGGGCAGCGCGCGCAGCGACCTGCCCCGCATCGTGCGCCGCCTGGAGTCGGGGGAGCACGTGGACCTCGACACCGAGATGAAACAGCTCGACCACGGCGACGACGAGGTCGGACAGGTCGCCGACGCCTTCAACATCGCCCAGCGCACCGCCGTCGCCGCCGCCGTCAAACAGGCCGACATCCGCGCGGGCGTCAACCGGGTCTTCCTCGGCATCGCCCACCGCCACCAGTCCCTCCTCCAGCGCCAGCTCCAGCTGCTGGACCGGGTCGAGCGCGAGGAGGAGGACCCCGACCTGCTGGAGAGCCTCTTCCAGCTCGACCACCTGGCCACCCGGGGCCGCCGCCACGCCGAGAACCTCATCATCCTGGGCGGCGCCCAGCCCGGCCGCCGCTGGCGCCACCCTGTCCCGCTCGTGGACATCCTGCGCGGCGCCATCTCCGAGACCGAGGAGTACACCAGGGTCCGGCTGACCTCCGTGCCCGACCTGTCGCTGTCCGGCGCCGCCGTGGCCGACGTCATCCACATGCTCGCCGAGCTGGTCGAGAACGCCACCGCCTACTCGCCGCCGCACACCCAGGTCACCATCGCCACCGAGTCCGTGCCCAAGGGGGTGGCCGTGGAGATCGAGGACCGGGGCCTGGGCATGACCGAGGAGGTCCTGACCAGCTCCAACCGCACCCTCAGTGAGGCTCCCGAGTTCGACGTCATGACCTCCGGCGGGGACTCGCGCCTGGGCCTGTTCGTCGTCGCCCGCCTCGCCGCCAAGCACGCCATCCGGGTGCAGCTGCGGCACTCGCCCTACGGCGGCACCCGGGCCGTGGTACTCGTTCCCGGTGCCCTGGTCGCCTCCTCCTCCAGCGCGCCCGAACGGCCCCGCGCGGCCATCCGCCAGGGCGCCCACTCGGTGTCCCCGGAGCCGTCGGGTCAGCACAGCGACCTGCTCACCGTGCAGGACGCCCCCCACCGGACCCGGCCCCTCCTGCGCCCGGTCCCACGCGACGACGACGGCGTACGCCCGGCCCGGAGCACGCCCCTGCTGCGCCGGGTACCGTCGCCCGCCACCGACCCCGAAACCGCGGACGCTGCCCCCGGGACCGAACCCGGGACCCAACCCGGGTCCGGCCGGGTCGGTGCCGGGCCCGACCGCCCCGGACTTCCCCGACGCAGGAGGCAGGCCAGCCTCGCCCCCCAGCTCAGAGCCGCGGACCCGCCGGAGTGGGAGGAACCCGACCCCCCGGGCTCCTCACGGCGCACCCCCGAACAGGCGCGTCGGATGATGGACGCCTTCAGCACCGGGACCCGGCGCGGCCGGGCCGCGGACATCGGGGCCGACGCCGACGGACGTGAACACAGCAGTGACGGTCAGGTCGGTGCGAGCGCCGACGATCACACGGGAGAAAGCGACTGACATGGTGGGCAAGAGCAAGGCCACTGACAACCTGGACTGGCTCCTGGACGACCTCGTCGACCGCGTCGTCGGCGCCGAGAACGCGATCGTGCTGTCAGCCGACGGACTGCTGCTCGGAGGCTCGCGGGGGCTGGCCTCCGAGGACGCCGAGCACCTGTCCGCCCTGGCGTCGGCGTTTCAGAGCCTGGCGCGCGGGACGGGGCGCCACTTCGGCGGCGGCGACGTCCGCCAGACCGTGGTGGAGATGGAGCACTCCTACCTCTTCGTCACCGCCGCGGGCGCGGGAGCGTGCCTGGCGGTGCTGGCCACCGAGGACGCGGACGTCGGACTGGTCGCCTACGAGATGAACCTGCGGGTCAAGCGGGTGGGCCAGTTCCTCACCGCCGCTCCGCGCCGCTCTCCGGACCACCTCACCGTCACCGGGAGCGCCGGTTCATGAGCACGTCCGGAGAGCGGCGCGGAGCGCCACCGGCCGTACCCTCGACCCCGGACGAGGCGGCGCAACCGCTGTCCGGCCGCCGGGCGCTGGCCTGGTACCGGGGCCGCGGGCACCCGACGTCGGAGGGGCCCTCGCCGGGTGTCGTGCTCGGTGACGCCCCCTCGGGTCAGCTCGTGCGCCCGTACACCATGACCGGGGGCCGCACCCGGCCCCGCACAGGTCCGAGCCTGGACCTGGTCACCATCGTCGTCGCCGCCGCGGACCGCGGGGACCGGGAGGGGGAGCCCGAACAGCAGGCCATCCTGAGCCTGTGCCGCAGACCCATATCGGTGGCCGAGATCTCCGCCCGGCTCGACATCCCCCTGACCGTCGTCAGGGTGCTCCTGGGAGACCTCCTCGCCGACGGCGACGTGCGCACCCGGGCGCCCATGACCCAGCTCCCCGAGAAGAAAGTACTTCAGGCGGTACTCGATGGCATCCGCAGACTCTGACACCAGGCCGCAGGAGGCGATCCCCCAAGCGGTCAAGATCATCGTGGCGGGGGGATTCGGCGCGGGCAAGACCACACTGGTCGGCTCCGTCAGTGAGATCGCCCCGCTGAGCACGGAGGAGGTGATGACCGAGGCCAGCTACGGCGTGGACGACCTGGGGGGAGTGGAGGACAAGACCACCACCACGGTCGCCCTGGACTTCGGCCGTATCACCATTAACCCCGACATCGTCCTGTACCTGTTCGGCACCCCCGGACAGGACAGGTTCTGGTTCATGTGGAACGAGCTCTCCCAGGGGGCGCTGGGCGCGGTCGTGCTGGCCGACACCCGCCGCCTGGACACCTGCTTCCACGCCGTGGACTTCTTCGAGCGCCGCGGGGTGCCGTTCGTGGTCGCGGTGAACCGCTTCGAGGGCTCCACCACCTACCGCCGGGAGGAGGTCCGCGAGGCGCTGGACATCTCCGCCGAGGTGCCGGTCGTCATGGCCGACGCCCGCGAGCGCGAGTCCTGCAAGGAGGTGCTGGTGGAGCTGGTCACCCATGTGATCCGGGGCCGGAATCCCGTCATGAGCGGGTGACACGTGCGGGTCGCCGACCCGGACAATCCCCTCGGATCCGATCCGGTATACGTTCGGGGGACACGCCCATGAAACAGGGTGCCGAACGCTACAATGTCGCGGCAGTGACCACCGGCCCCACCGGGCGCCCCATCCGCCTCTCATCTGAATCCTGGTATGCGAAACTCTGACCGACTTCCCCCACGCGAACTGCCCAAGCGGCGCTCCGGCCGCCACCGCAACCCGCTGTCCTTCGACAACTGGTTCGGCACCCCCGCCCTGATCATGGCGGTCCCGGGCACGGCCGACCGGGCCAGGGGCGCCGACGGTGAGTCGATCGGTGCCCGGATGGCCGACCTCGTGCGCGCCTACCGCCCCGAGGTCACCATCCGCTACGGCCACACCGAGGGCGACGAGCAGAGCCTCACCGAGGCACTCACCGATCTCAAGGACGCGCAGGGCAGCCCCCTGTCCGCCGTCGTCGTCCCGCTGGTCACCGCACCGCACGCGGGCACCTCCGCCGCGATCGAGGCGGCCGTGGCCCGTACGGGCACCGAAGCGCGCGTCACCGAGGGCCTGGGGCCGCACCCCATGCTCGCCGAGGTGCTGCACCTGCGGCTGGCCGAGTCGGGATACGTGCGTGCGGACCGCATGCGCCTGATCAGCGTGGTCGCCCGTGACACCACCATGGCGGACGGCATCATCGTCGGGGCCGTGGGCGGTGAGGCCGCGGCCGGGGCCGCCGGGGTGAGCGCCGTGCTGCTCGCCGCGCGCCTGGGCCTGACCGTGCTGCCCGCCGACCTGGAGAACGAGGCCGCGGTCGAACAGATCGTGGGCCAGTTGCGCCAGGGCGGCTGCAAGCGCCCGGTGATCGCGCCCAGCGCCCTGGGGCCGGAGTTGCCCCGCGAGGAGCTGGAGGCGCTCGCCGCGCGCTTCGGCGCCAGGCTCGGCGCGCCCCTGGGCGCGGACAGCCTGCTGGGCAAGATCGCCGCCCTGCGCTACGCCGAGGTCCTCAACTCCCTGGGAGTGGAGCAGCCGCCCACGGTCGAGGAACTGCCCGCCCCGGTGGGCTCCCGGCACCGCCCGGAGTCCTGACGGCACGCGGCCGCGACGAACGCAGCCTCCCCGACAGCGCCCTGGGGGCGCGACACGCCGTACCCCGGCACACGAAGGTGTGCCCTCCCGGGGGCCGTCCGCGCAGCGGGCGGCCCCCGTCGTGTGCACCCGGCGTCCGGACCTGCGGATTCTTCGCCCGGGAGCGGTGGTAGCACGTCCACGGGGGAGAGCCGCCAAAGAAAAGGCAACTGATAGTGATCGTTTGACAGCATAAAGCAAGGATTTTTCGATAGCCTCGGCTCGACCGAAAGCCGCCGGGGCGCCCTCTCGCCGCCCGGCAACCGCACAGGCTGGAGGGGGCCATGCGCAGAACCCGCGACAACGCGCCCACGATCCGGAGGCAGCTCACCCGCATCGTGCTGATCCCGAGCCTGTGCTTCCTCGCGCTCTGGCTCGTCGTGGCCGCCGTCGGCACGATCCGCGCCGTCCAGTTCATGGGCGCCGTCGTCCAGGCGCGCGAGGGAGCACAGGTCTTCTCCGAGGCGGCGGAGGAGGTGAGCGCCGAACGCCGCCTCTCCCTGGTCCACCTGGGCCGCCTCGAAAGCACCGGCACCCGCGACGACGAGGTCGGCGCCTCCCTCGACGAGCAGCGGGAGAACACCGACGCCGCCATGGCCGAGGCCGTCGCGTTCGCCGAGCGACTGCGCGGAACCCGCGACGACGAGGTCAAACGCAGCGCGACCGCCCTGGTGGACAGCGCCGGAATCCTCGACGAGGTCCGCGCGGACGTGGACGGGCACGGCGTCGGGCAGGAGGAGACCATCCTGCGCTACGGCGAGGTCCTGGCGGGCACCACCGGCGCCACCACCGCGCTCGTGCACACCACCGACGGCGGGGAGAACCTCACCGACGCCGTCCTGACCAGCGAGCTCATGGGTGCCTCCTCCGCCTACTCCACCGCCGACGCGCTGCTCGCGGGCGCCATCGCCCGGGGCGAGATGAGCTACGAGGAGACGGCGCACTTCACCTACCTCACCGCCGCCTACCGCGACACCCTGGAGTCGGTCGACGCGGCCATGCACCCGAGCGTGGCCGCGCACCACGAGGAGGTGGTCTCCCTGCCCGCCTGGTCCCGTGCGGAGGAGCTCAGCCGCCAGATCGTCACCCGGCGCCCGCTCGCCGAGCCGGACGAATCCGGGGAGGGGGCCGGGGGCTCGAACTGGAACGCCGACGTCGACATCAGGGCGGACGCGTGGGACGACTCCTCCGCCGAGGCCGCCCTGGCGCTACAGGACCTGGCCGGAATCCAGGCCCGGCGCACCGTCGACCTGGCCTGGAGCGCCGCCCTGCTGCGGGTCTCCCTGGGCGTGGCGGCGGCAGCGCTCACCCTGGCGGGCGGCGCGGTGGCCATCGCCGTGGTCGGCCGCTCCTCGCGCCGCCTCACCGAGCGCCTGACCCACCTGCGCGAACAGATCCTGGACCGCGACGGTGACCTGCCCGACATCGTCGACCGCGCCCAGCGCGGCGAGAAGGTCGACGTGCAGGAGGAGCTGCCGCCGCTGGACGAGTGGGGGGACGACGAGATCGGCCAGGTCGCCGAGGCCTTCGACGCCGCCCAGCTCACCGCCGTGGAGTCGGCGGTGCTCCAGGCCGAGATCCGCAGGGGGGCCAACCGCGCCTTCCTGGGCATCGCCTTCCGCAACCAGGCCCTGGTCCAGCGCCAGCTCCGTCTGCTCGACGAGATCGAGTACCACGAACAGGACCCCGAGGCGCTGCGCCGCCTGTTCCGCCTGGACCACCTGGCCACCCGCGCGCGCCGCTACTCCGACAACCTCATCATCCTCGGCGGGGGGCAGTCGGCCCGCCGCTGGCGCCAGCCCCGTCCGCTCGTGGACGTTCTGCGCGCCGCCATCGCCGAGACCGAGGACTTCGAGCGTGTCCGGCTGACCTCGGCGCCCCGCGTGCTCGTGCACGGGCAGGTGGTGGCCGACGTGGTGCACCTGCTCGCCGAGCTGGTCGAGAACGCCACGCAGTTCTCCCCGGCGGGCACACCCGTGGACGTCGGCTGCACCCCGGCCGCGGAGGGGCTGGTGGTGGAGGTCGAGGACCGGGGCCTGGGTATGTCCGAGCGCGGCTACGCGGAGGCCGAGCGCACGCTCACCCAGCCTCCCGAGTTCGACGTCATGGCCCTGCCCGAGGACCCCCGGCTGGGCCTGTTCGTGGTGTCCCGCCTGGCCGGGCGGCACGGGGTCCGGGTGTGGCTGCGGCCCTCGCCCTACGGGGGCACCCGGGCGACCGTGCTCATCCCCGCCTCCCTGCTGGAGCCGGTCGACAACCTCGTGACGGTCGCGGGCACGCCCACGGGCCGCTCTGCGGCGAACGGACGGGAGGGGGGCGTCCCGACCGGGTGGGGGGCGACTCCCGTGCGGGCCGCCATCCCCCTGCGCGGCCACACCGCGGGCGGCGCGGACGGCACCGTCCACGGACGGACCGGCCCGCAGGTTCCCGCCGCAGCCTCCGGACAGGACGGTCCGCAGTCCTTCGTGCCGCGGTCGGACCGGACCGGGCCGCAGGTCTCCGTGCGCGGAGGTCAGACGGGTCCGCAGTCTCCTGTGGGACGTGCCGGGCAGAGTGACCCGCAGGTTCCTGTGCCGCCTCTCGGGCAGAGCGGTCCGCAGTCCTTCGTGCCGTGGCCGGACCGGACCGGGCCGCAGGTCTCCGTGCGCGGAGGTCAGACGGGTCCGCAGCCCTTCGCCCCGCAGCCGGACCGGACCGGACCGCACGGCGTCGTCCTCACGCACACCGGACCGCAGGGACACGTTCCCGCGTCCGGCGGACCCGTCGCCGCCCCGCCGGGGAACACGGGGGAGTACCTGCTCCCCGACCCGCCTGGCCGCCCCCTCGGACAGGAACCCGCCCCCGAACCGTGGCCCGACGGCGCGGCGCGCGCACCCGCCCCCACGCAGCCGAGGGGGAACGGTGAGAGCTGACGGCACCCCCGGTCGCAGAGCGGCCGCCAACGCCCCCAGAGCCCACCCGGACCCGTCCCCGCCCCCGGTCCTCCCCTGCCCAGAGGAGGAACCCGGCCAGGAGCGCTTCCTGCGCCCCTTCGCCGTGGCCGCGGGCGACCCCGACGCCCGTGCCTTCGGCGTTCCCCGCTGCGGTCCGGACGAGCCCGACCTGCTCAGCCTCGTCGTCGCCGCGCGCGTCCCGGGCCGCCACGAGCTGCTGCGGCCCGAACGCGAGGCCCTGCTCCGCCACGCCCTGCGCGCGCGTACCGTCGTCGAGCTCGCCGCCGAGGTGCGCCTGCCGGTCGGCCAGGTCAGGGGCATCGTCTCCGACATGGTCGCCGACGGCTCGCTCCAGCGCTGCGGCCCCTCGCGCCCGCTGGGCCGGGAGGACCTGCTGCACGCCGTCCTCGTCGGTCTGCGCGCGCTGTGACCGGTCCGCCCGCCTCCCGTCCGGACCCGGGTTGCTAGCGTGCCGCCATGCGCAGCACCGAACACATCGGCGTCATCGGAGCGGGCATCGTCGGCCTGGCCCTCGCCCGCCGCCTCACCCTCCACCGCCCCGGCACACGTGTCACCGTCCTGGAGAAGGAGGACCGGGTCGCCGCGCACCAGACGGGCCACAACAGCGGCGTCGTCCACGCCGGGCTCTACTACAGACCCGGCTCCCTGAAGGCCACGCTGTGCCGACGCGGCGTCGGCCTGCTCCGGGACTACTGTGCCGAGTACGGGCTGCCCTACCAGGAGGTCGGCAAGGTCCTCGTGGCCGCCGACGCCGACGACGAGGCACGCCTGGACGACGTCGAACGCCGCGCGCGGCAGAACGGCGTCCCCGGCGTCACCCGACTGGGCCCCGAGGGCCTGCGCGCGATCGAACCCCACGCGGCGGGCGTCGCCGCCCTGCACTCGCCGACCACCGCCGTCACCGACTTCGTCGCCGTCGCCGAGCAGTTCGCCGACGACGTGCGCCGGTCCGGCGGCCGGGTACTGCTCAACACACCCGTGCTGGACCTGCGCCAGGAGCACGACGGCGTCCGCGTCCTCACCGGCGACCCCCGGGGCGAGCGGACCATCCACCGCTTCGACCGCCTGGTGGTCTGCGGCGGCCTGCACAGCGACCGCCTCGCCCGTATGGCGGGCGCCGCGGAGGATCCCCGGGTGGTGCCCTTCCGCGGCCAGTACCACGAGCTCGTCCCCGAGCGCCGCCACCTGGTGAACGGCCTGCTCTACCCCGTCCCCGACCCGCGGTACCCCTTCCTCGGGGTGCACCTGACCCGCCACGTCCACGGCGAGGTCATGGCCGGGCCCAACGCCATCCTCGCCACCGCGCTGGAAGGGTACCGGGCACGCGACGTGCGGACCCGGGAACTCGCGCGGACCCTGTCCTGGCCCGGTTTCTGGCGCCTGGCCCGCCGCCACTGGACGGTGGGCGCCCGGGAGACCCTCGTGTCCGCCTCGCGGGCCGCGTTCGCCGCCCAGGCCCGACGGCTGCTGCCCGAGCTGGCCGCCGCCGACCTGCGCCCGGCCCCGTCCGGAGTGCGCGCCCAGGCACTGGCCCGGGACGGCTCCCTGCTCGACGACTTCCACGTGGACACCCACGGGCGTGTGGTGTGCGTGCGCAACGCACCCTCGCCCGCGGCCACGTCCTCTCTGGCGATCGCCGAGTTCCTCACCGACACGTTCGTCCCCTGAACGGCGGGGTAGGGGGCTCCGACGCGGACCCCGTGCGTGTCGGCGGGGGTTGTCCACAGGTTCGAGGACACTCTGGAACGGGCCCTCGCGGCGTCCCACCATAAGAGGTGGCGGCGGTGTGGGAGGGTCCCGCGACCGCCGCCGGAGGTGACCATGCGTGTTCTCCGGTGGGTCGCGGCGGTCCTCGCCGCCGCGCTCGCACTCGTCGCGGCCCCGGCCGCAGCCAGCCCACGAGGGGGAGAGTTGGACGGATTCACCATCGGGCACCTGCCCGACCAGATCGACGACCAGACCTCGGTCTCCGACTTCGACTACGAGTGGGGCGGGGTGTCCTTCTCCAGCCGGGTGTGGGAGACGACCCTGGAGGGGGGAGGGGCCAGGGTGGTCCTCCAGGTCCTGGTCATGCGCGGCGACGGGCTCACCGACCTGCCCGCCGTCCGCGACTTCCTGACCGAGTACCACGAACGCTCGCCCGACTGGGGGCTCACCGAGTTCGACAACAACGGCCTTACCGCCCTGCACGGCGATACCGAGGCGTTCTGGACGCCCTTCCAGGGGGTGGCGGTGGAGGTCCGCGACGCCTTCGGCCTCGTCGGCCAGAAGGAGCTCCTGGCCACCGCCCGGGGCGTCAGAGTCGCCAATCCCGCCTGAACCGGCCTCAGCAGCCCGAGAGCACCTCGCGCAGCGCCGCCTCCTCGTCCGGATCGACGGTCAGGTCCCACACGTGCTTGACCTCGATCCACGAGACCACGTAGTCGCAGTGCGAGGACTCCAGCGGCGGCAGCCAGTCGGCGGGGTCGGAGTCGCCCTTGGAACGGTTGGTCGACGCGCTCACCGCCCACAGCTGGGAGGAGTCCAGGTCGTTGGCGAAGCGTCCGCGCTCCTCGGTCGTCCACGCGTGGGCGCCCGAGCGCCAGCCCTCCTTCAGGGCCACCATGTGGTCGATGTCGAGGTCCTCCGCCTCGGTCAGGGTCTCCCCGTCATAGGGGCTGTACCAGGACCCCGACACCGGCTGGCAGTCGTCGTCGACCCGCACGTCCTCGCCGTCGCGCAGCAGGACCACCTGACGGGTGGTGCAGTTGTCCTGCACGCCGCTGTCCCAGTGGGGGAACAGAGCCCGGTCGTACCCCGGCGGATCGTTCTCCTCCTCCATCCGCAACTCCTCCATCCGCTGTCGGGCCTGTTCCACCGACGAGGAGGCGCCGCCGTCCCCGGGCACGGACGAACCGTCGTCCCGGGGCTCGGCGGTGCGCTCGGGATCGGGTTCGATCACTCCCAGCTGGTACAGCACGAACGCGGCGACGGCGAGGACGCCGACCACGGCGGTCACCAGACCACCGATCTTCGACGCGGCCTTCTTGGGCATCAGGGGCTCCACAACGGGTTGGGCGCCGTACACGGACGGCGCACGGTCGTGTCCACCAGCTTGGCCCATGCCCGGGTGAGGCCGTAACACCGCTCGGAGCCAGGTGTTGCTCACCGGGAGCCGCGTCGACGGGGGCGAAGGGGACGTCAGGACGCGAGGAGGTCGAACACGAAGGAACCCACCAGCAGCAGACCCACACCCGCGCTGTAGAGCCGTGCCCGGCCCCGGTTCGGCTGGTCCCGGAGCGTGCGCCAGGCGTACAGGACCGTGCCCGCCAGCACCAGCGCGCCCTCCACCACGGCCGCCGCCACCGGCGTCTCCCACAACCCCAGGCCCAGCATCGGCAGCCCGCCCGCGCCACCGGGCAGGAACGGCATGTCCGGCCGGTGCACGAGCAGGTCCAGAAGCCAGTGGCTGAACACCACCCCGCCCAGAACCAGACCGGCGTCCCGGCCCCACCGCCCACGGAGCAACACGTGTGCCAGAGCGCCCACCAACAACGCGAGCGCCAGGTTGCTGGCCAGGGCGTGGGAGTACTCCGCGCGGACGAGGAGGGACCCGTAGCCGCTCAGACCGGCCTCGGCCGGTCCCCCGCTCTCCACACCCAGCGCCGCCAGGGGAAGGAAGACCAGGTCCGGCAACTGCGTCGCGACCAGGAGCGCACCCATGGGCAGCTCCGGGCGCCACGCCCTGACGAGGCCCGCGACCCCGAAGTGTCCTGCCAGCATCGTCTACCCCCTCCCCGTGTTCTCGTGTGCCACAACCGTGCCGGGCACGGCGCCCGGCCACTCCTGGAAGGCGCGGACGAACCCCTCCACCAGCAGCGCGTAGGACTGGTCCACGTCCTCGGGCAGACCGAAGCCGCCGCGCGTCTCCAGGTCCACGAACCCGTGCAACGAACTGCGCAGCGCCCGGATCGCGTGCACGTCCTGGTCCTCGGGGATGCCGAACCCGCGCAGGACGGCGGCCAGGACCCGCACAGGGTCGGTGGTCAGCTCGGCCCTGGCCCCGGCCAGCACCGGCAACTGTTGGAGGGCGACGTAGCGCCCCGGGTGGGCGTGCGCGTAGCGGCGGTAGGCGTCGGCCGTCGCGCGCAGCGCCTCCGGACCGGACCGGCCCACCGCGGCGCGCTGCACCTCCTCGCCGATCCCGTTCGCGCCCAGCAGCGCCACCTCACGGCGCAGCCCCGTCAGTCCGTCCACGTGCTTGTACAGGCTGGGAGTGGCCACCCCGAGCCGCTTGGCGACCGCGGCCAGGGACAGGGAGTCGAACCCCTCCTCGTCGCTGAGCCGTGCCGCCTCCTCGGCCACCACCGCCGGGGTCAGTCCCGCCCTAGGCACCGGCCACGACCTCCCCGACGAGCGCCTCCACGGCGGGCACGACCACGTCGGGCCGCTGCGCGTGGGCGTAGTGGCCGCACTCGGGCACCATCAGTACCGAACCCCCCACCACGGAGGCCACCCGTGCGGCATGGGCGCGCGGGTCCTTCCAGTCGGGGTCCTGCTCGCCCATGACCACCACGGCCCGGGCCCGCATCCCCTCGGCGTCGGCGACGGTCTCGTTGCGCGCGTAGATCGTCCGGTACACGGCGCGGTAGCGGTCGGCCGGACGCAGCATCTCGAGGACGAGCTCCAACTGGCGCCGGTGCCCCTCGGGCTTGCGGCCGGTGTGCAACTGGTCGTAGAAGGCGGTCAGGGCGCGGGGGCCCCAGGGGCGCATCAGGAGCAACCGCTGGCCGACGCGGGTGAACAGGCCGGGGGAGGGCGGACCCAGGAACGGGCCGAGCAGGGCGATACCCGCCACCAGGTCGGGCCGCTCCTTGGCCGCGATGGCGGCGGCGCCCGCGCCCAGGGAGTTGCCCACGATGACCACGTCCCCGCCGCCCAGCTCCTCGGCGAGAGCGAGGGCGTCGGTGGCCGCCGCCCGGCTGGTGTGGTCGTCGAAGGTGGTGTCGCTGTCACCGTGGCCGCGCAGGTCCATGGCGGCGACCCGGTACCCGGCCTCGGCCAGGCCCGCGCCGACGAAGCGGAAGGAGTGGCGGTGGTCGAACATACCGGGCACGCAGACCACGAGCGGTCCGGTGTTCCCGGCTCCGTAGAGGTCGTAGGCGATCCGCCCCTGGGGGCGTGTGAGGTGGTGCACTGTGCTCTCCCTGCCGTTTGGCTTTCCCTGATAACCAAAAAGCTAATGCCATTAGCCATTCGGGTCAAGGGGATCCCGTCGGTTTCTTCGGAGGGGGGTGTGTCCGTGTCGGGGCGGGGCCGTGCGATCTGCGGCTCCACCACAGCCGATAGCGTGGGGAGACGGGAAAACCGGATGGCGTTCCGTCGCGTCCGGCCTACACTTCAAGGCAGAACGAGCCCCGCGGGGCCCGCCTACACAACAGAGAGCAACACAGTGACCGACATCATCGACGAACTCCAGTGGCGCGGCCTGCTCGCGCAGACGACCGACCTTGACGCACTGCGCAAGGCGCTCGCCGATGGTCCGATCACCCTGTATTGCGGATTCGACCCGACGGCGGGCAGCCTGCACGTCGGCCACCTCACCCAGATCCTGACCCTGGCCCGTTTCCAGCAGGCCGGGCACCGCCCGATCGCGCTGGTCGGCGGCGGCACCGGTCTCATCGGCGACCCCAAGCCCAACGCCGAGCGCCAGCTCAACTCGCTGGAGACCGTGCGGGGCTGGGTCGACAACCTGGGCGGGCAGCTGTCCGCGTTCCTGCGCTTCACCCCCGAGGGCGAGCAGCCGGAGCCGACCGACGCCGTCCTGGCCAACAACGCCGACTGGCTCGGCGAGATCAACGCCATCGAGCTGCTGCGCGACGTCGGCAAGCACTTCAGCGTCAACCAGATGCTCGCCCGGGAGACGGTGAGGAGCCGGCTCGACGGCGAGGGCATGAGCTACACCGAGTTCAGCTACGTGCTCCTCCAGTCCTACGACTACGTCCAGCTCTACCGCCGCTACGGCTGCACGCTCCAGACCGGCGGCTCCGACCAGTGGGGCAACATCACCGCGGGCCTGGACCTGGTCCGCAGGATGGACGGCAACGAGCCGCACGGCCAGGCGCACGGGCTGACCACGAACCTGCTCACCAAGGCCGACGGCACCAAGTTCGGCAAGACGGAGTCCGGCAGCGTCTGGCTCGACCCCGAGCTGACCTCGCCGTACGCCTTCTACCAGTTCTGGTTCAACGCCGACGACCGCGACGTGGTCCGCTACCTGAGGACCTTCAGCTTCCGCGGCCGCGACGAGATCGAGGAGCTGGAGCGCCAGACCGAGGAGCGTCCGCAGGCCCGCGCCGCCCAGCGGGTCCTGGCCGAGGACCTCACCACCCTCGTGCACGGTGAGGAGGAGTGCCGCAAGGTCAAGGAGGCCAGCCTGGCGCTGTTCGGCCGCGCGGACCTGTCCGACCTGGACGCCCGCACGCTGGACGCCGCCCTGGCCGAGGTCCCCAGGGCCGAGGCCGACGGGACCGTCGACGGGCTGCTCGTGACCGACGCGTTCGCGCGGAGCGGCCTGACGCCGAGCAAGTCCGCCGCCCGCCGCGCCATCCAGGAGGGCGGGGCCTACGTGAACAACGTCAAGGTCACCGACGTGGATGCCGTGCTCAGTGCCGAGGACGTGCTCCAGGGGCGCTTCGTCGTGCTGCGCAAGGGCAAGCGCAACATCGGCGGCCTCGTCCTCAACGGTTGACGTCCCGCTTGGCGGGCCGGTGTCGACCACCGGCCCGCGGCCGTACCCGGGTACCGTCGCGTCCCCGTACCCGGGCACGGCCCGGCCGTCTCCTGATCCCGCGCCCGCTGCGCTCGTTGAGCTCCTACGAGGACAGCGGGCGCGGGGGTGTGGAACAGACAGGGGACCAGGAGCACAGGGCCAGCGGGTTTCGAGCAGGAACCTTCCGGGCAGGATGCCCGTTGTCTGAACAAAAGCCGACGTAACAGCGCGGACCCGGTGTGAGGTCCGCGCACGTCACAGGGGCCTGTACAAGCCGCCCGGCAGGGGCGACAGGGTCCCGGACCGCGCGGTTGACGCGCGTACCGGGCTCCGGCTTGACGTCTGCCCCCGCCCTCCCTATACTTGAACGAGTCGCTGCGGGACGGCGAGCGGCCCTCGGGTCGACTCGGCACCGGACCGGGTCCGGCGACATCCTTCCTCCCTCTCAATCGAGTCGGTTCGAGCACTGCTCCGAGTCGGCTAGGCTTTGGGAGGCGCTTCCAAGGAAACACGGAAGCGAAACGGGAAACGGGCTTTACCCCGACCAGGAACACCACAAACCGCCGATTTGGCGGGGTGCGGAACACCTGATAAAGTAAAGACACAACAAAGCGGAAACGCAGACGCCTTCGGCGGAAAAGCCCACAGTGGCTTGTAAGCGAAGAGCGGTTGTTTCTTGAGAACTCAACAGCGCGTGTTTGATTTTCTTTAAGCCATGTTTGTTTTGGCCCCGACACACAGAACCGCAAGGTTCGTGTGCGAGGTTCCTTTGATTA